>NZ_BAAANY010000013.1:0-195526 GCF_039530045.1 Fodinicola feengrottensis | reverse complement strand
CCATGTTCTGTTTGACAGTGCTGGTCATGAGGTTAAGCAGTGGCAAGGGAACGACGAATCATCGGCGGCGGCCTACCATTCGCTCGGCAATGGTGATTACACGCTGACCGATCCGGACGGGACTGTTACCGAGCGGACGACTGACGGTCATTTGGTTCAGCAGACGTCGCATGGTCAGGTCACGAATTTTCAGTATCGCGGTGACGGTTATGTGGCGACCACCGGCGACGACCACGTCTTATACGACAACAATGGCAACGAGATCAAGCAGTGGCAGGGCAGTGACGAGTCGAAGGCTGCGCTTTACCACTCCACCGGCAAAGGCCAATACACGCTGACCGATCCCGACGGCACGGTCACCGAGTATGCGGACAACCACGCGATCCGGATGACCACGGCCAAAGGTCAGGTGACGACGTACCAGTATCGCGGCGACGGCTACGTCACGACCACCGGGGACGACCATGTCCTGTACGACAACAATGGCAACGAGATCAAGCAGTGGCAGGGTGGCGACGAGTCGAAGGCGGCGCTCTATCACTCGACCGGCAAGGGCCAGTACACGCTGACTGATCCCGACGGCACGGTTACCGAGTACGTCGACAACCGCGCGATTCGAACAACCGGGCCGAATGGCGTCACGACGTACGAGTACCGCGGCGACGGTTATGTCGCGACCACCGGCATTGACCACGTGCTGTACGACAACAACGGCAACGAGATCAAGGAATGGAAAGGCAATAACGAGTCGTCGGCGGCGTTGTACAAGTCGCTCGGCAACGGCCACTACACATTGACCGATCCGGACAAGACGGTCACCGAATACAACGAGAACAACAAACCGGTGCGGGTCGACAAACCCGGGCAGCCGACTCAGACCATTCAGTGGCTGCCCAATGGCGACTCCATCGTCACGCAAGGCGACCAGCATTTCAAGTACGACGGCAAAGGCGCGTTGCTGGAAAGCTGGACCGGGAACAACGAGTCCGTCGCGGACCATTACACGTACAATGACAATGGTGACCTCGTCGTCACCGGTTCCGATGGCAGCACGACGACGTACGGCCCGGATGGCAGGCCGATAACGACCGTCCTGAATGACAAGGACAAGACCCACATCGACTGGGCGACCGACCTGCCCAAACTGAACGCGGCGGTCGGCGCGGTGCAGAAGGAACGCGATGGCATGGAGTTGGCGATCCAGTACGTGACCGGGATCTTCCGCTCCGTCGAGGACTCCTGGAAAAGCCCCGCGGGCGATTCGTTCGTGGCGTTGTCCACGGATTTTTTCAAGGCCACCGGAAGTCTGTTGGGCATGCTCGACGAGGCGGTCGTGCGGATGCGCTCCTCTTATCAGAACTATGTCGAGTCGGAGGCGAAGAACGCCTCGTTCTTCGCCCAGATCAATGCCGAGGGACAGAAGGCGCACGGACATCTTGGAGGTGCTGGGTGAAGCCGCCTGACAACTACGACGACGTCGCGAAGAAAATCGACGTGGATCCTGGCCAGATCGAACTGAACGCCGTGGGCATCGACGGTGCGACCACCGTTCTCATCGAACACCTCAACGCCATTGAGCAGACGTGGCAAAGCCTGAAAGTCGGGTGGGCGGGACAGACCAAGGCCGAGGTGGACAGCTTCAACGCCGACTGGTCCAACGCCTACACCGCGATGTTTGGTGAGATGTTCGACAAAAACTACGATGGCAAGTCCGTCCCGCCAGAGGGTCATTCCGCGCTCGGCAAGGTCCGCAGGGTCATTCTCGCGGCCGCGTCGAACTACGCGAATGCGGAGGAGAGCGTGTCCGCGGAATTCCTCCGGTGGGGAAGCGTGCTGTCCGGCGGAGACAAAACCGCGGCGGCCGACGGCTGGAAGCCGCCGGCCAAGCTGCCGACCGATATTCCCGGCGATTCCACGCCCAAGCCGGAGGCCTCGCCGCCGGGCAAGGCGCCCAGCCCCGACCTGAGCCGCGACGACAAGGATCCGCCGGTCACCGAGAGCAACAAATAAAACTGGAGAAGCTTCGCCCGGAAAGTGAACCGGCGCCGCGTTCGGTCCGTCATGGAGGTGTCAGCGGATGAGGCGCCAGTCGGCGCCGATCAGGTAGGGCGAATGGTGACCAGCGTCGAGACACGGCAGGACAGCGGCATCGGGGCGCCGAGCGAGCAGCGGCAGGAGTTCCTGAAGGCCTTTCGGGAGCAGGGCTGGGCTCGGCCCGGCGTCGAGCGCCCCACTGCCCGTACGCACGTGACGCTGATCGTCGCGACCGTGGCCACCCTGTTCGCACTGCTGGCCGGCGTCGCGATGCAGCTGATAAAACCGGTGCCCCTGAAGGACAAGACGCCGGCCGCGGCAGCGAGTCCGGCGGCCGTCGGGACGTACGCGGCGAGCACTGGCTGGGACTGCACGGTCGCCACCGACCGTGGGTTCACCGTCGACGGCCGGCAGTCGACGTGGGTCACCATTGGCCAGGGCGGGTGGGCGCAGGACGGCTGTCACGGTGACTTCGAGGCGGTCCCGTTCGCTGGTACGGGCGCGGCGAAGACACCGACTTTCCAATGGTGGTTCCGTCCACCGGACGCGATGAAACGCTGCCAGGTGCTGGTTTTCACGCCGGTGCCGGACACCTCGGTCTATCAGCCCGTCCACGCGGCCACCTACTCGGTGCTCGACGGATCCGGCGGCGCCGAGATCGCCAGGTTCACCGTCGACCAGACCACCGCGGCCGGGACCTGGACGCCGCACGGCACCTATCCGGTTGGCAGCGGGGGCGTCACTGTCCAGCTGTCCGCGGCCGGCCTGTCGCCGTCGGCGCGGGCCGGGATCGCGGTCGCGCAGGTGACGGTCCGGTGTACGGCGGCATGAGCGGCATGACAGCTCCAAGGGCAGTTCGGATGGCAGTTCGAAGGAGGGCAACCAGATGACCCGGCTCGCATTCCACCGACCGCCCCGGTTCGCGCCGCCGGAGCCGTCGAACGAGCCGGTCACGCTGCCGTTGCCGCCGGAGGCCGGGAAAGGCCGCAACGCCGGCGGCTGGCTGGCGATGATCCTGCCGGTGCTCAGCTCGGTCGGCATGGCCGGCTACATGGTCACCTTCGGCCGCCCGGTCATCATCGCGTTCGGCCTGCTCTTCGTCGTCGTCTCGGTCGGAGTCACGATCGCCATGCGGTCGCAGATGCGCAGTAGCAACCGCCGGGACGCGAGGCGCCAGCGAGCCCGCTACCGGGCACATCTTGAGCAGGCCCGCGGTACGGCCCGGGCCAACGCCGCCGCCCAGCGCGCGGCCAACGCGGTCAATCACCCGAGTCCGGTGAGGCTGTGGGCGATCAGCACGTCCCGTGAGCGGATCTGGGAGCGCCGGCGGCGGGACTCGGACTTCATGCGCGTACGCATCGGCCTCGGCCGCGCGACCCTGACCACGCCGGTAAGGCTGGCGCAGCAGCTCGACCCGCTCGGTGAGTACGACTGGGAGTCGCTGGCCGGCGCCCGGCGGCTGATGTCCCGGCTGGGCGCGGTGCAAGGCCAGCCGGCGGTCGTCGACCTCGGCGCGGCCGGCGTGGTGAGCCTGCTCGGTGCGCCGGAGCGGACCGCCGGCCTCGCCCGGGCGCTGCTGTGTCAGCTCGCTGTGCTGCACGCGCCGGACGACCTGATGATCGCCGTCGAGATGTCCGACGGCGGCGACTGGGAATGGGCGAAATGGCTGCCGCACACGATCGAACCGGACGCGGCCGGCGAGTCGGGCGTGCTTCCGCTGGTACGGGTCGACACCGCTGACCTCGCGGGCTTCCTGGAACGTGAGGTGCACGCGAGACAGGAGCAGCTGTCGTTGCAGCGGACACAGATCACCTTCGAGCGTGACCAGGCGCCGCGGCCGCGGCATCTGGTGGTGCTGTTCACCGGCTTCCAGCCGGTGTCCGAGTGGGGCCGGTCGCAGCTGTTCCGCAGCCTGCTGCAGACGGCCGGGCCGACGTACGGGCTGACCGCGATCTTCCTGGCGAGCCGCGAAGCGGACGAGCCGAGCCGGGTCGACCTGCGGATCCGGCTGGGCGAGGACGGCCGGGCCGCGCTGGAAGGCCGTACGGAGCTGGTCTCGGCCGCCGTGGACGGTTGCGTTGCCGACACCATGGAGCCGCAGGTGGCGGACCTGATCGCCCGCCAGCTCGCACCGCTTCGGCTGATCGACGAGAGCGATCAGATGCTGACCAAGGACGTGTCACTGACGGACATGCTGTTCGAAGGCGACCCGCTCGCGATCGATCCCGCGACGCTCTGGGTACGCCCCGACAGCAGCCGGCTGCTGCGAGTGCCGATCGGAACGGACAGCGACGGCGGGACGGTCCTGCTCGACCTCAAGGAGGCGGCTCAGGGCGGGTCCGGACCGCATGGCCTGATCGTCGGCGCGACCGGCTCCGGCAAGAGCGAGTTGCTGCGGACGCTGGTGACTGGTCTCTCGCTCACCCATTCGCCGGAGACGCTGAGCTTCGTGCTGATCGACTTCAAGGGCGGCGCCGCGTTCGCGCCGCTGGCCGGGCTGCCGCACGTCGCCGGGCTGATCACCAACCTGGTCGATGACCAGGCGATGATCAGCCGGGTGCACGCCGCCCTGCTCGGCGAGCAGCAGCGGCGCCAGCAGATGCTGCGCGACGCCGGCGACGTGGACTCGATCCGTGAATACCAGACCCGGCGCGCGGCCGGCGCGACCAAGCCGGACGGTACGCAGCTGGAGCCGATGCCGTATTTGATGATCATCGTCGACGAGTTCAGCGAGCTGCTGTCCGGCCGCCCGGAGCTGGTCGACCTGTTCGTCCAGATCGGTCGGGTCGGGCGCAGCCTCGGCATGCATCTGCTGATGGCGACGCAGCGGCTGGAGGAAGGCCGGCTGCGCGGGCTGGACTCGCACCTGTCGTACCGGATCTGCCTGCGGACGTTCTCGGCGAGCGAGAGCCGCGCGGTGATTGGTACGACCGACGCCTACCAGTTGCCGTCGATCCCGGGCTCGGCCTACCTCAAGGTTGGCGAGTCGGTGTACCTGCGGCTGCGGGTGGCGCACGTGTCGGCGGCGTACTTGACCAGCGCGCAGCGGACCGAGGCGGCTGGTCCGATCCGCACGCTGGTGCCGTTCGAGGTCGGGCCGCTGCCGGACAGCGCGGTAGGGCCCGCCGAGGCGGAGCCAGCCGAGCAGGAGACGACCGAGCGGAGCGGCCCGACCGAGCTGCAGGTCCTGGTCCAGCAGATGAAGCCGCTGGCCGCGCCGGCGCACCAGGTCTGGCTGCCGCCGCTGCCACCGGTCGTCCCGCTCGACCTGCTGCTGGGTGCGCCCGGCGTACGCCCCGCCCGCGGGATGTGCGCGCCGGAATGGGCCGGCGGCGACCTGATGGTGCCAGTGGGCGTGCTGGACCGGCCGCTGCAGCAGGACCAGCAGCTGCTGATGGTGAATTTCGGCGGTACGCAAAGCAATCTCGCGCTGGTCGGCGCACCACAGACCGGCCGAAGCACGCTGCTGCGCACCATGATGCTGTCCGCGATGCTCACGCACACTCCGGACGAGATGCAGTTCTACTGCCTCGACTTCGGTGGCGGCACGCTCTACCCGTACGCGGACGTGCCCCACGTGGGCAACGTGGCCGGCCGCAGTGACGACGAGCTGGTCCGGCGCACGCTGAGCGAGATCCATTCGCTGATCGGCGAGCGGGAGCGGCTGTTCCGGTCGATGGGGGTGGACTCGGTCGCCGAGTTCCGGGCCCGGCGGGCCGCTGGCCGGCTGCCGGCGGGCACTCGTACGGCCGACGTGTTCCTGCTCATCGACAACTGGGGCGCGTTGCGTGGCACGGTGGAGGAGGCCGACGCGCTGGTGACCGAGATCGCCGCCCGCGGCCTCGGCGTCGGCGTCCACCTGGTGCTGACCGCCAGCCGGTGGATGGAGATCCGGCCGGCGCTGCGGGACTCGATTGGTACCCGCATCGAGCTGCGGCTGAATGACCCGACCGACTCCGAGATCAACCGCAGGCTGGCCACCGCCATCCCGGCCGGCACCCCCGGTCGCGGTCTGGCCGCACCGGGCCTGTACTTCCATCTCGCGCTGCCGCGGATGGACGGCGCCGAGTCGACCGAAGGTCTGCGCGAAGCCCAACTGGAGATCCTCGACCAGATCGGCCAGGCCTGGCGGGGTGCCGCCGCGCCGCCGATTCGGCTGCTGCCGGCCCGGATCGACCTGCCCGACGTGCTGGCGCTGCCGGCCCGATCGACCAACGCCGGCGCATCCGTCGGCGTACCAACGGGCATCCCTATTGGCATTGCGCAGCGTGACCTCGGCCAGGTCGAGGTGGACCTCGCGACCGACGAGTCGCATCTGCTGGTCTTCGGTGACAGCGGTTCGGGCAAGACCTCGTTCCTGCGTACGTGGATCTCGGCGATGGTCAGCCGCCGGTCGGGCTGGGAGGTCCGGTTCGTGGTCGCCGACTATCGCCGCAGCCTGCTCGGGCAGGTGCCGGACGAGCATCTCGGCGCGTACGCGGCGGACTCCGAGGCGCTCAAGGTCTACGTCGAGCAGGTCAGCGCGAAGCTGCGCGAGCGGCTGCCGCCGTCCACCATCACGCCCCGCGAGCTCGCCGCCCGGACCTGGTGGGAGGGCCCGGACATCTACCTGGTCGTCGACGACTACGACCTGGTCGGCGGCGGACCGCAGAGTCCGCTGCGGCCGTTCGTGGAGTTCCTGCCGCATGCCCGGGACATCGGCTTCCACATCGTGCTCGCCCGCCGGGTCGCCGGCTCGTCCCGCACGCTGATGACCGACCTGCTGGTGGCCCGGATGCAGGAGATGGGCAGTGCCGGCCTGGTGTTGAGCGGCGACCGGCGCGAAGGCGTGCTGGTCGGCGACCAGCGGGCGGCCGTACGACCGCCGGGTCGCGGCGTGCTGGTCACCCGGCGGGCGCCCACCGAGCTCATCCAGGTGGCGTTCACCGAGGACCTGATGACCAGCGGAGCCGCACGGTGACTCCCACGGCACGTACCAACCAGAAGAAGGAGCGAGCATGACCCAGTTCAACGTCACGCCGGAGTACGTGACGACCGCCGCCGCGGACTGTGACACGACTGCCCAGGACGTACAGACCCAGCTCGGCCTCTTGCGGACCTACGTCGAAGGTCTTGGCGCGACCTGGCTGGGTGTCAGCGCGGTGCAGTTCGCCGAGATGATGACCAACTTCCAGGTCTACTCGATCGCGCTGCACGACGCGCTGGTCGACATCGGCCAGGGCCTGCGCGGCAACTACGTCAACTACGTCAACAGCGAGGCGGACAACCTTCACAACCTCGTCGCCATCGACGGAAACATCGTCTCGACGCCGAACGGCGCGGCGAACCAGCCGACCGCGTACGTGCCGCCCGCCAACCTGTGATCCGCGCGAACCCGTACGGGAGGAACCACCATGCCTGACATCGAATCGAGCAACCTGCAGGTGCCGGCCGAGCTCGCCGAGGCCGGCACCCACATCCGTACCATCTCCGGCAACCTGGCCAGCGAGCTGGACACCCTGCACAAGAAGCTGGCGCCGCTCGCGGAGAGCTGGAAAGGCGACGCCTACCAGTACTTCACCGGCCTGCAGCAGGAGTGGAACCTCGCCTCGCTCGGCCTGTGGGGCGACGGTACGCAGGGCAACACGGGGCTGCTGCCGTTCATCGCGCACGCGCTGGACGTGTCGTACGAGAACTACACGAACGCCGAGCATTCCAACGCGCAGACCTGGCGGCGCTGACCCGTGTTGGACAGGCGCAGCAGAATCACCGTGATCGGCGACGAGAAGCGCGTCGACCTCGCGCTTCCCAGCCAGACGCCGATCGGGGAGTACGTGGCCGACCTCGCCGGCCTCTGCGGCCAGCGCGGTGGCGCGGTCATGCCGCCGGCCTGGTCGCTCGCGCCGGCCGGCGGCGAGCCGTGGTCGATCGAGCTGTCGCTCGCCGAGGCGGGAGTCGCCGACGGGCAGGTGCTCTACCTGCGCGACAGCGCCCAGGACCCGGGCATGACACCGGTCGTCGAGGACATCGAGGAACTGGTCGCGCAGGAGTCGAAGGAGCGCCGTACGACCACCGGCCACCGAGGGGTGTTGGTCGTCTGGCTGGGCGCGGCCTGGATCACCCTCGCGGCCGCGGTCCTGGGTTTGCGACCGCCAGGTGGTGGCCTCGTCGCCGCCATCGGGCTCGTCCTGGTCGCCATCGTGATGCTCTCGCTCGCGTGGGCGCTGAACCAGCGGCGGACGCGGCTGCCGGCCACCGCCTGCCTCGCGATCTCGCTGTGCGCGGTGCCGTGTCTCGCGGCGGCCGGCGGAGTGGTCGGCACGATGTTCGGCACCGCCCCGGGTGGACAGCTTTTCTGGTGTGGTGTCGTGGTCGGCGCGAATGTCGGGATGGCGATGGCCCTCGGGGCCACCCCGGGACCGGCCGTGCTCGCCGCCGAGGTGCCGTTCGCGGTGGCCGGCGCCGTCGCGGTGGTGCTGGCGGTCCTTGGCGCCAACGGTACGCAGACCGCGGCCGCTGCCGCGGTGGCCGCGTTGGCGATGGTGGCGGCGGCGCGACCGCTCGCCGGCCTGGTCGCCGCCTGGAGCGCGCGGATGCCGAAGGACGCCGCCGGCGTGGCTCCGGCGACCACCCAGCTGATGCGGCACGCCGAGCAGCTTTTGACGCTGATCCTGGTGTTCCCCGCGGTGGCGTTGGTCGCCGCGCTGCCGGCGCTCGCGCTGTCCGGGAACCCGTGGGCGCTGGGCCTGGCCGCGGCCGGCGGCCTCGCTCTGGTCGCCCGGGCCCGCCAGGTCGGGTTCGCGAGCGAGGTGGTGCCGGTGGGTGCGGCCGGCGCGGTCGGCCTGTTCGCCGTGGTGGGCACCAGCGCGTACCGGTATCTCAACATGGACGCGGCAGTCTGGACGTTGGTCCTGGTCGGCGGCCTGGTGGTCGGTGCCGGCGTGACGGTCGCGGTGCTCTACCGCCCGCCGCGCGAGGACGAGCAGGCCTCCTTCGGGCAGGTGCTCGACACCCGCGACCGCGGCCGGTTCGTGGAGGTCATCGGGATGGTCTGCCTGATCGTCTCGGCGGCGCTCGCGATGGGGGTCTTCGGCGTGTTCGACGACATGGTCGCGATGGGTCGAGGCATCGTCGGATGACTACCGCCGGGGCGTTGCCCGCAGCCTTCGCCCCGGCCCGACCACTAGCCGTCGGCGAGCTTGGACAGATCGGCGGCGAGCGGGCGGACCATCTGCTCCGCGACACCGCGGACGTTCTCCAGCGCGTTCTGCATCGCCTGCGCGATCTGGCGCTCCAGCCGCCGCAGGTTGTCCAGGTCCACCGCGTTCGGCGCGATCCGCACCGAGCGGATCTCGCCGGCCGGCGTCATCGTCACCTGCACGGCGCCGCCTTCGCACACGCCGACGATCTCGCGCTGGGCCATCCGCTCGCCGGCCGCCCGTACCTGGGCGGTGATCTCCTGCGCCTGCCGGAGGAAGTCGGTCAGTTCGTCATCGGTCGCCATCGTGTTCTCCCGTTCGCTGTCTCGTACCACCTCGCAGACGGTCGCCGAGGCGTGGTGGTTCACCGGGGACATCTGAAAGTCCTCCGGACGGGGTGCCAGCGGCGTCCTCCGTTTTGGGTTCTGTGGCAGCACAAGTCATCGCTGCGATGGTGGCTTTGCGGTGCGTCTGTTCGGCGTACGGGGAGCAAGCGAGCGGAAGGCGGCCGGTGAGCGACGACTATCCGGATCCCGGGAAGCTGGACGATCTCGCGAGGCAGTGGGACGCGATGGCGGGCGACCTGGAGACGCTCGCCCGCGCCGTCGAGGAGTCGCTGAAAGGCCGGGACTGGAGCGGGCAGGCCTACCGGTACGCGGCCGAGGTCAGCGTCTTGGTCGGCCAGCAGGTCTTCCTGGCGGCGAACCATTCCCGGGATGTCGCAGACCAAATCCGGGCCTATGCCGAGCAGGTCCGCAAGATCATTGCCCAGGCGCTCAAGAACATGATCATCAACCTGGTCACGTCCATCCTGGGTTTCGCCCTGATGTTCGTTCCGCTGGACGGCATCATGACGGCGTTGACCAACCTGATCGCCTCGCTGCTGACCAAGATCATCCCCAAGATCTCCGAGCTGGTGGCGCCGTTCCTCAGCGGCGTCACCGTCGGTGTGGTCACTGGTGCCGGGGTCTGGGCGCTCGGTGAGGGCATCGGCGCCGGCGCCACCGGTCAGCCGTTCACCGTCAACCCGGTGGACCTCGCTCTCGCGCTCGGCCTTGGTGTTCTTCCTGCTCTGCTGCACGGTGCCAGTGGCCTGGTGGGTCGCCCCTTCAAGCCGGGCGGTGGCGGTCCCAACCCCGACGCGGCGCAGGGCCACGCCGGCGCACCACGTCCTGGCGGCGGTGCAAAACCCACCGGCGGAAAGGACGGGCAGTCGTCCAACGGCCCAGCGGGCGAACACGCAGGCGTCACCGGCGTGAAGTCCGCGCCGCCGGCCGAGCACGGCAGTGCGAACCCAGGCAGCGTCGTCAAATACACCGGGACCACGAACCACGGCCCCTCGGGTCCGGCGTCCGGGCGACCGGGATCTGTCCAGCCGAAGGCACCGGCCACGGACAAGGGCAACGAGCAGGGCAACGGCGTACGAGCGACGCCTGGCGGCGGCCGCGGGCCGGCCAACCAGATCCCCAACCCACGGAACGAACAACCGCAGACCGGCGGAAGGGGAGCGACTGGGGGTGGCCGCAGGCCCGGCCAGGTGAACCCGAACCGGCTGGATCCCAACCGCGACCTGGCCGGTCCGTCGGTGCCCAAAGGCGGCCGTGCCACCTCCGGGCATCTGGACGAATCAGCGGTGGGCGATGCCGGGAAAGGCAAGCTCTCGGCGCACGGCGATGCGCCGGAGGCGTCTGCGCGGGCGAACCCGAACCGCGCCGGCGAGGGTAGTCAGAAGGTCGGACAGGACCTTGGCGCTTCGAGCAAGGCCGGCACTCCCGTACCGATGCGACCCCAGCCTGACGGGCACGCCCAGCAGCAGCAGTCCCCGCCACGAACGCAACCACACGGCACCGACCTGGACCAGGCCAACCTAGGCGGCAACCCGCCGCGGGGCACCGGGACTGCCAGCCACGGCTCGACGCCGCCGTCGAACCGCGCTGGTGCCAACGACGACGGGAACCTGGCGCGTCCGAAGACCTCTGGACTCGATGCACCTCAGCCGGGGATGAAGCAATCCGGTGGCAACGAAACGCTCCAGCCGAAGGGGCAGCCGGGTGGCAACGAGACTGTGGTTTCGCCGAAGGGCCAGGGCACACTGCCACGAAACGAGAACATGCTTCCGCCGGCGAAAAAGGCGCCGGCCGGCCCGCATGGTCCCGACGATGCTGCCGCGTCCTCGGCCGCACCTCCTCGCCGCGCCTCACTGGATACGGCTCCTGCCAACAAAGCCGCGGCTGATCCGCACGGCCAGCCGCCCGGCGCCAAGCCCGGCGCAGACGTACGCGATGCGCCGGAGGCCAACGCGGCCCAGCCGCCGGTGCATGAAGGCAAACCCGCTGGCAGTGCTGGGCAGCGGCCAGACCGGTCTGATGTTCAGCAGAAGGTCGCCCAGGGGTTGGATCGGCGGATTCCGCCTCGTCCGAGTGGGGCAGGTGAGCGTGCCGCCGCCGGCGGCGACGCTGGTGAGTCGGCGACTGTCCAGCACGGGACCGGGCACGAGCCGACGCCACCACCGCGTGCGACTGGACCGGATCCGTTGGAGACGGGCCGAAAGCCACGCACGATGGCCGCGATCGAGGGGCATTTCGGTCGGGCGGACGGGCCGCGGGATGGCGTCTTCCAGTACGACGCCAAGACCGGCACGTTCGTACGACAGGACCCCGCCGAGGCGGCCTCCAAGCTGCCGAAGTCTTGGGAGCGCGGTAGTTGGCGCTTGGATGGCAAGCCAGTGCACGAGTCTGGTCCGGTCAGGGCCGAGAGGTCCGAGAGCGGTCAATCGAACTGGGTGGGTGATGGTCGTCGTTTGGACGGCAAACCCGCGGAGTCACCTGAGCCGGTGACGGCTGGAGGGGCGAAGGCTGAGCCGGCCGGTGGGTCGTCGGGTAAGTCGAACTGGGTTGGTGATGGTCATCGTCTGGATGGCAAGCCGGCGGAGTCGCCCGCGCCGGTTAAGGCCCAGGGGTCCGAGAGCGGTCAATCGAACTGGGTTGGTGGTGGTCATCGTCTGGACGGCAAGCCGGTGCAGGCGTCTCCGTCCGCCAAGTCCAAGCCTTCGGCGGGCGATGGGGAAAACCACTCCGCGTCGTCGGCAGGCGAGCGCGGTACGGCCAAGGGGCCGGGCCGGGCCGGCGATGGCGAGCCCGGTGCCGGGTCCAAGGTCCTGGTGGAGGTACGGCGCCCGGACGGATCGTCGACCTGGTTCGAGGTGACCCGGGAGCCCGGCAACCCAGGCGCAGGCGGCACGCACCAGAGCCCGGGCGGCACTACGGGCGCCGCGCGCGGCGATTCCGGTGGGGCAGCCCTGAAGTTCAAGCGTCCGGATGGCAGTTGGGGGACGGTCGAGGGCGAGCCGGGCGCGGCTGGGTCGGGTTTGAAGTTCAAGCGTCCGGACGGCAGTTGGGGGACGGCCGAGGGTGAGCCTGGTGCGGCTGGGTCGGGCCTGAGGTTCAAGCGTCCCGACGGGAGTTGGGGCACGGTCGAAGGTGAGCCGGGCGCGGCTGGGTCGGGTTTGAAGTTCAAGCGTCCGGACGGCAGCTGGGGCACGGTCGACGGTGAAGCTGGTGCGGGTGGGTCGGGCCTGAAGTTCAAGCGCCCCGACGGCACCTGGGGCACGGTCGAGGGCGAGGGTCGTTCAGGCGGCGCATCTGTACGCGATGGCGACCGCGGCACGGCGACGAAGAACGGCGGCAGCAGTACGCAGACCGTGACCGACCAGCGGTCCGGGAAGGGTGCCGCTGCCAAGACAACACCCCAGGTCAAGATCCGCGAGATCCCACCAAGCGAGGTGTCCGCGGCTCTGAAGAACGTCGCCGAGGTGCGGGCGACCGCCAAGGCCGAGGTGGCTACGCGTACGGACACGGCAACCGCCACGCGTACGGACACGGCGACCGCTACGCGGACCGGGACCGGCACTCGTACCGGAACGTCGACCGCGGCCGACGGCAAAAGTGCGCCGACGCCGGCACGTCTGGACGGTTCGGCCAAGGCAGACGTTGGCCAGACAGTGGACCAGACAACGAGCCAGCAGCCGGCGGGCGGTAGCACCGTTGGCGCCACCTCAGCCGGCACGAAGAGCACTGCCGGGTCGACTGCCGCGCGACCTCCCGCCGCGCGAGAGACGCCTTCGGCGCCCGCCGTACGAGCCGCTCCGCCACAACCGCCTCGGCAGCCCGTACGAAGTGGCCCCCATGAGCGTGCGGCGGAAGCGTTGAAGGTGGCGCATGCGAAGCAGGATGCGGCGGAGGTGGTGGCTAAGGCGGCTGCGAAGGCTGAGGTGAGGGCTAAGCAGGAGGCCGCCGACAAGGAGTGGGCTGAGTCTGGTCGGGCTCGGCAGCCCGTACGAAGTGGCCCCCATGAGCGTGCGGCGGAAGCGTTGAAGGTGGCGCATGCGAAGCAGGATGCGGCGGAGGTGGCGGCTAAGGCGGCTGCGAAGGCCGAGGTGAGGGCGAAGCAGGAGGTCGCCGACAAGGAGTGGGCGGAGTCCGGCCGGCGCCGGGTCCCGGTGTCTGGTGATCCGCGTGAGCGTGCGGCAGAGGTGTTGAAGCTGGCGCACGCGAAGGAGGATGCGGCGGAGGTGGCGGCTAAGGCGGCTGCGAAGGCTGAGGTCAAGGCGAAGCAGGAGGCCGCGGACAAGGAGTGGGTGGAGTCTGGTCGGCGCCGGGTCCCGGTGTCTGGTGGTCCACGGGAGCGTGCGGCGGAAGCGTTGAAGGTGGCGCACGCGAAGCAGGATGCGGCGGAGGTGGCGGCTAAGGCAGCTGCGAAGGCCGAGGTGAGGGCTAAGCAGGAGGCCGCCGACAAAGAGTGGGTCGAGTCCGGCCGGCGCCGGGTCCCGGGGCCTGATCCGCGGCAGCATTCCGCTGACCAGACCTGGGCGGCTCACCTCAAGGCGGCCCGAGAAGAAGCCGAGGCTCAGCGGCGGCTGAACGAACAGTACGCGGCGAACGCGGCCAAGAACGATGCGAATTGGGCAAAGCGGGATGCGGAACGAGCCGCCCGCGACCGGGTTCCGGCGGAGTCGCTGCCTGCCGGAGTCAAGGTCCGCGACGGCGGCGACACGCTCGTGCTCTACCGCGGCAAGGAGCCGGTGGCGTTCGTGCCGAGAGGCCAGTCGCCGAGCAACGGAGTCCTGGTTTTCGTGGACCCGTCGATGGCTCAGCCAGGGACGGACTGGCTCGCGCAGGTCCAGCAGGCGTTGCACGCCATTCCGGTGCATCGCCGGCAAAATGTGATCGTCCAGTTCCTCGGAAAACATCCGCCGATCACTCCCGCACGCGCGCAGGAGATCGCGAACCAGGTCTTCGCCGACCTGCCCGAGCAGACCCGGTCGGCGCGGCTGATCTTCGCGACGCCGGCGTTGACCGGGCGGCCGGGGCGTACGGAGCTGCTGGTGCCGATCAAGCTCGGCCTGACGGCGACCTTGCCGGAATGGGCCGATGCGTACGCGATCCATCCGACCACCCGGCCGGTGCCGTCACAGGACCCCAAGCCAGCGTCGATGCGTGCCGCCGACTCGGCGGAAGCCGAGTACTTCGGCTCGATGCCGCAGGAGCTGTCGACGCACATCGACGGCAAGGTCATCCTGCTCTTTCGTGGCCCGCGCCCCACCCAGCCGGTCAAACCGCGTACCAGCCTGACGATCGTCGTCGACGAGTCGGTGGTGAAGCCGGAGCTGGTGGCGGCGGCGATCAGCCAGCTACGGCCGGAAGCGCAGCTGGGGCTAAGAGTCGAGGTCGGCGGCGACATGCAGCCCGTCACCCCGGCGCGTGCGAACGAGATCGCGGACCAGTTGCTCGCCGACACCGACGCCGCCGTGCTCTTCCCCCGGACCGTGCTGAAGGCGCCGCCGCCGTTGGACGCATCCCATGTCCCGGTCGACACCGCCGGCAATCCGACGTTTGCCCCCATCGCGAGCGGCTTCCTGTTCGCTCGCACCGATCATCCGGCGCCGGCCGCCGCCCCGTACGGCCTGAAGAACGGTCCGGAGCCGGGTACGTTCTCCTCGCCGAACGGCTTGCGATGGCGCGCGACCGGCGACGGCGAGATCTCGGTCGGCCGGACATTGGCGCCGAGCGGGCCCGCGATGGACCGGCCCGGCACGATCGTCGTCGGCAAGCCCGGTAACGTGTTGTCCGCCGCGGAACGGGACGAGATCACCCGCGTCGAGAAGCTGATTCGCGCGACCGGCCACCCGGTCCGCATGCTCCAGGTCGGACGTGTCACGACCGCCCAGGAGCAGGCGGAGCTCAAGCTGCTCCAGGACGCTTTGCCGGGATATACGGTGGTCCCGGCGTCGGCCGGCTTCGCGATAGCGCCGGCGGGCGCCGTCGCGGATCCTGGGGTGGCCGGGCGGCTGGCGCCGAACATGCGGGTGCTGTTCGTCAATCCCGCCGGCGCCAACCTGGACCAGGTCACGTCGCAGGTGGTGGCCGCGATCGCGGCTTTGCCAGCGAACATGCGGAAACAAATCGCGATCCAGCCAGTTTCCGGGTTGGTCGGGCCCTGGCGGGCAATCCAGTCCGTCGCCGACCGGCTGGGCGGCACGCCGATCATCATGCCGCGTGGTCAGGCGGCTGGCTTGCCACCCGCGGACGCGAACGTGGTTCCCATGGTGTGGACCAAGGACGGCCCCATCCGTACGGTGACGCCGGCCGCCGACCACTTCCGGGTGTACGCGCGCGGAACCACCCCGCTCGAGCCGCTGCCGGCCGGTCTCGTGGAAAACCTGCCTGGCTCGTACGGGATCGACTTGCCTGGCCTGGAAAACGTGAGTCTCGACGCCACCAAGGACGTGCTGCGGATCTACCCGCGCGGCACCGAGCCGCTGGTGCCGATCGGTCCGAAGCCGCCGGGGTTGGTGTCCGTCGAGATCACCGGCCCGGTCGATCTGGCGCAGCTGTACGACCTGCTCGAAAACCTCAGCGCGGGCCAGCTGCTCGACGTCACGCTCGACGGCCACTGGGGTGGCCTGAACGCGCAGGAGAACGCCGCGATCAAGCGGAGCCTGCCGGCCGGATACACCGCGCACCGGGTGCCGGCGGGTCACGTCATCTCGCGGGACACCGACCAGTTGCCGGACGCGATCGGCGACGTGTTGGGTCTCTCGCCGCGGCCGCGGGCCACGCTCATCGCGCTGGCTCCTGGCGTACCAGTTGGCCTGATCCTGGCTTCGTTGCCGTCGTCGATTCGCGATCGGGCCGTCATCCACCGCGCGGGCGAGCCTTCGCTGCCGGTCGCGTGGGCACCGGCGTACCTGCGGAAACAGCAGTCCAAAGAGCCATCCCGAGCGCCGGTGGACGCGCCGCGGCGGACGGCCGTCAAGCTGGCCGTCATCCGGGCGGCAGTCGCGCAGATGCGTTCCGAACCGCTGGTCACGTCGATGCCGACCGTCGCGCCGGCGGCGGCCGCGCGGGCGGTCCAGCTCGCGAACCTCGGGCATCACGCGGCCGCCGCCGACCAGCTCGCCACGGCCTACCTGGAGGCCGCCGACGTCAGTCAGCACGAGATGTTGCGGGAGCTCGGAGTCGCCGCGCCGCCGCCGGTACGCCTCGGTGGCGGCGACGGGGCGAGCCCGCGGCACCACGCCAACACCGCGGTCATGGCGGCCGTCCGGCTGACGTTCGCCGGTGAGCTGGGGCAGGCCCGCCTGGAAATCCAGCGGAACCGGAGCGTGCTCACCGGCCGGGAACAGTCCGACTGGCTGCTCTGGCTCCGGGAACTCGCGACCGCGCGGCCCGACCGTAGCCAGGACGTCGGCGAACTGGTGAAGGAATTGATGACGTGCTAGTCCAGATGGGGGAGTTCAGATGACCGGGCCCGGTGTCGAGGTGGTGATCTGCCCGGACGGGCGGGTCATCCCGGTTGGTCCGGGGGTCTACCTGAACGACCGCCCGGCAGCTGAGCCGATAGACCAGAAGGCGCTGGTGGCCGCGATCGCGGCCACGCCGCCGGCCGACACCTTCCTGGTGCACCTGGCCGCCGGTGCGGAGCATTCGGCGATGGTGGCGGACTATGTCGCGGGGCTGCCCACCGGTACGTTCGAGCGGCTTGCCCTCAAGCCGGCCGGCGCGGTGCTTGACCCGGTCGACGTACGGGCGTTGGAAAATCTCAGCGACCTTCACAAGTCAGCGCTCGACCTGCCGGTGCTGGGGGCCCTCGCGCAGTCCGCCCGAGCGGTGCCGATCGACCCGCAGGGCCGCCAGACAAGCTGGCAGCAGGCGGTGGCGGTGCGGCTGCTGACTCGTACGCAGGCGGCTGCGCGCGCCTTGCTGCACGCGGCCGTCCAAGCCGTTTCGGACGGGCATCGGCCGAGCCTGTCGCAATGGGCGGCCCAGGTGGCCGAGGTCCGCGACCAGCACCGGGTCACGCCCGGCAGCGCGCGGCCGTCGACGGTGGCCGCGGTCGAAGCGGTGGCCGCCCGGATCGCGCTTGACGGCCTCCCGGCCGGGCTCGATCCAGCCGAGCTGCTGCTTCCGGCGATGCCTGCGTCGCCCGCGCGGCTGCTGGCCAAGCTCGGGCTGGCCACCGCCGAGGTCGATGTCGACCAGCTCAGGCGCGAGATGCTGGACCAGCCTGGCTCGGCGGCGCTGGTGTCGTACCAGCCGGCTTCATCGGACACGACGGCGTACGCGGTGTTGGTGTCCGGCGACCTCGGCGACAAGGACGAGCCCCGCCTGTTGGTGCTCGACCTGTCCACCCACGCGGCGCCGGTCGCGGTCGAGCCAGGTGCGGGTCTGGAGCTGTTCCGCGGTGCGCGAACCGCGCTGGTCATCCCCGACCGTACGACCACCATGCAGACCCCGCCGCCGCTGCGCCGGGTGGACGCCGGTCTTGGCCTCGATCCCGCGGTGACGCGGTTGCGGAATCTGGTCGACCTGAAAATCGCCCAGGGCGAGCACTTCGTCGAGATCCTCGAGGCGCTGGCTGGCCGGTCCTTCGTCAAGGAGTCACTGCTCACCCGGCTGCGGGTGGATTACCAGCGGCACGAGGTACGGGCCGCGGTGCGGCTGCTGGCCGAGGTCGCGGACGACCTGCGTGGCGAGATTTCCGCGGTTTCCCCGGAACACGGTGACCAGATCCTGCACCGGCTCGGGGACCTGTCCCGGGTGCTGGACACCGCCGGCCACCAGATCAGTGGCCTGGTCGAGGAAAGGGGACTGCGCGGCTATCTCGCGACTCGGGACAACAAGACCCGCGATCGAGTGCAGAAGGCGATTGGTGCGGTCGGCGACGCGTTGAACGCCGCCGCGCCGCTTTTCCTACCGACTGGAGCTTCGTTCGCGCCGCCGTTGCTGGAATTCGGCACCAAACTCGTCAGCAACGTCGTGCTCCGGGAATTCGAGGACTGGCAGGCGAAGGTCTATCTGCGCGAACACGGCGTCGGTGAGGCGCTGCTGGCTCATGACGACAACCCGCTGCTGATGGCCGAGGCGCTGATCAAACACCAGTCCGACGGTGTCGAGCTGCTGATTTCCGCGGCCGGCATCGGTGGCGCGAACGTGCCGGGTTGGCCGATCATCTCGTCCGCGATCACCAAGGTTTTGACCGGATACCTGAACGAACGACTCAAGCTCGCGCTGGCGGGGCACGGTCTCGCCGCCGCCGAGCCGGTGCAGCGGTCGGGCCTGTGGCGGCAGATCGTGGATCGGGTCTGGCCGGAGATCGTGGCGAAGATCAAGAGTCCGAGTACGGCCAAGGAAGTCATCAACGCCATTCGCGGCGACGCTGACGTGATCGCGCTTGCCAACATCGGCTCGGACATCGCGGTCGAAGCCGCGCTCGCCGTCCTTCTTGCCGTGATGCCACCAAAACCGGCGCAGCGGGTGACCGGCGAGATGTTGCGCGCGTCGGTCCTGGCCGCGGTTGGCAACGGTATCGCGAGTGGGCGTACGCCGACGCCGGTCGAAGCGAGGTCGCTGCCGGACGAGACGGTTCCGGTCGAGGTCGCCGGAATCGACCGCTTTGGCCGTCCGATTCGGCGCTATCGAGCCGGCGGGTCCAGCCCCAGCCGCGCTCACGTCACGGTCGAGTTCAATGGCACCGAAATCTGGGGATTCCTCGACCGGCGGACCCGGGAGTTCACCCCGGACTATCCGCACGAGTCGGCTTTCGTGGATTCGCAGGTGTGGCGCAACCGGATCGTCGGGCCGGACTATTACCTTCAGCTGCCCGAAGACGGCCAAGCCGGAGCTCCAGAGGACCGGGTGAAGGTGACTGGCAGCTGGTATCAGCCGTGGCCCGACCGGTTCCATTTCCTGTTCGTACGCGACGACGACGGCACGTGGGAATTGGCGCATGCTGGCGCTCCCACGACGCAGATGAACAGCGACGTGCACAACATGCACAAGATCTTCCAGGAAAACCCGGACTGGCTGCGGAAGTTCGTTTGGACGCCACCTGTCGTGCTTACCGTCGACCACGACGCGGGACAGGTCGCACCGCGGGTCAGCGCCTGGTCGCGGCGCCAGTTCGCGTACGGGATGGCGCACCAGACAATTGCCGCTCATCAGCGTCATTTCACCCTTCAGGTGCCGGTCGAAGGCGGCGGGAACGGTCGCCGCAACTTCGTGAAGAAGGCCTGGGACCGGCTCGGGAACCCGTCGACGGACCGGGCTGCCGCGTCCGGCCAGCGTCGCGCGGAAGCTGTCCGCGACCAGCAGAAGACCCTGGTGATCGAGGAGATCCAGCGGATCAAGGCCGAGCGCGGCCTGACCGACGACCAGGTGCCGTCCACTGTGGACGACTTGTTTGTGGTAAGCAACCGCGGAAAAGCGCGTGGCGCGACGTATTCCGGCAGTGACCGGGCACAGCTTCGCCGACAGACGTACGTCCGAATCGTCAACCCGTACGCCGAAGCGGACAAGAAACTGCGATCCGTGGTCGAGGAGACCGCACCGAATGTCGAGGCCTGCCTGGACTTCGTCCAGAAGTTCGCCGGAAAGGCGTTTCCAGCCGGAGTCCGCCAGGGAACGCGGACCGCGGTTGACGATTTTGGCGTTGCCGCCGGCCACCTCCTTCCGCATGTGCCGGACCGCGATTTCGCGCGTATCGACTCCTGGGACGCCGTACGTGAGCGGCTCATCGACGCGCCGCCGGGAACGGTCGCGATCGTCCTCGCCGGCCGACCGAACAACATCGGCCACGCGCTCGCGGTGTGGTACGACGGCGAAAAGCACATCTACGCCCACTTCACCCAGAATTCCGGCGTACGAGTCTTCACTGATTCCAGTCGGCTGATTCCCGATATCGATCTGCGCGGACTTTTCGTGGCAGCGAGCGGAAAAATGCTGGCCACGCGGCCCATGCGCGAGTCCGAGTCGCTTCCGCGCGCCCTGGTCGACGCGTCGATACCAGACAAGAACGGCGTCCAGTGGGGCCTCGATTTCCAGGACGTGGTGCCGGGCGAGGAGGACGAGGTCTACGTCGAACTGTTCGACCCGACCACGTTCGACCAACACCGGCTCGACATGGGCGGCACGAACGGGTACGCGTTCTTCGCCCATAAGGAGCTCATCGGCCAGGGCAACGGCTTCAAGGTCGTGATTGACCACGGACGGGACCCAGCTTTTCCCGATCGCTATGTCAACATCGCCGAATTCGTTACCCAACTGGGCTCTGGCCTGTCTCCCGAGCAGGTGCGCGCCGCCAAGAACCACGCCATCGAGGCGTTGCTTGCCGTCCCGGACGGTACGGTCATGCCGCTGAACCAGGTGCTGGCGGCTGCCGGCGTCCAGGTCATCGGGTTGGGCCAACGCCTTTCCGTCCGCGGCGGTGACCTGCAAGGTGTCATCTACCGGCAATGGACACCGGACCTGCGGCCCGACCTGCTCGCCGGTGTCCTTCGCTGGGTCGCCGCCGACCCGACGGCTGACAGCCCGGCGCATCGGCTGCTGAGCGCTGGGATCAGGATGGGCGAACAGGTACGCGCCGAGTTCGTCAGGTTCACCCAAGGACGGGCGATCGGGACGGACCAGCGGGCGCTGGAAGGCGTTGTCGCGCTGCTTTATCCGTATCTGATGCTGCGCATTTACGACAAGGTCCATTCATCGATGGACAGCGACGCCGGCACCACCGTCAAGGAATATCTCGCCCTCGGCTCCCGGCGTGACTTCGTCGAAAACCGAGCCGCGCTGACCGACGTCGTCCAGGACTTCCTGGTTCACAACGGCGAGCGGATCCGGGAGATCATCAATGCCGAGACCCGGAGTTCCCAGGCGGACGTCCTCGCTGCCGTGGCCGACCAGCCCTGGATGTTCGACGCTGTCAACGGACTGTTCGTCGACCGCGAGAACGTGGACCTGCTGAACAATTTGCTGTTCGGCGATCGACTGCCAGACGGTCGGCCGGTCCGCCGAGTCCCCACCCTGGTGGGAGGCGCTCAGCTGCGCGACCAGTTGCGCGGATTCACGCCCGAGATCCGCGAGATGAGTTCCTCGTGGGGAAACCTTGGACAGCTTGACCGGGTTTCCGATGGCCTCACCGCGTTCCTGCGGCAGAATGCCGGGCCCTATCGAATGTCCGCGGACGAAGCGGCCGCCCTGAACGACAGCAACAGCGCGGTGCTGGAGAGGTCCGAGGAACTCCTTGTCCGACTCGACGAAGTCGTTGACTCTCCGGCCTCGTACGAGCAGGCCGCCGCGAATGCACAGCAGGCGGCATTTCTGCTGACTGTGGCCGCGCGAGACCTCCGTTTCGCGACAGACACGTACAATGCCATTCTTGCCGCATTCGGGCCCGAGAGCCCGGCGATGTTCACCGCGAACCTGAACCTGGAGAAAGCGCGCTGGAACAGCGGATTTGCCGCTGACACCCAACAGCTCGCGAACGACAGACTGGCGGCCTTCAGCCAGCAATTCGTGGGGTCCGGTCGTCGCTGGGAAGGTGACGGCACCGGACCGGTTCAGAGCGGCGGCGTACTTCCCACGGCGGTGGGATTCCCGGCCGGAGTGGATCTGGACGAGTTGTTGTCGGACGTACCCGTTCGCAAGGTACGCGGCGGTCCTGTCGACTTCGAGGTCTCTTCGCGGGTCACCGGGATGCCGGCGCGCGTCAAGGAGTCCTATCAGGTGGCGGGGCGGGCCGAGGATCTGGAAAACGGTCCGGACGAGCTGACTCGGATCTGGTTCGAGGATCAGCCGGTGGATGGCCTGATCGGCTACACCGAGCGGATCGCGCCGCTTCCCGACGGCCGGCAGCTGAAGAACCGGGAGCTGCGGCTGTACCTGAGTCCGCTTGACGCAGCTGCCGAAACACTGAAGAGCCAGGTCCAAGACCGGACCGTGGCCGAGATCGCCGCCCAGTGGAACAAAGGATTCGAGGTTGACGATGGTCTGCGGCGTTTCCAGCTGACCTTCGTGGAGAATCCCGCCGTTGCGGATTTCGTGGTCGAGCTGACCAGCGATCCGGCGGCGCGTGCTTCCCAGACGTTGTGGCCGCTGCAGGCGGGCGTACGAGTGTGGGCCCACGAGGTCGGTCATTTTTGGGGATTGCGCGACGAAACCGGTCGATATCAGCTCGCGAGGCGGCACGCGGACGACTCGGTGATGGGAGC
Organism: Fodinicola feengrottensis; assembly: GCF_039530045.1. Classification (NCBI taxonomy): domain Bacteria; kingdom Bacillati; phylum Actinomycetota; class Actinomycetes; order Mycobacteriales; genus Fodinicola; species Fodinicola feengrottensis. The sequence goes on along the minus strand of NZ_BAAANY010000013.1, from coordinate 172,771 downwards.
ATCGGCGACCGACCCGAACCGGCCTGGCCGGACGGTTTACCAGCGGCACCTGGATGCCATCGAGAAAATCGGCGCGGACCCGTCCATGACCGTCGTCGCCGGCTCTCATAACAGCATCGACTCGACTTTCTCCGCGGCCGATCTCAGCCCGCAGGTCCATGCGGCGTACGCGAAGGCGGCGGCGTCTCTCGAGGCAGCGGTCCACAAATCAAAGCCGATCGATGCAACCCGTGACGATATTTGTCTCACGTTCCTTCAGGACGTCGGTGCTGACGCGTTTCCCAGTGGCATTCGCGCGGCGGCGCCATCGGACGACGCGGATCTGGGCACTGGTCGTGTCTTTTCCACGGTTTCGGACCGGTCGTTCTCGCTGACCGAGTCTTGGGACGCCGTTCTGGACCGAGTGCTCGCGGCCGGCCCGGGCGCGGCCGGGTTCGTGCTGGCCGGCCGGCCAGGCACCATCGGGCACGGCGTCGTCGTGTGGTTCGACGGTGTCACGCCGAAGTACGGGCATGTGACGGCGTCGGGCGAGCTGCGGATCCTGGCGGGTTCGGCGGAGTTGCCCGCTGGTGTTGACCTGCGGACAGCGGTGGTTTCTCGCGGGGGCGTTATCCGTCCGCATCGGAGTTTGATGGAGTCAGGTTCTGTCCCACGCGCTCTGGTCGACGCTTCTTCGACCGACGAGAACGGTGTCAGATACGGCATGCTCGGGGAGGAAATCGAGCCCGCCATCGAGGTCTTTGACAAGGATCATCCGGATGAGATCTTCGATCCGAAGGAGCTCATCGGCACCGCGTACGTCGGAGATCTCGAAATCTATCGGATCGAAGTCGATCACGCGGCCTCGAATGAGACCAGGACCGTGGACGGAGTCCGGACGACAGCCAGACGTCAGTTCAACCTGCCCGAGTTCGTCACGGTGAAGATGGCGATTCTTCCGGGTGAGTCCGGACCGAGGCCAGCCGACGTACGCGGGAAGAAGAATGAGGCGATCCGCCTGCTGCGTTCGGTTCCGGTCGGTGCCGTCGTCCCGCTGAGCCAAGTGCTCCCTGAGGCGACCACCGGTCTGCGGTTGTCGGCCCTGGGCAAGCGACTGTGGGTGCGCGGTGGCGCGCACACCCGGGATCTCCACGTTCAGTGGACCATGGGTGTTCCGCCGCGTCGCCTGAGCGCGCTACTGAAATGGGTCGCGGCCAACCCGTACCATCCGCAGACGAGGTCGGCGCAGTTGCTACGCGCCGGGATTCGGGTGGGCGAGATTGTCCGGGCAGCATACGTCGAGTCCAGCCGCGGGCGGGCGTTGGCGCGAGACCAACAGGCGCTGGAGGGCGTCGTCGCCCTGCTTTATCCTTATCTGACCGCGGGTTTTCAGGTGCTAGCGGCATCGGATTCGTTCCACGTCATCAAGAACTTGTTCGCGGTGGCGTCCCGGGTCGACTTCGTCGGAAATCGTGCCACGCTGTCGGAGGACGTTCACAGATTCCTGGAGCGCAACGGCGACCGAATCCGGGAAGCCATCAGGGATGAGGTCACCCGGACCGCTCACCCCGACCTGATCCAGACGGCCAGGGACCTTGGATTGTTCGACGAGGCCACCGCAACGATTGACGTGTTCCTTGAGCACGCCGCTGCTCCGGACCATCCAGCGCGGGAACGTCAGGCGAGCGTGGTGAACAACCTGCTGTTCGGTTCGCGCATGCCGGACGGAACGCCGATTCGACGGGTCCCGATGAGCGAGTACGGGATAAGCACCAACTTCCGGGAAGCCGACCACTATCCGGAGGACTTGCTCGTCATTGAGATCCGGGAGTTCCTCCACTCGCTGCTCTCGGATGTGAGTCAGGTCGACCGGATAACCGATCAGTTCGCGGCGAGCCTCGCGGCGAGCCTCGCGGCGACGCCTCGTACGCTGCCGATGTCCGACGGCGAAGCGGCCGGTCTCATCCTTCGCAACCTCGAGGCGGTTGAGAGCACCAGGCAAAAGACCAGCCAGCTTGTCCAGAGTTTGTCGGCCGCGGCCGAGAATGGGGTGTCGCGAGGCGAAGTCGAGGCCCTGGTCACGGCGGTGACGAACAACGCGCAGGAGGCGGCGGCGGACCTGCGATATGCCTCCGGGGCGTACGACGCCATCTCGGCCGCGTTGCCTGAGAGTCCTGGTCGGATAGCCGACGCTCTGACCAATGTCGAGAGCGCGCGCGAAGTCGCCCAGATCGCGCACGCTTTGCAAGCGCGGACCGCCGAGGTGACGCCGCGCCTGTCGGCGGGACAGATTCTCAGCCGGGCTTTGGAAATTGCCCAGGACCGGGTCAATTCACCGGCGGCCCGGCTGCGTGCACTGGTGGGCGCGATCGAGGCGCCGCCAGCCGCTGACTTGACCGAGGCGTTGGCTGACTGTCTTCCTCGGGCGTACGCGGCGTTTGTCGCCTATTACGGTCGGGCCGGGAACCGGGCCGACGTGGAACTGGCGGCGGATCCGGCGAAGCTGCGAGTCGCCGATCTGGAACATCTGCTGGAGATCCTCCCGCAGGGCGACGCGCGGCACCGCGCCGACAGTTCGTTCGAGCCCTTGGAAGACGTGCCGAAGCTGACCCACTGGCTGCACGCCTTCGCTGGCACGATGGCGCTTTTGCGGCTGCCGGCCGGTAACGGCGGATACGGCCATGTGTTCTGGCTGTGGTCAGAACCGACCGAGGCGGGCACCATCCTGCGGTGGATCGACACGCAGGAACCGGGTCTGCTCGACCGGGAGGCGTTCGCGCATCCCACCGATGTTCGCGCGGCGGCGATTTCCCAGCCAGGTGTGACTGTGGTGCGCTTCGGCGCGGACGGGAAACCGGTTCGGTCGGGCCAGCCGGTGGCACCCTCGCGGACCGTGGACGCGTTGACGCTCGCCAGTGATGTCTCGTCCCAGCCGCGTGGAATTCCGCTGAGCAGAATCGTCCGGCCCGACCGGCTCGTCTACGGCACCGGCTCGGCGGATCTCGCCGGGGCCACGCGTCTTCGTACCGACCTTCGTACGGTGTTCCTCACCGGCGACAAGCGGACCGATCGCAAGATGGTGGCAGCGGCATTGAAGTCGCCGTCCCGGCTGCCGGTCCGGGTGGTGGCCGCCTCGCCGACGACCAGCGGCCTGCTCGACTCGCTGCGGGAGTGGGTCGGCAAGGCGACCGTGCCGGTGTTCGTACCCGGCGTCGGCCAGCGGGTCGCGGCGGCTCGGGACGACCTCGCCGCACAGTGGGCGGACGGACTCCCCGGTGACTGGGAGCTGGTTGGCGGCGCCGAACCGGCCGGCTACCGGACGGTGGACAGCGGTCACCTCGCCCGGTCCGTGGAGCTCGGCCGGCCGGTGACCGAGGGCGAGTTGGTGGCCTGGACGCTGCGCGAGTCGCGCATCCCGGTTCAGCTGGATCCGCTGCCGGGCGAGTTGGACGTCGAGTGGGGAAACGAACTCGAGTACGACGCGACGCCGGGGGTCAAGGTGGCCGGGCTGGGGACGGCGATCGCCACCGACCTGCAGCGGTTCGGCCTCTCGAGGCATCCTCGGATGCAGGACTACCACGCGGCGATGCTGGCGGAATACAGCCATCGGCGGGACACCTGGTCGGTGCAGGTCGAGGACACCGCGGCAGGTGAGCTGCCGAGCCCGATTCTGCCTTACGGCCCGGGAAAGTGGCGCGAGAGCTGGTACGACATCGCGCTGGCGTACGCGGTGATTCGGCGTAACGGTGGGGTTTTCAGCACCCGTACCGGGTCGCACATCCACGTCTCGGTGAAGTCGTTCGATCAGCAACCGCGCCTGCTGATGAACCTCCTTCTGCATGTGCGGCACCGGCTGGACCTGCTTTACCGGGTCGGCGCGAACGGCCGGCATCACCGTGGCATCCAGTTCGCGACGCCGCTCGATCAGCTGCCGGCCGAAGAGGCCAGCTGGGAGGAGATCGCCCACCTGGCCTCTTCCGCGCTGTCGCTGACGCCGTTGTTGGGCAGCATCGGCGACCCCGAGCGCGACCACGTCGAACTTCGGATCCCGGACGGCATCGACGCCGTCGGGCATCTGCAGTTCCTGGTCCGCGTGCTGCAACGCCTCGTCAAGCTGTCCGCCGTGGCCGGACCAGACAACTACCGGCCACAGCAGCTCGGTCACCATTTCGACGGACGGGTGACCGACGCCGACTCGGCGGGACTCGCCCAGTTGCTGGAGCTGTTCGCGCCGGCCGCGAGCGCGGTCCACGATCAGGCGAGAGCGGTGTGGCAGGCCAGCAGCTGGCAAAAAGGCAACGTGTGGCGACGAGAGGCCTGGTACGGGGTCCAGATCGGCACCAAACCGGATGGCATGGGTACGTACGGTGCTGTCTCAGCGAAGCAACACCAGCGGAACATCGCCGCACTGCTGCGTACGACGGACGGCATGGACCAGCCGGTGGTCGTCTTCCACCACGTTTCCCGTCGCGACAACGTGGCCATCGGGGCGAGCAACTTCGGTGATCTGGAACAGATACTGCGGGAATACCACCTGGACACGCCGCGAGCACTGGTCGTGCTCTTCGAGCCGCGGGGGTCGGACGCGATCCGTGCTGCCGACGAGCTGGCGCTGGCTCAGCTGGCTGACCGGCGCCAGATTCTGCTCGTCCGGCCGTACGGCGTCGCCGACGTGGTGACCGCCGGGCCAGACGGTCTGTCCAGCCCGGGCGGGTGGAGCGTGCGCGAGCCGGGCGGTCGCCTGCGCCGGCTCGCCAGCGTGTTGCGGCGCGATGAGCTGGATGAGCTGGCTGCTCGTACGCCCGAGGCTGCGCTGGCGGAGCTCGCCGACTCGGTGCTGTGGGAACGGCTGGCCGGCGAGCCGGGGGAAGGTGGCGTGCGGTGGGTCGGGGACGCCCCGACGACGGTGCCGCCCGTGGTGGCCCGGACAGGTGCCGTCGCCGCTGGGCGTGGCCGGCCGTTGGTGGTGATGCGGCCCGATCGGACCGGACCGGGTGGCGTACGCCGGTTCTCGGTGGCTCGGCTGGACGCGCTACACGCGATGCTCACCGACGATCCGACGCTGGCGCGTACGGGCGTCCTGCTCGTTGGCGGCGACCCGCTGGCGATCGAACAGGTGCGTCGAGAGCACCGGATGGCGACGATTTTCGAGCTGGCCGGCGATTCCGGCCGGTCGGTCCGGTCCGGCTGGCGGCTGGTCAGTTCGGACGGCCAGCTGCTCTGGCTCGGTGAGGACGTCGACCGCACTACGATTCAGCGGTCCTTCGACCACCTCGACGAGATCCACCGGGCGGAGGGTTCGACGGCCTCCGCCAGCCCGGTTCTGTCCGGGACCGACGCCCATCGAGAGGCCGCACAGCGGATCAGGACCGCGGTCGTGGAGGTCGGGTTCGACCGCGTCGGTGCGTGTGAGGTGTGGGCCGGGGAGGCCGTCGCCGCGATCTTCAAGGGCGGGGTTCGGGTCCTGCGATCCTCCGATGACCTCGGTGTCCGCGACGGCGCTGGCCGGCTGACGACCAGCAGGGTGCTGGCGACTATCCCCGATCGGGAGTTCGTGGCGTCCGGCTCGTTCGCCGACTTGCGGCATCGAGTGGTGAAGGCTGGACCGGGTGCCGTGGCGGCCATCCTGATGGGCCGGCCAGGGACGGCCGGGCACGCCGCCGTCGCGTGGTATGACGGCTCCGGCCTGGTCGTACGGGACGACGAGGGCCGCGAGCAGTTCGTCGCCGATGGCTCGTCGGCCGGTCCGCACGGCTGGTTGTTGGAAGCCGACCTGCGGTCGGCGGTGTTCGATCGCAGGGGCGTGCTCCAGTCGGCACCGCCGGCGGAGCCTGAGTCGGGCTCGACCGTACGAACTCTGCTCGACCCACCCTCAGTGGACGAGGACGGCATCCCGTACACCGGAGGCGGTCTTGAGTTCGAGGCGCTGAGCGTCACGGCGGTCCCGGCGGGCCAGACGGACCTGACTCACGTCGATATGATCAGGGATTCGGCCGACGACAACGAAAACCTGGTGGGATGGGGAGACCACTACAAGATCGTTTTGGACAACGGTTGGCGGCGAGAGGTGCTGGCGGACGGCTCGTGGGAACAAATGTCCGTCAGCACTTTCGAGTTCGTCACCGACAGGTACGCGACCGTGCCCGGCGAGAGAGGCTCGGACGGTCTTTTGCGCCCCGAGTTCGAACAGGTATGGGCATCCTATCGGCGGGGTGTGGAGGCATTCTTCGCCATCCCGAGATACACGAACTGGCCACTTGTCGACCTGCAGACGCCGGAATCGGGGATCACTCTGAGCCGGTTTGGTCAGCGGCTGGGCGCCCTCAACGAAGGACGGCCCACCCAGCTCAGCCAGTGGACGTGGGGTGTCCCGCTGGACAAGCTGTCCGAGATTCTGGAGTACGCCGAACAAAACTCCGATCGCGTTGGCGCACTGGGTCCGATGCTCGGCGACAGTAGCAGCCTGCTTTCCGATGGTCGTGAGGTCGGCGGAATCATCGCTCAGGAGTTCGCGGATTTCATCGATCGGTCCAGCCTGGGAGTGGATTCGGGGTCGCTGGCACTGGAGCGTCGGACGCTGGCGGGCCTCATGACCGGTGTATATCCGCATCTGGTCGCGCGCTTCTACACCGAGTGGTCCAACCAATCCATCACGAAGTCCTTGATAACCGCGCTGTTTCGGGTCGACTTCGTCGGCATCCACGACGGCCTGCCGCCACTGGTTCATCAGTTCTTCGAAGCCGAGGGCGATCGTGTCAGGGAGATCATCATCGGCTTCCTCAACACCAAGGTCCAGGACAGCGTCGCCTACCACGATTCGTGGGAGGCCGCCGTTGAGCTGGACATGGCGGACGTGGACGCCGACCGCATCGACTTGTTCCTCAACCGTCAACATTCCCATCTGATGAACAACTTGTTGTATGGCAGGACGATGCCGGACGGAACGCCGATCCCGCGAGTCAGCTTGGCGGACTTCTTCGGGCTCAAGTCGTCGCAGGCCGAGCTGGACCATGTCACGGTCGACGGCCGGCCACTGACGCTGCTCGGGATCGAGTTCCGCAGGTGGCGCGGGCGGGGCGGTGGCCTCGGTGCGGTCGGCCGACGGACTCTGGAGTTTCGGGAAAAAATAAGGGAAACGATGGGTGCGGGCAGGTTAACCGACACCGAGGCCGCCAGCCGTAGTCGCGCCGTCGCCCAGATGATCTCCTACCGGGGGCAGGAAAACCGGCGGATCGCCAGAGCGCTGGACGGTTTGGGCGGGGGAATGGCGGCGATGCCGCACGTGCCGGCGGCGAACCAGAACCTGGCAGCGGCGCTCCTTGGCCTGCGCCACGCGACCCACGTGCATGAGTCGATGGTCGGGAGCTTCGGTGTCGATGACCACCGTACGGTCAGTGCGGCTCGCCACCTTGATGAGGCCGAGCGGCTTGTCGATGACGCGTACGCGCTGAAAGATCGCGCTCTTTTCGGTGAGTTCGCTGGGTCCACCGATCGTCTTCCCGGCGAACCGATGGAGTTCGGCGGGCTCCGGGATGGCACCGCGGACGACGGTTTTCTGGTGTCGGGTTCGGTGTTGCGCAACGGGAAGGTGGCCGCTGAGAACGTCGTACGAGTGCCGAGTGGGTATTACCTGCGTGGTCCAGACGATGCGGCCGCGGCCAGGGAGTTGGAGGCGGCAGGGCGGTTGCCCAGCCAGCCGGGCTGGGCCGTCTTTTTCGTGCACGGGACCGATGGCAGTCGGGTACGGGTGGGGAATCAGCTGCTGTCGGCGGCGCAGTTCCAGGAATTGGTCCGGTCGCGGCCTGGTACGGCGGGAAAGAAGCTCGCGTTGGTGTCGTGTTTCACCGGCGGACAGGGTATTGGCCAGGGTTTCATGGAACGGCTGGGAGCGCTCTGGGAGCCCGGCGGGTTGGCGGCCGCGACGGCCGTTGGCCAGGACGCGCAGGGCCGGTGGGTTCCCGAAGACGGTCAGTGGATCGACTTCACCGGCGGTACGGTCACACCGCGGGTGGTCGGTGGCGACCTGGTGTCCACCCTCAAGGCGTTGGCCGGGCCGGATCCGCTCGTCACACCGCCGTCCGGACTGCAATGGCAGGGCCGCGTACTCGCGCTCGGTGGCTGGGCAGCGTATCCCTCGCGCCTCGAAGAGCTCAGAGACTGGGCGACGGGGATGAAACGTCCGGTCGTGGCCGTGTACGCGTCGTCGTCGGTGGACAGGAACCGGCTGATGGCGGACCTGGAGACCACGCTGAAGCGGTCCGCCCGGATCGGCGTCCATCCGGTGGTCTACGTGATGGCGGCGCCGGCGGACGAGCTGGAAACCCTCCGGCAGCTCTACCGGCCGGTGGTAGTTCGGCACGACAGCGCTGGCAAGGACGGCGTGACGCGGGTGTGGGCGCCTGACGGCGAGCAGATCCTGCTGGAAGCCGAACTCACGCGAAGCGTGTTCGAGCAGGCTGACCAGCTGCCGGGCGTACCGACCGGGCACGAACTGCCGGCGGTGCTCAACGACTGGCTGTCACTTGACGACTGGCCGGCAAGCGAGGCGTACCTGCGGGCGCATGTCGACGAGCTGACGGCACCTGGACTTCGCCGGCGGCTGGCAGGTCTGCCCGAGGCGGCGCCGTACGAGCTGCTGCTCGATCTGGTGAAGTCCGCCGGACTGTCCGATCCGACGGCCGCCCGGTACGTGCCGGCGCAGCCGTTCAGCCTGACCAACCTGGAGCCGGATTTCGAGCCCGCCGACGCGCCGCTGGACGCGTTCGTCGTCGACCTGCTGACGCCGAAAACGTCCTTGGAAGAACGCAAGCCCTGGCTCGACCGGTTGCTGCGGCTGATCTCCAAAGGCCAGCTGGCTCCGGGCGAGATGGCCATGCTGGCCGCAACCATCGACGATGCCAACGCCGTCGTGTTTGAAGCCGTCGGGAAGGTGCTTGAGCTGGTGCCCGGGCAGGCCGAGCAGCTGACCGAGCGCATCGCCGAGCAGATCACCGCCCCGACCAGGGAATCGCCCAGGATCGTTGACCAGTTGCTCGGTCTGTCCCGGCTGCGGGCGACGGCGACGCCCGGCACGAGCGGCACGCCGTGCCGGCTGGATCCGCAGGACAAGGCCGCCTGGATCTACCGGATGACCGAGGTTCACGAACTGCTGAAGAACAACGAGATGCCCCAGCTGAGCGAACGGCTGAAGAACACCCCGCTGGCCGCTCTCTACCAGCAGCAGGACGGAAGCCGCGAGCATCACGCGTACCTGGTCAACCTGATGATCGAGAGGTTGTCTCTCTGCTATGGCTGACGCCGGCGTACGCATCACGACTGATCGAGGAGGAAGCCGATGAGCCCCAGCCAGGTGATGCTCGAACTCTGCGCGGACAGCCGGCTGGCTCCGCCGCCGGAAACCGGCGGCATGTATCTGCACCTCAACGGCGCGGGCAAGGCTGAGGATGATCCGCACTACGGCGAGGCCAACACGCGACCGCCGATGCCGGAGATCATCCCGCTGAGCCACGGACCGGGCGGGCTCGACAAGTCACTGGTCATGGGCTATCTGGACCGCACTCCGGCGGAGGCGCTCGACCGGATGGCGTACGTGCCGCTGCTGTCCGTGCAGGGCCGGCTGGACCTTCCCGGTCTCGCCGCGCTGGCCGACGACCTGCGACTGCCCGTCCAGATTCGAGCCGCTCACCTGGTCCCCGGCGGCCAGCCGCTTGGGCTCGCGCAGGACCGTGTGGTGCCACTCGACCAGCACGGCAGAGCCACCTCGCTGGACCGCGCTTGGATGCTGCGAGTGGTGCCGGCCGCCAGCCGCTCGGCCGGTGTGTACGGCGACGTTACGGCCGAGATCGCGGAGATCTGGGCGGACCGGCCGTACCTGTCCGGACGGCTTGTCTTTGGGCCCAACGGCGTCGAGCTCGGCTTGCCGCCGGGGCTGGTCGACCACTCGTACGGACCGGTGCTGGCCGGCTTCGGCCGGCCGCTGGACAGTGCGGACACCGACGCCGTTCGCAGAGCCGGCAGCGAGACCGTCGTGGTCGCTGGGTACGCCGAGCTGCTGCGGCTGTTGGAGTCGCCGACCAGCGGCCGGGGAATCGTCGAAGTCGACGACGAGCAGGGGGTGACCAGGATCTTTATCGGCGACAACGGCCCGCAGGGGGCCGCCGTGATGGACCCAGGCACCGGCCAAGGGGTGGTGCTTGCGCAGAACCGGCAGCAGATCCGGTTCACGCCGTACGTCGGCACCTTGGTTGACCTTCTCCACGAGCTGAGGTTCGGTCCCCAGGGGCAGTCGTCCCGGCCGATCGTTCTCCCGCCCCATGCCACTGTGTACGGCCAACCCACCGGCACTGTCACCCCTGGAATCACCGTGCTTGGCGACGGTGTTCCCGCTTCCTTCCTGGACACCCTGGTCCCGCTGGTCGCGAAGGTCGGCCAGCCGATCGTTGTCCTGGGCAAATTCCAGGCCGATGACAAGCCGCGGCATGAGCTGACCACCCAGCTCGGTTCGTTGTTCGAGCAGCATTTGTGGGCCGGCAAGGTGCCGATCGTCATCAACCGCGGCATGTCCGAGACCAGCGAACTCCACGGCTTTCTGGACGGCTACCGAGCCTCGCTGATCCATCAGGTCCCCGGTCGTACCGCCGCGATGCCGGCCGCCGGTGGCCTGGTGTCCTTCCTCGGCAACCCGTGGACAGTTCGTGAAGGGGTCCCCGCGGGGACCCCAGCGGCTGGTCCGGTGCACGACGACCTCACGCTGGATCTGCTGTTGTTCGCCGCTGGCAACCGCCGCCGTACGGTGGGCTCCCCGCCGCCGGAGCCGGTTCAGGAGTTTGTCACCACGCCGTTGACGATCCATTTCGGCGCAGGCTCGCTGCCGGACCTGCCCGTCAGGACACTCGGGCCGGTGGTGCGGCAGGTCGCCGCCCGTGCTCCGTTCTTCGCCGCGCACAGCGCCGCCCTGGACCTGGTCGAGTTGGGTGAGGCTGACGGGGTCGCGTCCTATCTGACCGAGGAAACCGGCCGCGGACAGCAGATTTTCCAGCGACTGCTCGCGGCCCCGGACAAGAGCGCGGCCGGGCGGGAGCAACGCGTACGGCAGCTGGTGCCGCTTTACGCCGCGCTGGCTGGGGGCGAAGCGGCCGACATGGCGAGCCACGCGACCCTGGGCGCGCTCAACGATCTGCTGACCGGGGCGGCGGCGCCGGACGCGGCCGTCCATCGGATCAGCCAGTACAAGAAATACCTGCCACCCGAGGCGAAGGCACCCCTGCTGCTGGGGCTGCGCGACCTCAAGGTGGTCCTGCCAGCGGACCAGGAGGCGCATCTCGACGCGGTGATCACCGCGATCCTGGAATGCTGAAAGTCAGGAAGAGACCGCCGGCCGGCGGGGATGGGCCGGTCCGGCGGGTACGTGCGATGGGCGTTTCGCGTCGAGTTCCGCGCGGAGCGTAGGGACGATTTCCTCGCCGAGGATGTCGAGCTGCTCCAGCACGGTCTTCAGCGGCAGGCCGGCGTGGTCCATCAGCCACAGCTGGCGCTGGTAGTCGCCGAACTGCTCGCGAAAGGTCAGCGTCTTGTCGATGACTTCCTGCGGGCTGCCGACCGACAGCGGCGTCTGGCCCAGGTAACTCTCCAGCGACGGCCCGTGCCCGTACACCGGTGCGTTGTCGAAGTACGGCCGAAACTCGGCGATCGCGTCCTGCGACCTCTTCCGGATGAACGCCTGCCCACCGAGGCCCACGATGGCCTGGTCGGCCGAGCCGTGGCCGTGGTGTTCGTACCGCTGCCTGTACAGCTGAGTCAATTGCTGGAAATGCTCTGTCGGCCAGAAAATGTGATTGGCGAAGAAGCCGTCGCCGTAATAGGCAGCCTGCTCAGCGACTTCCGGGCTGCGGATCGACCCGTGCCACACGAAAGGCGGCACCCCGTCCAACGGTCGTGGTGTCGATGTGAAGCCGTGCAACGGCGTACGAAACCTCCCTTCCCACTCCACCACGTCTTCCCGCCACAACCGATGCAGCAGCTGGTAGTTCTCCGTCGCCAGTTCCATGCTCTGGCGAATATCCTTGCCAAACCACGGAAACACCGGACCGGTGTTGCCGCGGCCCAGCATCAGGTCGACCCGGCCGTCGGTCAGATGCTGCAGCATCGCGAAGTCCTCGGCGATCTTCACCGGGTCGTTCGTGGTGATCAGCGTGGTGGCGGTGGACAGGGTGATCCGGCTGGTCCTGGCCGCCACATACCCGAGCATCGTGGTCGGCGACGACGGCACGAACGGTGGGTTGTGATGCTCGCCGGTCGCGAACACGTCCAGCCCGACTTCCTCCGCCTTGCACGCGATCGAGACCATCGCCTTGATCCGTTCGTGCTCGGACATCGGCACACCGGTGGTGGGATCGGTCGTCACGTCACCGATGGTGAAGATCCCGAACTGCACGGCGAACTCCTACGCGGCTGGCGACGACTTCTCGGGCAGGTGGCCCAGCTCGATGGCCATCCGGGTCAGGTCGGCCTTGTTGTTCACGTTGAGCTTGGCGCGCAGCCGTTTCGCGTACGTGTGCACGGTCGCCTGCGACAGCCCCATCCGCCGCGCGACCTGGGCGTGGGTGTAGCCCAACGCGATCCAGCGCAAGGTCTCGATCTCGCGCGGAGCCAGCCCGCTCGGGTCTTCCTCGACCTGCCGGGACAGCTCGGCCTGAAAGCGGTCGACCAGCCGCGGGCACAGCGAGAAGCCGCCTTCGGCGACGGTCCGCAGGGCCGCCCGTACGGCTGTCTGCTCGCTCTGGCGGGTGATGCAGCCGCGGGCGCCGGCCCGGATCGTGGACAGCAGCGTGGGCGGCTGTTCCCAGGACGCGCACACCAGCGGGCGACCGACGGCCGCGGTCCGCGAGACCAGCTCCAGGCTGGTGGTGGCCAGCTGTGCGGGCAGGTCGACGACCACGATGTCGTACGCGCCCGGCCCGGTCCGGGAGAGGTCGTCCAGCGTGCTGACCGAGTCGGCCACCCACAGGTTCGGGTCCTGGCCGACGAGCCTTTCCATGCCGGCCCGGGACACCGGCTGGTCGTCGACGATCGCGACGCTGAACACGCCCACCTCCACTTGGCACCTCCACAGCGACTGGTTCGCGTCCTTCGCCGCGGGCCGCCGCGAGGTCGCTGCCCCCATGACGGACCGGACCGCACCGGGGTTCACCGATGGGGCACTTTTCTGGTGGCCAGCCGAGTCCCCGAAGAGTGGACAGGCCCGTACTGGCCTGGGGGTACTACCCTCTGGCTAGGTCCTGTCTGGTGAAGTCGCCCCGCTGCGGAGTGAACCCGACGGCCGGTGCGTACGTAATAGGCATGTGGCGTGCCGAAGCGGTCCTGACGCGTTGAGGAACTGATACCGAGTGGACTTCACGGAAGAGCAGCACGTGCGGCTCTCGCTGGGCCCCTACCTGCTGGGCGCGTTGGACGCGACCGAGCGGGTCGAGGTCGAGCGGCATCTCGCCGCCTGCGGACCGTGTCGGGCCGAGTCCGACGAGCTCACCGGGACAGGTGCGGCGCTGGGGCTGTTCTCCGAGCAGGAGTCCCGCGACATCATCGCCGAGTTCGGGATTACCCGCCCGGTCGCTGGTTCCGGACCTCAGGTCACTGACCAGCCGTCGGCCGAACCGGCCCGACCGGCCAAGCCGCCGCCAGGCTCCAGGCGCCCGGGCGGAGTGACCCGGCCGAAGTCCAGGGGGCCGGGTCGGCAGCGGTGGTCTGGCCTGCTCGGCCGGCGTCGACGGGGGACCGGCCTGCTGGGTGTTGCCGCCCTGGTGCTGGTGGTCTTCATCTCGGCGACGATCGTTGTCAGCCTGCTCGTCGGTGATCAGGGCGGCGGCCGGCAGGACCAGGGACCGGTCCGCCTCGCGGCGACCGCGGGCGCCTCGAACGGCGCGACTCTCTCGGTGGTGGCCGTCACGAACGGCACCGGCGTCACGGTCCGGGCGACCGTCTCCGGGCTACGGCCGGACACCACGTACAAGCTCTACGTCGTGACCTTGGATGACCAGACGCGCCAGATCACCACCTGGGTCGGCTCGGCCGCGCCACACGACCTCACCGGCGACGTGCCGGTCGCGCTGTCGAACCTGGCCTTCTTCACCGTCGCCGGCGCGGACGGCACACCGGTCATCTCGGCGGCCGTCCCGAAGTCACGCTGACGACTCGCCGGTCACCGCGAGAGTCGCTGGAAGAACACCTCAGAAGGCGCCCGCCTCCGGCGGATGTGGGACACCCGCCGGAGCCATCGGGACACCTGCCGGCTGCATATTCGGCTGCATAGTCGGTTGCAGAGTTGACTGGACGGTTGGCTGCATGACCGGCTGCTGAGTTGGCTGGATGGCCGGCTGCATAACTGGCTGCATGACCGGCTGCGTGACCGGCGCGGGAGCTGGTACGGGTGCCGCCGGCGGCGGGGGTGGGGTCGGCCGCGGGTCGGCGACGACGTCGTCCGCGACGGGCCGGATCAGCCTGCGTACGCGGAAGAACAGCAGCACGGCCGAGACGATGCCGACGATCGTCACGATGATCACCGCGGTGATCCGGTCGCCCGCCGCCACCACACTGGTGCCGAACCGCTCGGTCGGCGGTGAGATCGACTGCCGCTCCTCGGGCAGCGCGCGGGTGACCGACTCGGCGGGGTTGATCATGCCGAAGCCGTAGTGGCTGTCCGGAACGGCTCCGCTGGACATCCGGTCCGCGGTGACCTCGACGCGATGCACGACCTGGACCGCTGACAGGCCCGGCAGCGCGGCCCGTACCAGCGCGACCTCGGCCGCGACGAAAGCCACCGAGAACTGCGTACCGTTGGCTGGCACCGTCCCGGTGCCGGTGATGCCGAGAGTCGAGACGTTCATGCCGGGAGCGACCACGTTCACCGTGCCGACCTGGTAGGCGGCGGCGAGGCTTCCGTCCACGCCGACGCCACCGACCCGCAGCGTGGCCGCCTTCGCGCCGGCCAGCGCCGGGTTGGTCGATCCTGACGTACCCGCTGCCAACACCACCACGATGTCCCGACCGACTGCCGCCGCGATCGCCTTGGCCACGGCCGGATCGTTGACGTTGACATAGGAGCCGAGCGCGATGACACCGGCTCCGGCCGAGACGGCCACCTGGATGGCCGCGGCCTCGTTCGCCGGGGTCGCGGTCGGGGTGGTCGTCACCACCCGTACAGGCAGCACGGTGGCGTCTGGCGCGACCCCGGACATGGTGCTGCCGCCGGCCGCCTGGGCGACCACGATGCCGGCCATCCCGGTTCCGCTGCCCAGGCAGTCGGTGTTGCCGCGGCCACTGCCGGACACCACGTCCGCGCCGATCGCGATATGCCCGGCCAGCTGCGGCAGGCTGCCGTCCGCACCGGAGTCCACGATCGCGACCAGCTGACCCTTGCCGCGCGTACGGCTCCAGGCCTGGTTCGGGGCGAGCCGAAGCGCCGCCCAGTTGGACGGGGAAGTCGAACTGGCCGCGGCGGCGCAGTGGCCACCGAGGTTCACCGGCTTGGGTGGCGGCGCGGTCGGCAACGCTCCCGGATTGCCCGGTGGCGGCTTCGCGCCGCTGCCGGGTCCGCTCTTGGGCACTGGCTGGCCGTTGGCCGGCGGGCTGCTGCCCGGGCCGGGAGCGGCGGCCGGTGGCGGCCCACCAGCGGGCAGCAGACCGTACTGCACGCCGGCGCCCACCGCGTCCCACGGCAGCACCATCTCCCACCCCTGGTGCAGCGAGTCGTTCGCCTTGGCGAGCTTCCCGCCGTCGCCCTGCGACCGGCCGACGTTGAGGTTGTAGATGTCGCCCGACCGGTTCGCGGTGCCCAGGAACCGCTGGGCCAGCTCGCTGAGATTCTCCGGCGAGCCCTGGTAAGTGCCGGTCACCGTGTAGTACTTCACGTATTGCGAGCTGTCCGGGTCGGCCACTGCCGGACTGCTGAGCATGACAACGGCAAGTGCCGTGACCAGCCCGAACACCGTCCGTCCGGCGGCCCGGCGGGGACCACTCGCGCTCATCTGGTGAGCCGCCAGCGCTGGTCCTGCGCGGTCGGCTGCCGATGATACTGGTCGATGGTGCCGGCGTCGGAGGTGTTGTCGTCGTCGCCGTACACGTCCAGCACCGCGCCGGAACCGCGGTTGGCGATCCAGAACGAGCCGTTCGGCGCGTACTGGAACTGCCACTGCTGGCCGTCGGAGTCGCTGGGGTCGTTTTGGACGATCTGGGCGCTGTCGTCGTGCGAGTCGCCCTTCACGGCCAACGCCTTGCCGCTGTAGCCGTTGATGATCTGGTAGTAGCCGGACTTGCCGACCGGTACGAGCCGCCAGAACTGGTCCTTGGCGCGCTGGTTGTGCCACTGCTGGACGTTCACGCCGGCGGACGGGTTGTTGTCGTCGCCCGGTATGTCCAGCACCAGCCCGCTCCAGGCGTTCGTGATCTGGTACGAGACCGACGTGTCGAACTGTGGCGCGGGGGGCTTGGGCGGCGCTGGTTTGCCGGACGCGGGCGGCGCTGGCGGCGCGGGCGAGGCTGGCTGGCTGGCTGACGGGCTTGGTGATGGAGCCTTGCCCGGAGTCAGCCTCGGGTCCTTCGCGTAGTAGTCCACATACGTCTGCGCGAGGTTCGTGTCGCCCTGCAGCTTCGCCGACTTGGGCACGCCACCGGCCTCGCGAACGGCGGTCGCACCCCATTGGAAGGCGGCCAGCGCGAGTTTGTACGGGTCGCCGCCGGCCAGCGGGGAAAGCTGGCTGGACAGGTCGCACAGGGCGCTACCGAGCCGCTCGATCGCCGAGTCCGGGTTCCACGGCGAGTCGAGCGCCGACTGCGCGTACTGCTTCCAGACCTCAGGCGGGAACTGGGCGATGCCCTGCGCGCCGCTGGCGGATTGCTTGTTCGGGTCGAAGCCGGAGGCGGCCATCAGCTGAGAGGCGATCTTTGCCGGCGTCACCGCCGGGCAGATCCGGCCGGCCTTGAGCACCGCCGCGACGTACTGGTCAGGGACGGCTTTGGCCTGCGGGGCAGCCATTTGCGGGCCGGGACCGCCGACATACGTGTCCGGGGCCTGGAAGTCGCTCTGCTGGGCATACCAGTCGGCGTACGTGCCAACGGTTTCGACGTAGGCCTTCGCGTCGGCCGGAATTCCCTTCGCGTCGAGCACGGCCTGCAGGCCGGTCTTGGACGCCGCGACCGCCGTTCGCCACGGGTCCTCGGTCATCCCGGCGGCGCGTACCTGGCCGATCAGCTCACAGGTCTGGTGGGCCAGCGCGACGATGTTGGCGCGCCGGTCGTCGCGGTCCGCGTCCGGCCACGGCAACCACTTTCGCCACTGGCTCGGGTCGAGGCCGTCGACGGTCGGCCCACCGGAGGCGCCGGAGTCGAAGGCGCCGGTCGCCATCAGTTGGGCGGCGACCTTGGGACCGGACAGCGCCGGGCAGGACAACGCCGCGCTCTGGATGGTCGGCAGGTCGACGGCCGGCACCGGCGTGCCGGTCAGCTCGTGGGTGCCCGCGAGGACCGGGTTGTACGTGGAAAATCCCTGAGTGGCGAACAGCACGGCCACCACCAGTGCGAGCGTGGCGGTCAGCCACCAGACCCGCATCAGCGCGCGAAGCGGTCGTTCGGCGCGGGTCGGAGTGGTTGCCCGCCGGAAGAGCCTTCGAATGGCCGTCAGTCTCACAGTTCCTTCTCCGGTTTCCCCACGCTGGTGGATCCCTCACATCGATGCAGCCTTACGACGATGCAGCCCGTCCGTTGGTTCACCCCACGGCCCAAAAAGTGAGATCGGCCCCAGCGGCCGGGTCGTACGAGGTTGCCCGCGCGACCACGCGGGTGGGTGAGACAGGCCGCTGGCGGCGAGTTCTCATGTTCCCTCACAAGGCCACTGAACCGTCCAGAGCAGCAGCTCGTTGGGCGTTGCCGCTGGTTGTGCGTGCTGGCTGTGCTTGTCGTGAGCGGCCCGCGTTCCTCGAGCCCCGCCGTGGCGGTCAAGTTATCAGATCCGTCCCGGTTCTTGCTTGTACTTGCTGTAATATACCGGTTAAGCAAGCGACTGTGGGAACGGTACTGAAAACGTTGTCAGAGTGAAAAAATCTTTCGGCCTCGGAACTGGCCCGGGTCGGCGATCCGGATGCTGTCGTACGTCCCCTGGATCCTGGTTACGTCATGCCGGCACCAGTGCTGATCGGGGCTGTCCTGGTGGTCGCTGTGCTCGCCGTGGTTGCCTTTGCTATCGAGGGAAAGCTCGTACGGTCCGAAAGCGCGGCGCCGCGATCGTGGCCGCTCTTTGGATCCGCTCTGGCCGCCGGCTTCGCGGCGCTCGGGATTCTCGTCGACCGCGGCACTTTATCCCGCACTGGACGTCGAGTGCGGGACAAAGTGCGCCACTCAGCGACCAGCGCCACACCAATGCCTGTGTCGGATCGCGGCTCAGTGGTCCGAGCTCATCAGTCGCGTTCGTATTCCGAGCTGAACCTGGCCTTCTTTGCCTCGCCCCACAAGGGATGCTGGTCATCAATGTCAAGCGCCTTCAAGAGCAGGCCAGGATCGTCGATGATGAACAGATCTGATGCGCGCCTGCCTGGCCATACGGCATAGAGCGTGACCCGGCATTCAGCGGCTTGCATCGCTAGAAATTCCAACCCGGCACGGCTGTCGTCGCGAGCAAACATCGGTCCGTCCGGAGTCAGGATGAAATAGCAGATCCGGTCGTCTTCGTACGGGAATGGTGACATGCTTGCTTTTCTGGGTGATCCCGTCGCGTAACGCCAGTCCATCTCTTCTCCTCTTCTCGCCACGGCGGCGCCAGAACTGAGAACCGCGGAAATACGTGTCCGTTGTCGTCAGCCCGCAATGAGATCCCGGACGAGCGCGGCCACTGCGATGAGGACGCCCGCAACTCCAACCGCCATCATGATCCAGTCGTAGTTGTCGCGTCCGCCGGCGGGTTGTGGCGTGCCGGCGCCGCCGGGCGATGGTTGCGGCTCAGGCATGGTGCCGAAGAAGTCGCGACGCCACATGAGGGTCGGGAGTCCGGCGAATCCGCTGCCGCGAGCCAGCACAGGGATGCTCTTCTTGTATCCGGTGTGGAAATCGCAGGTGCCGAGCAATCCACGTACGCGCCATAGACACGGCCGGTGGCGGATCGTCTCCACGCGGCATCGAGTTAACCGCACCCACAGCAGGTAGAAGGCCAGGATGCCGGTGAAGATCGTCGCCGGCCACCATGCTCGCTGCCACAGTAAAATCCCGATAACGACAGTGAGCAGGCTGCCCCAAGCGCGAAATCGCGTCCACCGTCTACGGCGTCGACGTCCCATATGTTTCCCCGCAAACCGTCACGCATACGTTCCGAGACCTAACTTTATGTCAGGTTGGGTTAACTGTCCTAGAAACAGCCAAATTCTCGGGTTTTCTGTCGTGATCGGCGACGGCGCTTGCCAGTGCGAGCGGGACCGTCGACCGCTATCTGGACGTCTGCGAGCGTGGATCCATGGACGAGGAGGTGGTCGGGGCCTGATTCGTTGCCCTTAAAGGACAAGATGAAGGCCAAGCCCGTACGGCCGGGGTGGGGTCTGGGGGCTCCGCCCCAGGAAAAACAACGATGTTCCGACAAACGCGCGAATGGCGTGCTCACCGAGCACGCCATTCGCAGAGAAACAAGTGCGCCGTCAGGGACTCGAACCCCAAACCCGCTGGTTAAGAGCCAGCTGCTCTGCCAATTGAGCTAACGGCGCAGACAGCGGGTTTCCCCTTGCCTGTGATCAGTTACGATAGCAGCCTGAACGGGCGGGGTGGGACCAGGGTGGCATGAGGGGCTCCGATCTGGGGCTCAGGCAACCTGTCGGCCACTTCGGACGTCGTACTGCTAGAGGCAGGGTGCCAAACTCTTGCCGGGCACAGCGGAGTGCCACCGACAGTCCGGTCACCCCGCTGCCGGCTGGGCGCGCGCCCGTGTAGTTACATATCTTCGGGCATCGGTCTAGATCGGGGTTATTCATGCAGGGACTCAAGCGCTGGTCGACAGTCGCGGTGACGGGTGCGGCGGTCATCGCCCTCGCTCTCACCGGCTGCTCGAAGCCGGCCAGCACCGGCGATACCAAGCAGGCCGCCGGCACTCAGACAGGCACTCCGAAGGCGGCTCCGGCCAGCCTGACGATCACGCCGGCCACCGGCGCCGCGAAGATCAGCACCCGGCCGGACGTGAAGATCGCTACCGACGGCAAGGTCTCCGAGGTCGTGGTCACCAACGACAAGAACGAAACTGTCGCGGGCGCGGTCTCCGACGATGGCGTCTGGAAGCCGAACAACCAACTGGCGTACGGCACGAAGTACAGCGTGGCCGCGACGGCCACCAACAAGGACGGCGCGCCGACCAAGGCCACCTCCGCCTTCACCACGATGTCCGCGCCCGGCAAGACCAACGGCGTCGACTTCTATGTGGAGAACGGCGCGAAGGTCGGTGTCGGCCTCCCCATCGTCTTCAAGTTCACCTACTCGGTGCCGACCGCTTCCCGCACCGCGGTGCAGAAGGCGATGTCGATCCGGACCAGCCAGCCGATCGCCGGCGCGTGGCGCTGGGTCGGCTCCGACGAGCTGCACTTTCGGCCGCAGGAATACTGGCCGGCCGGCACCAAGATCGCGGTGAAGTCCGGGATCGGTGGCGTGGACATGGGCAACGGTCGGTACGGGAACCGGGACCGCTCGCTGTCGCTGACCGTTGGCCCGAAGCAGATCCTCGAGGTCGACAACAAGACGCACGTCGCGAAGGCGTACCAGAACGACAAGCTGCTCAGGAGCATGCCGGCATCGCTCGGCAAGCGCAGCACCCCGTCGTCGTCGGGCACCATGGTGGTCATCAACACCAGCCAGAAGGTGACGATGGACTCGTCGACCTATGGCGTCACCAAAGGCATGCCGGGCTATTACAAGGAAGACGTGTATTGGGACGTGCGCTACACGTGGACCGGTGAGTTCGTGCACGGCGCTCCGTGGTCGGTCGACGACCAGGGCAACAGCAACGTCTCGCATGGCTGTGTGAACCTGAGCACCACCAACGCGAAGTGGTTCTTCAACCTGACCCAGCCGGGTGACCTGATCCACATCATCAACACGGTGCACACCGTCACCCCGAACGACGGCTTCACCGACTGGCAGCTGACCTGGGACAACTACCTCAAGGGCGGCACCGCCTACACGACGGTGCAGATGTAGCAGGCGAGCGTACGAGGAAGGCCGACTCGGCAACGAGTCGGCCTTTTTCCTCGCCCAAGGACAACAAAAAAGCCGACTCCAGGGGAGAGTCGGCTCTTCTTGTCGAGATGGGGTGACTGAGGGGACTTGAACCCCCGGCATCCGGGACCACAACCCGGCGCTCTACCAGCTGAGCTACAGCCACCATGCGCGACTTGCTACGACAGCATAGCGAGTCGCTGACAAGCGGTGAGAAGGTGGGGGATCAGTTTCCGGCGGTGTCCGCGACCACCTGGGCGGCGATCGCCTTGGCGGTGTCCACGTCCGGGCCTGGAGGCGCCACGAAGACCGCTCGGCGGTAGTACGCGAGCTCGCGGATGCTTTCCTTGATGTCGGCCAGCGCGCGGTGTGAGAGGCCCTTCTCCGGCTGTCCGTAGTAGACGCGTGGATACCACCGGCGGCAGAGCTCCTTGATGGACGACACGTCGACCATCCGGTAGTGCATGTGGGCGTCCAGCTCCGGCATGTAGCGGGCCAGGAAGCCGCGGTCGGTGGCGATCGAGTTGCCACACAGCGGCGCGCTGCCGGGCTCCGGCACGAACTGGCGCAGGTAGTCGAGCACCTGCTTCTCCGCCTCCGCGAGGGTGACGGTGGACGCCCGTACCTCCTCTGTCAGCCCGGATTTCTGGTGCATCTGGTGCACCACCTCAACCATCGAGTCCAGGGCGGCGTCGTCGGCGTGGATCACCACGTCGACACCGTCCCCGAGAATGGTCAGGTCCGAGTCGGTCACCAGAGCAGCCACTTCGATGAGTTGGTCATGCTCGGTGTCCAAGCCGGTCATCTCACAGTCGATCCATACCAGCCGGTCATTCACGCCGGAGAGCCTACGTTCCGCGGCTCGGCCGCGCAGACCCGACCCGCGATATTTGTGGTCAGGTTTCGTTTTCTCCCGTTTTGCCGTCAGTTCCCGATTGGCTCCGGTGGCCGGCTGGCCCGCTCGTCGTACGCGGTGCGAGCGGCCAGGATCTCGGTGACATTCAGGTCGGCCCAGTGCCCGACCGCGTGCAGCAGGTCCGCGGCGCCCAGGCCCAGTCTGGTCAGCGAATACTCGACGCGTGGCGGCATGGTCGGATAGACCGTACGAGTCACCAGGCCGTCTCGTTCCAGCGTACGCAGCGTCTGCGTTAGGACCTTCTGGGTGAGTCCCTGAAGCCGCCGGCGAAGCTCGTTGAAACGCATGGGCTCGACGTTGAGCTGCAAGGTGCTCATCACCAGCATGGTCCACTTGTTGGCGAGCACTTCCACGATCGTACGCGCCGGACAGACGCTCAGATATTGGCCGACCAGGTCGGCTGAGCGCTTCCAGTCCTGCTCAGCAACGGTATCCATAAGGTACCTGGATATCACCAAGGTGCCTTCTTCACAAGAGTGCCCAAGCGCACCGAAGATAACTGAGCAACCTCTTGCCGATCATCTTGGAGCGTTTTGATGCGTGCGATAAGCCAGCAAGCCTTTGGTGGATCTGACGTCCTGCAACCGGTGGACCTGGACCGGCCGCGGCCGGCCGCCGGGCAGATCCTGGTCCGGGTACGGGCCGCCGGAGTCAACCCGGCGGACTGGAAGATCCGGTCTGGTCTCGTCCCGCTCTTCGGCGAACCGCCGTTCGTCCTCGGCCTGGATGCCGCCGGCGTCGTCGAGGAGCTTGGCGAGGGCGTCACCCGTTTTCAGCCCGGCGACGAGGTTTACGGACTCCCGTTCCCGAATGCCGGTGCGTACGCCGAATTCCTGGTCGCCCCCGCGGAAACCTTCGCCCTCAAACCGAAAACCCTCGACTACGTGCAGTCTGCGGCGATCCCTACGGCGGTTCTGACAGCTGGTCAGTCGCTTGCGGTCGCCGGCTCGCTGCAGGGCCGCCGGGTGCTGATCCAGGCCGCGGCCGGTGGCGTCGGACATATGGGCGTACAGCTCGCCAAGCTGGGCGGCGCGTACGTCATCGGCACCGCCCGCGCTGTCAACGCCGATTTCGTCCGCGATCTCGGCGCCGACGAGGTCATCGACTACACGACGACCGACATCAGCGAGTTGCGCGACATCGACGTGGTCGTGGAGAACGCCGGCGGCGCGGCTTCCGTACGCTCGCTGCGAACTCTCAGGCCAGGTGGTCTTTTCCTGCACGTTGCCGGTCCCGGTCTCGATGTCACCGAAGAGCAAGCGACTGCTCGTGGCGTTCGATTCCAGGACTTCTATGTGGCGCCAGTGGGCACGGACCTGGAGAACTACGCGGCGCTGATCGATAACGGCAAGTTGCGGGTGCACGTGGACCAGGTGTTCGCACTCGAAGATGCGGCCAAAGCTCATGAACTCGGCGAGACGAATCGTACGCGCGGCAAGATCGTGTTGGCTTTGTAAACCGAATCCTCATCCTACGTGACCGCTGACTGGGTGCGGTAGAAGTCAGCGGCGGCGATGGTGGCGGGGACCCCGAGTTCGGTGGCGACCGCGGTGATCGCGGCGTCGCCGATCGAGAGGTCGGCCTGGCCGCCGGGCCGGAAATACGGTGCGATGAACCGCTCGTAGTGGGCTCGGATCTCGTCCGCGGTGTGGCCGCCGAGGAACGTTTCGAGGTGCCGCAGGGTGGTGTCGGGGTCGTCGTGGATCACCCGCACCGCGCGTCGGTGCGCCCGTACGACGGCTTGCACGGCGGGATCGTCCGGCCGAATGTGGGTGGTGTCGACGGCGAGGCCCACGGTTGGGATCTGGAAGTGGTCGCCGACCCAGGCCAGCACCTGCCAGCCGAACTCGGCGGCCACCGCCTCCGGTGCCATGGTGCTGCCGACGAAAGCCGCGTCGACAGTCCCGTCGCGGAGGTGGCGCAGGTCCATGCCGTAATCGCCTGGCGCCCGTACGACCGTGTGGAGGTCACGGTCGGGGTCCAGGCCGGCCCGCCGCAGCACGATCCGGGCGAAGCAGCCGGGTGCGGTGTGCGGGGCGTGTACGGCGAGCCGCCGGCCGGCCAGGTCGGTCAGCGAGGTGAGGCCGGGGCGGGCGAGGAACCAGAACAGCGGGCGGTGGGTGTTGACGGTGAGCGCGACCCACGGAGTGCCGCTGGAGAGCCGGGAGAGCAGGGCCCGGCCGAGCCCGATGGTGGCGCAGCCGCGCAGCCGCTCCTCACTCCAGGTGCAACCGTCGTGCAAGGCGACCCGTACGTCCTCATCGGCGTAAAAGCCTTCCTGGTCGGCGATATAGGCGGCCAGTTCCTCGTGCAGGCCCCGCCCGACGTACGCGAGATCGATGGTGTTCATGTTTAGAACATGTCCATTCCGCCGTTGACCGCGGCGGTGGTGCCGGTCATGAAACCGCTGTCCTCACTGGCATAAAAGGCGACCGCCTGGGCCACATCGGCGGGCAGCGCCAGCCGGCCCACCGGGGTGGCGGCCACTTGCCGCCGGGTCTGTTGGTCGTCGAGTACGTGCGAGATCCTGGTTTCGGCGACCGGGCCGGGTTCCACCACATTGACCGTGATGCCCTGCGGGCCGAGCTCCTGGGCGACGTAGCGGCCGAACTGGGTGAGCGCGGCTTTGGCCGTACCCAACGCGATCATGTCCGCGCGGGGCCGGCGGGACAGACCGGTGCCAAGGAAGATGACGCGTCCCCAGTGCTGTTCGGTCATGGCCGGTAGGACCGCTTTGGTGACCACGAAAGCGGCGCGCATCTCGTCGTCGAGCTTGCCGCCGAGTTCTTCCCACGTCATGTCCCGGAAGGGCTTGATCGCGTACGGGGTAAGGGCATTGTGCACCAGAACGTCGATGCCGCCCCATGTCTGTCGTACGCGCTCGACAAGGGCGTCGACGGCCGCCGGGTCGCGTACGTCCGCCTGCACGGCGATGGCCTGGCCGCCGGCGGCTTCGATGCCGGCGACCACCTCATGCGCAGCCGCCTCGCTGTGCAGATAGTTGACCACCACTCGCATCCCGCGGGCGGCCAGCAGGCGCGCGGTGGCCGCACCGATGCCGCTGCTGGACCCGGTCACCAACGCCACTCTGCCGGTCACGGTCTCGCCTCCGAAACTGAGGAAACTATTTCCGTTTCCATAGTTTCCATCGCTAATCGGGCGCTGTCAAGGCGCTACAGATCACCTCGAGCGGCCGCGATCCCGCGCAGCGCTGCCCGCATGGTTTCCGCGTTTTCGCCGAAAAACCGAACTAACGGAACTGTTCGACCAGGCCGCTCCGTGTCCAGGTGGAACACGTCCTTCCCGTGAAGGAGGCCGCCAAAGCGTACGAACTTGGCGAGACCAACCGTACCCGCGCAAAGATCGTCCTGGCGGTTTAGCGTCGTGGCAAGCAATGTCGGTCGGTGGTGGTCATCGTGTTCTGGCCCCTTCAGTCCTTGGGGAGGGCGTCGACGACGACCTGAAAGCGGCGTGGGTCGAAATAGTCGTGATACTCGCTGATCAGGCCGTCGCGGAAGCGGAAGACGGCGATGTTGTCGTTGGTGTACTCCACGCCGTTGCGCAGGCGCGCCACGTTGCGGTATTCGACGCAGACCGCGTCGGAGTCGGCGGCTGGATATACGCCGGTGAGGTTGGCCTGGAAGAGGTCGAAGTTGGCCATCAGGCCGTGGAAACCGCCGACGATCTCGGCCTTGCCGCGGATCTCGGTGGGGAAGCCTTCGGCTGGGTAGGGGACGGTGATCACTGCTTCGGGGTGCCACAGGTCACCCCAGGCCGTGATGTCCTTTTCCGACAGTAGGCGGAAGAACTCGCGGGCGATGGTTGCGTTGTCGACAGTGGATGTCGTCATGGTTTTTCCTCTTCGTTGGTGAAGGCCGTGTCCCTGGCAAGGTGTTCCCAGGCGTCCAGTTCGGCGGTGAGATCGGTCGTGTGCGCGCGGATCGCGTCGACGGCGTCCGCGCCGAGAGCGAGATGTAAGGGCGGGTGGGGCGCGTCGAGGGCGGCCCGGATGGCGTCCGCTGCCTTGGCTGGATCGCCCAACTGTCGGCCGTCGTTGCGCCTGACCATTTCGCGGGTCGCGCCGACGGTCGCCGCGTACGCGGGCAACTCGGCGCTGTAGTCGGAGGCGGTGAGCAGGTTGGTACGGAAGTTGCCTGGTTCGACGCCCATCCCGAACTGACCAGGGCGCTGAGCCGCGCGACGCTGCAGTCCGGCGCGCTGCTCCGGCCGGACTACTACGCGACCAGCGACCTGTTCAGCGCGGCCATCGAGGTCGGGCAGCAGCGCGGCGAGATCCGGCCGGACGTCGACCCGAGGGCCGTTGGTCGGCTGCTGATCGACGGTTACCTTGGTGTTGTCTACCGGTGGGCGGTCGAGGATGCGGCGCCATCGCCGGAGCGGGACTTCGTCCAGACGGTCGACCTCGTCGTCGAGGGCATCCGGACGCGACCCGCGTGAGGGTGACTATGCGGATCTGGTTTCCGCGATCGTACGCAACGTCGTCCGCATTTTT
Organism: Fodinicola feengrottensis; assembly: GCF_039530045.1. NCBI lineage: Bacteria > Bacillati > Actinomycetota > Actinomycetes > Mycobacteriales > Fodinicola > Fodinicola feengrottensis. Next base: position 146,135 of record NZ_BAAANY010000013.1, on the reverse strand, counting down.
GTCGCGTGGGGGCCGAAAAACTTGGTATCCAGAGTGCGGGCGACCTCGGTCGCCTGTCGGACGAGCGCGCGGCCGGCGGGGGTGAGGCTGAGGCGTACGGCGCGGGCGTCTGTTGGGTCCGTACGTCGCTCCAGCAGGGCGCGCTCTTGCAATGCGCGGACGATTTTCGAGGTCATCATCCGATCCGCACCGGCCTGTTCGGCGACCGCCTGCTGGGTGGGCGGACCGGCCACGTGCTCCAACCAGCCCGCCGAGGCGAGCAGCATGAACTGGGTCGGCGTGAGGCCGAGCGGGCGCAGTCCGGCGTCCAGTGCGGCTCGCCAGGTCAGCGCCGCGTGATGCAGCCAAAACCCCGGCGACAGCATCGGCCCGGAGTCGCTGTCGGTCATCAGGTGCGGGCCTTGTCCCGTGCGGTTTTTTCCAGGGCGGCAAACGTTTTGAGCATGTCCGTACGAATGCGTTTGCCGAAATAGAACCGAAAAAGCGGCACCAAGGGTCCGCGTACGTGCACGATCTTGGTGCACCGCACCCCGCCGTCGACCGACTCGAAGAGGTTGTCCCCGCTGAGTTTTCCGCCTGGCAGTGGGCATTCCGACGACCATTTGCGCTGCTCGACCACCTCGGTGATGGTCCATTCGGTGGCCGGGCCGCCGTGCGGTTTGGACCAGCCAGTGGTGCCGACGGCGAAGGTGCCGTCGAGTCGGGCGCCTTCCTCGTGCGGGTCCCAGGAGGGCCAGTTGGCCACGTCGGTGACGACCTCCCAGATCGCGTGCAGGTCGGCATCGATGGTCATCTCGGCCTTGATCTCGTACATTGCCAGCTCCTCGTTCTTGTTGTCGCGACAACTATAACAGTTGTCGCGACAACAATGCAAGGATCAGACGGCCCGAATCCGCCAGGTCTGCTCTGGACCGCCGGTGCAGGCCATCGCGACGACACCGGCGCCGTCTTCGAGCGACGAGTCGCGTACGGCCAGGCAGTTCCCCGAATCCACCGCGCGCAGCGTCAGGTAGTGCCAGCCCTGAGAAGGCCCGTTGGACCGAGCCGAAAACAGCTGACCAGGTGCGACCGACTGGTACGGCGACACCTGAAGACTGGCGTCCGGGTCGGTGTTGGCCAGCGTCAGGACGAGCCAGCTGCCGGTGTCGTGCTGCAGGTTCGGGACCCCGTCACGCGCCGGGTTCCACTCCTGGTTGTCCGCTCCCCAACAGGACCACTGCATCACCCGCGCGCCGGCGCGGTTGTCCTGGTCGGTCTTGTCGAGGCATTTGCCCGAGCGCACGTTGAGGATCTGGACGAAGCGGTTCGCGAAGGCACCCTCCCGAACCGGCGGAATCGTGCCTGACGAGGGACCACGAAAGACGAAGACCAAGGCAGCGACGACGACCACGACCGTGCCGGCCGCGAGGAGCGCGATCCATCGCCAGCGATGCCGGCGAGGCGGTTCGGGCGGGCTTGGAACCTCGGCAAGCGACGCTCGTACGCCCTGCAGCCACTGTACGTCCGCCGGCAGCAGCTGCAGCGCGGTCAGGATGGCGCACAGCTCATGCTCGCTCGGCGGATCGCGGCGGGCGTTCTCGATCTCGGAGATCCGCTCCCGGCGGATCGGCTGCCGGTGCGAGCCGGCTCGGACGCTGACGCTGGTCTGGGTCCGCTGCTGGTGGGTGCGGACGGTCTTGAGATGGGCGCCCAGCTGCTGCCAGCTGGCGATCCGCGGCCGCTCGCTGCCCTGCGTGCTGGTCGCTGTCACCGCTGCTGCCCCCGAGGTCGTGTGCGTGAGTGTGGCGACAGCGTAGCGACACCTTTCGCCACAGATTCCCACCGTACTTGCCGCAAGGTCACCGTTGTCAGCAAAATTCGGGAAAGGTGGCTTTTCGGTGACCGCTAAGAAGATCGCGCCAGCGCTGATCGCGCTCCTGCTCGGGGTCGCGTTCCTGTTCGTGAGTACGTCTGTCGCACAGGCCGCGCCGACCAAGATGTGTGGCAAGTACTCGTCGAACCAGCGGCTCAGCCGCGGCCAGGTGATCAGCCGCGCCCAGTCGTGGCTGAACAAGGTGCCCTACAACCAGAACGCCTGCTACTCCAACAGCAACGGCAACTACCGGACGGACTGTTCGGGATACGTGTCGATGGCCTGGGGCCTGTCCTATTCGCGTACGACCGCGGACATTCGCGGCGTCACCAACAACATCAGCCGCGGCAGCCTCGCCCCGGGTGACGCGCTCTGGCACCGCAGCGGCGGCTTCAACCACGTGGCGCTGTTCGTCAAGTGGGGCAACGGCGGCCAGGCGTGGGTCTACGAGGAGTACAACACCGGCCACAAGGCCGAGCAGCGGCTGTGGAAGGCCTCGCAGGTGAACAGCTTCACCCCGATCCGCTACGGCAACATCTACTAACTAACTCCGGGGCGTACGGACCGGCCGCGTGGGCCGGTCCGTACGGCATCAGGCTGGTTCGGAGAGCGAAAGCGCGAAGCGCTGGTCGGGGTCGGTCCACCAGTGGGTGACGGTGAAGCCGGCGGCGGCCAACTCGGCCTCGATGCCGGCGCGTTGGAACTTCGCCGAGATCTCGGTACGAATCTCCTCGCCGGCGGCGATGGTCAGCGACAAATCCAGGTCGGCGATCCGGACCTGCTGGTCGGTACGCGATCGCAGCCGCATTTCGATCCATTCATTGACCGAATCCCAGACCGCGACGTGCTCAAAAGAGTCAATGTCAAAGTCCGCGGACAGGTCGCGGTTGATGACGTGCAGGACGTTCTTGTTGAATTCCGCGGTCACCCCGGCGGCGTCGTCGTACGCGGGGACCAGGATGGCCGGGTCGATGACGAGGCCGGTGCCGAGCAGGAAACTGTCGGCCGGCCCCATTCCGGCGCGGATGCCCGACAGGAAGTCAGCGCGCTGCGCGGGCGTCAGGTTTCCGATCGTACCGCCCAGAAAAGCGATGATCCGCCGGTCGGCGTCGGGCAGATGGTCGAGATGTTTCTCGAAATCGGCAATCAGGCCGTGAACTTCCAGCTCCCGGTAGTCGGCCAGCAAAGCCTCGCTGGCCGGGATCAGCGCGCCCGGGCTCACGTCCACCGGCACATAGCGGCGCAGCGTGCCGGCCTTGTCGAGGGCATCCAGCAGCAGCCGGGTCTTCTCGGACGACCCCGATCCGAGCTCGACCAGCGTGTCGGCCGGGCAGGCCACGGCGACGTCACCGGAATGCGTACGCAGCAGTTCCCGCTCGGTGCGGGTCGGGTAGTACTCCGGTAATTCGGTGATCTGGTCGAAAAGCTCGCTGCCGCGCTCGTCATAAAACCACTTTGGCGGCAGCGTTTTCGGGGTAGCGCCCAGGCCGGCGCGTACGTCCGCGGCCAGCGCGGTGGCCAAGTAGTCCTCGGGCAGGTGGCTGTCCAGCGTGAAACGGTCGGACATGAAAAATGCTCCCTCAGGAATAAGAGTCAAGTGAGCGCAGCGTGACGCCGTCGGTGGTCGCGGTAACCACGGTCGCGTCTGGCACTTCGGTCCACTGTGGAGAGTCGTCGTACGGTTCGGAGGCGACCACCACGAAATCGTCGCCGCGGAGGTAGTAAAGCGACTCGCCGCACCGGGTGCCGGCGATCCGCTCACCGTCGGTGAGCAGGAGATTGAGACGGCCGGTGGCGGTCGCGCGTACGTCGTTCACCACAGTCGCCAGCGAAAAATCGAGGCTGTCACCGGAAACCAGGCGTTGGCTTACGAGCGCCCACAAAACCGCCGCGTCGGTCGGCGCGTCCAGCGTCATGAGGTCGGCCGTACGCACCGTGGAAGCGAGCTTTTCCAAGGACTCCGGCCAGCCGTGCACGATCCCGTTGTGGCTGAAAAGCCACTGCCCGGAAGAAAAAGGAGCGCAGGCGCCATCGGAGACAGGCATGCCCTCGGATGCCGATCGTACGGCCGCCAGCACGGCCGGCGATCGCAAGGACGAAGCCAGCGACGGGAAGGAGGTGTCCGTCCACATCGGAACGGCCCGTCGATAGCGGCCCACACCGTCAGGGCCGTACCAGCCGACCCCGAAACCGTCCACGTTGACGGTCGCGGTGCCGAGCACTCGCCGCGGTGCCCAGGCCTGCCGGTGCAGCCCGTACGTCGGCTCCAGAAGCAGCGACGACAGGGTGACCGGTGGGCCCAGGTATGCCAGATGTCGGCACACGGTCAGGAAATCTCGGCCGGTGTCGCCGTCCGGGCGCAGCGGAATCCGGTGAAGATCTGCCGTCGAATAGGGAAGTCCCAGTTCCGGAACGTCGACCGGCAGGCCGCGAGGTCGGTGCCGAACGAGCCGCCGCGCAGGATGCGGAAGTCGTCCGTACCGAAGAAGACCTCCGAATACTCCTTATACGGGAAGGCGGTGAAACCGGGATAGGGAGCCAACGGTGAGGAAGTCCATTCCCACACGTCACCGATCATTTGCTGGACGCCATAGGCGGACGCGCCCTGTGGGTACGCGCCGACCGTGGCCGGTTGGAGATGGCGTTGGCCGAGGTTCGCGTGCGCGGCGCTCGGATCGTCGTCACCCCACGGATAACGCCGAGATCGATCCGACGCGGGGTCGTGCCGAGCGGCCTTTTCCCACTCCGCCTCGGAAGGCAGCCGCTTGCCCACCCAGGCCGCGAAAGCTTCGGCTTCGTAGAAGGAAACGTGCAGCACCGGCTCATCCGCTGGCACGGGTTCCACCTGCCCGAACCGCCGGCGCAGCCAGCGTTGTCCGTCCCGTTCCCAGAAAAGCGGCGCGGACAGCCCGGCGGCCATCCGGTGATCCCACCCGGCTGCCGACCACCAGCGTGGGTCGTCGTAGCCACCGGCGGCGAGGAAGCCGATGTATTCGGCGTTGGTGACGGGAAAAGTGTCCATCCAGAAAGCGGGCACGTCGATCTGGTGAGCCGGCCGCTCGTTGTCCAGCGCCCAGGGCTCGACGCTGGTCCCCATGGTGAAAGGACCAGCTGGGACCAAAACCTGCGACGGGTACGAGTGCGCGGCACCGCCGGTCGGGTGCGGTGGCGCCGGCGCGCTCAGGACCGGCTCGCCGGCCCGCAGTTGGTGGGTCGCCAGCATGGTCTCGTCGTGTTGCTGCTCGTGTTGCACGATCATCCCGAAAGCGAAGCCGGACCGTACCAGCCGGCGGGCCGTGTCCACGCCAACATCGGTGCTGTCCAAGACATCCAGCACCTTCGTGCGTACGTCCCCGACATAACCGCGAGCCTCGCCGGGGCCGAGCAGCGGCAACGCCGGCCGGTCCGCCCGGGCGTTCTGGAACGCGTCATAAAGGTGGTCGATGTCCTCCCGCAGTGGGTCGCGACCGCCCACGTCCCGTACCAGCCAAAGCTCTTCCTGGTTGCCGATGTGTGCGAGATCCCAGACCAGGGGGGACATCAACGGCGAGTGCTGCGCGGTCAGGTCGGACTCGTCGACGGCGTCGGTCAGCAGCTGGGTCCGCTGCCGGCTCCGGGTCAGCTCGTCGGCGATGTGTTGCTTCAGGTTCGTGGCGCCGGTGGGCGTCATCGGGAAACCTCCGGTGAGAGGGTGTCGTCGGCGGGGGATCGCCCCTTGACGGTGTACGTCTGGAAGAAGTCCTCGACTCGCTCGACGATCGCGGCATCGGCGTTTGTCCGCCGCAGAGCCCCAATCGAAGCGTCCAGGATCGCGATCGCCGCGGTTCCGATGGCCGGGTCGGCCAGCCCGTACCGAGCGGCTTGGGACCAAAGACCGGACACGGACTCGGCCGCGCCGGCCGCCACGTCCGCCGCGATCGGGTCGTCCAGCAGCGCCGAAAGCACCGCCAGCGGCACCACCCAACCGTCGCCTGGCTGGGCGTCCAAATAGCGCACCTCCAGGTGGCTGCCGCGCGGCCGGACCGGCGGAAACAGCGTCGAGAGGTGATAGTCCAGGTCGTCGTACGTCGGCGCCGGCAGATGCTTGCCGGCGATCCAGTCGGCGAAGGTCAGCGGGCCCGGGGGACTCCAGTCGGATCCGTCCCCGCGGATGGCGATGACCTGGGCGTCCAGCGCATACCGGGCATAACCGGCCGCTGGCTCCAGCGCGAGATCGGGTTGGCTGGTCCGACCGGGGTCGGCGCCCGACCACAGCTTGCGCCGGGTGGACTTCCAGCCGGTGTCGCGGCCCGCGAACCGCGGCGAGTTCGCGAAGGCGGCCACCAGCGGCGGCCCGATCAGGTGTAGCAACCACCACCGTTCCCGAGACGTCAACCCGGTATCGACGCAGATCTGAACGGCCGCGGTGGAGCACATCCCGCCCACGCCATCGGGCCCGTACGAGTCGAAATGGTGATTCATGGCCGCATAGCGCGGCGTACGAAGGATGCGCTGAGGATGCCGATACTCGTCGACGGCCGCACCGGATGGTTCGATGGCCGCGTCGCGGAGCAGGTGCCGGAGGTAGGTGGCGTCGGCAGTGGTGGCGGCGATGCACTCGGTGAGCCCGTGGTACGGCTGAGTGCTGATCTCGATCTGGCCGCCTGGCTCGACTGTGACGAAAGAGCCTGCCGGGAGAGCTGTTGCGGGGCTGTTGACAGCGATGCTGGTCGGCGTGTGTGGACCCAGTGCGGCGGTGAGCCGCTCCACCCCGATCGCTGTCGCGGGGTTGTCCCGATCATGCAGAATCCATTCGAGCTCGATGCCCAGAAGCGCTGGTGGACCGGTCTTGAAGCAGGTGGATGCGACATACACCTCGGCGTCGGTGATGCGGGAAACCGTGCGGTTCCGCAGCGTCGGGGTAGCCGCATCCCGGTGGATGAGGTTAGTCATGAACTCCACCCAAGCACACCGGTACGACAGTTGCTCGTCATTGATCTGACGAATTGGTTACGTACGAAGGCGACATTCAGGGGAAGGAATGCCCTATTTGCCGCTCCAGAACGTCACCCCCATTTCGTCGAATCGGACGAAAAGGGCACTTAGCCAGTCCGGTCAGGGTTTTGACGAGGGAGCGACGGCGTCGTAGAACTGGCGGCCCATGAGCGTACGGGCGTGGATGAGCGGGTGCGTTGGGCCGAAGTTGGTGTTGTCGCCGTCTCTGGTGGCGAACATCGCGTACGTGAGCGCTGGCTGGCCGCCGGCGGTGAAGATCACGCCGGCTTCGTTGCGGCCGCTGTTCAGGGAGCCGACCTTGCTGGCGACTCGCAGCCGCTCGGTGGTCGACATGTTCAGCCGGATGCCGTCGGTGTACGCGATCGGGGAGCGCAGGATCGTCAGCAGGTAGCTGGTCGAAGCGGCCGCGAGGAGTTTGCCGGTGGCCAGGGCCTGCAGCAGGTCGTGCGCCTCTTTCGGGGTGGTCTTGCCAAGGAAGAACCGGTGCGGGTCGGCGGCCGGTGTGACCTGGGTGTGCGGGAAGCCTTTCGCGGTCATCGTGGCGTTGATCTCGGAAGCCGTACACACCAGTCCGCAGAGCCGGACCGCGGTGTCGTCGGACACCGTGAGCAGCGCGGAGAGGGCGTGCCCGACGGTCACGTTGCTGGGGTAGGCGCCGTCGAGGCGGAAGATGCCGTCGCCGTCCGGGATGACGATGTCGGCGGTGACATCGACCTTCGCGTCCAGCTTGAGGGTGCCCTTATCGACCTTGTCGAGCACCGCCGTCGCGACGGCGAGTTTGTTGATGCTGTACGCCTCGACGACAGCATCTGACCCGACATCGACCGCAGCTATTGCAGGTGCCGGGGTGCCGGCCACCGACACGTATGCGTTCCAGGTGCCGCCGGCCTGTGCGGACGCGGTGTCGTACGACGCCTTCACGAGCTCGGCGACTCGGTGCGGATCGGCGCTGGGCGATGGGGTGGGCGTGGCAGGCGGAGTGGGCGATGGCGACAGGGTGCCGACGGCTGGCGCGCTCCCGGTCGCGTACGCGCCGCCACCGGCGGCGAGCACGGTGCTGGCGGCGCTGACGGTGCCCAGCCGCAGAGCTGTTCGGCGGCTCACGTTCGGCATCCGGGCCTCCTCGACGAGCGACAGGGATCCGTTTGATAGCGATTCGTCCGTTATGAGTCTAAGGAGGGGGAGGCCGTTTTCCGGCTGACCGCAGCCGGCCTGTCGCCGTGTCCGTCAAGTTCTTAGGATCGAATTCGTGACTGAACCGAGGTTCGACCGTACCCACACCGACGACCTGATGCGCTTCATCCAGGCGAGTCCGTCGCCGTACCACGCCGTGGCGAACGCCGCGAAACAGCTGGTCACGGCCGGTTTCACGGAAACCGCCGAGACGGACGCCTTCCCCACCGAGCCGGGCGGTCACTACCTGATCCGGGGCGGCACGCTGGTCGCGTGGTGGGTGCCCGACGGCGCGCCGGCGCACACGCCGTTCCGGATCGTCGGTTCGCACACCGACTCGCCCAACCTGCGGATCAAGCCACGCCCGGACACCGGCCGGGCGGGGTGGCGGCAGGTCGGCATCGAGGTCTATGGCGGCCCGCTGTGGAACTCGTGGCTGGACCGGGACCTCGGGCTGTCCGGCCGGCTGGCGCTGGCCGACGGCAGCCAACGGCTCGTCCACATCGAACAGCCGTTCCTGCGGGTCCCGCAGCTGGCGATCCACCTGCATCGGTCGACCAACGAAGCGCTGACGCTGGACCCGCAAACCCACCTCGAGCCGGTGTGGGGCCTCGGTACGCCGACAGATGGCGAGCTCATCGCGTACGTGGCCAAGCACGCGGGCGTCGCCGCCGAGGACGTGCTCGGCTGGGATCTGATGACCCACGACGTGCAGCCGCCGGCCTACCTCGGCCGCGACGGCGAGCTGTTGGCGGCGCCCCGGATGGACAATCTGGTGTCCGTACACGCCTCTGTCGCCGCGGTGATTTCCGCGGTCGGCAACGGCGACTCGATCCCGGTGATGGTCGCCAACGACCACGAGGAGATCGGCAGCAAGTCCGACACCGGCGCCGAAGGCCCCCTGCTCCTGACGGTCCTGCGTCGGCTCGTGCACAGCCGCGGCGGGTCGTACGACGACGAGGCCCGGGCGCTCGCCGGTTCGTTCTGTATCTCGGCGGACATGGGCCATGCAGTGCACCCGAACTATCCGGAAAAGCACGAGCCGAACCATCAGCCGGTGCCCAACGGCGGCCCGATGCTCAAGGTGAACGCCACCCAGCGATACACCACAGACGCCAACGGTCGGGCACTTTTCGCGACCACTTGCGAAAAAGCGGGCGTACCATGGCAGATTTTCGTGTCCAACAACCGGCAGCCGTGTGGCAGCACGATCGGCCCGAGCACGGCCGCCGGGGTGGGCATTCGTACGGTCGACATCGGCGTCGCGGCGCTGTCGATGCACTCGGCCCGCGAACTCTGTGGCGCCGCCGACCCGTATTTGCTGGCCTCCTGCCTGGCCGCTTTCTACGAAGGTTGAGCTTTAGTGATGAAAGCTGGCGTTGGCGCGTACGGGAGTGGTCTGCGCCTGCAGTTCGGGCAGTAGTCGCTTGATGTCGGCGACCAACTGGTCGGCGAGCGCGGCGGAGAAACCGTTGCGGACGACCACTCGCAGGACCGCGAGATCCGTACGGTTCTCCGGAAAGGTGTAAGCCGGTAGTTGCCAGCCGCGTTCGCGGAGTCGCCGCGACACGTCGAAAACCGTGAACGCGGTCACGTCCGGCTGGGTGGTGAAGGCGAAAACCGGCAGCTGGTCGCCGCGGGTCAGCAGCTGGAACGGGCCGAGGTGCGCGATCTTGGCGGCCAAATCCATCGCGATGTCCCGCGATGCCTGCTGGACAATCCGGTAGCCTTCCCGGCCCAGCCGTAAAAACGTGTAGTACTGAGCGGCCACCTGCGCGCCGGGCCGGGAGAAGTTCAGCGCGAAGGTGGGCATCTCACCGCCGAGGTAGTTCACCCGGAAGACCAGTTCTTCGGGCAGTGCCTCGCGATCGCGCCACACCACCCATCCCACCCCCGGATAAACCAGCCCGTACTTGTGCCCTGAGGTGTTGATCGACGCGACCCTGGGCAGCCGGAAATCCCATTCCAGCCCCGGATCCAGGAAGGGCGCGACCATTGCGCCGGAAGCGCCGTCCACGTGCACCGGAATGTCCAGGCCAGTCTTTTCCTGCAGAGTGTCCAAAGCCGCCGCGATCTCGGCGATCGGCTCATAACTGCCGTCGAAAGTGGAGCCGAGAATGCCGACCACGCCAATGGTGTTCTCGTCGCAGCGGGCCACCGCCTCGGCCGGCGAGATGACATATCGATCGCCTTCCATCGGTACGAACCGGGGCTCGACTTCCCAGTAGTTGCAGAACTTCTCCCAGCAGACCTGGACGTTGATGCCCATCACCAGATTCGGCTTGCCCTTAAGCCCCTTGGCCGCCCACCGCCGTTTCAGCGCCATCCCGGCCAACATGCACGCCTCGGACGAGCCGGTGGTCGAGCAGCCAATGGTGGTGGTCGGGTCGGCCGCGTGCCAGAGGTCGGCGAGGATCGCCACACAGCGGCGCTCCAGCTCGGCGGTCTGCGGATACTCGTCCTTGTCGATCATGTTCTTGTCCGCACACTCGGCCATCAGCCGGGCCGCCTGCGGTTCCATCCAGGTGGTCACGAAGGTGGCCAGGTTGAGCTTGGCGTTGCCGTCCAGGATCAGCTCGTCGTGGACCAGCTGGTAGGCCGCCTCCGGCGGGATCGGCCCGTCCGGCAGGCTCGCGTACGGCAGCTGGATGTCCTCGCTGATCGCCGGCGAGGCTTCGGTGAGCATCGGATTCACCGTGTGCCGCGACGATTCCGGCCTCTGTCCACCCTGGTGCAGCGCCATTTCTCCCTCTTCCGTCAGCTGGCTTCTACCGTGCCATGCGAGCGAAGCAGCGTCAGGTCCGACTCGCCGCCGTCCTCGTCCCATCCGTCCAGGACCTTGGCGAACTCGGTCCTGGTCGCCGCCTCGATCTCGTCGAAGAGGCTCTGCTGGGCTGGCGCGTCTTCGTTGCGGACGATGTTTTCCAGTCGTGGCAACAGGTTGTCCGCCGACCACCGCGGCGCCGCCAGCGGGTGCCGGCGCAGCTCCCATTCCAGGAACTTGTTGAAGGGACGAACCCTGCGGTGCAGCGCGAAGATCACGGTTAACAGGTGCGCGATGCTGTCGGCCGCGTCGAGATGCGCCGCGAGCGTACGCCCGTCGCGGCGGTTTTTGGCCGCACGATAGGCAGAGTTGATGTACGCGTCCAAAGCGCCGGCGGTCAGGTTATGGGCTTCCTTTGACGTGAGCCGGGCCTTGCGGTGCACGATCGCCGCGATGTCCGCCCGGTCGATCAGGATTTTGGCGTGTACGAACGCATAGCGGTCCCAGTCTTCCGGCTCGCCAGGCAGCGCGTAGCGGCGGAACGCGGACAGAGACATCCAGTCGAGGTCGAGTTCGGGTGTACGCACTGGCTGCCAACCGGGTTCGACGCCGTCCGCGATAATCAAGTAGACGTCGTAGTCGGAATGTTCGGTCGCCATGCCGTCACGGGCTTTGGAACCACTGAGCACCGCGCCGACGACGGCCGGGTCGGCCTCGGCGCGCCGCATCAGGTCAGCAAAAGAAAGCATCTCGGAGTCTCCTCACGACGAAATAGACCCAGCGTCGGTTGACGCGGGTCGCGAGTGTCGCCTGAGGGTCATTCCACGCTCGTACGGTAGCCAGCGCCCGGTCGCCGGCGCGAACGGATTTCCCAGCAAGTGGAAGGTGATGGCCGTTACCCTGTGAATAATGCCACCGTACCGGCACAATGGTCGCTATGAAGTTGCACGAGAAAATTGACGGCCGGCTGCGGGACTTCGTGCTCGATCAGCCGGTCTTTTTCGTCGGCACCGCGCCGCTGGCCTCCAACGGCCATGTGAACGTGTCGCCGAAGGGGATGCGGGGCACGCTCGCGGTGCTCGACGAGCGCCGGGTCGCCTACCTCGACTATGTCGCGAGTGGCGCCGAAACCATCGCGCACCTGCGCGAAAACGGCCGGATCGTGGTGATGTTCTGCGCCTTCAGCGGGCCGCCCAACGTCGTACGGCTGCACGGCCACGGCCGTGTCGTGCTGCCTGATGACGTGGATTTTCCCGACCTGCAGAAGCATTTCCTCGATCAGCCGCAGCACGCCGTACGAGCCATTATCGACGTTGAGGTCGATCGGGTCAGCGACTCGTGCGGTTTCAGCGTGCCGCGGCTGGACTACGTCGAGGATCGCGACCTGCTCGTCCGTCATTTCGGGCGAAAGAACAACGAAGAGGTCGAGGCGTATATGACTGCCAAGAACTCGTACAGCATCGACGGCCTTCCGGCGCTCAGTCCAGAGTGAGGGAAGTGGCCGCCGCGGCCAGCACCTCTGGCGCCGGCGGCCCGTCCGCGGCGCTGACCAGACCTTGGTTCTGCTCCACGAAATAACGCAGCTTTGACTCGTACGCGGCAAATCCGGCCTGATGGTCGCCGCCGGCGGCCTTGAGTTCGGCGGCGAGGACGTAAGCGCCGACCAGAGCAAGGCTGGTGCCCTGTCCGGAAAGTGGTGAAGCCGCATAGCCGGCGTCGCCGACGAGCGAGACCCGGCCGTTGGACCAGCTGTCCATCTTGACCTGGCTCATCATGTCGAAATAAAAGTCCGGAGCCGCCCACATCGCCTTCAGCAGCCGCTGCGTTTCCCAGCCGGTGTCCACAAAAGTGTCCTCGACCAGCTGCATTTGCTGGCGAGTGTCCCGCCGGTCGTACGCGACTGGCTCGGACCGGAAGCCGAACATGCCGCGCGCTTCCGAGTTCTGCCGGGCGGTGTAGTAGCCAACCATTTTCTCGCCGTCCCGGTGAAAGGTTTCCCAGTGCTCCAGACCGAGAAAATTCGGGGTGCTGAAGACGCTGAGATACGTGCCGAGGTCGGTCAGGAAGTCTTTCTCTGGACCAAAAGTCAGGGCACGTACGGCTGAGTGCAGACCATCCGCGCCGATCACCAGGTCAAATCGTCGAGCCGGCGTGTACTCGAACGTGACCGTGACGCCGTTGTCGTCCTCTACGAGCGCGGTAATGGTGTCGTCAAAGACATATTCGACGGTGTCCTTGGTCTGCCGATAGAGCAGGCCGGTCAGGTCGTCTCGCATGATCTCCACGTCCGGGTTGTCGATCACTCCGCCGGTCAGCGTCGCTTCGGTGCTGCGCATGACCTCGGTGCCGTCGGCGTCCACAAAGGACATGCCGGCCAGGTGGGTGGCGGCCTGCCGGGCCTCGTCCAGGATGCCCATCCGGTCGACGACTTCCAGCGCGGTGCCACGGATGTCGATCGCCTGGCCGCCAGGCCGAAGACCGGGAGCGCGCTCGACGACAGTCGGACCGAAGCCGTGCCGGTGCAGCCAGTAGGCGAGCGTGGGGCCGGCGATGCTGCCGCCGCAGATGAGCACAGTCGTGTTCCGCATGATGGTCTCCCCAGTATTTGTACGCCGTACGGGTCAGTGCGTACACCGTATCGACAGAACGGTCGGGCCTGCTAGTTTTTCGGTAGAGCAAAGAAAAAAAATCCAAACTGTACTAGGTCAGGAGGCTCAGTTGACCGGTACGACGACGGTCGTGTACTAGTACAGGGCATGGAGCCGAAGCCGTACGAGCGGATCGTGGCGGACATCCGCCGGCAGATCGTGGCCGGCGAGCTGCGCGCTGGCGACCGGGTGCCGGCGACCCGGCAGATCGCCAAGGACTGGGGAGTCGCGATCGTGACCGCCAGCAAAGCGCTCGCCACCCTGCGGCAGGAGGGTCTCGTGCAGGCGGTGCCGCGGGTGGGGACCGTGGTTTCGCAGCCGAAACGCCGGGTCAGGGCCGCCGAGTCGACGCATGAGATCCAGCGGGACAACCTCGTACGGGTCGCCATCGAGATCGCCGACGCGGAGGGCCGGCGGGCGCTGTCGATGCGTCGGGTCGCGACCGAGCTGGGTGTGCCGACGATGTCTATCTATCGGCACGTACGCAACCGGGAGGAGCTGGAGTTGTTGATGGCCGACGCTGCTTTCGCGCAGGCCAGCCTGCCGGCAACCCCGCCAGTGGGCTGGCGAGCGCAGCTGGAGCTGTTGATGCGTACGCAGTGGGCGATGTGTCGCCGGCATCCGTGGCTCGCGCATGTCATCTCGGTCACCCGGCCGCGGCCGGCCCCGCATCTGGCCACCCACGTCGAATGGGTGATGCGGGCGATCGATGGCCACGGCCTGGACCCGAACACCATGATCACCACGCACATCATGCTTTTCAGCTGCGTACGCGCCATCGCGATCAACCTGGAGCCGGAGGCCGAGGCCGAGCAGGACACCGGGATGACCAGTCTTCAGTGGATGGACGTGCAGGAGGACAACGCAATGGGGGTGATCCTGCGACCGCAGTACCCAGTTTTCGCCCGCGTCACCGAAGAAGCCGACTTCGACCTGAACCTCGACGAACTCTTCGAATTCACGATGGCTCGTACGCTCGACGGCCTGGCCCCGCTGCTCACCCCTGGGTGAGGCCGCCCTGGAGCCAGGAGTCGACGGTGCCGGGCAGGTCGGTCGCGCCGGTGGCGAGGGCGGCGGCGAGCAGCATCCGGCCCTGCCACGGGCTGAGATCGACGCCGAAGATCGCGCCCGCCTCGGCCAGCGACGCGCCGCCACCTCCGCCGTACAGCGGCGCCACCGGTCCACTGTGGACACGGGAGCAGACGAGGACCGGAACGCCGTTCGCGACGGCTGCTCGCACAGCCTCCAGGATCGCGGGATTCGCATTGCCAGCACCAAAAGCGGCGAGCACGATGCCTTGCGCGCCGGCTCCGATGGCTGCGTCGAAAAGGGTCGTGTCGGCGCCCAGATAGAGCGGGATCACGTCGACGCGGGGGACCGGGACACCGGTCGGGACGGGCAGTGTCGGCGGCCTGGACGCGGCGGTCAGCGGGATGATCCGGCCGGCGGCGACTCGCAGTGCCGGGCCGCGGCCGGGCGCGTCGAAACCGTGCGTACTGAGCGTGTCGACCTTGCGGACACCGCGGGCCGCGAACGCGTGGCCGTCGAAACACAGGAGTACGCCACGGTCGCGCGCGGCTGGGTGCGCGGCCAGCGCGAGCGCGTCGGAGAGGTTCGCCGGGCCGTCCGCGGCGGGGTCGTCGAGCGTGCGTTGGGCGCCGGTGAACACGATTGGGCGCGGGTCGTCGTGGCCGAGCGAGACCAGGAACGACACCTCCTCCATCGTGTCGGTGCCGTGTGTGACGACGATGCCGGCCACGTCTGGATCCGCCAGCGCCTCGTCGATGTGCCGCTGGAGCGTACGCAGCTCGGTCTCGCTCCACGCGAAGCTCGCGATCGTCGCGACATCGCGGATCGACACGTCCAGGCCGTCCGGGAGCGGGGTGTGGGTAAGCAGCTCCGCGCCGCCAGCGGCGGCGTACCGGCCGTTGGCGCCGGCCCGGCTCGCGATGGTGCCACCGGTGGCCAGCAGGCGGACAGCGGGCACAACGACCTCCCTCATCTGCGTTCCTTGCCCGAAGCCTGTCACGAACGAGCGTGGTCACCGGAAGGTGGTAAGCAGTGAAGTGCACCACTCGTCTGAGCCGTCGGCGTACTGGTGAGTAAGGATGACGACCTGGCCATGTCGAAAGGTGGTTGCGATGCCGGAGCAGGACTGGACCGGGCGGACGATGGTGATGTCCGGCGGCAGCAGGGGCATCGGCCTCGCGATCGCGCTCGGCGCGGCCAAGCGCGGCGCCAACGTGGTGCTGCTCGCCAAAACCGGCGAGCCGGACCCGCGGTTGCCGGGCACGGTGCACACCGCCGCCGCCGAAATCGAGGCCGCCGGCGGGCACGCGCACGCGGTCGTCGGTGACGTACGGTCCGAGGAAGACGTGCAGCGCGCGATCGACGAGGGTGTGCAGCGCTTTGGCGGCATCGACTTCTGCGTCAACAACGCGAGCGCGATCAACCTGCTGGGCACGGTTGAGCTGCCGGTGAAGCGTTTTGACCTGATGCAGCAGGTGAACGTCCGCGGCACGTTCCTGCTGACCCGCGCGTGCGTGCCGCACCTGCGCAACGCGAGCAACCCGCACATCCTCACGCTTTCCCCGCCGATTGGGCTAAAACCCGAGTGGCTTGGCGGTCATCCGGCTTACACGCTGTCGAAATACGGCATGAGCCTGCTGACTTTGGGCTGGGCGACCGAATTCCAGTCCGACAAGATCGCCGCCAACTGCCTGTGGCCGCGGACCATCATCGCCACCGCCGCGGTGCAGAACCTGCTCGGCGGCGACGAGGCGATGGCCCGCTCGCGGACGCCGGAAATCGTCGCGGACGCGGCCGTGGAGATCCTGTCCCGGCCGTCCACCGAAGCAACCGGGAACACGTATATCGACACCGATGTGCTGGCCGAAGCCGGCATCACCGACCTGTCGAAATACGGCGGCGGCACGGAACTCGCGACGGATCTCTTCGTCGAGGGCTGACCTTGCTCCCGGCTCCCGAGCTGACGGCCGAGCCAACCTCACGATGGCGAATTGTCCTGCTGCTGGCCGGGGTTTTGTTGCTGGCCGCCAATTTACGCGTACCGTTGACGTCGGTCGGCCCGGTGTTGTCGAACATCTCGACGGACGTCGGGCTGCCGGCCAACCTGCTCGGTCTGCTCAATTCGACGCCGTTGCTGGCTTTTGGCCTGTCGTCAGTGCCCTTGGCCACGCTCGGTCGCCGGTGCGGGGTTGAGCGCGTCCTCGGGTTCGCACTTTTCGCGCTGGCCGCTGGACTGCTGTTGCGTTCGGCGCCGTCGGTGGTGGCTCTTTTCGCCGGTACGATCGTGCTGAGCGTGGCCATTCCGGCGGGCAACGTTTTGTTGCCCAGCGTGGTGAAACACCATTTCCCGACCGAGATCACCCTGATCACCGGGATTTACGCGGCGACGATGTCCGGCGTCGCCGCGATCGGCTCCGGGGTGGCCGCGCCGATCGCGGCCGCGTTCGCTGGCGGCTGGCGACTCGCGCTCGGGTGTTGGGTCGTCCTCACAGTTTTGGCGATAGCGCTGTGGATCCCGCAGTGGCGATCCGGTGCCGTCCAAGCCGCCGGCATCGGAGCGGCCACCGCTCGTACGCCGTGGCGCTCGGCTTTGGCCTGGCAGGTCACCCTTTTCATGGGGCTGCAGTCGCTCGGATTCTATGTCTGCATCGGCTGGTTGCCGAGTTTTCTGACCAGCGCCGGATACACCGCCGTACATTCCGGATTTCTGTTGTTCTACTACCAGGCGGTGTCGCTGATCGCGTACGTCGTCGGCCCGCTGCTGCTGCGCAAGATGCGCAGTCAGCGAGCTTTCGCCGCGCTCGCCTCGGTTTCCTGCGCGACGGGCTATGTCGGCCTGTTGGTCGCGCCGAGCGCGGCCCTGGTCTGGTTGACCCTGGCCGGCCTCGGCGCCGGTGCGTGCCTGGTCACCGCCCTGTCGTTTTTCAGCCTGCGGGCGGCGAACCCAGCTGGTGCGGCGGCGTTGTCCGGGATGGCCCAGTCGATTGGCTACTTGATCGCGGCGGCCGGCCCGATCGCTTTCGGCGCCATCCGCTCCGCCGCCGACAGCTGGATCCCCGCACTCATCGCACTAACCGCGTGCGCGCTCGTACAAACGGTGATCGCCCTCTACGCCGGCCGCGCCAAAACCATCTAACGGGGTCAGGATTTCCCGTAGACGACGTTGCCGCCGGCGACATGTACGTCGACCGCGGGCAGCGGCTTGGGGGCCGGGCCGGCGAGCACCTTGCCGGTGAACGCGTCGTACTGCGAGCCGTGGCAAGGGCAGTTGAGCTGCTTGCCGGCAGGCGCGACCGTGCAGCCCATGTGGGTGCAGATGGCGCTGAACGCGACCGCCGTTCCGGCCGTCGGCTGGGCGATGCAGATCGGCTTGCCGTCGTCGTCTTTCGACGAGATGGCCTGGCCGACCGGCACGTCCGAAAGCTTGGCGAGCACGGCGCCGCCGGCCGGTGCCGAGGTGGCGCCCGCGGCTGGCGCGCTGGTGCCGCTTCCGGCGGTCGGCGTGGCCGTACCAGCGGTCGGGCTGGAGCCGCAGGCCGCGAGGACGGCGGTGCCGCCGACGGCCACTGCGGTGCTGGCGAGCATCTTGCGGCGGGACAGGTCGCTGTCAGTCATTCTTCGGGTGCCTCTCGTTCCGAACGGGGAACTGCCTACCCAAACAGACACGGAGCCGGCGGCGAAATGGTTCAGTGAACCGCGCGGACCGCTGTTCCGTGTACGTGGATATGACGACAACGAGAACGGTGCCGACTGGGGTCGGCACCACCGACGGCATCGTTCGGGGCCTCACGGCGGCCGGTGTGCTGATGTCGGCCGACGTACATTTAGCGCTCTACTTCGGCGGATTTGGCAGCATTCCGGTGATCGGCCTGCTGTTCATGGTCAACGCGATCGCCGGCCTGCTGATCGGCGTCGGGGTGGTGGCCGTCCGGCACTGGGTGGTCGCGTTCCTCGCGCTCGGGTTCAGCGTGGCCACCCTCGCCGGCTTCTACCTGTCGGTCGCGGTCGGGCTCTTCGGTTTCCGGGAGACGCTCACCGGCACGCAGCAGGTGATGGCGGAGGTGGCCGAGATCGTCGGCCTGATCGGCGCGGCGGTGTTGCTCGGTACGCAGTGGCGGCGGTCGCGCGCGCTCGTACGGGCGTAGCGTGTCTCACGGCGGGGACCCGCTGAGATGAGACCGCTGCCCGAGTGGCCGGTGCGGCCGAGGAGTGATGTGGGAGCCAGTGACGACGTCGACTTGATGCGCGCGCTGCACGCCGAGCACGGATCCGCGCTCTGGTCGTACGCGATGCGGATCACTGGCGACCGCGGCCGCGCCGAGGACGTCGTGCAGGAAACGATGTTGCGGGCTTGGCGAAACCCGCGGGTGCTGGACCAGACTCGCGGGTCCGCCCGCGCCTGGTTGTTCACGGTGGCCCGGCGAATCGTGATCGACGAGTGGCGGTCCCGTCGCAACCGGGACGAGATCGCCACCGCGCAGGTGCCGGAGGTCCCGATCGAGGACCAGACCGACAAGGCGTTGCAGTCATGGTTGGTGGCGGACGCGATCAACCAGCTTCCGCAGGCCCACCGCGAGGTGCTGCTGGAGTGCTACTACCGTGGGCATTCGGTCGCCGAAGCCGCCCGGGTGCTGGGAATTCCCGAAGGAACAGTCAAATCGCGGACACACTACGCACTTCGCGCGCTCCGCTTGGCGCTGCAGGAAATGGGGGTGAGCGAATGATCCACGACGACTTCGCCACCTATGACGCCGCGTACGTGCTCGGCGCGCTGTCGCCGGCCGACCGGCGGGCGTACGAACAACATCTCACCGAATGCGACATTTGTTCGCGGGCCGTGCGGGACCTGGCCGGCATGCCGGGGCTGCTCGGCTCGGTGCCACTGTCCGCTGTTGACACTCCGGTCGGCGACGAGCCGGTGCCGGACATGTTGCCGCGGCTGCTGAGAAAAGTGGGCCGGGACCGCCGGGTTCGCAGCTGGTGGCTGAGCGGGGTGACCGCGGCCGCCGCCGCGTTGGTGCTGGTTTTGTCTCTGGCTCTGGTGCTGGTGGTTGGTACGTCGTCCGGCCAGCAGCCCGTCCAGGCGGTGGCCCAGCAGCTGACGCCGACCGTCAGCACCGACATCCGGGCCACCGTGTGGCTGACGAACGTGGCCTGGGGGACCAAAATCGACCTGGAGTGCACCCATGACGCCGACACCAAATACCCGCGCGGCTGGTACGCGCTGACAGTGACCGACCGCAAGGGCCGGGTCGAGCAGGTCGCCAGCTGGAGCACCGTTCCCGAGCTGAAGACCATCAAAATGGCTGGCTCGACCGGTCTGCCCACCGACGACATCGTCGCGGTGGACGTACGAACCGCGACGAACAAAATCATCCTGCACCTGACACGGTAAAGTGTCGGCGATTGAGGTGACCGTAAGGTGATGCCTTGGGCAAGCCTGCGCTCGTACGTCCGAGGAGAACTATGGTTTCCGCCACACAACCCGACATTTCCTCATCTGGGAGGTTGCGTCGGGCGTTGCCGCGCGGGGTCGCCTTCTGGCTGGTGGGGGTCACGTCCACGCTGCTGGTGATGTCGTCCGCGGTGCCGTCCCCGATGTATGTCGTCTACCAGCAAGAATGGCATTTCTCGGCGGCGATGATCACGGTCATCTTCGGCGTCTATGGCATCTGTGTCCTGGGTAGCATGCTGCTTTTCGGCTCATTGTCGGACACGGTCGGCCGTCGCCCGGTGCTGCTGGGCGCCCTTGTTCTGATGCTCGCCGCGATGACGCTTTTCGCGCTCGCGCATGGTGTCGCGTGGCTGCTGGCGGCCCGGATCGTGCAGGGTATGGGCGTCGGCATCGCTACCGGCACGGTCGGTGCCGCGCTGATCGAACTGGCTCCGCGCAACGCGCCGAGCCGCGGCACGTTGGTCAACACCACGGCGCCGGTGCTCGGTGCTGCTGTTGGCCCGCTCATCGGCGGAATGCTTGTGCAATATGGCCCGGCGCCGACGGTGTTGTCCTATTTGTTGCTGCTGGCCGTTTTCGCGGTCGCTGGGGCGGTTTTGGTGTTCTTGCCGGAAACCGCGCCGAACGCCGGCGGCCGTTTCCAGCTGAAGCCGCGCCGCATTTCCATCCCGGCGCCGGCTCGCCGCTCCTTCGCCGTTCTCGCGCTGACCGTCGCCACAGTGTGGGCTTTCGGTGGCACGTTCCAAGCGCTCGGCCCGTCTCTTGTCGCTGACCTGCTGCACAGCCAAAACCACCTGCTTGGCGGCGCGGTCGTCGCCGTACTGGCCGCCGCCGGCGCCATTGGCCAGCCGGTCTTCGGTCGGCTGACGGGTCGGCAGCCGGTGGTGGCGGGCGGCGTGATCCTGGTTTTGGGGGTGATTGGCCTCCTGGCTGGGATGGCGACGAGTTCGGTGCCGGTTTTCATTGGCGGCATCGCGATTCTGGGCCTCGGGTGGGGCGCCGTGTTTATGGGCGCTTTCCGCTTGATGGCCGCGCTCGCCGACCCGGAACACCGCGGTGAATTGCTGGCCGCGGTTTATATCGTCGCGTACTTGGGTCTGTCCCTGCCCGCCATCGGCGCCGGGATCGCGGTCCGGTATTTCGGTCTGTACGCGACAATGTCTGTGTTCGCGGTGGTGGTAGCGGTTTTGATGGTGGTGTCGATGGCCGGCCTGCCGCTGTTGTCGCACCGGCACCGGTCCGCGGAATCGTTGGCCCGGGACGTCCCGGTGGCCGTACCGCACCCGTGCTGCCCGCCGCACCCGGACGCGACCGGCGTCTCACCGAAGGTCCCGGTGGGGGTTTGACCACTACCAAGCCGCTAGTGGTTAAGGGACATTTGAGACGTGGCGCAGGGTGGTTGGCGGAAGAGCATTTTGGCGGTGTGGGAGGTTGTTGTCCCATTTGTGCAGCAACCGTCCGGCCGCGGTGGTCGCCAATTTTTGGCGGCGAGCAGGCGAAGATTTACTGCCACTAGCGCAGCGATTCTCGCTGGCGGTGGTGAGCCCGGGTTCGCCGGGGGTCGTTCCTGCCGTTAGAACGGTGGTGGTGGGTTTTCGTCGTTGGGTGTGACGTCGTAGGTGCGTCCGGTGGGGCTTGTCCAGAGGAATCGGCCTGGTGTTGGTTGGGTGACGGTCCAGCCGTGTTCTTTGATGTCGTTGTGGAATTTGCATGCTGGTCCGGTGCTGTCGTACGCGGTTTTCCCTTCCGGGTCACGGAAGGGGGTGGTGTGGTCGAACTCGCAGGTCGCCGCCGGCCGGTTGCAGGCGGGTCCGCAGCACCGTTGGTCGCGTGCGTTGACCAGGTCCCGCAACGCCTGGGTCGGGCGGTAGCGCGTACGCCCATGGTCGATCACCACACCACTGACTGAATCGGTGAGGATTCGGTACCATTCGCTGTTTTCGTCGCCGGCGAGTTCGTGTGCACGTTGGGCGGTCATGGGGCCGTAGCCACTGAGGATCGCGGGGTTGTCGTCCAGGCCCATCAGGGTGGTGGCGTCGACGCGGAGTTCGATTTTGGTGCGTACGTTGCTCGGCACACCCAGGCACAGATCGGTCAACGCATCCGCTCGCAAAGCGTCCATCGTCCGAGTCTCGTCTTTGGTTTTGAGGCTGCGGGCGATGGTGTCGATGATGCGGTAGATCGCTTCCGCTGACTCAGCGGGCAGGAACGCGCCCAGCAGCGCCATCCCGCCTTCGCAGGGCTGCTTTTCTACTCGCCTCTCGGAGACCAGCTTCTTGCGGCGGGCCTCGGCGGCGGCTGGGTCGATTTTGATGACCTCCCGCCGGGCCCTGTCCCGGATCGATCGAGGCGTTTTCGAGTCGGCGCCGGGTAGGACTTTTTCTTCGACTTTCTGGGCGATTTCGGGTGAGAGGTGACCAACTTGGTCAGCGAAGGTGAAGGCTTTGCGCAGGTCAAGGTGACCGTGAGACATCCCGGCCATGGTGCCGGGGAGTTCGTGGACGAGTTGGTACGCCAAATTCAGTCGTTTCTGGGCCGCTGACAGGCTCCAGGTCAGTGATGCGGCGATTTCACCGGCCGCGTACTTGGAGAAGGGTGCACCGACGGCGGGTCGGGCGTTGGTGAAGCGGTCCATGAACCGCATCTGCATCGCCTGCGTATACGAAATCACCTTATCCAGCGCCTCGACCGCGGCCAGCGCGGTGTCAGCGTCGGCTCGGCCGTACCTGTCGAGTTCTTCCAACATTTGCAGGGGGACCCAGCTGGGTGGCATGGTGCGCCACGGCTGTTTGTTGGGGTCGGTGAATTCCGGTCGCCTTCGTTTTCTGCTCATGACCCGATTTTACTGGCTGCCACCGACAGTCGGGCTGCCAGTTTTCGTTTCTGTGGATAAGAAACGGACCACTCAACCCCCTGTGGAAAACCCTTGTTTCAGAGCGCGCTCTGGCGTCCGACAGAGGCGGAATATTCGTCGCTCTCTTCCAGCTCTGCCCGCCACAAACGGTTGCCCCGGCGACAGGCCCATGTTTGCGCAGCAACCGTCCGACTAACACTTGACCAGCCGTATCACCAGCCCAGCGGCCGCGTCCGGGGAAAGTCCACTACAACGCCCCCGCCTTAGTAGTAAGGTGCCGCCGCGGTCTGCGCCCAAAGGCGGACAGCCTCCGGGCCGAGCTACTCAGGCCACACTCGCCCCTACGGCGGCGGCCGCCTCGGGCGGCAGGTCGTATGGATTTTCCGAAGGTAACAGGCTTTGCGCCGAAGTCAGCTCGCCGTCGACGACCAGCTGGCGGACTTTGCGTACGGTGCCGGTGATGTCCGTGACGGACCGGGTCGCAGTCAGTGCGTAGTCGCGGACATGTGGACCGCCGATGCCGATCTGGATGGACCGCCACGGCAGCGGATTCAACTGGAGGTCACGCTCTGGGTCCCACTGGACGCGTACGTGCGTCTGCTTCTTGCGCCGCGACCATTGCACCTGACTCGCATAAATATCACGGTCGTAGTGACTCAAAGTCGCATTTGTGAGACATCGATCGAAAAACTGCCGGTCGAGCTGGATTGCCAGCACCCGTTCCTGATCCGGTTTGGTGGCCCAGCCGCAGCGATACATCATCCACAGAAAGGACGGCTTGATCCAGGTCATCCGCTCGATTTTGAAGGGTGGCACGAAAGCCTGCGCCGTTACCGCGGGCTCGGCGATTGCCGACGCGTACGCCTGGTAGACGATGATCGTGTCGTCGTCGTAAGCGGCACGTACCTGACGGGCCGGTATCTGATCCATGGTCCTGGATTCTCCCACTGGATCAGGCGATGCGTTGGAGGGACCACTGCTGGCAGGTGCCGGTGGTGGCCGCCCAGTAGGGCCAGATGTCCGTACGGGTGCCGGAAACGCCCGAGCAGCCGCCGATATCGAGCACCTGGCCGGTGAGGCGGTTCGTCACTCGGTAGGAGCCGTCGCCGACTGGATCGAGATACCACGACTGGCAGTCACCGGGTTGGGCCCGGTGAACGTCCACAGTGGACGCCCTCGCGGTCTGGCATCCGGCGGTGCCCAGCGGATATCCGGAATTGCGGGCTGTGATGGTGTACGAGCCGTTTCCGCCGTACCGGATCCGCCACTGCTGGCAGGCCAGGCCTTGATAGGTGGCGATGTCCACCGCAGTGGCGTTCGCGGACGTACAACCGCTGACGTCCAGGCCGGTGCTGGTCGAATTCTGCGGCGTCAGGCGATACGTGCCGGTGGCCACCGTGGCGGCGCCCGGATCGCCGGACGGCAACGGCATGGACTGCCAGGAAGCCGCGGGGACACCGAAATTCGGGGTCCCGTCAGCGTTCCAGTTCACCTTCTGTACGCGGGTGGACCGGTCGCCACCGCAGTTGCCGACCACGCTGCCATTCGACGAGGTCACCGCGTGATAGGCGTTCCAGATCTCGGTGCCGTCCGGAGAGGTGAAGAAACTGTTGTGGCCGGGCCCGAAAACCCAGTTGGTGTCCGAACGGGTGAAGACCGGGGTGGTCGATTTCGTCCAGGAAGCGGGA
Organism: Fodinicola feengrottensis; assembly: GCF_039530045.1. Taxonomy (NCBI): domain Bacteria; kingdom Bacillati; phylum Actinomycetota; class Actinomycetes; order Mycobacteriales; genus Fodinicola; species Fodinicola feengrottensis. The sequence goes on along the minus strand of NZ_BAAANY010000013.1, from coordinate 121,677 downwards.
TCCAGCACGTTCGAGCCGGTGAAGGTGAGCATCGCCAAGGAATAGTCGGGGGACTCGCACGCGCTGACCGAGAAGACGATGAAAAGCTTTCCCTTGTGCCGCAGCACAGTCGGGCCCTCGTTCACCGGCCGGATGTGGGTTTCCCAGGAGTTGGTGGGACGGGACAGCGCGACCGGCGGGCCGCTGGTGGTCCAGGGGTTGCTCATGGGCGCGATGACCAGGCTGTTCACATTCAGTGAGTCGGCCTTGGAATACAACAGGTAAAGCGACCCGTCCGGCTGCTGCAGGATGCTGCCGTCGATGGAGAACGAGCCGGACGACAGTTGGCCCTTGAAATGGTACGTGCCGAGCGGGTCGGTGGTGTCGGCCTCGATCGCGTACATGTTGTGGTGGTCGATGTTGCCGTCGTCAGCGGTGTAGTAGACGTACCATTTCCCGTTGATTCGGTGCAGTTCGGGCGCCCAGATGTCGCAGCATCGGGAGGCCGCGTCCGCTGACCCGGTCCACACCCGGTGCGGCGTGGCGGTCGACAGGCCGGTGATCGATGCCGACTGGATGATCGAGACGCCGCTGCCCTCGGTCCGCAACAGGTAATAGAACCCATTTTGGTAGCTGATCTGCGGATCCGCGGTGTTCAGTACCAGCGGGTTACGCAAGGTGTTCTGCCGTGACGGCGGGCAGGCCGCCGCGCCGGCCGGCCCCACCACGGCCGCTGCCAACAGGCCCACGACCAGCAGCGCGAGTAGTCTCAGCAGTCGCATCCAGGTGCCTCCTCAAGACGTATACAACGTTGTAGAGTAGCCGGGTTTGAGCGGTAAACCGTAGTGAAGACCTCGGGCGGCCATCAGGCAAAACCCTTGCGACACGGTCGAGGCGCTCGCTGCCAACATCCGTGTGGCCGAGCTCATCGACGTTGGGCCGTCCGGCGTGGACGTGGCGGCCGACCGCGCCTGGATCAGCGACGAGCAGCCGGGTGCCACTGGCGGACGTTCACCGTCCGTACGCTGGACAAGTGCGTGCTCCCAGATCTTCGCCGCCTGGCCAGCGAGAATTTGCCAGTGGATGGGCCGGCTTTGACCCGCGTTCTGTTGGTGGGCCTGGGGTGTCGCTCGCCGGCACGTTTGGAAGTCCTTTGACGGTTGATGATTTACAGTGACCGGAGTGGGCGAGATCCGGGATGCCGCATCCACTGGGCGCGCGTCCGGTGGACTGGTAGGGCGCGGCCGGGAGATGGCGGTACTCACCTCGGCGGTGGAATCCGCGCGCGGTGGAGCGGGTCGGATCATGCTGCTCACTGGTGAGGCCGGAATTGGCAAGTCCAGGCTGGCTGTCGAGACGACGGCGCTGGCGGCCCGCCGGGGTTTTGGGGTGTTGGAGGGCCGGGCCGATCCGCTGCAGGCGGGGTTGGCGTACGCGCCGGTGGTGGAGGCGTTGCGGCCTCGCCTCGCGGCCATGACGGCGCCGCACGCGGCCCGGGTTCTGGACGGCCTGACCGACCTCGGTCGGTTGTTCACTCACCCGGCGTTGCCTGGACAGTTGTCGGCTGGGGACCCGGAACTGGACCGGATCCGAATGTTCGAGGCGGTCGTCCAGCTTTTCCAGCGGTTGGCCGAACAACAACCGACTGTCCTGTTCGTGGACGATCTGCACTGGGCCGATTCCGGGACTGTCGAGTTGGTGCACTACATCGGCCGAAGTACGTCAGGTCAGCGACTGCTGGTGCTTGCCAGTTACCGCGTCGGTGAACTGACTGGCCTGCTGGGGGACTTGGCCGCGGACGTACGTCGGCGAGATCCCGATGCCGAACTCACGCTGGCGCCGCTGGCGGGCCCTGCGGTCGCCCAGCTCATCGGCGATCTGCTGGGCGCTGAGCCGGCTCCGTCGATGGTGCGCGGCGTCACCGAACGTACTGGGGGTGTGCCGCTTTTCGTGACAGCTCTCGTGCAGAGCGGCGCCGAGTCCGCGCTGGAGTCCGGCCAGTTGCCGGTCATCGTTCGCGACGTGGTGCTCGGGCGGCTCCAGCGGCTCGGCGAAGACGAGCGGCGGTTGCTGGAAATCGTGGCGGTAGCAGGGGAAGGTGCGTCTGAGGACGTGCTGCGCGCTGTTTGGTTATCCGGCGATTTCGATGCTCAGCTGGGTAACCTGATCGCCAGTGGGCTGGTAGTTGAGCGGGAGTCGGGCCGGTCTTTGGCCTACCGGGTCGGGCATCCGCTGTATGCCGAGGTCGCGTACGCCGAGCTGACCGCGAAGGAACGGCGCGGCATGCACGCGGCGCTGGCGACAGCGATCGACTCCGTACGAGCGGACGACGTGCTTGCCCTGGCGCCGCACTATCTCGGCGCCGGCGACCTGCTGGTCTCCCAGCGCGCGATCGACATCCTCGCCGAAGCCGGCTGGCGGGCAATCCGGGTCACCGCGTACGGGGAGGCGGTCCGCTACCTGAGCGCTGCGCTCGCGGAAACCCGTACCGCTGGCCCGGATGAGGCAATCGTCGAGCTGCTGTACGGACTCACCAGGGCCTTGATGTGCGAAGGCCGGATCGCCGAGGTGGTCCCGATCTGTGAGGAGGGCGCGGTGCTGGCCGAGCGGTGCGGCACAACCAGCCGGTCGGGCTGGTTTCGCTACCTGCTGGCGGTTCACGCATCCGAGAGCGGGAACTCCACGCTTGCCGAACCGCACCTCGGCACCGGCATTCCGCTGATGAGCGACACGTACGACGACCTCGCCATGCGGTTGACCTTCGAGCTCCGGCACGGAGACTCACAGCGGCTGGCGCTGCTCGCCGCGCAGCTGACATCCGCCGCCGACCATGATTCGTCGCCGCACGCGAGCGCATCAGCCCATATCGGCCAGGAAATAACGGCACTGTTGGCGGGGGACTTCGCCGCGGCCAAACGGGAAGCCCAGCAGGCGCGGGACCTGACCAGCAGCGACACCGGTTTCCCGCTGCTCCTGGAACGAGCCACCCGCGACCTGATCGGTCTGTCCGTGCTGGCTGGGGATGCCGCGGCGGCCGTGCGGCATGCCGAGCACATCCTGCGCACCGAAATGAGGTTCGGGCCGCTTCTCGCGCAGTGCAGCGCGCGGTTTTCCTTGTCGATAGCGCGATATCTCGCCGGCGACGCGCCAGCGGCCCTACTGGACAACGACCGCGGACTGGAGGTGTCGCGGCGCATTTCGGTGGGCCGCTCGCTCGCTCGTACGCAGGTTACCCGCGCTTTTCTGCTGGCTGAGCTGGGGCGCTCCGGCGAAGCGGCGACCGTATTGGCCAAGGCGGTCGACGGCTTCGGAACGGGCTGGCAGACCGACGGCGGCCTTCGCGCGCTGCGGGACCTGGCCCAGCTGGCGCTGGCGCTGACGACCGGTGTGGACGCGGCGGCTGGTGAACTGTCCGACGGAGTCGTCATCTACGAGCCTGCCGGCGCCTGCCTGATGCTGCTTTTCGAGGGACGGGCGGCAATCGCCAGCGCAGACCTCGCCAGAGCCGCCGCGGCGACCGACCGACTCCGGACGATCGGCCGGACCGCGCCGTTCCCGGACACGCTGGCCGACCGATTGACCGGCCTGCGGCTGGCTGCCATCGGCGATCCAGACGCCGCGGCCGACCTGTTGCGGTCTTCGGCAGATCGCACTGGTGCCATGGGCATGCCGGCGCTGGCTGCGCAGACCCGCTTGGAGCTGGCCGAGTTGGCCATCGGCGATGACGAGCGCCGCGAGATCGTGGTGTCCTGTCACCAGATCTTCCAACAGGCCGGCGCAGTGCTGTGGCTGGACCGGTGCCGACGGCTGGCCCGCTCGGCCGGGCTGACTTTGGGCTCCAGCCGCCGTACGGGCCCGTTGACCAAGCGAGAGACGCAGGTCGTTGAGCTCGTCGGAGAGGGACTGACGAACGCCGACATCGCCGCACGGTTGTTTCTCAGCGAGCGAACCGTCGAGGCGCATCTACGCCACAGTTACGCGAGGCTCGGTCTGACCACACGCGTCGCGCTGGCCCGCTGGGCGGCTGAGAATATTGCTGAATAGTCCAGATGTACGCACTAGCACCGAAGCGACGGCGAGGCTGGACTGGCGAGCATTGCCGATATGAGACAGATCCACTGGCTCGCCGCCATCACGATGGGCGATGCGCCGGCAGTAGGGCAGAAAGCCGCTGTTTTGGGGGAAATGCTCACCCGCGGCTTCCGGGTGCCACCCGGGTTTGTGCTCGGGGTCGGTTCCCAAGCCGTTACCGAAGCCGACCTGGACGCGGTCGTCACGGTGGCCGAGAAACTCACCGACAAACCGCTGGCCGTACGATCGTCGGCCGTCGCCGAGGACCTGCCGGACCGGTCGTATGCCGGCCTCTACGAAACCGTGCTGAACGTGTCCGGACCGCAGGCCTTGCGAGCAGCCGTACGGAAGTGCCTCGCCTCCGCTGACAGCGAACGCGTGTCGGCGTACGCCACCAACGGGCCGATGGCCGTGCTGGTGCAGGAAATGGTGCCGGCGGACGCGGCCGGCGTTGCCTTCACCGCCAATCCCGTCACCAACGCGACCGACGAGACGTCGATCAATGCAGTGCTCGGCTTGGCCGACGACTTGGCGTCCGGAAAAGCGGATCCGGAACAATGGACGATCGCCTCCGCTGCGCCGTGGCCGCACCGGATCAGCGGCCCGCTCGACGTCCTCAGCGAAGACCAAGCCAGTGAGATCGGTAACTTGGCCGGGAAGGTCGCCCAGCGGCTGGGCGGACCGGTGGACATCGAATGGGCGTACGCCGGCGGGCAGCTGTTCCTTTTGCAGGCCAGGCCGATCACTGGCCTGGTCCAGCAGGTGCCGATTCCGGTGGAGATCCCACCTGGGTTCTGGATCCGGGACTCCGCGCACGGACCGCGACCCCGTACGCCGATGACTGTCAGCGTTTTCCAGGAAGAACCCGCGTTGGCCGCCGCCTTTGCGGAGTACGGCGCGTTGGTCCGGCCCAAGATGGCCGAGATCGGCGGCTGGCACTATCGGTCCTTCTATCCGCTGTCCGGAAATCCGGATGCTTCGCCGCCTCCTGGATGGCTGTTGTCCATACTGGTCAGGGTGATCCCCGCCTTTCGCGGGAAGCTGCGTCGCACCAGGGAGTATCTCCGGGGCCGTGAAGCCGAGGAGTTGGTGGCCCGCTGGTCGGGGGAGCTGCGACCAGCGCTGGAAAAACGAATCGACCGCCTGCGCGACGACGGGCTGGGCGCGCTGGACGATACCGCCGTGTTGAACCGGTTGGACGACCTACAAGGCCTCGTTGCGGAGGGTCTACGACTGCACATGCGGCTGGCTGTGCCGCACGGAAAAGGTATCGCGGAGCTGCATTTCGCCTGCCGTGACCTGCTCGGCTGGCGGTGGCAGGAGACCGAGCAACTGCTCGTCGGCCTCTCTGAACGCTCGACCGCACCAGCCCGTGCGCTGGCAGCGGTGACGGCACTCGGTCCGGATTCGCCGAAGTTCGCCGCAGCGCTGGCAAACTACCGGCGCACGTACGGTTGCCGGGCGATTGGCTACGAGGTCGCCGAGCCGACGCTCGGCGAACTGTCCGGTCTGATCGACCGACTGATATCGGAGGCGACAGCCAATGGCGAGACAGACTCGGCGCCGCGGACGACTCGCCGGGACAAGAGCGCGGCCCGTGCGCGAGCGGCGCTGCGGGACGACGATCTGCGGCAGTTCTTAGCCGCGCTCGCTCAGGCTGAGATCGCTTACGGAGTCCGCGAGGACAACGCGTTCTTCACCGTCGGCGTGCCACTGGGGCTGCTGCGTTTCGGCCTGCTGGAAGCCGGTCGCCGGCTGGTTGACCGTGGGCTGCTGACAAGCGTTGACGATATTTTCTTCGTCAGTCTGGAAGAAGCCTGCGCGGCCCTTGCCAACAGCATCGACTTGCGTACTGACGTCACGAAGAACCGTGGCCGGTATGTTTGGGCGTTAGCCCATCCCGGTCCGCCAACATACGGGAAAAATCCCGGCCCGCCACCAAAACTACGTTGGCTGCCAGCTCCTACCCGGCACATGATGGCCTGCGTGGAGTGGACGATCGAGCAGATTTTCGCTCCGGAGCTGAGCACCCGGACCACCGTCGACGGCGCGTCGCTGACTGGGGTCGCCGCTTCGGCGGGGCGCTATCGCGGGCCTGTCCGGGTGATCGAAACGGAAGCGCAGTTCGGCAAGCTGCGACCCGGTGACGTGCTGGTCTGCCCGGCAACCAATCCGTCATGGTCAGTCCTGTTCGCCTCAATTAGCGCACTGGTCACCGAATCCGGCGGCGCACTGTCGCATCCAGCGATCATCGCCCGCGAGTTCGGCATTCCCGCGGTGGTCGCCACCGGCTGCGCGACCTCGGTGCTGCGGGACGGCCAGATCGTCACCGTCGACGGCTCACTTGGCGTGGTGGAGCTCGAATCATGACCGCGGTTTTGAGCGTACTGACCAACGCCTTGGGCACCGTGCACGCGTACTCAGCCGCAGTTCGGCTTGGGGTGCTGGACCGCATCGACCGGGAGCCCGGCACTGCTGCCGAGGTGGCCCAAGCCTGCGGACTCAACGGGCACGGCACCGCACTTTTGTTGGCGTCATTGGAAACCACTGGCCTCGTTGATCGGCTGCCAGACGGTCGCTACCAGCCGATCGTGCCCGGTCTGGCTGGTCTGCACCCGATGCTGGCGATGTGGGACAACCTGTCGGACGTGGTACGCAACGGAAATCCGGTACTGAATCTGGACAAGCCCGAGCAGGCGGCGAGTTTCTATCCGCAGTTGGTGACGGCCCTGGGCGCTGCGCACGAGTCGACCGCATTGCACCTCGCGCAGAACCTGCCGGCAGCCAATCGCGTGTTGGACGTTGGCGCCGGCGCCAGCCCGTGGAGCATCGCGCTGGCAGCCCGGGATCGGGTATGCAAAGTCACCGCCATGGACCTGCCGGCAGTGCTCAACACAACCCGGCGAGCCACCAACAGAGCCGGAGTCGCCGACCAGTTCGACTATCTTCCCGGCGACGTCTTCGAAATCGACCTACCAGTGGCCGCGTACGACCTGGTGCTGGTCGCCCATGTGTGTCACCTCTTTGATCCGGACACCGTTGGGTCACTACTCGGGCGGCTCAGGCCAGCGGTGGCTCCGAGCGGCGCTCTCACGGTAGTCGACATCGTACCCGGCGGCCGCGCGGCGACACTGCATGAACTGGGTCTTTACCTGCGCACGTACGGCGGTGCGGATCACCCACCCGACAGATACCGCCGATGGTTGGCCGCCGACGGATTCACCGTCACCGAGCCGGTCGTTCTGGACAGCGACCCTCCGATGTTCGTGATTTGCGCCCAGGCGAGCGCGAACCCCAACCGGACAGGAGAACGCCCGTGAGCCCGACCGGTTCGCGGAACCGTTCGGTCATTCGCCACCGAACACCCAGATGATGGCGCCCGACTACCCGCGACGCCGATCTTTTCACAATAGATACCCCAAATGCAGCCGCCAGCCGCGGACAGCCAGCAGAGTCCTGGGCATCGACGATGATCAGGAATGACGCGCACATAGACCTTGCCAGCGGTGCCCGGACTCAACCACAGAAGAAATATCCGTATGACTTTAACTGGAGGACCTCGAACATGCTGATCGGATCTGCCCATCCACGTGGGCGACTTCTCCTGGCGATCGGCCTGACCGCCCTGTTTGTGTGCGGCTTTCTTACAAACGCTGCGAAACCGGCTGGCGCCGCGGTTGGGCCCGCGGACAGTGACTACTACGAAATCCCCAACAGCGCACTGCCATCGGCGCCTTGCCTGCAGGAAGGGGCAAATCATTGGGTCCAGGTAGCAACGTGCGATCCGAACAATGCCGCCCAGCAGTGGGCCACCGACTACGACAGCCCATACGGAATCATGTTCCGCAACCGCGTCAGCGGCCTGTGCCTGGGCACGAACCACGAAAATGTGCTCGGCGGCGGTGTCAACGACGAATACTGTGAAAGCGACCTCGACGAGCTCTGGGGCATGACGGAGGTTTACCACGCTACCTACCAAATCGTGAACCAAGCGAGCGGAGGGTGCCTGGAAAACGATGAATACCAGAACGAGGTCTCTGTGTCGGCATGCGCCCCGAAGAACCTCGGCCAGATGTGGTTCTGGACCGGTCAAAGCAATCGAGGGTGATTGACCGGGTCTGATTCAGGTTGCTCGCGGGATCACTCTCCGGGTGGCGGAACGTCCGTACGAACGCGTCCTGCACAGCGTCCTGGGCGTCCGCCACATTTCCGGTGAACGCCTACACGGTGACTTGCTGTCACCTCAACGACCAGCGGTTGACGGATCCGGTTGCATCCACCGTTCGAAGGAGGGGCTACTGCTGGTAGGACTCGACTTCGGGGATGGGGCGGGCCTGGGCGTCATTGGGGTTCTGGTGGAACTCGGCACGGGCGCGGCGCTGGCGCAGCAGGTCCCAGCACTGGTCGAGGTGCTCTTCCAGCTCTTTCAGACGGGCCTGGTGCTCCGGTTTGAGCCCCTGCCCGACCGCGCTGCGGCGCAGCTCATGCTCCTCGGCGATCAACTCGTCGATCCGGCCGATGATCTGGCCTTCGTTCTCAGCCATGGCAGTGTTTCTCCTTTTAGAGTACGGCGTCGAGTTCGCCGAGTCGGGTGGTGAGGCGGAGGTTCTCGGAGTAGTCGACGGGGCAGGCGATGATCGCCACGCCATCGCTGGCGAGTGCTTCTCGCAAAGTCGGCAAAAGCTCGTCTGCGGCACCGATTCTCACGCCTTTGGCGCCAAAACTCGCCGCATACTGCACGACATCGGGATTTCCGAAGGCGACATTGCTGTGCTTGCCGAGCTCGAGGTCCATTTTCCACTCGATAAGGCCGTAGCCGTTGTCCTCCCAGACCAGCACAACCAGCGGGATGTGTTCCCGCACGGCCGTCTCGATTTCCTGCGAGTGCATCAGGAACGAGCCGTCACCGACCGAAGCGAGCACTTTGGTGTCCGGCTTTGCCAGCGACACGCCCAAAGCGCCCGGAAGCGCGAATCCCATGGTGGAGAGGCCGTTGGAGATCAGACAGGTATTCGGTGCGTACGTGGGATAAAGCCGCGCCATCCACATCTTCAGTGCGCCAGTGTCGACCAGCACGATGTCCTCGCGACCGAGCGCGGCCCGGGTGTCGGCGACAATTCGCTGCGGCGCAAGGGGATAGCGGTCGTCCTGGCGGCCGCGGGTCAACTCGTCGTCCAGGAGCGCTCGTACGCGCGGAGCTGGCCTTGCTGGCTGCTCGTAGTCGGCGAGCGCGGCGGTGAGTGCGTCGAGCGAGGCGCTGAGGTCGCCTTCGATGCCCACATCGATGGAGTAGTGGGCGTCGACCTCGGCCGGGAAGCGGTGAATGTGGATGATTTTCTTGTCGGCCGGTGGGTTGATCCGTACCGGATCGAATTCCTGCAGCTCGTAGCCGACCGAGATGATCAGGTCGGCCTCGTCGAAACCGAAGTTCGCGTAGTCGTGCCGCATGAAACCAATGGTGCCGATCGCGTTCGGATGGTCGTCCGGAATAACGCCCTTGCCGTGAAAACTCGTCGCGACCGGGATGCTGAAACGCTCGGCGAAAGTGGCGACCGCCTTGCCGGCGTCGTTGCGGGCGGCGCCGTGGCCGGCCAGCAGGATGGGCTTGTGAGCCGTACGGAATAGGTCCGCGGCCCGCTGCACCTGGCTCGGCGATGGGGCCTCGGCTCGTACGACATTGCGGGGCAGTGGGCGCGCGGCGGCATCCGCGGCGGCCTCGTCGACATCTTCCGGCACGGCCAGGTAGACCGCGCCTGGCCGCTCGGTTTCGGCTGTCTTGAAGGCCTTCCGGAACATCTCCGGAATGGCCCGCGGCGACGGCACACTGGCGGACCATTTGGTGATGGGCGCGAACATCGACACCAGATCGACGAACTGGTGCGATTCCTTGAAGTTGCGGTCGGCGCCCACCTGCGCCGAAATCGCGACCACCGGCGTGCTGTTGGTGGTCGCGTCCGCGACGCCGAGCTGCAGGTTGATGGCGCCCGGCCCGAGCGTCGCGGACATCACACCGGCGGTGCCGGTGACCCGGCCGTACATCTCCGCCATAAATGACGCGGCCTGCTCATGTCGGGTCAGGATGTATCGGATCTCGGATTCGTCCAGCGCCTGGGTGAAATGGATGTTCTCTTCGCCCGGAATGCCGAAGACGAACCTCACGCCTTCCGATTCCAGGCAGCGGACCATCAGCTCGGCGGCGGTAAGTTCGCTCACGTGCTCGAACCTACCCCGCCGCGGGTCAGGGGGTGAGGAGTACCGGCCGGATGTTGACCTTGCTCTGGTTGGTGAACGCGTATTCGGCCTCCGCCAGCGGGAAGGTCTCGATGATGGGGCGTACACCCTTCAGGACGGCGAAGTTCAGGGTGTCCTCGCTGTCCTGCGCGACGCCGCTGTACCAGCCGCCGATCTTCAGCCGGTCGGTGGCGAGCACGTGGCCGGTGACCTGGATCGGCTGCTGGCCTTCCAGCACGATCAGCTCGCCGTTCGGCCGCAGCCCGCTGACCAGGGCGGACTGTAGGTCGGCGTGGTCGACGGTGGCCACGATCACGGCTGCGCCGCCGTGCTTGCGGACAGCCTCGCCGGCGTCGCCTTCGTTGCTGTCGATGTATTCGTCGGCGCCGAGCCGGCGGGCCAGCTCCTCCTTGTCCCGGCCGCGGTTGATGGCGATCGTACGAAAGCCCATCTTGTTGGCGAACTGGATCGCCAGGTGGCCGACGCCGCCGACGCCCTGGATGGCGACCATGTCGCCCGGACCGGCCGGCGAGTGCCGCAGCGCGTTGAACGCGGTGATGCCACCACACATCAGCGGCGCGGCCTCTTCGAACTTCAGGCCCTCCGGCACCCGCGCCACGGCGTCCTGCGGCGCGACCATGTATTCGGCGTAGCCACCGTCGTACGAGGTGCCGACGATCGTCCTGCTGACGCAGTTGGTGAAGTCGCCGCGCCGGCAGAACTCGCAGGTCAGGTCGCTGCCGCCGGACCAGCCGACGCCGACCTTGTCGCCGACCTTCCACAGCTGGACGTCCTCGCCGACCGCGTCGACGACACCAGCGATCTCGTGGCCCGGGACGCGCGGCAGCTGTACGCCGAACAGCCCGAGGCGGGGGATAGCGTCGCCGCCGCAGATGCCGCAGGCGTGCACCTTCACCCGTACGTGGTTGCGCCCCGGCTCGGGCACGTCCATTTCCGTGACGACGAACGGGCCGCCGGCAACCTGTGCTTGAACTGCTTTCATTATCCCTGTCTCCTCTGAGTTTTTTGAAGGTCGTGGTTTTCGAAGTTCAGTGCATTCCGCCGTCGGCGACGATTTGTTGTCCGGTGATGAGGCCGCCCGCATCGGAGGCCAGGAACGCGGCGATTTCCGCCACGTCCTGCGCCGTGCCGAGCCGGCGGATCGGCACCATGTCGATCAGGCTCTGCTTGTACGCGTCATTGGCTGGGTCGGTGAAAATGCCGGCACCGTCGATCGGCCCGGGCACGATGGAGTTCGCGGTGATGCCACGACGGCCGAGTTCGAGGGCCAGTACGCGTACGAGATAACCGGAGGCGACCTTGCTGGTGCCGTAAAGACCGACACCTTCCTGCGGAACGGTCGTGGTGTTGGAGGAAATGTTGATGATGCGACCGTTGTCCGCGACCCGGCGCGCGGCTTCTCGCATCACGAAATACGGTCCCTTGGTGTTGACCTGGAACAGCTGGTCGAAATCCGCCTCGGTCACGTCGGTGACGGGGATGTTCACCTTTTCCATTCCGGCGTTGGCGACCACGATGTCGAGATGGCCGAATTCCGCGGTGGCCGCATCGAAAAGCGTGGTGATGCCGTCCACAGTGGACACGTCGGCGGCGACGGTCAACGCTTTCGTGGTGACCGCGTCACGTACCTCGTCGGCCGCGGCCTTGTCGCGAGAATAGTTGATGATCACGTTCGCGCCCTGAGACGCGAGCTTCAGCACGATGGCGCGGCCGAGGCCTTTGGAGGAACCAGTGACCAGCGCGGTCTTTCCTTCGAGTGACATGTGTTAATGATCGGACGGCCGGGACGAATGCGGAAACAACAATTCGTGGGGGAGCCCACAAGCGATCGTTGTGGCAGGATGGCTGGCGTGGATCTGAGCCTGCGGCTGATCGAAGCGCTTCTCGCGGTGGTCGAGGAGGGCAGCATGACACGCGCGGCCACTCGGCTCAACATGACCCAGCAAGCGGTCAGCGGGCAGATTCGCCAGTTGGAGCGGATCGCTGGCACGGCCTTGCTGCTCCGCCTTCCGCAAGGTGTCGAGCTGACGCCGGCCGGCGAGGTGGTCGCCAAACAGGGTGCCGCGCTGGTGGCCGCCGCGACCACGATGCTGAGCGAGGCGCATCTGCTCGGCGAGGGGAAGTCGCATCGGCTGCGGATCGCCTTCAAAGGGCAGAGCACCGCCCATTTCATGCCCGACGTGGAGGCCGCCTTGCGCCGGGTGGCGCCCGAGGTCGTCCTGGAGCCACTGTCCGTGAGCACCCTGCCGGACGAGATCGACGCGCTGGTCAACGGTGCCGCGGACGCCGCCTTCCTGTGGCTGCCGATCGGCGACGACGACCGTTTCACCAGCCACGACCTGATCTCCGAGCCACGGATGGTGGCACTGTGTCCGGGCCATCCACTCGCCGCCCGTACCGAGCTGCGGATCGCCGATTTGGCGAACGAGCCGATCGTCGGACCGCGGGCGGGTATGCCGCCGGCGGTCGTCCGATTCTGGTTCATCGACCCTCGCCCGGACGGCACCCCCGCCATCTTCGGTCCCGAGGGCCGTACGCCGGAGGAATGCCTGCAACTGGTCGCCGCCGGCCGCGGAAGCTGGATCGCGCCCGCGTCGACCGCCACGTATTTCGCGTTCCCGAAGCTGGTGTGGCTGCCGCTGGTCGACGCGGAGCCGTTGCGGCTGGCGCTGATGTGGCCCCGGCGAAGCGCTAGTCCGCTTCTGGATCTCTTGCTGCGCGAAAGCCGCCGGATCGTACGACCCTGCACGCCCGCGGCTGTCGCTGCTGCGTCTCGTTCCTGATGGGTGGGGGCTTGGTTTTCGTCGAGTGCGGGACTTTATGCCGCACTCGACGTCGAGTGTAGGGTTTTGTCCCGCACTCGACGACGGACCTGCCTAAGAAAAAGAGGCGGGCTTTGTTTTGTCCCAGAGCCATGTCTTGAAGAACCCACTCAAATCCTGGCCGCTGATTTTCTGGGCCAGCGAAGTGAACTGGTCGGTGGTGCCCGTGCTGTAGCGGTGAATAGCCGTCCAGGTCTGCAAAATCCGGAAGAACTTGTCGTCGCCGATGCGTTGGCGCAGGGCTGCGAGGGTCATCGCGCCTCGGCTGTAGACGGCGCTGGAGAACATGGTGTCGCGTTGCGGGTCGGCGATGGACTGGTTCCAGAACGGGCTGGTGGCGGCGAAGCGGTTGTACGCGTTGAGGGCGCTCTGCGCGGTGGGGAGGCCGCCGGTGTGTTCGGTCCAGAGCCAGGCGGCGAAGGAGGCGAAGCCCTCGTTCAGCCAGATGTGTTGCCAGCTGGCGACCGAAACGGTGTCGCCGAACCACTGGTGGGCGAGTTCGTGGGAGACCGTGCCGGGGCCGGCGGCGAAGCCGTAGAGCGGGCGGGTTTGGGTTTCCAGCGAGAAACCGATGTCCGGGACGTTGTCGACGATCGCGCCGGTGGAGCTGAAGGAGTACGGGCCGAACATCTTGCTCCAGTAGTCGGTCACCTGGCCGGTCAGGTCATAGATGCCGGCGGCCTGGGTGGCCAGCGCCGGGTCGGTGGCGGTGGTTTCCGGGATGCCACCGGGCGTACGGCCATTGCGGAACTGCCACTTGCCGATGTCGATGGTCGCCAGGTAGGTGGCCATCGGGCTGGTTTCGTTCCAGGTGAAGGTGGTCTGGTCGCCATGGTGCCTGGTCGACTGGAGATCACCGTTCGCCACGACCGAGCGGTCCGCCGGAACCGTGATGTGATAAGTAAAAGTCGCCTTCATGCTCGGGTGGTCGTCGGACGGATACCAGGTGCTGGCCGCATTGGGCTCGCAGCCGACGAAGGCGCCGTCGTCGGTGTAGATCCAGCCGTACGGCGCGCCGAAGACGACCGGCGATCCGACGATCGTCTGCGGTGAGCCGTCATATTTCACCGCTACCAGGAAAGGGCCGCCGCGCAGCAGGCCAAAGCGGGGCTTGATGGTCAGCTCCTGGCCGTTCCGGCTGAAAGCCGCCGGGAAGGAGTCCACCGACACCGAGCGTACGTTCAGGCCCTGAAGATCCAGATCGAAACTGGAGAGGTTCTGGGTGGCAACCGCGGTCAGCGTCATCACGCCGGCGAGGTTCTTGGTGGCTGGGTCGTACGACAGGTTCAGGTCGTAGTGCAGCGGGCGATAACCTCCGTTGCCCTCCAACGGAAAGTACGGGTCACCGATGCCGGGCGCTCCCGGGCTGAACACCGACGCGGCGGCCGGCGGTGCGAACGCCACCAGACCGGCGGTGATGGCTGTCGCGATGGCGACCGTGATGCCCAACAGTTTTCTTACACGCATGGCGACCCGTCTCCCTTGGTCCAGACCAACGTGAAGAATCATCCCCGACGCGGTCCGTCAACAAAAGCGGGATTATCGGCCAGATCCAGCCAGCCCTTGCGTCGTACGACCTGGCGGATACGCTGAACCAGCGCGGCGAGGGCCGGATTCCGGTCGTTCTTGCGCCACGCCATCGACCACGAATAGGCCGGCGTCGGTGTGAGCGGCACTCGCCGCAGCACCTTCTCGTCGCCGATGTCCCATTCCGCGCCCAGGACGGTGACCCGCGCGGGATCCTGCCGCATCAACGCGACCCCGTCGCGCAGCCCCAGGTTGGTGCCTTCGACGGTGAAATCAATGCCGTTGTCCTTGGCGTAGTCGTGAAAAAAGGCCTGTAGCTCAGGAACCGCGGAGAGGTCGGGGTACCAGATACCAGTGTGGCGTAAGTCGTCAACGGTCCAGACTTCCAGGTTCCCCAGCGGATGGTCCGGATGGACGAGGACGGCCATCGGCTCGCGGTACACCTCCTCGTACGAGAGGTCAGCGAGCGGCGCGGTGAGGGTGCCGACGAAGGCCAAATCCAGCTCGCCGCGGCGTAGCGCGCCGGTGCTTGCCGCGTCACTTCGGCGCATGCTGAGCGACAGAGTGGTGTCGCTGCCAGCCGCACGAAGAACGTGGGTGGGAGCGTGCACTTGCCCCCACACATCCACCCGGATCGCCGGCAGTGACTCGCGCAATGCCCGGCCGGCCGCCTCCGCGGTGGCCAGCAGATCGCGTGCGTACGGCAGGAAACGGTCGCCAGCCCTGGTCAGTTGGACGGATCGTACATTCCGGGTGAAAAGGGAGACACCGACGGTTTGTTCGAGTCTTTTGATGCGTTTTGAGAGTGCCTGCTGGGTCAGGAAGAGGTCCCCGGCGGCGCGACTGAAGTGCAGCTGATCGGCTACCGAGACGAAGGCCCGGACCTGGCCAAGGTCAAGATCCATCCGTCCACGATGGTCGACAACCATCGGTTGTCACAAGAGCCAAACGGGTGTTGGTCAGGGCGTCAGTCAGCTGATTCGATCAATGAGTCACCGCGATTGAGGAGTTTTCCCATGAAGTACGCCTACACCTACGTGATGGACACGCTTTCGGACTGGGAGCTTGGATACGTTCTGCCGGAGCTGAACACCGGCCGCTACTTCCGGCCTAGCATCGAGCCGGTGCCGGTGCGTACCGTCGGCCTGACTTTGGACCCGATCGTCACCATGGGCGGCGTGCGGATCGTGCCGGACGCGACGATCGACGAGGTCACCACCGAGAACACGGCCGTGCTGTTGCTTCCGGGCGCCGAGACCTGGCACGAGTCCCAGCACGCGCCGGTGTTCGGCAAGGTCGCCGATCTGCTGGACCACGAGGTGCCGGTGGCGGCCATCTGCGGTGCGACCGGCGCGCTCGCCGCGGCCGGCCTGCTGAACGAGCGGCGGCACACCAGCAACGCGCTGGAATACCTGAAGATGGTGGCGCCGGACTACACCGGGGAGCCGCGGTACGTGCCGGAAACGGCGGTCGTGGACGGCCCGCTGATCACCGCGAACTCGACTGGCGGGTTGCATCTTGGGCGGCTGGTGCTGGAGCGCCTGGACCTGTGCAGCAAGGAAACCCTGGAGGCGTGGTTCGAGTTTTTCCACACCGGTGATGGGAAGTGGTTCTACGCACTGATGGAATCGGTGGCCGCGCGCTGAAGTCACGCTGGCACGGCCCGGCCGTTCGACTTGACGGCCGGGCCGTTCCGGCGTGAAGTCGTACCTGTTGGATCCGCCGCAGGAGGGACAGTCGTGCCGATCGCCACCATCAACCCGGCCACCGGGGAGACCCTGAAGACTTTCGACGCGCTCACCAGTGAGCAGATCGAGGCGGCGATCGGCCGCGGGCACGAGCGTTGGCTGACCTACCGGCGGACCACGTTCGCCGAGCGGGCTGGTTGGATGCGGGCCGCCGCCGAGCTGTTGGACGCGGAGAAGGACGATATCGCGCGGACGATGACCGCGGAGATGGGCAAGACCCTCGCCTCCGCCGCCGCCGAAGCGGCCAAGTGCGCCAAGGGCATGCGTTTTTACGCGGAGAACGCGGCACACTTCCTCGCCGACGAGCCGGTCGACGCGGCCGCGGTCGGTGCGTCGAAGGCCTACGGTTCGTACCAGTCGCTGGGTGTGGTGCTTGCTGTGATGCCGTGGAATTTCCCGCTCTGGCAGGTCGTACGGTTCGCCGCGCCGGCGCTGATGGCCGGCAACGTGGGCCTGCTCAAACACGCCTCGAACGTGCCGCAAAGCGCGCTGTATCTGGAAGATCTGTTCGTACGAGCCGGATTTCCCTCTGGTTGCTTCCAAACACTGCTGATCGGCTCGAAACAGGTCGAGCAGGTCCTGCGTGATCCGCGAGTGGCCGCGGCGACGCTGACCGGCAGCGAGCCCGCCGGCCGCTCGGTGGCCGCGATTTGTGGTGACGAGGTCAAAAAAACGGTGATGGAGCTGGGCGGCAGTGATGCTTTCGTCGTCATGCCGTCGGCCGACCTGGAGAAGGCGGCATCGGTGGCGGTCACCGCGCGAGTGCAGAACAACGGTCAGTCCTGCATCGCCGCCAAGCGTTTCATCGTCCACACCGACGCCTTTGCCGAATTCAGCCGGCTTTTCGTCGAGAAAATGAAGGCACTGAAGGTCGGAGATCCGATGGATCCGGCCACCAATGTCGGGCCGCTGGCGACTGAGCAGGGGCGTACGGACGTCGAGGAACTGGTCGACGAGGCAGTGAAGAGCGGCGCGACCGTCCTTTGTGGAGGGTCGAGAGCGGAAGGTCCGGGCTGGTTCTACCCGCCGACCGTCATTACCGATATCACGACCGAGATGCGGATCTATCTCGAAGAGGTTTTTGGGCCGGTGGCTTCACTTTATCGAGTGGACGACCTTGATGCCGCGCTCTCGGTGGCGAACGCGACGAGTTTTGGCCTCGGCTCCAACGCGTGGACGACCGACCCTGACGAGCAGGCCCGGTTCGCCGTGGAGCTGGAAGCCGGGAATGTCTTCATCAACGGGATGACCACCTCGTACCCGGAGCTGCCTTTTGGTGGCATCAAACGCTCCGGCTACGGTCGGGAGCTGTCCGCCCACGGGATTCGGGAGTTCTGCAACCTGAAATCCGTCTGGGTGGGGTAGTTCGCCTTTGTAAAGCCCGAAAACTTTTATCTCTGAAGCCTGAAAGGGCAAGTGATTGTTGCGGTGCGCCGGTGCCGCGTCCAAGCGGTCCGGCCTTGCGGAGGTGGGCTAAGGTCGGGACCCTCGTCAGACGGGGGAGGTGGTACGAGTCGTGCAGGCTGAGGCGGTTTTGGGTGGGCGATACCGGCTGGTCAGGAGGCTGGGCCGGGGCGGCATGGGGGAGGTGTGGGAAGCCCGGGACCAGGAGCTGAGCCGGCAGGTGGCGATCAAGATCCTGCTCTCGGCGTTCGACGACGATCGGGAGTTGACCAACCGGCTGCGGCAGGAAGCGCGTACCGCGGCGGCGTTGCAGCATCCGGGAATCACTGTCGTGCATGACATTGGCGAGCACGACGGGCATCCATATTTTGTCATGGAGTTGCTGACTGGGCACACGTTCGCCAAGGCAGGCGTGATGCCCGTCGATATGGCGTTGGAGCTCATGGCAAAAGTGGCGGACGCACTCGCGTACGCGCATGACCGTGGCGTTGTGCACCGCGATATCAAGCCGGAAAATCTGATATCGGTGGCCGGCGGCGTAAAGATCTGCGATTTTGGGATCGCTCATTATGCTGAGGCGTCTGCTCGTTTGACGAAAACTGGTACGACGGTGGGCACGGCACCGTTTATGGCTCCTGAGCAGTGGCGCGGAGAATCTGTCGACGCCCGCACGGATCTGTACGCGTTCGGAGCCACCCTGCATGTGTTGTTGACCGGTGAACCGCCATTTCCCGGCCCGACCTATCTTGCTTATGCGCATCAACATCTCGCTGACCCGGCGCCCCGACTGTCCGGCGTGGCTGACGAGCTTGCCGACCTTGTTCACCAACTGCTGGCCAAAGACCCCGCCGACCGGCCGGCCAATGCGCGCGAAGTCGCCGCGGCTCTTCGCGCTGCCCGGGCGGAAAGCGTGGCTGGAAACACCACGAGTCGGATAGGACCAGCACCGGTCACGCTTACCAACACCACGTTCGACATGCTGAAAACAAACGTCTCCCTTCATGCCCAGATCTGGGCTTGGTTCCTTGCCGTGCCACTGGCGATTATTATGACGCTCAGACCAGACGTGCAGATTTACGCTGGTGCTGCCTGGTACGTCAAGCCGCTGGTGACCGGGGCATGTGGTGCGGCGGCTGGAGCGGTGCTTGGCGTGTTTTTTGGTTTGCTGGCAACGCGGGGTGTCAAATCTGACACCATCACCTTGGACGCCAAGAAGCTGACGGTTGTCTACAAGGCGCCCACCGTCCGAGGCGGCAAGACGCTGCTCGCTGCTCACTACCTGGCCAACAACCAAGCCGGCCGGACGCACGGGACAGGCGAGACTTTCACGATCGGCTGGGACGCACTCGAACGTATCGACGTGGACGGTGACGGCAGCGCGGCCGCGTTGTCGGTCAGGTTCCGGGCGTCCCGTCAGCCGTCACCCGAATGGGTCAGCAAACACGGCGCCACCCGGCGGGAAGACGGCGGTTACCGCATCTATGGACCGGCGTCTCTTACGACGCCGGAAAAGGTGAAGGTCGGCCAGCTCCGCGATCTGCTGCCGCGGTACGCGGGTCACCTGTACGACAAGCCCGGGCACGCCCCCCATCCGTGACGATCAGCGCCGACCCAGGCCTACACACTGAATCAGTGGTGGCCGGGGCGGCGGAGTCGGCGGCTGAGCAACGCGGATCCGAGCGCGAGTACACATGCCAGCAAAAACACCGCGGGATATCCGAAGGCGGGCACTGCCACGGCCGCGAGCCCGACACCGCAGATGCCTGCGAAAGCCTTGGCGCTGTAGATCACCCCGTGGATTTCCAGCGTGTTGCGCTCGCCGAAATAGTCGCGGGTGAGGCTGGCGAACAGCGGATAGAAGGCGCCGCCGCCGATGCCGGCGAGGGCGACCGCGACGAACAGCAGCGGCCGGATGCCGGCGCTCGCGGCGCCGGCGAAGCAGAGCTGGCCGAGCGCGAGCGTGCTGAGGACGAAGCTGAGCGTGCGGCGGCGGCCGAGCCGGTTCGAGACCCGGATGGCGAACGCCCGGCCGGCGCCGTTGAGGCCGACCAGCAGGGCCGCGCCGACCGCGATCGGCCAGGGTGTGAGGCCGGACCAGAGGGCGTAAGTGGCGAAGAAGGTCACGTTGAACAGGGACACCGCGCCCGCGAAGAAGAGCAGCACGTACATGATCGGCAGGACGCCGGTCCGGATCGCCTCGTGCGGGGTGAACTGCCGGACCGCCGGCGGGTTCGCCACTCGACCCGGGTTCAGCCGGTTGTCCAGCGCCCAGCGCTGCGGGTCGAGGTGCGGCGGCCACCAGTGCGCCGGCGGATCGCGCAGCAGGATGCCGGCGAAGGCGACAACCAACCCGATAAGCAACCCAGTGACGCCCATAAAGACCGGCAGATTGGTGGGCGTCATGCCGATGACGTACGCGATGACAAAGGGCACTGAGCCGTACGCGAAAGCCCCGGTCACGAAGCTGACCTTGCTGGCCGACCGTTCTGGGTGCCATTTCGAGGCCACCGAGGTGGCGCCCGCGTAGACCAGCCCGGCGCCGGTGCCACTGAGCACCGAATAGCCCAGGACGGCCGCGCCCATCGTGTTGCTGTTGGCCAGCGTGACAGGGCCGGCCAGGCAGAGCGCGGCGCCCAGCAGCATCACCGTGCGCGGCCCGACGACGCCGCGTTCGCGCAGGTAGGCGGTGGGGAGGCCGACGCCGGCCTGGCACACCGTCCAGAGCGCGAGCAGCCAGAATGTCTGTGCCGGCGGCCAGCCGTGGGCGGCGGAGAGCGCTGGTACGGCGGCGCCGAAGCCGTACTGCAGCACGCCGACCGCGGCCATCGCGGCCCACGGCAGCCACAGCATCCACGCCCGCGAGTGGCCGGTGAGCCGCCGCGCCGACGGCCCGACCCGATAGCGGCGGCCGCAGCAGTCGTACACCTCGCGGACGAGTCCCGGCACGGATTCCGTCGTCACGGACATCGCGACCTCCCACGGTTGACGTAATACTGTATGCAATCTACCGTACCGATGTGACCGTGGCCACAGCTAGACGAAGGAAATTGAATACTGCATACTATCGACCTGGTTCGATCGGAGGAACGTAAGTGGATCTGTACGAATACCAGGCGAAGGACCTGCTGGCCGCCCATGGCGTGCCGGTGGTGGCTGGCTCGGTGATCAACGATCCGACCAAGGCGGCCGCGGTGGCCGCGCAGCTGGGCGGTCGGGTAGTGGTCAAGGCCCAGGTGAAGACAGGCGGGCGCGGCAAAGCCGGCGGCGTCAAGCTGGCCGCGGACCCGGCCGATGCGGTCAGTAAGGCCGCGCAGATCCTCGGCATGGACATCAAGGGCCACACCGTGCACAAAGTGTTGGTCGCGGCCGCCTGTCAGGTGGTCGAGGAATACTACGTCTCGTTCTTGCTGGACCGTTCGAACCGTACTTTCCTTGCGATGGCGTCGATCCAAGGCGGCATGGACATCGAGGAAGTGGCCGCGACCAAGCCCGAGGCGCTGGCGAGGATCCCGGTGTCGGCCGGAGTGGATCTCGGCAAGGCCCGGGAAATCGTGGCGGCCGCTCGGTTTCCGGCCGAGGTGGCCGAGGAAGTCGCCGAGGTGCTGGTGAAACTCTGGGAGTGCTTCGTCGCCGAGGACGCCACGCTGCTGGAGATCAATCCGCTCGGACGGGACGGGGACGGCCATATCGTCGCGTTGGACAGCAAGATCACGCTCGACGACAACGCCGCCTATCGGCATCCAGCGCAGGAAGACTCCGCTGTCGTGGATCCGTTGGAAGCCAAGGCAAAAGCGCTGGACCTGAACTACGTGAAACTGGACGGCCAGGTCGGAGTCATCGGCAATGGAGCCGGGCTGGTGATGTCCACATTGGACGTTGTCGCGTACGCCGGTGTCAAACCCGCCAACTTCCTGGACATTGGCGGCGGTGCCTCGGCGGAGGTGATGGCGAACGGATTGTCGGTGATTCTCGGCGATCCGGATGTACGCAGCGTTTTCGTCAACGTTTTCGGCGGGATCACCGCCTGTGACGCGGTCGCGGACGGAATTGTTCAGGCGCTGGCGATTCTCGGTGCGCAGGCGTCCAAACCGCTGGTCGTACGGCTGGACGGGAACAACGTGGTGCAGGGCCGGCGGATCCTCGCGGAGGCGAACCATCCGCTGGTGACCGTGATGGACACGATGGATACCGCGGCTGCGAAGGCCGCCGAACTCGCAGTGGCGGGAGCCTGAGACATGGCCATTTTCCTGACGGAGAAAAGCAGAGTCATTGTCCAGGGCATGACTGGCTCGGAGGGTGTGAAGCACACCGCCCGAATGTTGCGGGCCGGCACCACCGTGGTCGGTGGTGTCAATCCCCGCAAGGCAGGCCAGAAAGTCGACTTCGATGGCATATCGCTGCCGGTGTTCGAGTCCGTATCCGAGGCGATCGCCTTCACCGAGGCCGATGTCACCGTCATCCTGGTGCCGCCGGCTTTTACCAAGACCGCCGTTCTGGAGGCGATCGACGCGTCGATCGGCCTCGCGGTGGTGATCACCGAGGGCGTGCCCATCCACGACTCGGCCGCATTTTGGGCGCACGCCGTGGACACTGGTAACAGGACGCGGATCGTCGGGCCGAACTGTCCGGGCATCGTGAGTCCTGGCCGATCAAACGCCGGCATTATTCCGGCGGACATCACCGGGCCGGGACCGATCGGGCTGGTGTCCAAGTCGGGCACCTTGACGTACCAGATGATGTACGAGCTGCGGGACATCGGCTTCTCGACGGCGATCGGCATCGGCGGTGATCCGGTGATCGGTACGACGCACATCGATGCGTTGCAGGCCTTCGAAAACGACCCGGAGACCGCGGCGATCGTGATGATCGGAGAGATTGGCGGCGATGCGGAAGAGCGTGCCGCCGCATATATCAAGGAGCACGTCACCAAGCCGGTGATCGGATATGTCGCCGGTTTCACCGCCCCTGAAGGCAAAACGATGGGCCATGCGGGGGCGATCGTGTCCGGCTCGGCCGGCACGGCCCAGGCAAAGAAAGACGCCCTGGAAGCCGCCGGCGTCAGCGTCGGCAAGACCCCCAGCGAGGCCGCCCGCCTCCTGCGCGAGCGACTGCACAGCACCGCGGCCGCCTGAGATCGGAGCAGAATGCCGATTACGTACGATGTGAATCTTTCCATCCTTTTCACCGAGATCCCGTTGCTGGAAAGACCGGCCGCGGCGGCAGCATCGGGCTTCGGCGCGGTGGAGCTGTGGTGGCCGTTCGCCGGCCCGACGCCGCCGGACGCCGACCTGGATGCTCTGCAGCGCGCCCTCGACGACGCTGGAGTGCAGCTCGTCGGACTGAATTTTGATGCTGGTGACATGGCAAAGGGGGACCGCGGGCTGCTGTCCCGGCCGGCCGAGAGCGGCCGGTTCGTGGCGAACATCGAGGTGGCGGTCGGCTTCGCGCAACGAATGGGCTGCCGCACTTTGAACGCCCTCTACGGAAATCGCGACGCGGACACCTCGCCAGCGCGGCAGGACGAGCTGGCGGTGGAAAATCTGGTGCTCGCCACCGCGGCGGCGGACCGGATCGGTGCGACCGTGGTGGTCGAGGCCCTCAACTCGTACGAGAGTCCGCACTATCCGCTCACGTCCTCCCGCGCGGCGCTCACGGTGATTGATCGCGTACGCGCCGAAAGCGGGCTGCACAACATCGCGTTCCTGGCCGACTTCTATCACCTGCACCGGATGGGCGAAGAGTCGATCGAGCTGATCGACCGGGCCGCTGACCGGTTCGGACACGTACAAATAGCCGATGTGCCCGGCCGCGGCCAGCCCGGCACCGGGGCCATCCCGTACGAGCAGGTGCTCGCGCGGCTCGACGCCTCCGGTTACGCCGGTTATGTCGGCCTGGAATACAAGCCGGTCGGGCCGAGCGCGGACAGCTTCGACTGGCTGCCGTTCCGGCCGTCCACAGTGGAGGTCTCGTCGTGACCACCGTCGGGTTCGTTGGGTTGGGCATCATGGGTGCGCCAATGGCTGGCAATCTGGTCCGCGCCGGCTATCGCGTGAGGGGCTTTGATCTGGCCGAAAAGGGTCCGCGCAGCCTTCTTGAGGCGGGCGGCGAAACGGCCGCCAGCATTGCCGAGACGGTCAATGGTGTCGATGCGGTCATCACCATGCTGCCGGACTGGCCCCAGGTGGAAGCGGTGACCTTCGGGCCGGAAGGCGTGCTGGAGAACGTAAAACCCAGGGTGCTCGTCATCGACATGAGCACCATTCGGCCGCAGACCTCCCGGCGGATCGCGGAGGCCGGCCACACCCGCGGGGTGCGGGTCCTCGACGCCCCCGTCAGCGGCGGCGAAAAAGGCGCGGTTGACGGGGTGCTCTCCATCATGGTCGGCGGCGACGCCGACGATTTTGAGAGTGCGAAACCTCTTTTTGACGCGTTGGGCAAGACGGTCGTGCACGTTGGACCGCACGGCGCCGGCCAGACCGTGAAAGCGGCCAACCAGCTGGTCGTTGGCGGCACGTACGCGCTGGTCGCCGAGGCGATCGTGTTGCTGGAGGCGTCCGGGGTGGACGCCGGTACCGGTCTGGACGTACTCGCCGGCGGTCTTGCCGCCAGCAGAATTCTTGACCTCAAAAGGAAAACCATGGTCGCCCGGGAATTCGCTCCGGGCTTTCGGATCGACCTGCATCACAAGGACATGGGGATCGTGCTGTCCGCCGCGCGGGAGGCCGAGGTCGCGCTGCCGACCGCGGCCCTGGTCGCGCAGCTCATCTCGGCGGCCCGCCAGCAGGGCTACGGCAGCCTCGACCATTCGGCCCTGCTGAAGGTCATCGAGAGTTTTTCCGGACGAAAGGCCAGCCTGTGAAGCGCATTCCCTGCATGGAGGCCGCCGTCGCGGTGATGGAGTCGGAGGGCGTGGACACCATCTTCGGCATTCCGGGCGCGGCGATCCTGCCCCTCTACGCGGCGCTGCGGACAAGCTCCATCAAGCACCTCACCGTCCGGCACGAAGAAGGCGGCACTCATGCCGCTGACGGATGGTCAAGAGCGACCGGAAAAGTCGGTGTCTGCATCGGTACGTCCGGACCTGCCGGCACCAACATGATCACCGGCCTCTACACCGCGATGGCAGACTCCATCCCGATGATCTGCATCACCGGCCAGGCCGCCAGGGCGAAGCTGCACCAGGAGGCGTTCCAGGCGGTCGACATCGTGGAGATCGCCAAACCGGTGACGAAATGGGCCGTACAGCTCAAAGAACCGGCGCAGGCCGCCTGGGTTTTCCGGGAGGCGTTCCGGATCGCGCAGTCCGGCCGGCCTGGGCCGGTGCTGATCGACCTGCCGATCGACGTGCAGCGCGGGACGTGTCTTTACGACTCCACTGTGGACGCTCCGTTGCCGATCGAGGTGCCGGAGCCGTCGCCGCAGGGCATCCGGGCAGCCGTACAGATGCTGTTGCAGGCCGAAAGGCCGCTGATCCTGGCCGGTGGCGGTGTGATCATCGCGAACGCCGCCGACGAGCTGCGGAATCTGGCTGAGCGGCTGCAGATCCCGGTGCAGACCACCTTGATGGGCAAAGGCGCGTTTCCCGAAGACCACCCGCTCTTTGCCGGTATGGCGGGAATCCAGACGCAGACGCTGTGGGGCAACGCGGCCTTTCTGGAGAGTGACCTGGTGCTGGCGGTGGGCGCGCGATTTGGTGACCGGCACACCGGTGACCTGGAAACGTACCGAAAAGGCCGCAAATTCATCCACGTGGACATCGAGCCGACCCAGCTCGGCAAGGTTTTCGAGCCGGACCTGGGCATCGTGGGACACGCGCGGTCCACGCTGGCCGCCTTGGCTTTCCAGGCTCAGGAACTCGCTCCGCCCCGGCCCACCGGACGCTGGCCCGAACGGGTGGGGGAACTGCGGTCGACACTGGTCCGGCGGGACGATTTTGACGCCGTGCCCATCAAGCCGCCGCGGGTCTATCGCGAGCTCAACGAGTTTTACGGCCCTGACACCACTTTTGTCACCGCGATCGGGCTCTATCAGATCTGGTCCGGGCAGTTCCAGCGTACGTTCCTGCCGCGCCGCTATCTGGTGTGCGGTCAAGCGGGCCCGCTGGGCTGGGAGATTCCGGCCGCCATCGGCGTGAAATGCGCGTATCCGGACCGATCCGTCGTCGCGGTGGTGGGCGACTATTCCTTCCAGTTCCTGATGGAGGAGATCGCGGTCGCCGCGCAGTATCGGATCCCGTTCGTGATTGTCATGGTCAACAACGAATATCTGGGCCTGATTCGACAGGCCGAACTGCCGTACGACATGAATTTCGCCGTGGACCTGCATTACGGCGAGGGCGGCATCGACCACGTCAAGCTGATGGATGCTTTTGGTTGCCCGGCTCGCCGGGTGGATCGCCCGGAGGACATCGCCGGCGCGCTGGCGTGGGCGACCGCGGAGGCAGAGCACGCCCAGGTGCCGGTGTTGGTCGAGGTGATGGTCGAACGCGAGGCAAATGCCGCGATGGGGCCCTCTTTGGACAACATCGTGGAGTACGAGCCGCTGCCGAATCTGGTCCCTACGGCTAACACAGCCTAAGAAACCGGACTTCTTCCGGTCATCCCCTGGACATGAGGCAGCGGGAGGGCCACGATGTGGCTAAGACATACGGTATGCAATCTACAGTGGACAGGTGTGGCGGGGAGTTTGACTCGGCTCCCGGCCGCCAAGGCCGAGCAGCAAGGAGATGACCAGCGATGGCGCAAACGGCGACCGGTGATGCCGTGGCCGGCACGAACAATGCCGAGGTAGCCACCCCCGAAGTGATATCCGGTGGGCATCTGGTGGCGAAGGCGCTCAAGGCCGAAGGGGTGGACACGATCTTCACCCTCTGCGGCGGACACATCATTGACATTTATGACGGCTGCGTCGACGAGGGCATCAAGGTCATCGACGTACGCCACGAGCAGGTCGCCGCGCACGCGGCCGACGGTTATGCCCGGATTACCGGCACAGCGGGATGTGCGGTTGTCACCGCCGGCCCCGGCACCACCGACGCGGTCACCGGCGTGGCGAACGCTTTCCGCGCGGAGAGCCCGATGTTGTTGATCGGCGGCCAGGGATCGCTGTCCCAGCACAAAATGGGATCGCTGCAGGACCTGCCGCACGTGGACATGATGAACCCGATCACCAAGTTCGCCGCGACCGTGCCGGGCACCGCACGGATCGCGGACATGGTGTCGATGGCGTTTCGGGAATGCTACGTGGGTGCTCCCGGCCCGTCTTTCCTGGAGATTCCCAGGGATGTGCTGGATGCGAAGGTGCCGTTGGAGTCGGCGCGGATCCCGCAGGCCGGTGGCTACAAGGCCTCGACCCGCAGCGCCGGCGACCCGGCCGCGATCGAGAAGCTCGCGGATCTGCTCGTACATGCCCAAAAGCCGGCGATCCTGCTCGGCAGCCAGGTCTGGACCACTCGCGGGACGGATGCGGCCATCGATTTGGTGCGTACGCTCAATGTTCCCGCCTACATGAACGGCGCCGGCCGCGGTACGCTGCCGCCTGGCGACCCGCATCACTTCCAGCTTTCCCGGCGATATGCCTTCAACAACGCCGATCTCATCGTCATTGTCGGCACACCCTTCGATTTCCGGATGGGCTACGGGCGGCGGCTCTCCAAGGACGCGACCGTCGTCCAGATCGACCTGGATTACCGTACGGTCGGCAAGAACCGGGACATCGACCTCGGCATCGTGGGTGATGTCGGTGTCGTCCTCGCGTCGGTCGCGCAGGCCGCCAGCGGCCGCGAGGACAATGGCGCGACCGGACGCAAGCAGTGGCTGGAAGAACTGGCCGGTGTCGAAGACCAGGCCAAGCAGAAGCGGCTCCCGCAGTTGCTCTCCGATGCCAGCCCCATCCACCCGTACCGGCTGGTCAGCGAGATCAACAACTTCCTCACCGAGGACTCGATCTACATCGGTGACGGCGGCGACATCGTCACCTTCTCCGGCCAGGTTGTGCAACCCAAGTCGCCCGGCCACTGGATGGACCCGGGCCCGCTCGGGACCCTGGGGGTCGGCATTCCCTTTGTCCTCGCGGCAAAACACGCCCGCCCGGACAAGGAAGTGGTCGCGCTGTTCGGTGACGGCGCCTTCAGCCTGACCGGCTGGGACTTCGAGACGCTGGTCCGCTACAACCTGCCTTTCGTCGGCATTGTTGGCAACAACTCGTCGATGAACCAGATTCGCTATGGCCAGGCGCAGAAGTACGGACTCGCTCGGGAGCGGATCGGCAACACGCTCGGCGATGTGCACTACGACAAGTTCGCGCAGATGTTGGGCGGTTATGGCGAGGAAGTGCGTGACCCGAAGGACATCGCGCCGGCTTTGCAGCGGGCGCGCGAATCTGGCAAGCCGTCGCTCATCAATGTCTGGGTCGATCCGGACGCGTACGCGCCGGGAACCATGAACCAAACAATGTACAAGTAATCGTTAGCTTTCGAGCGGAGGCCGGCTCATGAGCAAGGCTCTGGAGGGCGTACGAGTCCTCGATATGACACATGTCCAGTCCGGACCGTCGTCGACGCAGCTGCTCGGGTGGCTGGGTGCGGACGTGGTGAAGCTGGAGACGCCTGGCCGCGGTGACATCACCCGCCAGCAGTTGCGCGACAAGCCCGGCGTGGACAGCCTCTATTTCACGATGCTGAACTGCAACAAGCGCAGCATCACGGTGAACATGAAAACCGCGGAAGGCAAGGAGATCTTCGCCGACCTGGTGAAGACCTCGGACATTCTGGTGGAGAACTTCGGTCCGGGTGTGGTCGACCGCTTCGGGTTCACCTGGGAGCGGCTGCAGGAGCTCAACCCGCGGCTGATCTACGCCTCCATCAAGGGATTCGGTGGCGGCAAGTTCGCGAAGTTCAAGGCGTACGAGGTCATCGCGCAGGCGATGGGTGGCGCGATGGCGACCACTGGCTTCGCCGACGGCCCGCCGACCGCGACCGGTGCGCAGATCGGTGACTCCGGCACCGGGATTCATCTGGTGGCCGCGATTCTGGCCGCGCTTTATCAGCGTACGAACACCGGCCGCGGCCAGCGCGTACAGGTCGCCATGCAGGACGCCGTGCTGAACCTGTGCCGGGTGAAGCTGCGTGACCAGCAACGGATCGCTTTGGGCCCACTGAACGAATATCCGACTCCGAACACCGGCGTTGAGGTGCCTCGGTCCGGAAACGCGTCCGGTGGAGGACAGCCCGGTTGGGCGGTACGGTGTGCGCCCGGCGGTCCAAACGACTACATCTACGTGATTATCCAGCCTCCCGGATGGAAGCCACTGGCCGAGCTGATCGGCCGGCCCGACCTGGTGCAGGACCCGCAGTGGGCGACGCCGGAGGCCCGGCTTTCCAAGCTGGACAAGGTCTTCGCGCTGGTCGAGGAGTGGACCGAAAAGCACACCAAGTGGGAAATCCTGGAGAAGCTGAACGCGCACGACATTCCTTGTGGGCCCATCCTGTCCACCCAGGAGTTGATCGATGACACGACTCTCGCCGAACTCGGCACGGTTGTTGAGGTCGAGCACCCCGAACGTGGCACCTTCAAGACGGTCGGCAGTCCGCTGAAGCTCTCGGACTCGCCGGTCGACGTCCAGCGGTCGCCGTTGCTGGGCGAGCACAACGAAGAAGTGCTGAGCGAGCTCGGTTACAGCGGCGACAGGCTGAAAGAGCTGCGCGCCGCCGGCGTCATCTGACCTGTCTTTACATCGGACCGGGTGGGTCGCTGACTCACGGTCTGCCCGGTAAGAAGGAGAACTCCAGCTATGGCTGAAAATTTTGACCGCGCCGCCGTTCAGGCGGTGCTTGACGAAGCCGCCGGGCAGGGCCGGGACTCGCTGACCGCCCTGGAAGGCAAGAAAGTCTGCGACGCGTACGGTATTCCCACGCCGGCCGAGGCGTTGGCGACCTCCGAGATCGAGGCGGTGGCTTACGCCGAGAAAATCGGGTTCCCCGTCGTCCTCAAGATCGTGTCACCGGACATCCTGCACAAAACCGAGGCAGGTGGCGTACTGGTAGGGCAGTCCACCGCCGAGGAAGTGGCCGCTGGATTTCGTACGATTGTGGCGAACGCCAAGGCGTACAACGCGGATGCCGAGATCCTCGGCGTCCAGGTGCAGCAGCAGTTGACTTCCGGCCAGGAGGTCATTATCGGTGCTACCACTGACACGACCTTCGGCAAGATCGTGGCTTTCGGGCTCGGCGGTGTGCTGGTCGAGGTGCTCAAGGACGTGACCTTTCGGCTGGCGCCGACCTCGCAGGACGAGGCGCTGTCGATGATCGACGGCATCAAGGCCGCGCAAATCCTCAAAGGTGTACGTGGTGCGGAGCCGGCCGACCGGGCCGCCCTGTCCACGATCATCCAGCGGGTTTCGCAGCTGGTGACGGATTTCCCGCAGCTGTCCGAAGTGGACCTGAACCCGGTGCTGGTGACCGCCAGCGGTGCGACGGCCGTGGACGTACGCATTCTCATCGATCCCGCTGCCGCGGTCGTGCCGGAGCGGTTCAGCCAGGAGGAGATCCTGGCCTCGATGAACCGCATCATGAAGCCGGCCGCGGTCGCGGTCATCGGAGCTTCCGCCGAAGAAGGCAAAATCGGCAACTCGGTGATGAAAAACCTGGTGAACGGCGGCTATCGGGGCGAGATCTACCCGATCAACCCGAAAGCCAGCGAAATCCTGGATCGCAAGGCGTTCAAGAGCATCGCTGACGTACCCGGCGACGTGGATGTCGCGGTTTTCGCCATTCCAGCGAAATTTGTGGCCGCGGCTCTCGAAGAGGTCGGTGCGAAGGGGGTCGCGGGCGCGATCCTGATTCCGTCGGGTTTCGGTGAGACCGGAAACCAGGAGCTGCAGGACGAGGTCTTGGCCATCGCGCGCAAGCACGGCGTTCGCATCCTCGGACCGAACATCTACGGCTATTACTATACGCCGGAAAACCTGTGCGCGACCTTCTGCACGCCGTACGACGTGAAGGGGCAGGTGGCGCTCACCTCCCAGAGCGGCGGCATCGGGATGGCGATCCTGGGCTTCAGCCGGTCCGCGAAAATGGGTGTCTCGGCGATCGTGGGGGTGGGCAACAAGGCCGACATCGATGAGGATGATCTCCT
Organism: Fodinicola feengrottensis; assembly: GCF_039530045.1. Lineage (NCBI taxonomy): Bacteria > Bacillati > Actinomycetota > Actinomycetes > Mycobacteriales > Fodinicola > Fodinicola feengrottensis. Next base: position 90,741 of record NZ_BAAANY010000013.1, on the reverse strand, counting down.
CACGTTTTTTGAAAGCGACGACAACACCGGTCTCATCGCGATGCACCTGGAGGACCTCAAGGACGGCCGGTCTTTCGCCGAGACCGCGAAACGGGTCTCGACGAAGAAGCCCATCGTTGTTCTGAAAGCCGGGCGTACGGCGCAGGGTGCCAAAGCGGCGAGCTCGCACACTGGTGCGCTGGCCGGCGATGACAAGGTTTACGACGACATTCTGCGTCAGAGTGGGGTTATCCGGGCACCGGGGTTGAACGACATGCTCGAATACGCCCGCGGCATCCCGCTGCTTCCCACCCCGGCCGGCGAAAACGTCGTGATCATCACCGGCGCGGGCGGGTCGGGCGTCCTGCTGTCCGACGCCTGCGTCGACAACGGGCTGTCTTTGATGGAGATTCCGGAGGACCTGGATCAGGCATTCCGGAAGTTCATCCCACCGTTCGGCGCCGCCGGAAACCCAGTGGACATCACTGGTGGTGAGCCGCCGTCGACGTACCGCAACACCATCGCCCTCGGGCTGTCGGACGAGCGTGTTCACTCGCTCATTCTCGGTTACTGGCACACCATCGTGACGCCGCCCATGGTGTTCGCGAAGCTGGTCGTCGCGGTGGTCGAGGAGTTCCGCGCCAAGGGCATCCACAAGCCGGTGGTCGCGTCGCTTTCCGGCGACATCGAGGTCGAAGAGGCCAGCGACTACCTGTACCAGCACGGGGTAGTGGCTTATCCGTACACCACCGAAAAGCCGGTGGCCGTCCTCGGTGCCAAGTACCGTTGGGCACGCGCCGCCGGACTACTGGGACCCGCGTCGTGAGCTTCGCCAACCGCGCGGCACAGGCCTCAGGGAAGGGAGGGACTGCACAAGGTCCATCCGTTTAGCAGAAAGAGGCTCAAGTGAGCAGTGCGGCAGCAACTTTCCAGGAGGTCACCGACCAGAACGGGCGTGTCTATCGGGTTGGCGAAACCCCGAGAGACATCATGGGGCGTTCCCGTAACTGGATGGTGTGGCTTCCCTGGATCGCCATGATGGCGGTGAGTGTTTTCGAGTACGGCTGGGGTGCGGCGACCACGACCCTGGAGAAGTCGTACGGCTGGTCCATTGGCGAGGTCTTCTGGATCGCCAGCCTGTGGGCGGTTTTCCAAGCGGCGGTGGCGTTCCCGGCCGGCCGGCTGCGGGAGAAGAACATCATTTCGGCACGCGCAGCGATGGTCGTGGGCGCCATTCTCAGTGGCGTCGGCTATTTCACCATCGCCAACAGCGGCAACCTGGTGGTGGCGTTTGTCGGCTATTCGGTGCTCGGCGGCACCGGCGCCGGACTCGTCTACGCCACCTGCATCAACATGGTGGGCAAGTGGTTCCCGGAAAAGCGCGGTGCTCGGACCGGATTCGTCAACGGCGGATTCGCGTACGGTGCGGTGCCCCTCATTTACATTTTCAGCTATTTCTTCACACCGGGAAACTTCTCCATCGTGCTCAACCTGGTCGGCGCCTACATGCTGGTGGCGGTCCTGCTCTGCGGCGTCTTCTTCATGGATCCCCCGAAGAACTGGTGGCCGAGCGAGATCGACCCGGTGCGCTGGGCGAACGATCGCAAGGCGAACACCAGGCTTGCCAAAAACCCGCCCGCGGTCAAACAGTTCTCGCCCATGCAGGCGATTCGTACGGGCATGCTGCCGTTGATGTGGTTGTGCCTGGTCATCATTGGTGGCGTCTCGCTTTTCGGGATCAACTTCGAGGTGCCGTTCGCCAAGGTCAGCGGCTTCGGTCCCTTCGTGGTGGCGTCCGCGGCCGGCATCCTGTCGGTCGTCAACGGCACCGGTCGGGCCCTGGTCGGCTGGCTGTCCGACCGGCTTGGCCGCAAGCAAACCCTCACCCTGGTGCTGCTGGTGGCGGCCGCCGCACAGTTCGGCGTGCTGTGGTCCGGCAACATTCACAACCTGTGGCTGTTCATGTTCTTCGCTTTTGTCACTGGCTTTGGCGGCGGCGCTTTCTATCCCCTTTTCGCCGCTCTGGTGCCAGATTACTTTGGCGAGAACAACAACGCCACAAACTATGGCCTAGTTTACAGTGCGAAGCTTTTCGGCGGGATCGGCGGCGGTGGAATCGCCGCCGGGATCATCGTGGTCTGGGGCTACACCGGCGCCTATCTGTTGGCTGGTGGTATCGCGATCCTGGCCGCGGTCCTCACGCTTTTCCTTCGACAACCAGGACATACGTCAGGGAGCAACCCCTCATCCCCGGCCGGCCCGGCGGTCGACGCGATGACCGCACCCCGTTCCGGCAGCGCAACGGGCTGAGTCTTCTTACCCGTACCAAAGAAATGTTTCACCCGCCCCTCGCCAAGGACGGCACTGTCCGTCCTTGGCGTCGACTCATCGCCCGACGGTGACCGGGTTCTCCCGGCCCGGTCACCAGCTCCGCCGGGCGGCAACCGGCGGTGCACAGCAATTGCTGGAAAGAGACAAGCATGAGCGTAACAACGAATGGTTTCACTGAGGTTAAAGATCAGAACGGCCGGGTGTATCGCATGGGTGAGACACCTCACGATATTATGGGCCGGCCGCGTTGGTTGATGGTTTTGTTGCCCTGGATCGGCATGCTCGGCATCAGCGTCTGGCGAATACGCTTTCGGGGCGGCCGAGGAAACTCTGCACGAAGCACACGGCTGGTCTTCGGTCCACATCTTCTGGCTGCTGGGCGTCTGGGTGTTCTTCCAGGCCGCGGTGCTGCCGATGATGTGGCTGTGCTTGTTGATGACCTCCGGAATCAACATTTTCGGCATCGCCTTCCAGGTGCCGTTTGGCAAGGAAATGGGCTTCGCGGCCGCCATCGCGGCTACTGGCGCGGCGCTGAAATCAATCGTCAACGGCACCGGCCGCGGTGTTATCGGTTGGATTTCCGACAAGTACGGCCGGCGGCAGACCCTGGTGTTGGTGTGCATCGTGCTGGGGCTGGCGCAGTTCGGCGTGTTGGCGACCGGGCTCATGCAGAACCTGGCGCTCTTCCTGCTCTGCTCGATGATCTCGGGCTTTGGTGGCGGCGCCATCTTTCCGCTCTTCGCGGCCATGACGGCCGACTATTTCGGGGAGAACAACAATGCCAGCAATTACGGCATGGTCTAACAGCGGGAAAGTGGTGAGCGGCCTGTTCGGCTCCGGTGTGGGTGCCCTGGTGGTGGCGTCCTGGGGTTATTCGGGAGCGTTCGTGCTGGCTGGCTCGATTGGTCTGATGGCTGCCGGGCTGGCCTTCATGTTGCGCCAGCCAGGCCGAAAACTCGTACGACCGCAACCGGTAGCCCAGGAGGTGTCCTGATTTACTGAGCGGCCGCCCGCTGCTCGTGGTAGGCCTGCCGGGTCCGCTCGGCGTGCTGGTGCATGGTTTTGCTGGCCAGCTCGGCGTTGCCGGCCGCGATGGCCTTGATCAGGTCGGCGTGTTCGGTCCAGGCATCCTTGCCGCGAGGGCGAGCGATCGGGGTGTAATACCAGCGGACCCGGCGGTCCACCATCGCGATCATCTCGGCCAGCACCTTGTTCCCGGACAGGTTCGTGATGCAGGTGTGCAGGTTGGCGTTGGCGACCACCAGGCCCTCGGTGTCCGCCGATGCCAGCGCCTCGATGCCGATCTGCTGCAGCTCCCACAGGCGCTGCACGTCCTCGGCGGTGGCCCGGCCGGCGGCCAGCTGGGCGGAATGCGTCTCCAACACGACGCGTACGCCCAACAACTGGTCGGCCTCCTCGTCGGTGGGGGTGTGCACGAAGGCGCCCTGCGCCGGCCGGAGGTCGACCCAGCCCTCGGTCTGCAGTCGCTGCAGGGCTTCTCGTACGGGCTGGCGGCTGACCCCCAAATACTCCGCGAGTTCCAGCTCGACGAGGTGCTGGCCGGGTTTGAGGGTCTGGTTCACGATGAGCTCGATCAGCGCGTCGTACACGGCCTGACGCAGCGGCGCCGGCCGCTCGACCCGGCGGGTGGCCCCCTCGCCCAGCAGACGGGGGCGGCCCGGCGGGCGTCCCTTGGAGCCCGGAATGCCGGCGGCGGGTTGCGTCATCGGAACCTTCTCTTCCTCAGTGCTCTGGGCAAAAGCCAAGCTCTCCGAGGATACAGGTTTTGGTATGCAAAAGACATTGGCGGGCGGGGAGTCCTGCCGAGTAAGGAACATTTTACCCGCTAACCCTTGACGGCATTCTGTAGATCGTATGCAATCTTACTTTGGCCGCCATACCGAATGGGGTATGACATGAAAGTCGCAGTCCTTGGCGCCGGTGCGATTGGCGCGTACGTTGGCGCCGCCTTGCACCGAGCTGGCGTCGAAGTCCACCTGATCGCCCGCGGGCCGCACCTGGTCGCTCTTCAGGACCACGGTGTGTACGTCAAAAGCCCGCGCGGCGACTTCCACGCACACCCGTACGCGACCGCCAACCCGGCCGACGTCGGACCGGTCGACTACGTGTTCCTCGGCCTCAAGGCGCACTCGTACGCCGGCGCCGGCAAGCTGCTCGCGCCGCTGCTAGGCCCGCGGACGGCCGTGGTGGCCGCCCAGAACGGGATCCCGTGGTGGTATTTCCACGGGCTCAAGGGGCATCCGCTGGAAAAGCATCGCATCGAGGCAGTTGATCCTGGCGGTGCGACCAGCGCCGTTTTGCCGACCTGGCGGGCGATTGGTTGCGTGGTCTACTGCTCGACCGAAATCCAGGCGCCGGGGGTGATCCGGCATCTGGAGGGCACCCGGTTCTCGATTGGCGAGCCGGATGGCAGCATTTCCACCCGCTGCCTGGAATTCAGTGACGCGATGGTGGCCGGCGGGCTCAAATGTCCGGTCGAACCGAATCTGCGGGACGATATTTGGGTCAAACTGATGGGAAACGTCGCTTTCAACCCGCTCAGTGCGCTCACCCGGGCGACCATGGCCGAGATTTGCGCTCACGAGCACACCCGCGATCTGGTAGCCCGGATGATGGCCGAAACCGTCGCCGTCGCGAGGGCCGCTGGCAGCAATCCGCAGGTGTCGATCGATCGGCGGCTGGCCGGTGCGGAAAAGGTCGGGCATCACAAGACTTCGATGCTGCAGGACCTGGAAGCCGGGAAGGTGTTGGAAACCGACGCGATTATCAGCGCTGTCGTGGAAATCGCCGAGCTGACCGGGGTAGCCGCGCCCACCCTGCGTAACGTCAACGCGGCGATCACCCTGCTCGCCCGCAAAGTGGTCCCGCCCCCGATGGCCGCGGCCGGATAGCCGCTTTGCCGCCGAATGTAACGAAACGGTCCGCCCTTTCGTTACATTCGGCTGAGGCGGGCCGGGAGTGTGCGGCCTACGCTCTCGGGTGTGACTCTGGTTGAGCGTGACGTGCTCGTCGAGCGGCTGGGCGCGGTGAGCGCGGCCGCTCGGCGTGGCGCTGGTTCGCTCGTCGCGGTCGCCGGTGAGGCGGGGGTCGGGAAGACCTCGCTCGTACGGGAGTTCTTCGGCTCCGAACAGGCGGTTTGGGGCTTCTGTGAGCCACTCTCGACGCCGCGTCCGCTCGGGCCGTTCCAGGACATCGCACGGCAGATCTGGCCGGCGGAGCAGGATTTCGACGTCGACGACATGCGGGAGCGGCTGCTCGCGTGGGTACGTCGTACGCCGACTCCGCTGGTGGTCGAAGATGCCCACTGGATCGACGACGCGAGCGCTGACGTCCTGCGGTTCATCGGCCGGCGCATCGACACGTCCGCGGGGTTGTTGGTGGTGACCTACCGTGACGAGGTGGACGGTGACCATCCGCTGCGCAGGGTGCTCGGTGACCTGGCCAGCGCGGCCGGCGTCACCCGCGTCACGGTCCCGCCGCTGACCAGGGCCGGCGTCGCGGAAATGGTCTCCGAGACCGAAATCGACGCGGCCGAGGCGTACCGACTGACCAACGGAAATGCCTTCCTGGTGAGCCAGTTGCTGCTCGCGCCGGACGGTCGGGTGGCGGCATCGACACGCGATGCCGTGGCGGCCCGGGTGGCCCGCCTGTCACCTTCCGCACGCGGTGTCGTAGAGCTGCTGTCGGTGATCGCCGGGCGAGTCGGCGCGGAGTTGCTCGGCGCGGACTGGTCGCGGCTCGACGAACCGGTGGTGGCCGGGCTGCTGCGGGTGGACGGCGCGGTCGTGGAGTTCCGGCACGAGCTGGTACGGCTCGCTGTCGAGCAGGCGCTGACGCCCGGACAGCGCCAGGACCTGCACGCGGACGTCGTACGCCGAATGGTCGCGCAGGGCGACATAGCTCCGGCCACGATCGCGTACCACGCCCGGCACGCGCACGAGCTGGAGCTGGCCTTCACCAGCCAGCGGGCGGCGGCCGAGCGGGCGGTCGCGCTGGGCGCGCACCGCGAGGCCGCCGAGCACTATCACCAGGCGGCAGCGGACGGAGCTGGCCTGGCTTCCCAGACCGAGCTGGCGCGGCTGTGGTTGGCGGCCTCCCAGGAGGCGTACCTGGTCGGCCGTGACGAACAGGCGTTGGCGACTGCGCAGCGGGCGGTGGAACTGTGCCCGCTGCAGGAGCCGTTGCTGCGTGGCGAGGCGTTGTGGTGGCTGAGCCGGGTGACGCCTGCGGACGCCGAGTCCCACCGGCTCGCGCTGGCCGCTGTCGAGATCCTGGAGCCGCTCGGACCGTCACCGGACCTGGCCGCCGCGCTGGCCCATCTGGGCACCAACCGGATGCTGGCGCGGGACCTGACGGCCGGCATCGCGCTGTCCCGGCAGGCGGTCGACCTCGCGTCCGAGGTCGGCGACCAGGCAAGCCTGACCTGTGCTTTGCAGGCATTGGGCAGCGGGTTGACGATCACCGGACAGGACCCCAGCTGCGCGCACCTGTGGCGTGCCGTGCAGGTGGCCAAGGAGGCCGGGCTGGACGGAGAGCTCGGTCGCGCCTACGCGAACCTCATCTCGGCGGCCGGCGAGGCGAGGCTGTACGACGCAAGCATGGCGGCCATACCTGAGGCGCTCGACTTCTACGTGGCTCGTGACCTGGACGGACACGCCAGCTACGCGCACTCCTGGTATGCCCGCTGCCTGTTCGAACAGGGCCGCTGGTCGGAGGCGGCGAGATGGGTCACCGAGGCGTTGGCCCGGCTGGTCGAGCCGCGCGCGATCACCGGGATCGTCGCCTGGAGCATCCAGGGCCGACTCCGGGCCCGGCGCGGCGATCCGCAGGTGTGGGAACCGCTGGACGAGGCAAAACGGATCGCGGACATCAGCGGATCGCTGCAGCGGCTGACGCCGGTGATGGCGGCGCGGGCGGAGGCGCGCTGGCTTGCCGGCGTACGAGACGACGGCGCCTCGGGTCTGCGGCAGGCGTACGAGCTGGCGGTGGAACGCTCGAACGCGTGGTCGATCGGCGAGCTCGGGCTGTGGATGTGGCGGCACCAACTGATCGACGCGGTGCCGGCCGCCGCCGCTGAGCCGTACCGGCTGCAGGTCGACGCCGACCCGGTCGGGGCGGGCCGGGCTTGGACGGAGCTCGGCTGTCCGTACGAGGCGGCCGACGCCTGGTGCGACTCGGACGATGCCGTCGTCGTGCGGGACGCGCTCGATCGCTTCACCGAGTTGGGTGCCCGGCCCGGCCGGCTGCGAGCCGCGCGCAAGCTGCGGGAACTGGGGGTGCGGTCGATCCCCCGTGGCCCGCGGGTCAGCACGGCGGCCACGCCGGACGGTCTCACCGCCCGCGAACAGGAAGTGCGGACGTGGATCGTGGCTGGCCACACCGACGCTGAGATCGCGGCCGGGCTCCATCTCTCGATCAGAACGGTGGGCCATCACGTTTCCGCTGTGCTGCGCAAGACCGGGGCACGGTCCCGGCGAGAGCTGCGGCGGCGTACGAGCTAAAGATAGGGAACCACTCCCCATGTGAGCGTCGGTCCACACTGCCATCGTTGTCCACACATCGTCCCGATGTTCTTTCTGTGGCAACGAAAATGGAGTTGATTCCGATGTGCTCTGGCTACCGTGTGTCGCTCGGATGAGCCAGGAGTTCGCCGAGCTGATTGGCGCGCGACGCTGGCAGGAAGCCGAGTTTCTCTTCAAGCGGTACGGATATCAGCTCGCTTGGTGGGAGGATCCGGGCGGCGAGTTCTACGAGAGTTGGGCGGACTCGGTGGTCGACACCGCGCCGGCCCGGGCTCTCGAGCTCTATACGAAGTCGTTGGACCACCGCTGTCTCTTTGCGTCCTGGGTCACCGCTGGTGGCGACGGCCCGGCCCGTACGGCCGCAGCCGATGCCGTACGAGCGAAGATCCTGCGTCTCGCTGTACGCCTTTAAAGCGGAGGCCGGCGAGAAGCCCAGGGAGCGGCTTGTTCCAGTTGCGACGCGACCCGCAAGAGCAGGTCTTCGCGGCCGTACGCGGCGACGAACTGGACGCCGATCGGGAGGCCGTCGGGCGTCCAATGCAGCGGCAGGCTGATCGCTGGCTGGCCGGTGGTGTTGAAGGGCGGGGTGAAGGGCACGTACTTCCCGGCGGTCATCAGCGGGGCGATCGGGTTGGCCGGGTCGTGGGCGAAAGTGCCGATCGGGGGCGGCGGCGCGGCCATGGTTGGGGTGACCAGCAGGTCGAAGCCGTCCGCCCACCACTGATACACCGCCCGGCGGAACAGGCCGTTCATCGCCAGCCCCTGCGCGTAGTCGACCGCGCTGTGCTGACGGGCACTGGCGGCAAGGGCCCAGTTGAGCGGCTCGACCTCGTCCTCGGTGAGCTCGCGGCCGAGCGTTTCGGCCGCACGAGCGAGGTTGACGGCCATATTGGTGCCCCACATGACCGCGAAGAACTCGCGAAACTTCGGGTCTATAAGTGCGGACGGGAAGCTGTCCTCGACGTGGTGGCCGAGGGATTCCAGCAACGCTCCGGCGTTCTTCGCGGCGGTCAGGTTCTCGGCTTGGGCGAGCGGATGCTGGGTGACCACGCCGATGCGCAGTGAGCCCGGATCGGCGCCCACCTCCTGCGCGTACGGGCGGATCGGTGGCGCGGCGATGACCGTGTCGCCGACACCCGGGCCGCGGACGGCGTCCAGCAGGCCGGCGGTGTCCCGGACCGTACGGCTGACGCCGAGGTCGACGCCAAGGTTGCTCTCGTCCCGGTTCGGGCCCATCGTGATGCGGCCCTGTGACGGCTTCAGGCCCACCAGACCGCAGGAAGAGGACGGAATCCGGATCGAGCCGCCGCCGTCGCTGGCATGCGCGATCGGCACCATGCCGGCGGCCACCGCGGCGGCCGACCCGCCGCTGGAGCCGCCGGCCGAGCGGTCGGTGTTCCACGGATTGCGGGTCGGCCCCCAGGCCAGCGGCTCGGTGGTCGGCAGGCTGCCGAACTCGCTGCTGTTGGTCCGGCCCAGGGTGGCCAGGCCTGCGGCCCGAAACCGGGACACCAGCGTGGTGTCCACAGTGGACCGGATGGCGGCTTCTTTCAAAGCCCTGTTGCCATTGCTCAGTGGCTGGCCGGCGTACGCGGCGAACAGGTCCTTGAGCAGGAACGGCACCCCGCGGAACGGGCCGGCGGGCAGGTCGTCGGCGGTCGACCGGGCCTCGTCGAACCAGTGGACCACGACCGCGTTGAGGGCCGGGTTGAGCGCCTCGATCCGCTCGATCGCGGCTTCCACCAGCTCGCTCGGTTTCACCTGACCGGAGCGGACCAGCTCGGCCTGGTCGGTGGCGTCCATCCAACGGGTGTCGTCCGCGAGCGAGGTCATGCCGCCGTTTCTAGCACAGGCCAAAGTCAGGGGTCAGGGGTCAGGCGAAGGCGTTGACGCCGGTGAGGTCCGCGGACAGAGTCCAGAGCCGGGCGGCCTGCGCTGGGTCGGTGGCCCAGTCAAGGACGCCACCGGTGAAGTTCTCCGTGGTGACCGCGCGTTCGGCGATGTCGCAGTTCTCGCAGTAGACGCCGCCCATGCCGGCCAGCTGCGGCGAGGTCGCCGCCCACACCTGGGTCGCGGCGCCCTCCTCGGGCGTCTTGACGTTCGGGATGGTGGGGTTGCCGTTTTCGTCGACCCAGCCAATCGCGACCATCTCGGCAGGGTCCATGTGCCGTTGCAGCGGCGTCATGATGCCGCCCGGATGCAGCGCGAAGGCGCGTACGCCGGCGTCCTTGGCGAGCGTGTCCAGGTGCACGGCGAACAGCACGTTGGCGGTCTTGGCCTGCCCGTACGCGGCCCACTTGTCATAGCCACTCTCGAAATTCAGGTCGTCCCAGCGGATCGGGGAGCGGCGGTGGCCGGCTGACGAGACGGAGACGACTCGGCCGTGGCCAGCGGCGATCGCCGGCCACAGCCGGTTGATCAGCGCGAAGTGGCCGAGGTGGTTGGTGGCGAAAGTGGACTCCCAGCCAGGCCCGAGGCGGGTCTCGGGCGGGGCCATAATCCCGGCGTTGTTGATGATCATGTCGATGGCGCGGCCGGAGGCCAGGAACCGCTCGGCGAAGGTGCGAACGCTGGTCAGGTCACCCAGGTCGAGCGCCTCGGTCTCGACGTTCTCGATGTCCTTCAAGGCCTCCTGGGCGACCTCGGGCCGCCTGGCTGGTACGACGACGTGTGCGCCCGCGCCGGCGAGCGCGCGCGTCGTCTCCCATCCCAGGCCCGAGTATCCGCCGGTCACGACCGCGAGTTTGCCGCTCAGGTCAATGCCCTTGAGGACCTCGACGGCGGTGCTGCGTGCTCCGAAACCGGAGCCGATCTGGTGCTGCGATGTGGTCATATCTTGAACGTACGACTTGGAGCGCGCTCCAAGTCAAGCTTCGCTAGCCGACGATCGGCAGCGGCTGGCGGACGGCGCTGGCCACCCCGTCACTGGCCCGGCCCGCCGCGATGCGCTCGACGGACGGCCGGCCGTACGACGTGGTCCGCTGCACCAGCGGCCGGCCGATCGGCTCGACCAGGTCTTCCAGCTCGCTGATCGTTTTGTACGAGCCGTTTGACGCGCCGGCCATCCGGCTGATGGTTTCCTCCATCAGCGTGCCGCCGAGATCGTTGACCCCGCCCCGCAAAACCGCGCGGCAGGCGTCCGGGCCGAGTTTCACCCACGAGCACTGGATGTTGTCGATCATGCCGTGCAGCAGCAGCCGCGCCATCGCGTGGACGGCTCGGTTGTCCCTCGCGGTGTTGCCGGCGCGGGCCAGGCCGGCCAGGTAAATGGGCGAGCTCTGGTGGATGAACGGCAGCAGCACGAACTCGCTGAAGCCGCGCCGGCCGTTCTTTTCCAGGCCCTGGCGCTGCAACTCGGCCAACAGCTTGAGGTGTGCCACCCAGTGCTGGGCAGTGTCGACATGCCCGTACATCATCGTTGACGTGGTCGGGATGCCGAGCTTGTGGGCGGTGGTGACGACCTCGATCCAGCTGGAGGTCGGCAACTTTCCCTTGGTCAGCACCCATCGCACGTCGTCGTCGAGAATTTCCGCGGCCGTACCCGGAAGTGAGTCGACACCCGCGTCGTGCGCGCGGCTCAGCCAGTCCTGGATGGACAGGTTCGTACGACTGGCGCCGTTGACGACCTCCATCGGGCTGAAGGAGTGCAGGTGGATGTCCGGCTGACGGCGTTTTACCTCGGCGGCCAAGTCAAAGTACGCGGTGCCGGGTAGGTCCGGGTGAATGCCGCCCTGCATGCAGATTTCCGTTGCGCCGGCTTCCCATGCCTGGTCGACCCGGTCGCCGACCTGTGACAGCGACAGTGTGTACGCGTCGGCATCGGTTTTGCGCTGGGCAAAAGCGCAGAACCGGCAGCCGGTGTAGCAGACGTTGGTGAAGTTGATGTTGCGAGTGACCACAAAAGTCACGTCGTCGCCAACCGTGTCGCGTCTTAACCCGTCAGCCAGGTTGGTCAGCGCGTCGAGATCGGCGCCGTCCGAGTTAAGCAGCGCCAAAGCCTCGTCGTCGGTGATGCCCGCCGGGTCTTTTTCGGCGTGCCTGAGCGCGGCCAGCACGTCCGAGTCGGACCGGGCCGGCGCGCTCTTGATCCGGCCCTTGATCTCGTTCCAGTCGCCGTAAACGGAGTCGAAGTCGCTGCGCCGGTCACCCGTACGCCCAGTCGTGTCGACCTCGACGTGCAGGTCCGTACGACCCGACTCCTGCCAGCCACCGTCGGGCTCCTGCCACGGAATTCCCTTGGGCATCGCGTCTTCGCGAGCCAGGCCGGTCTCCGGCTCGGCGAGCGCCGCGATGTGCGCGTTGAGTCGCGGATCCAACCAAGGCTCGCCGATTTTCACGTATTCCGGGTAAACCGGCAGTCGCTCGCGGAGCTGGAAGCCGGCGGCCTTGGTACGGCTGGAAAGCTCGTCGATCTGCGGCCAGGCCCGCTCCGGGTTGACGTGGTCCGGCGTGACCGGCGAGACCCCACCCCAGTCGTCGATGCCGGCGTTGATCATCAGCTCGTACTCGCCGCCGATCAGGTTCGGCGGCGCCTGAATGCGCATGCTGGGGCCGAGAACGAGCCGCGACACCGCGATGGTCGCGGCCAGTTCCTCCAGGTTGGCGTCCGGGGTGGCCCGCATTTTGGTGCTGGGCTTGGCCCGGAAGTTCTGCACGATGATTTCCTGGATGTTGCCGTATGTCCTTGACACCTTACGGATTGCGAAAAGCGAGTCGGCGCGCTCCGCGTACGTTTCCCCGATGCCGATCAGGATGCCGGTGGTGAACGGCACGGACGTACGCCCGGCGTCCTCGAGAACCTGCAAGCGTACGGCCGGATCCTTGTCCGGCGAGCCGTAGTGCGGGCCGCCTTTTTCGGTGAACAGCCGGGTGGCGGTGGTTTCCAGCATCATGCCCATCGACGCGGCGACCGGCTTGAGACGCTGGAAATCCTGCCAGTGCAGGACACCCGGGTTCAGGTGCGGCAGCAGGCCGGTTTCCTCCAGCACGCGGATGGACATCGCTCGTACGTACGAAAGCGTGTCGTCATAGCCATGTGCGTCGAGCCATTCGCGGGCCACATCCCAGCGGTCTTCCGGCCGGTCGCCGAGCGTGAAAAGGGCTTCCTTGCAGCCCATTTCCGCGCCTTTTCGAGCGATGTCGAGAACTTCGTCGGGGGTCAGATAAGGTTGTTCGCCGTTCTTGCGCAGCTGGTGCGGGACGGTGACGAAAGTGCAGTAGCCGCAGCGGTCCCGGCACAGTTTGGTGAGTGGGATGAAAACACTTTGGCTGTACGTGATGATGCCCGGCCGGCCGGCCGCGGCCAAGCCCGCGTCCCGTACCCGCGAGGCGTGCTCGGAAAGGGTTTCCAGATCGGTGCCGCGGGCCTGCAGCAGCACGGTCGCCTCGTCCACGTCCAACGCCTTCGCGTCGCGAGCGCGGGCGAGGGCGCGGCGCATTGCCGACGCCGTCGGGGGAGCCGAAGCTGAAGCGGAGTCCATGCGTCGAACGCTAGGACCGGCCCGCCGGCCTTCTCCAGTTCGGATTCGTACCAGGCTGGGATGCCCGTACGGGCACCTGCTGTTCTGGCTGGTCGCCGCCTTGATCCGGGTTGCCTTTCCGGCCGCCGGGTTGTATTACCTAAAGAATGGCGTCGGTGATTGGCAAGCGGCAGAACGGCCGGACGTACTACTACCTGGCTGAGTCCGCGCGAGTGAACGGCCAGCCGCGGATCGTCTCGCAGCGCTATCTGGGCAGCGCCGAGGACATCGCGGCCGCGCTGGCCGGCGAGGGTGGCGTGCCGGCGCGGTCGCGGCACCTGGCCTTCGGTGAGGTGGCCGCGGTCTGGGCCACCCTGGAGCGGCTGAAGGTGGCCGAGTTGGTCGACCGGATCGCCGGCACCCGGTCCGCGAAGGTGCCGATCGGCACGTACGTCGCGGTCGCCGTTCTGCACCGGATCACCGGCCCGGGGGTGGAATGGGGGCAGTGGTGGGCTTCGACCGCCGCGCCCCGATTCGTCCGGCCGCGGCTGCCAGCGTCCACCTGGGACAGTGTGCGGCTCTGGCAGCGGTTGGACCGGCTGACCGTTGGGCAGTTGGAGCAGATCGAGGCCGGGCTATGTGCGACGGTAAGGGAAATCTCCGGTGCCGGACCAGCTCTGGCCGTGGATGTCCCGAGTTTCGCGACCTTTGTGGCCTCCGTCGACCCGCTGGCGGCCGGTCGGTCGGATGCCACGCTGGCCGGACTCGGATTGGTGGTCACCGGCGACGGTGCTATTCCGCTGGTGTCCCGGGCGTACCGGCGCGATGTCCCGGTGGTGGCGTCTTTTGGCGTACTAGCTGAGCAACTCGGTGCGAGGCACCACCGGCTGACGGGTGCCGACGATGTGACGCTGGTTTTCGACACCGGCCAGCATTCCCAACTGAACCTCGCGTCCGGCCCGCATTTCGTCGGCGCGCTGCCGCCGGGAGACCATCCCGAGCTGCTGTCCCGGCCAGCGACCGCTCGCCGCACGGTGGACCCGCATCGATTTCCCGGGCTGACCGCGTTGGACACCCGAGCCACGGTTTTCGGCGTCGGCAGGCGGGTGATTCTCACCCACTCGGCGACTCTGCACGCGGCGCAGGCCCGCGGGCTCGCGCAGGCACTGAGTACGGCCACCCGGCAACTGGACGGGTTGGCGGCCGGGCTGGCCGCCGGCACGTACCGGCAGTCCCGCGACGAGGTGCTGAGCGAGGTCGCCCGGATCACCCGGGCGTCCCGGATCGACCGGGTGCTCTCGACCCGGCTCACCGGCACGCCACCTTCGGGAATGCGGTTGGAATGGCGGGTGGACGAGGGCGCTCGCGCCCGGCTGGCCCAGGAGGTTTTCGGTAAGCAACTTCTGGTCACTGATCACGACGATTGGTCGGTGGCCGATGTTGTCACCGCCTACCGGGCGCGTTATCACCTGGACTCGACTTTCCGGCAACTGAGCGAACCGTATGTCGCCGGGCCGGCGGCCGGCGGCTCGCGGTGGTATTGGACAGATCATCGAATAGCCGTTTATGGGCTCGTTTGTGTCATTGCGGCCACGGTGACCCATCTGATGCGGCGGGAGGCCGACCGGGCCGGGCTGGACCTTTCGGTGCGGGAACTGCTGGAGCACCTGTCCGGAATTCAGGAGACAATGTTGCGCTATCCGTCCACCGGCGGCCGGCCACGGACCCGCCGGGTGCTCACCGACCGCGATCCTCACCAGCAGCGGCTTTTTGACCTTTTCGGACTTTTGTCATATGAACCGAAAGGTTGATAGCTGCTCTTGAAAGGTGAGTTCGCGCCAGTTGTGACCGCAAACTCGCCGGATGGCCGGTGCCTCTTGTGCGCGCCGGCTTGGCTGCTCACTATGTCGGCCATGCCTGACGAGCCGGTTTTTCCCGCTGTTACTGGTCACCCGGTCGATCGTCGTTCGGTGCTGCGGGCCGCCGCAGCAACCGTAGCGGCGGTCGGCGCAGCAGAGATCATTAATCCGCAGGCGGCACTCTCGGCCGAGACCGTTCGCCCGGCCGCGGCCGCGGCGGCTCCCTCGGTGTGGGTACGCGGCGCCGCCGACCGGCTCTTTCCGACCTCGGTGCCCGAGGTGACGGCCACGATTTCCTTGGGAGCGGCCAAAGGCGAGCACGAGGCCGCGCAGGTGATGGTGCGATCGTCGTCCGCCCTGTCCGGGGTGTCGCTTTCGACGACCGCGCTGACCGGGCCTGGCGGCGCCACCATCGCGGCCAGCCAGATCCAGCTTCGCCGGCAGTATCCGCACGGCAATGTCGACGCGATGGGGCAGGATCCGATCGGCACTCCGACTGACAACGAGGTCGGGCCGTCCGGTACGAACGTCTATTACGACGCCCTGCTCGACAACGCGCCGATCACGGTCGCCGCGAACACGACCCAGCCGTACCACGTCGGCGTACGAGTGCCGGCCGACCAAACTGCCGGGATCTACACGGGCACGGTCACGGTTTCCTCCAGCGGTGGCAGTGTCTCGGTACCCATCAGTGTCCAGGTCTACAACGTCTCCATGCCGGCACCTACGCAGGGCACGTTGAAAATGAACAACTGGTTCACCTCGGCGGGCTGGGACTACACCGGAACCCAGCAATCCGTACCGCTGCAGTACGGATGCAGCATGTACGACGCGCGGTGGTGGACAGTGATGGCGAACTTCGCGAAAAACCACGCGCTGCACCGGAACAACGTGATCTACGCGGACTTCCAGGCGCTGCTGATCCCGAACACGACCATCGATGGTGCCGGCAACTACACCTTCGGTTGGCAGACCTTCGACCGTTTCATCCAGTTGTTCGTCGACGCGGGTGCGCTCAAGCACATCTACACGCCGACGCTTCTGGAGTGGTATAACACCAAGCCAAATCCGGGCGTGGACGATGTCGCCGTCAACGTGGAGATCCTGCAGAACGTCAACGGATCCACCCAGAAGGTGTTGGTGGCGCCGGGAAGCGCGACGGCCAACGCGTACCTGGACAAGGTGCTGCCGGCTTTGAGAGCGCACCTGGATGCCAAGGGCTGGACCGATATCTTCTACTTCAGCGCATTGGACGAACCGCGTTCGCATATTCAGACCGACGCGGCAGCCTGGCTCTACGGCAAATACGCGCAATATTTTCCGAACCCACACACGGCGGAGGCGCACTCCGCGTGGTTGCCAGCCAACGAACAGCTGATCACCACGACCGCGCCGCTCTATTCGCTCTACCATGACCTGGTCGGGCCGTACCAGAAACTTCGCCTTTCCGGCAAGGAACTCTGGCTCTACAACTGCATTTGGCCGCAGGGCCGGTATATGAACCGTTTCATGCGGTTCCACCTGGACAAGACGCGGCTGATTCCCTGGATGCTCTGGAAAATCGGGGCGACCGGCTATCTGCATTGGGGCTGGAACTACTGGGTCGACTCGAATCAGGCGGGAACCGCGTTCACCGCTTCGAACACGTTCGACGGCGAGCAGACCGGCGACAAGTGGTTGGTACGCCCGAACAAGGGCGCGTTGGACGTCTATGACAGCATTCGCAGCGAAGCGCAGCTGGACGGGATCGAGGACTACGAGCTGCTGACCGCCCTCGCGCGTACCAAACCGGCGACCGCGTACGCGGTGGCGAACACGCTGATTTCCGACACCCAGAACTACACCCGTAGCGGCGAGGACGTGGTGGCCGCGCACCGGCACCTGCTGGATGCCTTGGTCTCGCCCGACGGCGACAGCCGTTTCCCGGTCGTCGACGGATTCGCCGACGAGCGCAACTGGACTCATTCCCAGGGCAGTTGGTCCGTGTCCGGCGGCGGCTACAACCAGACCGACTCGTCGGCGAACTGGGGATACACCGCCGCGTTGAAGGGCCGCGGCTATCGCGATTTCGTGGCGTCCGTTGACGTGCTGATCACCGGCGTGAACAGCAACGGCGGCGACACCAACTGGGCGGGCATGGTCATCCGCAGTGCCAACGCGTCCGATATGGACAGTGGATATCTGATCGCCATGCGCCGAAACGGCGATGTATTCGTCTATCGGTCGGGGGATCCGTTGGGTCATGCGCAGATGCCCGGGTTCACCACCGCGAGCGCGAGCCGGCTGAAGGTGGTGGCGCTGGGCTCCACCCTGACGATTTGCGGGGGTCCCGCGGCGATTCCGTTCCTGACCATCAACAACACTGGTTTCACAGCTGGAAACCTCGCTCTGGTGACTGGCGGAGCCAGCGCCCGGTTCGCCAATTTCGCCGTTAACCCGGAGGTGAACTACGCCGAGGGCAAGGCGGTCAACGTTTCCACCTCGCACAGCGCCGACGGGTGGTCGCCGACCGCTGTCGTGAACGGCCAGGCCGGTTCGACCAGCGGCGCGTTGGGCTGGTCCAGTGCCGGTTCCACCGATCCGAGCAAGAGCGAGGCGATCGTCGTCGACTGCGGGCGGGCCTATCCGGTCAACCGGATCGACCTCACCCCGCGGACGGACGGCGCGAACGCCGGCCTGGGGTTTCCGACCGATTTCAGCATCGCGGTGTCGCCGGACAACGTCACCTGGACGACCATCCTGAACGAGGTCAACTATCCCAAACCTGGTGCGGCCGTACAGACATTCACCTTCCCCACCAGGCAGATCCGCGCTATCTCGGTGAACGCGACAAAACTCACCGCTGACCAGTTCGGGGCGTACTATTTCCAGCTCTCGCAGATCGCCATGTACGGCGAAAATCTCGCGCTCGGCCGGCCGGTGACGGCCAGCAGTTCGTACGAGTCGCCGGCGGAGGGCTGGGGCGCCGCCGCGGCGACCGACGGCTCGTGGTTGTCCGCGCTCGGCACCCCGATGGGATGGTCGTCCGGCGGCTCCACAGACCCGCACCACACCGAATACCTCACCGTCGATCTGCAAGCCCAGGTCCCGATCAAGGACGTGACGCTCTACGGCCGTACCGACGGCGGCCTGACTGGCCAGTGTTTCCCGGTGAACTTCGAGATTCGATGCTCGTCAGATCCCAGCTTCTCCACTTTCACCACCTTGGCATCAAAGGCCGGCTATCCGACTCCGGACGGCCAACCACAGATTTTCGGCTTCACACCTGTGACGACTCGGTACGTACGGGTGCAGGTGAGTCAGCTGTCCGCGGATGATCACGGCAGTTACCGGGCCCAGATTTCCGAAATCCAGGTCCACGCAGCGTAGCTCCCAGCCCGTTCACCGCATTCGCCGCGATGATCGCGAGGATCGCCAGCCATTCGGTCCAGCCCAGGTGCTGGCGCAGGATGACGAGGCCGATGATCGCGGCGAATACGGGGTTAACGCTCATGAACAGTCCGAAGAACTGGGTGGGGACCAGCCGCAGGGCCAGCAGGTCAGCGAGAAACGGGATGGCCGAGGACAGAATGCCACCGGTGGCGGCGAAAGCGATGGTCGCCACCGACGGCCGGTGGTGCAGCAGGACGACGATCCCGATCGGGACGAACACCAGCCCGGAAATGCCGGCCGCTGTCGCCGACCCTTGCGCTCCGTCCAACCGGCGGCCGATCGTTCGGTTGAGCAGAATGTACGAGGCCCAGCAGCCGGCCGCGAGCAGCGCGAGTCCGATGCCGAAATAGTCGGCGGACGGTTGCGGACGAGTCAGCCAGAGAACGCCGGCGGCGGCCATCGCCGCGCACCCGATATCGAGCGCACGGCGTGACGAGGCCAATGCGACGGTGAGTGGGCCGAGAAACTCCAGTGTCACGGCAAGCCCGAGGCCGATCCGGCCGATCGCCGTGTAGAGGGAGAGGTTCATCGTCCCGAAAACGACGGCCAGCAACAGAATCGGCCACCATTGTGCCCAGGTGTACGACCGAAACTTCGGCCGGCCGATGGTCAGCAGGACGACGGCCGCGACCCATTGCCGTACCGCCACCACCCCGATCGGACCAATGACCGGAAAGGCGAGTGAGCCGATGGCCGCGCCGGTCTGGTTGGACAGCGCGCTGCCGATCATCAGCGCGGTACCGGTCAGACGGTTGTCCTTCATACGTCCACCATGCGTCAGCGTCGCACTTTCGCAAAATGCATAGTCTGGACGATTGATACGCTTTGGTTATGCATGTGGAGCTGCGGCAGTTGCGGTGCCTGGTCGCCATCGTCGACACCGGCACCTTCACCGATGCCGCCGTCGAGTTGGGGGTTTCGCAGGCCGCGGTGTCCCGGACGGTGGCAGCGCTGGAATCCGCGCTCGGCGTCCGGCTGCTTCGGCGTACGTCCAGGGAAGTGACGCTGACCGCGACCGGCACCCGGGTGCTCGGCCACGCCCGGCGGCTGCTGGCCGAGGCCGAGGCGCTGGTCAGCGACGCGACCAGCGGGCACACCAGGTTGCGGATCGGCTATGCGTGGTCGGCGATGGGCCGGCACACGCAGACTTTCCAACGTCGGTGGGCCACTGTTTCGCCGACCGTCGAGCTGCAGCTGGTGCGTACGAACTCGCCGACCGCTGGATTGGTCGAGGGCGCCTGCGATCTCGCGGTGCTGCGCAACGAACCGGACGAACGGCGTTTTGAGAGCGTTATCGTCGGCCTCGAAAGGCGATTCTGTGTGGTGGCCGCGGACGATCCTTGGGCCAGGCGGCGGGCGATCCGGTTGGCCGAGGTCAGCGAGCGGGTGTTGTTGGTCGATCGGCGGACCGGCACGACCACGCCCGAGATGTGGCCACCCCAGACGCGCCCGGCGGTGGAATACACCACTGATATCGACGACTGGCTCATCTCGATCGGGACCGGTCGTTTTGTCGGCATCACCCCGGAAAGCACCGTCACGCAATATCCGCGTAAAGGCATTGTCTTTCGGCTTTTGAAAGACGCCGCACCGATTGCCGTACGGCTGGCGTGGTGGCGCGACGACCCACACCCGGCCACTCGATCCGTGGTCGAATTATTAACTGATCTTTATGCATCGAAAGTATGAATCTTTCCAACGAAGGTCGATCGCAACGCAATTGAGACCGGTAGAGGTCTAAACGGCTGTTTGGCCTTGTGGTGGTCTGTCACGCTGTTCACTATGTCGGGCATGCCAACCGAGCCGAGTTTTCCTTCCATCGCCGGTCAGCCGCTGAGCCGCCGGAGCCTGTTGCGCGGTGCTGCCGCCGTCGCGGCTGTCGGCGCCGCGCCGCTGGCGTGGCCACAGGTCGCGTTCGGCGCGGCCGGGGTAGCCGTCTGGGCGCAGGGCGGGTCCGACCGGGTTTTTTCCACTTCGGTGGCTGGCTCGATTCAGGCCGTCTCACTGGCCGCGGCGAAAGGCGAGCACGAGGCCGCCCAGATCATGGTGCGGCCGGCCAGCGCGGTGTCCGGTGTCCAGCTGACCGTCACCGATCTGACCGGCCCCGGCGGCGCGGTGCTGCCGGCCACCCAAGTCCAGATCCGACGCGAATATCCGCACCCGAACGTGGACACGGTGGACGGCGACATGCAGGCTGCGCCCGGCGGCGCTTCGATTTTCTACGACGCGCTGATGGATAATGCCGCGATCTCCGTCGCGGCGAACACCACGCAGCCGTACCACGTTGGCGTACGAGTGCCCGCCGGTCAGGCGGCTGGCCGGTACGCCGGCACCGTAACGGTTTCCACCAGTGGTGGGGACGTTCCAGTGCCGATTTCGGTGCAGGTCTATGACGTGGCCATCCCGGCCGCGAACCAGAGCACGTTGAAGATGAACAACTGGTTCACCTCGGCTGGCTGGGACTACACCGGCACGATCCAGGCGGTGCCGTTGCAGTACGGGTGCACGATGTTCGACGACCGTTGGTGGACGGTCATGGGGAACTTCGCGAAAAACCACGCCCTGCACCGGAACAACGTGATCTACGCCGATTTCCAGGCGCTGCTCATTCCGAACACCACGATCGACAGTGCTGGCAACTACACGTTCGGCTGGCAGAGTTTCGATCGGTTCGTTCAGTTGTTCGTCGATGCTGGCGCACTCTCGTACATCTACACGCCCACGCTGCTGGAGGGCGCCGGTCCGCAGGTGGAGATCCTGCAGAATGTCGGTGGCAGCACCCAGAAAGTCCTGGTAACTCCGAATTCCGCGGTTGCCAATGCCTATCTGGACAAGGTGTTTCCCGCTCTGAAAGCCCACCTCGACACCAAGGGGTGGACCGACATCTTCTATTTCAGCGCGCTCGACGAGCCCAGTTCGACGGCGCAGGTCTCCGCGGCGACCTGGCTCTACGCCAAATATGCGCAGTATTTTCCGCACCCGCGGACGAACGAGGCGCACAACACGAACATGCCCGATCTGGACAAGATCCTCACCACCGTCACGCCGACCACCGAGGTCTACCAGAACAGCGTCGCCACCTACCAGAAATTCCGCCAGACGCCCGGGAAGGAACTCTGGCTCTACACCTGCATTATCCCGCAGGGCAACTACATGAACCGCTTCATCCGATATCACCTGGACAAGACGCGGTTGATCCCCTGGTTGCTGTGGAAAATCGGCGCGTCCGGCTATCTGCACTGGGGCTGGAACTACTGGGTGAACGGTTCGGTGGCGGCTGGCTGGACCGCCGCTGACACCTTCGACGGCCACCAAAATGGCGACGCCTGGTTGGTACGCCCCAACAAACCCGCGCTGGACGTTTACGACAGCGTCCGCAGTGAGGCGCAACTGGACGGCATTGAGGACTTCGAGCTGCTGACGGCGTTGGCGCGTACGAAACCAGTCACAGCTCACGCGGTGGCCAATACCCTGATCACCGACTCCACCACCTACACACGTAACGGTGAAGATGTTGTTGCCGCGCACCGGCATCTGCTGGACGCGTTGACCTCGCCGGCCGGGGACAGCCGCTTTCCGCTCACCGACGGTTTCGCGGACGAGCGAAACTGGGTGCACGTCCAGGGCGCCTGGTCGGTGTCCGGCGGTGGTTACAACCAGACCGATTCCTCGGCGAACTGGGGTTACACGTCCGCCCTGAAAGCGCGCGCATACGGCGACTTCGCCGCGACCGTGGACGTACAGATCACCGGAGTGAACAGCAGCGGCGGCGACACCAACTGGGCCGGGTTGGTGGTGCGCAGCGCGAACGGGTCCGATATGGACACCGGATATATGGTCGCCCTGCGACGAAACGGCGAGGTTTTCGTCTACCGTTCGGGGGACACCCTGGGCAAAGCGCAGGTGCCAGGCTTCACCACCGCCAGCCCGACCCGGCTGAAAGTGGTCGCGCTCGGATCCACCCTGACGGTGTGTGCGGGACCGGCTGCCACCCCGATCCTCACGGTCAACGACTCCGCCTTTGTGATCGGAAATGTTGCTCTGGTCACGGGTGGAGCGAGCGCGCGGTTCTCCGGATTCTCGGTCAATCCGGAGGTGAACTACGCCGAAGGCAAGGCGGTGACGGTCACCAGCACTTACACCGCCGACGGGTGGGCGCCGACCGCGGCGGTGAACGGGCAGACCGCGTCGGTGACCGGAGGGCTTGGCTGGTCCAGCGCGGGTTCCACCGACCCAGGCACCGCTCAGACCGTGACCGTCGACTTTGGACGGTCGTATCCAGTGGGCCGCGTCGACCTCTACCCGCGCTCGGACGGTACGAATGCCGGCTCCGGTTTCCCGAGTGATTTCACCATCTCACTGTCCACCGACGGCAGCACTTGGACGACAGTCGCGACCAAAACGGGATACCCCAAGCCGGCGGCGGTGAATCAGGCTTTCGCTTTTGGTACCACACAGGCTCGCTATGTACGCGTCACCGCCACAAAACTGACCGCCGACCAGTTCGGCGCGTACCATTTCCAGCTCGCCGAAATCGCTGCGTACGGTGGAAACCTCGCCGCCGGACGGCCAGTGACGTCATCCAGTTCGTACGAGTCGCCGTCCGAGGGTTGGGGAGCTGCCTGCGCGACCGACGGTTCGTGGTTGTCAGCGCTCGCAAGCCCGATGGGTTGGTCGTCGGGCGGCGCCACCGCCGCGACACAGACAGAGTGGGTCTCGGTTGATCTCGGGGCATTGAGCCAAATCAAGGACGTGACGCTTTACGCGCGTACCGACGGGCCGGCGACGGGAAGTTGCTTCCCCGTTGATTTCGCTGTTCAGCAGTCCACGGACGGAGCTTCCTGGTCGACTTTGGTATCCAAAACCGGCTATCCGGCGCCGGATGCGATGCCGCAGGTCTTCGCCTTCGCGCCAGTGACAACGAGGTATGTCCGAGTCCTGGCCACCAAGCTGAGTGCCGATGGGTTCGGGAGCTACCGGGCTCAACTCTCCGAGATCGAAGTCCACGCGGGGTAGCCGCCTTCGCAAACATCTTCCTGGTATCGCAGGGTGGCCGCGTACGATCCCGCATCGTCGCGAGGGCGGTAGTCGAGTTCACGTCGGGCATGGCGCCGCACCTGTCGAGTGTGGGACAAAACCCCACTCTCGGCGAAAAGCCATGTCGACACCCCGAATCGGACACGCGATGGGTCTTTCATGACATTCTCCGGCCGTCTGTTTTCCGGTCGCGCGAATATCCTGCTGACCGCGCCGGCCGATAGCGTCCGGTGACCACGAGGCATGTCCCACTGGCAGCGTCTCGTGGGCCTTTTCATGTCCTCGAGTGGGGGAAGGCCGTCATGAGCCGTCGATTGCCGCGGTCCGGGGACGTGACCGAGCTGGCATCGCGCGATGGTTCCGAGCTGCCGGTCGGGGCGACGACCTATCCATCCGCGCTGCGGAGGGGGCTGGATGAGCCGTCGCTTTATTCGGTGGCCGAGGAATTCCTTCAGGCGTTTCACCTGGAACAGAACAAAACTGAGGCAGTGTTGGGTGAGCGGCTGCGGGGCGTACGCCGACAGATCGCCGAAACAGGAGGATATGTCCATACCGCTGACGAACTGACCTGGGGAGCGCGGGTGGCGTGGCGCAACAGTGCTCGTTGCGTCGGCCGGCTTTACTGGAGCAGCCTGCGAGTCCGTGACCTGCGTGCGGTCCAGACGGTGGACGAGGTCTTCCAGCATTGCTGCGAGCACCTGGAGGCCAGCTACAACGGTGGTCACATCAGGCCGATGATCACGGTGTTCGCGCCGCGCGAAGCCGCGGAGCCAGGCGTGGAGATCATCAGCCCGCAGCTTCTGTGCTACGCCGGCTATCGGCTCAAAGGTCCAGGAACGTTGGGAGACGCCAAAAATCGCGGCCTCACCGCGGCGGCCGTACACGCTGGCTGGTCACCGCCCCGCCAGCGCGGGCGGTTCGACGTTCTCCCGCTGGTTATGCGTGATCCGCACGGCTGTTCGCGGGTGCGATCGTTGCCGCCCGCGGTGGTCCCCGAGGTGGAGCTCTCGCACCCGGACTATCCGTGGTTCGGTGAACTGGGCCTGCGGTGGTTTGGGCTGCCGGTCGTGAGCGACATGGCCTTGTACGCCGGCGGAATCGTCTATCCGACCGCACCCTTCAGCGGATGGTTTGTCGGCACCGAGATCGGCGCGCGCGACCTCGCCGACCGCGCGCGCTATGACCAGCTGCCGATCATCGCCGAGGCCATGCGGCTGGACACCAGCCGCCCCGACACCCTCTGGGCGGACCGCGCGGCCATCGAACTGACCCGCGCGGTGCACCATTCCTTCGCGGCAGCCGGCGTACGCGTGAGTGACCACCACACCGAGGCCCAGCTGTTCGCGCGTCACGTGGCGCGAGAGGAACGCGCGGGTCGGGAGTGTCCGGCCGACTGGAGCTGGCTCGTACCACCGATTTCCGGCGGCCTCACCAGTACGTTTCACCGCTACTACGACTTTCACGAGTCGTCCGGGCCGCAGTTCTTCCGCCCGGTCGCGGCTGACCAGGACCCGGCCCCGGGCGACGCGGGCGTCGAACAGTCCTTCCTCTGCGTCATGCCCCCGGACTGAGATAGATTGCGCGCGATGTAATCGTGGGCTATGGTTCTGGGGTGTCGAGATCAGAGGGTGATGAGGCGCTGGCGCTGGATGGCCAGCTGTGCTTCGCGTTGTACGCCGCGTCGCGGGCGGTGACGGATGTCTATCGGCCGTTGTTGGCGCAGATGGGGCTGACGTATCCGCAGTATTTGGCGCTGTTGGTGCTGTGGGAGCGCAGCCCGGTGCCGGTCAAGGAGATCGGCGCGGCGTTGCAGCTGGATTACGGGACGGTGTCGCCGCTGCTGAAGAGGCTTGAGCAGCAGGGGCTGATCACCCGACAGCGGGCCGCCGGCGATGAGCGCAGTGTGACGGTGGCGTTGACCGCTGACGGTGACGCGTTGCGGCTCAAAGCGCGGGCGATCCCACCGCACATCCAGTGTGCGGTTGGCCTGGACGAGCGGGCGGCTCACGACCTGATCGAGACACTTCGAGCCTTGACCGACTCGACCCGAGCAAGGTAGCCAAAAGTCGCCGTCAGACGGCGCGAAAAAAGCAGGAGGACGACATGCCCAGTCGCGACGCCACCACCCACTGGGAAGGTGGATTGCAGGATGGTAAGGGAATCGTCACGCTCGATTCGTCCAACGCCGGCCAGTTCGAGGTTTCCTTCCCCACTCGGGCCGGCAACCCGGACGGGCAGACCAGTCCGGAGGAGCTGATCGCGGCGGCCCACTCATCGTGCCTCGCGATGAATCTTTCCGGAGTTCTGGGCGCGAACGACCTGACCGCACAGTCGATCGACGTCAGTGCCGAGGTCACGCTTGGCCCGGAAGCCGGCGGCGGCTTCAAAATCAGCGGGATCGCGATCACCTTGCGGGCCAAGGTCGACGGCGTCACGGCTGACAAGTTCGCTGAGCTCGCCGAGACCGCCGAGAAGACCTGCCCAGTCAGCAAGGCCCTCAGCGGTACGACGATCACCCTGGACGCTGCTCTGGAGAGCTGAGTCCGCCGCGGGACTCGGCGGGGTCACCCCGTCGAGTCACCTGGCGATGGTGCTTTTTCGACAAAAGTGTCATCCGGACCGACGATGTGCCCGTCCGTGGCGCGAATTTCCAGCGCCCGCAGGGGTTGCCCGCGACGCCGGTCGATCAACTCCGAATGCGGTTCACCGGGTTCGAAGAAATGCTGCTCGCCCCACTGGCGAAGTGCCACGATGACCGGAAACAGCGCTCGACCTTTTCCGGTCAGGACATATTCGCGGTAGGCGCTGCCGTCCGCGGCCGGCGCGGTTTCCAGAATGCCTTGCGCGACCAACGTTCGCAGTCGAGCGGTGAGGATGTTCTTGGCGACGCCCAGGCTGCGCTGGAAATCACCGAACCGGCGGCAGTCGTCGAAGGCGTCCCGGACGATCAACAACGACCACCAGTCGCCGATCGCGTCCACGGACCGGGCGACCGGGCACTCGCTGTCGTCGAACCTGGTGCGCTGGACCATCCTCACCTCCACTAGTTGCAACATGCTACCACTCTTGTCTATGGTCTAGTGGTGGCAACTTGCAACCAGACTGTTGATGGCCAGACTGTGCTGTCCCGTTCCGTGACCTCGCTGTTGGCGGTGGCCGGTGGCGTGGCGGTCGCGAACGTCTATTTCGCCCAGCCGCTCCTGGTCACCATGGGCCGGGACTTCGGGATGGGGCGGGCCGTGCTCGGCCTGGTCGTGACGATCACCCAGATCGGCTACGGCGTGGGGCTCTTTTTGGTCGTACCGCTGGGAGATCTGGTCGACGCGCGCCGACTCGCGGTCGTTCAGTTGGTCCTGCTCGCGGCGGCGCTGGTCATCGTGGGGACGGCCGGCGCGGGCGGAGTGTTGTTGGCGGCTCTCGCGGCGGTCGGACTGCTGGCCGTCGTGGTGCAGACCCTGGTCGCGTACGCGGCATCGCTGGCCGAGCCGGCCCGGCGCGGCCGGGTGGTGGGCAGTGTGACCAGTGGTGTGGTCATCGGGATCCTGCTGGCCCGAGTTGTTTCCGGCGCGGTAGCCGACCTCGCCGGCTGGCGGTCCGTCTATTTGTTGTCCGCGGCCCTGACGGTCGCGGTGATGGTTGCGCTGTATCGTGTGCTGCCGCCGAGCCACCGGCCGCTGGCCGAGGTGAGCTATCGCCAGCTGCTCGGATCCATGGTGACACTTTTCCTGCGGGAGCGGGTCTTTCGTACGCGTGCGACGCTGGCTCTGCTGATTTTCGCGGCTTTCAACACGCTGTGGAGTGCGGTGGCCCTACCGCTCAGCGAGATGTCCTTGTCCCACAGTGCGATTGGTGCGTTCGGGCTGGCCGGCGTGGCCGGTGCGGTGGCCGCGGGTCCGGCCGGGCGGCTCAACGATAGGGGCTATGCACGGTGGACCACCGGGGGAGCGTTGGTGCTGCTTGTCCTTTGTTGGCTGCCCATCGCGCTCACTCGGCAGTCTCTGTGGGCGCTCGCGGTCGGTGCGCTCCTGCTCGACCTCGCAGTCCAGGCCGTGCACGTGACCAACCAAAGTCTGATTTTCGGGCTGCGTCCCGATGCTGGCAGCCGAGTGGTGGGCGGCTACATGGTTTTCTATTCGATCGGCAGCGGGCTGGGTGCGATCGCTTCCACCACTGTGTACTCGCTCGCGGGCTGGGGTGGCGTATGCATTCTGGGCGCCGCTTTCAGTGCGGCAGCATTAGTCGTTTGGCTACCCTCGCGTTAGTTGCGGAGCATGGGTGGGGACAGGATGGTGGCAGGCCCGCGGCGAAAGAGTTGAGCCGGGCGGCCGCCGTGGCGGGTGGTGGTTGTTCCGGTGGGCAACAGGAATCCTTCGGCGCCGGCGACCTTGCGGTGGAAGTTGCGGGGGTCCAGTCGCACGCCCCACACCGTCTCGTAGACCAGCCGGAGCTCCGCGACGGTGAATTCGGGTGCGCAGAACGCGGTCGCGAGCGGGCTGTATTCCAGTTTCGCGCGGGCTCGTTCGATGCCGTCGGTGAGGATTTCGTGGTGGTCGAAGGCCAATCGGCGGGGAGTGCTAACGAGATCGTCCACAGTGGACCAGCGCGCTTCGGCGGCGTCGCTGCCGGCGGTGGGCGCCGGGAGGTCGGCGGCCAGTGCGAGGTAGGCGACGGTGATGACGCGCATCCGTGGATCGCGGCCGGGTCGCCCGTACGTGCCGAGTTGCTCAAGATGGACGTTGGCGGTCCGGGTTTCCTCGGAAAGCTCGCGGACAGCCGCGTCTGGCAGGTCCTCGTCGGGAAGCACGAAACCGCCAGGCAGCGCCCATCGCCCGCGATAGGGCGCGATGCCGCGCCGGATGACGAGCGCGCACAGCTCGTTCTCGCGCACGGTGAGCACCACCAGATCGACCGCCACCGCCATAGTCATGCGATCGACCCTACCAGTCGTTGTCGTCACATTGACGAGAAGCGGTCGACGGTCTTATCGTCGAGATGACGATAAGGAGCGAATCATGGCTGACATCACCAGACTTCCCGGGCTGCGGCACCTGCGCGGCACACCGACCTTGCACATACGCCACCTGCGCAACGGAAAGGTCCTGCACGCCGGTACGGGCGCGTCCTTCTGGTTCCGGCCGCTGTCCGCGGTGTTGAGCGAGGTGCCGGTGGATGATCGCCAGCTGCCGTTGCTTTTCCACGCTCGTACGGCCGATTTTCAGGACGTCAGCGTGCAGGCGACCGTCACCTACCGAATCGTGGACCCGGGGAAGGCGGACGGCCGGCTGGATTTCAGCATCGATCCTGATTTCGGCGGCTGGCGGTCGGCTCCGCTGGAGCAGATTGCCGGGCTGCTGACTGAAACCGCGCAGCAGTATGCCGTCGAGCTGCTCGTACGTACGACGTTGGCGGACGCCCTCGTGGACGGGCCGGCCACCGTACGGGACGGGATAACCCTGGGGCTGGCCACAAACGCGCGGCTGGCGGAGATTGGTTTGGACGTGATCGGCGTACGGGTGGTGGCGATCCGGCCCGAGTCCGAGGTGGAGCGTGCGCTGCAGACGCCGGCGAGAGAGCTGGTTCAGCAGGAAGCGGATCGTGCCACGTACGAGCGCCGGGCGGTCGCCGTCGAGCGCGAGCGGGCGATCGCGCAGAACGAGCTGGACAGCCAGATCGAGCTGGCCCGTCGGGAGCAGGAGCTGGTCGGCCAACGCGGCACGAATGCCCGTAGGCAAGCCGAAGAAGCGGCCGCGGCGAACCGGATCGAGACCGCGGCGCAGGCCGAGCGCGAGGTGGCGCTGGCCACCGCGCGGGCCGACGCGAAGCGGGTGCTGGGCGACGCTGAGGCGGCCGCCGAAACTGCTCACCTCGCCGCGTACAGAGATCTGTCGCAGGGCACTTTGCTGGCGTTGGCGGCAAAAGAGCTGGCCGGGAACTTGCCGGAAATTGGCAGCCTGGTGGTGACTCCGGAACTTTTGTCCGGCCTGCTCGCGAAGCTGGCTCAGCAGTCATGAGCCTCGCGCCCAGGGTCGTGTTGGTGCACCGCCGGACCGAGTTCGACGATGTGTTGGCCCGGCACGGCACTCGCGGGCAGGCCGCCTTTTTCCTGTCCACCCGAGGGCGTGACCTCGCCGCGGTGCAGGAACGACATTCCCAGCAGCAGCGAGCGATCGCGGCTGTGTCGGCGGCGATCCCGGCGGACTGGCGGCGTGGGTCGGTGGAGCGCGCCGATCTGCCCCGTTTCCTGTTCGCACCCGAGGACATCGTGGTCATTGTCGGCCAGGACGGGTTGGTCGCGAACGCGGCGAAATACCTGGACGGCCAACCGGTGATCGGCATTAATGCCGACCGCGCCCGCAATCCGGGTGTGCTGGTCCAACATTGTCCTGAGGCCGCTGGAAAGCTGCTCGACCTGGCGGCCGCTGGGAAGCTCGCCAGCCATGTCGAGGCTCGTACGATGGTGACCGCGGTGGCCGACGACACCCAGCGGCTGATCGCGCTCAATGAGATCTACATTGGACAGTCCAGCCACCAGACCGCGCGCTACACCGTTCGTACGTCCGATGGCGCGCAACGGCAGGCGTCGTCCGGAATTCTGGTCGGCACCGGTACGGGTGCGACCGGCTGGTGCCGCTCGGCGTGGCTGGAGCGGCACAGCCAGCTGGCGTTGCCCGGGCCGCTGGCTCCGGCACTGTCCTGGTTCGTACGCGAGGCATGGCCGTCGCCCTCGACCGGCGTCGATCTCGTCGAAGGCGTGCTTGCCGGAACTGCTCTGGAAGTGACTGTCGAGTCCGACGAGCTGGTGGTTTTCGGCGATGGCCTGGAAACCGACGCGCTGCACCTGTCCTGGGGACAGACCGTCAGCGTCCAGGTGGCCAGCCAGACCCTGCGCCTGGTGGCCTGACCCAACGAACCGCTAAGAGCAGCCGTCCGCAGGTGGGTGGTAAGGGGAAAACCAGAGTTTGGGGGCGGGCGGCAGGTCGGTGGCGGCGGCCGGCCGGAGGGCGTCCAACATGAGGGCCAGATAACGGCGCCAGCCGCCGCTGGGCTCCGGGGTCAGCCGAATAGTGCTGACCAGCATGAAAACCAGCCGCGGCAGGTCGTCGGCGTCGAGGTCGGCGCGGACCAGACCGGCCTCCTGTCCGCGCTGCACGACGGTCGCGATCGTGCCGAAGAACTCCGAGGCGAGGCCGGCCAGCAGTGAGCCGGTTTCCTTGGCGGCGGCGAAAATATTCGCCTCCTGCTCGGCCATTTCCAGGCCGGCCTCCAAAAGCATGACCAGCGCGCGCCACGGATCGTCGTCGGTGCGGGCTCGGCGTACGACCGGCCCCACCTTTTCCTCGTACTGCCAGTTGAAAATCGCGGTGATCAGGTCTTCCTTGCGCGGGTAGTGCCGGTAGAGGGTGGCGACTCCGACGCCGGCCCGTTTCGCGATCTCCTCCAGCCGCACCTGCGGCCCGTCCTGCGCGAAAGCCAGCCGAGCCGACTCCAGGATCCGCTCGGCGTTGCGAGCCGCGTCGGCGCGCGGCGCCCGGCCGCGTGGCGGGGAGTCGGCGGGCGGCATCACTTGGTCGTGCACTGAGCCATCCTAGCAGACTGATAGTTGACTATCGGTTGTGTTAGTGTAGACGACGAAGTGATAGTCAAATCTCGATTAACGTGGGAGAGGGACCTTCCGATGACCCAGACTCCGCTCATGCCCGTTCACATGCGTCGTGACCGTTTTGATCCGGACGCGATCCTGGCCGAGTTCCGCCGTGAGCAGCCGGTGACCCGGATAACGATGCCGTGGGGGACGCAGGCCTGGCTGGTCACCCGCTATGAGGACGTACGCGAGGTCCTCGGCGACGCGACCCGGTTCAGCAACGCCAACCGTCCGATGCCCGGACCCGGCCTGCAGACAGAGTCGGACGGCATGCTGCTTGCGTACGACCCGCCGGAGCACACCCGGCTGCGCCGGCTCCTGACAGCCGAGTTCACCATGCGGCGGATGCAGCGACTGGAGCCGCGGGTGACCGAGATCGTCACTGACCATCTGGACGCGATGGAGCGTACGGGTGCGCCGGCCGACCTGGTGTCGGCCTTCGCTTTGCCGGTGCCGTCGCTGGTGATCAGCGAGCTGCTCGGCGTCCCGTACGAGGACCGAGTCGAGTTCCAGCGGCACAGCAACGCGCGGCTGGACATGTCGCTGCCCATGGAGGAGCGGGTCGCCGCGATCACCGCAGCGCGCGCTTACATGGCGGAGTTCGTCCGCCGCCAGCGACTGAATCCAGGCGACGACCTGCTCGGCATGCTCGTACGAGAGCACGGTGACGACGTCACCGACAAGGAGCTCGCCGGCATCGGCGACCTGCTGCTGATCGCCGGCCATGAGACGACCGCGAACATGCTCGGCCTCGGCACTTTGCTGCTGCTGCAGAACCCGGACCAGCTGGCGCTCGTACGCGATCGCGATGACGCGGTCGAGCCTGCGATCGAAGAGCTGCTGCGCTACTTGACGATCGTGCACTCCGGCATTCCGCGCGGTGTCACGACGGACACCACTCTGAGCGGCCAGCGCCTCGCCGCCGGCGACATCGTCGTGGTGTCCCTGCCGTCGGCCAATCGCGACGCGGCACTCGGCGAGGACATGGACACCTTCGACATCACCCGCAAGGCCGCCCGGCACGTGGCGTTCGGGCACGGCGTGCACCACTGCCTGGGCGCTCCGTTGGCCCGGATGGAGATGCGTACGGCCTTTCCCGCGCTGTTCCGGCGCTTCCCGGGACTGCGGCTCGCGGTGCCGATCGATGAGGTCCCGTTGCGCGCCTACTCGTTCGTGTACGGCGTCAGCTCACTGCCGGTGGCCTGGTAAAACGCCGGACCGCTCCAGCAACACCAGGGGGATCAGCCGCCCTCGGCCGTGGACGCCGTCGCGGTGAACCCGCTCGTCGCGCACCTCGACGATGACCTCTGGCAAACCTATACGGCAGGATCGGGGTCGTGGAGCTGCGTCAATTGCGGTATTTCGTGATGGTGGCCGAGGAACGGCACTTCGGTCGGGCCGCCGAGCGGCTGCACATCGTCCAGTCGGCGGTCAGCCAGCAGCTGCGAAGGCTGGAGCGGGAGCTCGCGGTGGACCTGTTCGATCGGTCGCCTCGGCACGTACGACTGACGGCCGCCGGTGAGCACTTCCTGCCGGAGGCGTTGGCGGTGTTGGCCGCCGTGGAGCGGGCCCGGCTGGCGGTGGCCGGCTTCGCGTCCGCCGAGGCGACGATTCTGCGGTTGGGGACCAGCACCGGCCTTGGCGCGCACCTCGATCACGTCCTGGCGGCGCTCGCCGGCGTCCGGGTCGAGCTCGTCTCGGCGCCGACCGCGCAGCGGCTGGAGCAGGTCGTGAGCGGCGAGTTGGATGCCGCGTTTGTCCGTGGTACGAGCGAAAATCCACAGCTGCGGGCGATCCCGGTGTGGCGGGACCAACTGCTGGTGGCGATCCCGGCGACCCATCCGCTGGCGGCCGCCGACGAGGTCGCGCTGGCCGACCTCGCGGGCCTCCCGCTGCGGTTGACCGCCCGGCGCAACCATCCGGCCTTGGTCGACCTGGTGGTGCAAGCGTGTCACTCGGCTGGTTTTGAACCCGTACCAGGAAAACCCGCCGGGTCCTTGTCGGACACACTGGCGATGATCGGCGCTGGTACGCCACTGTGGACCGTCGTTTATGCCTCGCACGCCCGGCAACTGCGGGCTGACCTGGTGGCTTTCCGGCCGCTCGCGGCCCCGGGCCTGGCATTGATGACCGCGCTGGTGGTCCGTGGGCAGGCACCGACCCGCCATCTCGACCGGCTGTTGACGGCCTGCGCGACGGTGGGCGATCTCGATCGGTGATCGCTGCGAGCGTGCCTTGCTTCTTGGTCCCGGCTGGTTTTCGCGCTGGAATGCAGAGGTCAGGAACTGGCCGAAAACAAGGAGAAACATCGTGCCTGTCGTCACTATTCAGCAAGGCCCCAAGACGGTCGAGCAGAAGCGGGACCTGATCAAGCGCATCACCGACGCTTTCGTTGACGCGTACCAGGTCCCGGCCGAAGCCGTGGACGTGTGGTTCCACGAGGTGCCCACGGACAGCTGGGGCCGCGCCGGCAAGCTGACCGCCGACAAGTAGGCGGTTGGGCGGTGGAATCTCCCGGGTGCGAGAGTGAGGCTCTACACCCGGGAGGACCGCTGTGACCGACACCAGCCTGTGGCATCCGTTCGCCGACATGCACGCCGTGCGCGGCGCCGAGTTCGTGCTGGAACGCGGCGAGGACGTGTGGGTTTACGACACTGCGGGCCGGCGCTACCTCGATGCCACCGCCTCGCTCTGGTATTCCAACATCGGCCACGGCCGGCCGGAGATCGCCGCCGCGATCGTCGCGCAGTTGGGCAAACTCGAGGCGTACGGCATCTTCGGGAACATGACCAACGCGCCGGCCCGGGACCTCGCGGCCCGGGTCGCGTCGTACGCGCCGATGCCGGCCGCGAAGGTGTTCCTCACCTCCGGCGGCGGCGATTCCATTGACACCGCCGCGAAGATCGCCCGCCGCTACTGGCACGCCAAGGGGCAGCCGGAGCGTACCCACATGATCAGCCGGACGAACTCGTACCACGGCACCCACGGCATCGGGACCGGCCTTGCCGGCATCGCCGCGAACCGGGACGGCTTTGGTGAGTACGTACGAGAGTCCGAGCGAGTGGCGCATGACGATCCGGCCGCGCTGCGCAAGGAAATCGAGCGGATCGGGCCGGAGAAAGTGGCCGCCTTCTTCGCCGAACCGGTGATCGGTGCCGGTGGTGTTATCCCGCCGGCGCCCGGATATCTGGAGCAGACCGCCCAGATCGCCAAGGAATACGGGGTGCTTTTCGTCGCGGACGAGGTGATCTGCGGGTACGGACGACTCGGTCGCTGGTTCGGCATCGAGCGTTTCGGGGTGGTGCCCGACCTGATCACGTTCGCGAAAGGCGTGACGAGTGGCTATTTGCCGCTCGGTGGGGTGATTTCCTCCGCCGAGGTGGCGGCGCCGTTCTGGGACGAGGGCGGCCGGGTTTTGCGGCATGGTGCCACTTATGCCGGCCACCCGACCTGTTGCGCGGCGGCGCTGGCCAACCTTGACGTGCTGGAGAATGACAATCTCATCCCGCGCGGCGAGGAGCTGGAAGGGCCGCTGCACGACGCTTTGCGGTCGCTCGCCGAGCATCCGGCGGTGGCTGAGGTGCGGGGCGGCACCGGCCTGCTGGCCGCCGTCGAGCTGCACCCGGACGCGTTGGCCGCGAACCCGGCGGCGATCGCGGCGGTCGCCACGCACGCACGTAACGAAGGCGGGGTTTTGCTGCGTACGCTCAACACTTCGCTCGCGGTCTCGCCGCCACTGACCGCCACCGAGGACCATTTCACGATCATTCGGCAGGCTTTCGACGGCGCTCTCGACAGCCTTTCGTGAGGCGTACGACACCGCCGTACGCCTCACGAATGTCCGGTCAGACCGCGGTGTAGATCGTGGTCGTCACGACCATGATGACCGTGCTGACCGGCACGATGGTGCCGGGACCGCCAGGCGGGTGGATCGGGAGGTGGCCCGGCCGATTCGTGACGGGCCCACAGATCCCCTCTTCCCAGTCACCGTTGGGTACGAGACCGATACCGGAGCCGGGTGGGCTCGCACCCGCGTTGGTCGCGGCGACCGCACCGGTCACGGTGTCCCACGCTCCAGTCGCGTCGACCGGCAGCGCGGTGACCTTACCGTCGATCGCCACATAGGACACCGCGCTGCCGGTGGGGGAGACGGCGGCAGCCAGCGGTGCCCCGCTCGGCGTTCTCGTCGTCCACGGTTGCGGGTTGGGTTCAGCGATGAGGGGACCGAAAGGAGCCGGCCGGGCGAGGAAAACGCGGCCGTCCTTGCCGGTATAGAACAGGGACAGTGACCCGGGGGTCGGGTCGGCGTTCGCGTTCGGGGTGACCGTGATACCACCGCCGGGTGCGGGAGTTCCGTCGCCGGTGAGGACGAGGTCCGTCGCTCCGCTGCCATTGGGGTGGGTCCAGGAAGCGTGCACCGCGTGGTTTGAATCGACGTAGAAGACGCCGAAGTCCCCATTTGACAGTCCAACGGCAGTGATCGTTGCCTTCGCCGGGAGGTTGGGGGCGGGCAGGGTCACGGGTGGGGTTGCCGGGAGGGCCATCGATGCGGATGAGGTAGTCGCCTCGACCTTGCAGGGATCGTTGCCATCTCCCGGAGCCAGCACCATCCGTGGCGTACTCACGTCACTGGCGGCGGTCATCAACCGGATTTGCCCGTCGGCGAGCACCGCCGCGATCGGGCCGCCGGCGACCGCGGTGCCGGGATTCGTGATCGGCGTCGCCTGCCCCGACAGGAGCGAGCAAACCCGGTAGATCGAGCCGTTGTTCCCGACGAAGTAGGCGACCGCCGTGCCGCTTGCACTGCGGACGGCGGTGATCCCGCCGCCCGGTGGCGCCACATTCGTGGCGGTGATCTCCGTTGCGGTGTTCCAGCTGTGGTCGGCGGCCTGGCCGAAGCTGGCCACCGCGCCGTTGGAGTCGATGAAGAAAGCGGAATGGACCTCCGGCTGGCTCGCCGAGGCCTGTGGCGCCCCAACGCCCGCGATAAGGCACAGCGTGCCCAGCACCGCCGCACACGTCCCCGCCAACAGTGCGCGTACGCGCCATCGCCGTCTTGGGTTTCCTGGTAGTCGCGTCATGATCTCCCGTCCTCTTTATAAGCGGTGGTTCTCCAGCGGCGAAATCTGTCACGATGCTCTGGACGGCCTCTGGACGCCAGGACCGAAAAGGCGGGTGACGATGACCGATAGGGCAGCGGACACCCTGTCGGTCCGGCTGCTGGGACCACCGCGGGCCTTGGTCAACGGCAAGGACATTGCCCTCGGGCCGCCGAGGCAGCGCGCACTTTTCGCGGTGCTGGCGCTACGGTTCAATCAGGTCGTTTTTACCACCCAGCTGATCGACGCAGTGTGGGGCGAGGATCTCCCTGGCGGCCCCAAAGGTGGCGTCCACACCTATGTGGCAGGCCTGCGCCGGGTGTTGGAACCAGGCAGAACCCGCCGCTCGCCTGGCACCGTCCTGCAGTCGTACGGCTCCGGTTATCGGTTGAATGTGCCTGCCGGTCAAGTGGATGTGGCCGAATTCGAGCGGCTCCGGGAGGATGGCCGGCGCTTCTGGCAGGACGGCGCGTACGCCGACGCCAACACGACTTTCCAGGCGGCGCTGGACCTTTTCGACGGCGTGGTGCTCGGGGATGTGGCTGGACCGTTCGCCGCGGCGCAACGTGACCGGCTCAGCGAGCTGCGCCTCGCGATGGTCGAGGACCGCATCGACATTCTGCTGGCGCAGGGCCGGCACGCCGAGGCGACCGGGGAGATGGAAACCCTCACCCGGGACCATCCGCTGCGCGAGCGGCCGTGGGCGCAGCTGATGCTGGCGCGCTATCGGGACGGCCGACAGGCCGCCGCGCTCGCCGCGTACGACCAGGCCCGGGCCATTTCCGCGGACGAGCTCGGGTTGGATCCCGGGCCGATGCTGACCGAGTTGCGGCAGCGGATCCTGGCCGGCGACCCGACGCTGTCCCGGCCCGTACCGGCGCTGGTCGCGGCCGCCACCGCGACCCGGGTCCAACGCACTCTTCCGCGCGACACCAGGAATTTCATCGGCCGGGACCCCGAGGTCGAGACGATCCTGCGGCTGGCCGCCGAGCCACCTCCGGATGCATCGGCGGTGTGCGCGATCGACGGGATGGGCGGAGTGGGCAAGACCAGCCTGGCCGTCCACCTCGCCCAGCGGCTCGCCGGCCGGTTCCCGGACGCCCAGCTTTACCTGGATTTGCATGCTCACACCGCCGGCACACGGCCGATGAGCCCGACCGCCGCACTCGACAAACTGTTGCGAGCGCTGGACATTCCGGGCGAGCGCATTCCGGCCGATCTTGACGACCGGGCCGGGCTGTGGCGCGCCGAGGTGGCCCGCCGGCGCGCGGTTTTGGTGCTGGACAACGCGGCCGACGCCGGCCAGGTCCGACCGCTGCTACCGGGCGCGGCCGGGTCGTTCGTGCTGATCACCGCGCGCCGCCGGCTGGTGGGGCTGGAGGCGGACGAGTTTCTCACCCTTGATGTGTTGCCAGGCCGTGACGCGGTCGCGCTTTTCGCGGCGATCGTGGGCGCGGACCGGGCCGGCGCCGAGCCGGCCGCCACCGAGGCGGTAGTACGGATGTGCGGCTGCTTGCCGTTGGCCGTGCAGATCGCGGCAGCCCGGATGCGACATCGCGAGGGGTGGACCGCGGCCCACCTGCTGGCTCGGCTCGACGACGAGAAGAGCCGGCTTTCCGAGCTGCGGGCCGACGATCTGAGTGTGGCCGCCACGTTTTCGTTGTCGTACCGGTCGCTCGACGCCGCCGGTCAGCGGTTGTTCCGGCTGCTCGGGCTGTTTCCCGGGCTGGGACTGGGCATTCACGCGATGGCCGCACTCGCCGGTACGGACGTGAGTGCCGTCGATCGCGCGCTGCAGGACATTCTCGAGGCGCATTTGGTGGACGAACCGGAGCCGGGCCGCTACCGGCTGCACGACCTGCTCGGGATTTTCGCCGCCCGCCGGTGTCAGGCCGAGGAAAGTGTCCAAGACCAGCGAGCCGCACGGTTGCGGCTGTTCGGTTTTTACGTTCACAGCACCAACAACGCCGAGGAGCTGATCCGCCCGGCTCGGCGGGACCGGGCCGCCGAGCCGCCGCCGGGCACGGTCGTACGACCGCTCGCTGACCGGGTCGACGCGCTCAGGTGGCTGGACTCCGAGCGCCCGAACCTGGTGCCGATGGTGCGGGCCGCCGCCGAGCACGGTTTTCCGGACCAGGCGTGGCGGATTTCCCGTTATCTGTGGGGTTTCTTCGAGGCTCGCGGGCTGTGGGCGGACTGGATCGCCAGCCACGAGATCGCGCTGTCCTGTACGCGCGAGGTCGGCGACCAGCTCGCGCAGGCCCGGATCCTGGTCGGGCTCGGGGTGGCGAAAAAGGACCTGCGCCGCTACGACGAGGCGATCGAGCACTATCTCGCCGCGCGGGTTTTGATGCGGGCGGCGGGTTTTCGCAGCGGTGAGGCCGGTGTCCTCACCAATCTTGGGAATACCTATAGGCATGTCGGCCGGCTGGCCGAAAGCGTCGACTGTCATCAGCAGGCGGTCGAGATCAGCCGGCAGGGTGGCGACAGTGTGGGCGAGGCGATCGCGCTGAACAACCTCGGCCAGATTTACCGCGATGCCGGTCGTTTCGAGGAAAGCGTGCGGTGCGAGGAGCAGGCGTTGCGGATGTGCCGTGCGGCCGGTGACCGGCAGCTGGAAGGCGTCGCGCTGGACAACCTCGCGCGGGCGTACCTTTCGTTGCGGAGCTTCGATCTCGCTTTCACGTACGCGCGCCAGGGGCTGGTCACCTGCCGGGCGGCCGGCGACCGGTACGGCGAGGCGGTCATCCTGGACTGCCTCGCGCGCATTTACCGCGTCACGGATCGGTTCGCGGAGGCGGCGGACCACTGGCGGCAGGCCCTGGTTATCGCCGAGAGCCTCAACTCCCCGTTGGCCGCCGACCTCCGCGATCACCTGGACGCCCTCAGTAGCCGGGCCACAGTCCGCTGAATCCCGGCTTGGTGTTCGGCAACGGAGTGAGGGTCACGTCTGACCAACCATTGACCTCGCCGGTTGTCTGGCCTACGACGTAATAAATGCCGCCGGCGAAGCCCCGGTTATCCTCGATAATGGCCGCGTTGGTGTAGTGATGCGGCACAAATACCGGTGGATTAAGGCTCTTCCAAGCACCCTGGTCGGCGATCCGGTTGATATGCCAGGGAAAGCCGGCAGTGTTGTTGTCCCGCCACCATTCGGCTACCCCGCCGCTGGCCAATGGGGTGACCAGCTCGAAATTGCCGATGGTTTTCGGATCGATGCTGGTCGCCCCGTAGGTGCTCTGGATGAGCCCGGGCGGCCCGCTGATGTCGCTGATGGTGGAACCGTCCGCGACCATGAGCCCGTCGTCGTACCAGACCCCGGCTTGCTCGTACCACTCGTGCAGGTTGCCGCCGGTGGTCCTGGCGATCACCTCGAGATGTCCCCAGCTGCTCTCGATCATCGCGACCGCGTCGTATTTCTCCTCGCCGGCGAAATGTTCGTCGAAGGTCCACGGACTGCCCGGGCTGCCCGCGCTGGTGCTCCAGTGGCTCAGGCCGCCGGTGGCCAGCGGTGCCACCACTTCCAGGCGCGCGCCGCCGCCGTCGCCGTAGTCGCTTTCCACGAATGCGGGGGACCCAACGGTTTTGGTGGACGTCACCAAAGTCGGGGTGACGGAATAGCCGCTCAGGAAGAAAAGCCCACCGCTGGCCTGGCCGCGGTAGACCACCAAGTGGCTCGCGCAGCTCGCAGTGATGATCAGCTGCGGTGACGCCGGCGGGTCAGAGGGCGGCAGAATGCCGACTGGTGATGGCCCGGACCACGTGTTGCCGGCGGGATAGGCGTACTGCCAGCTGCCGATATCCGCTGACGTTTGGACCCCGATGGCCTCCAGATTGCCGCCGGCGAAGTCCTGGCTGCCGCGAGGAGGGCAGTTCTGTTTGAACCACCCACTGGCGGTGAAACTGGTCGAATACCTCAGTGGGACGCTCGCCTGCACCGGCGTACTTCCCACTACACACACGATCGCGGCCGCGCCGGCCGCCGCGGCTATCCGCCACGAAGTTCTGTTTCCCATGGACACCCCCATGTCGGTCCGCGAGCTGGACTGCTCGCGGCCTCATGATGGCGCCGGATTCTGGATGTTCTCTGGATACTCAGTGAGCGGCCTGGACGGCCGCCTGGGCGAGAGTGGGCCAGTGCTCGGACTGCGAGGCCGGCAGCGCGACCCAGTCCTTGAACGGGCGGCCCTTGCCGGCCGGGTCGAAAAGCACCGCTTCGGGCAGCGCCAGCGCCTTCTCGTGAGCCGCGCTGCCGGCGCCGAGTTTGACCCCGAACTCGGCGCGCTTGAGACAGCAGATGGCCTTGCCGTCCAGCATGATGGCGCGGGCGCCGAACATCTTGCCGGCGCTCACCCCGCGGCCGGCCAGGTCGTCCACGATGTCATCGAAAACCTCGTCAGCGGTCATGGATTTTTCCCCTCAGGTGCGGATCGCAGGAGAGCATCCCGGCGATCGATCAGAAAGTCGCGCTCGACCGTGTTTTCGGCCTGTGCAATAGCTTCTTCGTACGCGACGGCCGCTTCGGCCGCGCGGTCCACTTTGGACAGGAAATCGGCTCGGGCAACCGCGGTCAGGTGGCTGTGCGGCAACCGGCCGGCTGCGTCCAGATCCGCCAGCAGCCGCAGGCCCACCGCCGGTCCATCGGCCATGCCGACCGCGATCGCGTGGTTGAGGTGCACCATCGGGGAGGCGGTGGCCGTCGCGAGCAGCTGGTAAAGCCCGGAAATCTGCTTCCAGTCGGTCGCCTCCGCGGCCGGCGCGTCGGCATGTACGGCGGCGATTGCCGCCTGCAGGCCGTACGGCCCGGCCGCCCCGGAGCGCAGCGCCCCGACCAACAGTTCCCGGCCCTCAGCGACCTGCGCCCGGTCCCAGAGATCGCGGTCCTGTTCGGGCAAGGTCACCAGCCGGCCATCCCGGTCCGTACGGGCCGCTCGCCGGGCATCGGTGAGCAGCAACAACGCCAGCAGCGCGGGCACTTCCGGCTCGGCGGGCAGCAGGTGGTGCAGGATCCTGGCCAGCCGGATCGCCTCGGCGCACAGCTCAGCGCGGATCAGGCGGTCACCGGTGGTCGCGGTGTGTCCTTCGGTGAAAAGCAGGTAGATGACTGCTTGCACGGCCGGCAGCCGGGCCGGCAGGTCCTCTGCCGCCGGCAGCCGGTAGGGGATGCCGGCGTCCCGGATTTTGGCTTTTGCCCTCACGATCCGCTGGCTGACCGTGGCCTCCGGGACCAGGAACAACCGGGCCACCTCGGCGGTGGAAAGGCCGCCGAGGCAGCGCAGGGTCAGTGCCACCTGAGCCGTCCGGGCCAACGCCGGATGGCAACAGGCGAAGAAAAGCAGCAGCCGGTCATCGGGGACCGGCTCGTCGTCGGCACCGGCCGGGGTCACCGGGGTAGCCGCCAGCAACCGGACTTTCTCGCCGTACGTACGATCCCGCCGGATCCGGTCGATGGCGCGGCGGCGGGCGGTGGTCACCAGCCACCCGCCCGGGCTGGCGGGAACACCGTTCGCGGGCCACTTGGCGGCGGCCGTCGCGTACGCGTCGCTGAGCGAGTCCTCGGCGAGGTCGAAATCGCCGAGGACGCTGATCAGCCGGGCCAGCACGCGGCCGTGATGGTCTCGGAAAACCTGGGCGAGATCTGTCATCCGTAGGCTGGACGAACCTCAATGGTCCCGTGCCCGGCGCCGGGGCAGCGGCTGGCCCATTTCAGCGCTTCGTCAAGGTCGGCGCATTCCACCACGTAGAAGCCGCCGAGCTGTTCCCGGGCTTCGGCGTACGGGCCGTCGGTGATCAGGGTTTCCCCGTCACGTACCGAAACCGTGGTCGCGGTGGACGTGCCCTGCAGACGTTTGCCGCCCCGCATCACGCCCGCTTCCACCAGATCGTTGGAGTAGACCTCATAGTCCGTCAGGCCAGCGGCGGTGATGGCCGCCGCCTGGGCGTCGGCGGTCAGCTCGGCTGAATAGATCAGGATCAGATATTCCATGGCGATGGCTCCTGGCGTCTGCGGGCCCGGTCGGGCCGTTCACAGGAGTCACGAACGGCCGTCTCCGAGACCGACACCACCATACTGTGACGCCAGCCACAGGGCTTCTCAGAGCGAGCTGACGGCCATTTCGGCGGCGACTGCCTCGGCGTAGATGGCACCGTCCCGGCGCACCGAGCGGCTGTCCGAGTCGGCCCGGCTCGGATTGGTGTTGTAGCGGCGCGTACGAGCCACCACCAGCGACACCGGGTGCCAGCGCTGGGGCGCGTTGCCGGCATCCACGCACACCAGGGTTTGGCCGCACAGCTGGCAAACCCCGCCCAGCAAATCGGCGTGGCCTTCGACGATCGCGACCGCGTCAATCCGCCACGGTTGCCATACGTCGTGCGGGCAGTCAATGTTCAGGCTCATGCCGGCAGCGCTCCCGTCATCGCATCGATCGAACCCATTACCTGCGGTTGAAGCCCGTCTCCCCGAGGCACCGATCCATCCCGGGCAACACGGAATGGAGCAGGGCCGATCCGCAGGATTCGAATGATCAGCTGCGGATCGGCCCCGGGCCTGTGCGAACCGCCGCGCTGATCCGGCGCGGCGGCGGTTGGTCTCGCCCGGCGGCCCGACAGTCGTTGGCGGGTCGTGCGACGAAACTGATGGAGCAGGTCAAGATCGGTGGAGCTATCGTCCCGGATTTCGGTGCCTGAACTGGGTTTCGGACCGGAAAGACCGGTCCGAAACCCAGCTGGGCCCGGAGCCCCCCACGACCGCAGGCTGGACGAGGAACCGCACGACACCGCCATGGGGCCGTACGGCCGGAGTCTCGAAGACTCCTGTCTCGTCATCCCTGCCTCCGTGTCAGTCGTTGGCATCCGTGACTGGGCAAATATCTGGTTTTGGTGGTGCTGAACGCCTAGCGGTTGAGCAGGTAGTCGAATTCGCCCTCTTTGGCGCCGGCAAGGAACGCGGCGATCTCGTCCACGGTGTAGACGAGCGCCGGACCGTGCGGGTCCCGCGAGTTGCGAACCGCGATCTGTCCACTGTCCAGACCCGCGACCTCAAGGCAGTTGCCCTGCGCGCCACTGAACTTGCTCTTGCGCCAAGCAACCGCACCCAGATCCTGGGCCGGAACACCGTTGCTGATCTCTTTCACTGCTGGTCCCCCCTTGCCTTTAGGAGTGTATGCCACACAGCGTGCATTTGCACGTGCATCTGAGTGTGCATTTGCACGGCGCCCGTGTCAATGCACGCGCCAATGCACGTGCAGCTACTCTGAGTGAGGAGCTTGCCGGGACAGAGGGCAGGTGACCTGGAAAAACGGTGCTAGAAACCCGATCGGGGCGGATACACCGATGGTGGGGCAGTCTTGTGACCGGAAACGGTCAGTAGTGCTTCTTGAGCGCTTCCTGGATAATTTCGCGGCTTTCCTCCGGCGTGGCGGCCTCGGCCGTGAGCCGGTGGGTGACCTTGACATAGAGCTCGACCTCGGCGGGCTTGTCCAGATAGAGCGCGCCGGTCGGATACTCGATGTAGACGACGTCCTGTAGCTCGCGCTCGGCGAACCGGAGCAGCGAGAACGGCACCTCGGCGCCGGTGGTGGCCCGCTTGAACGGGACGATCTGGACGGCGATCGTCGGTGACTGGCTCACCTCGAGCAGGTATTCCAGCTGCTCGTGCATGACCGCTTCGTTGCCGACCAGGTGGTAGAGCGCGGATTCGTCGATGACGGCCCAGAGTCGGGGCGAGCGAGGCCGCGACAGCAGTCGCTGGCGTTGCATCCGTACGGTCACCCGGCGGTTGATCTCCTCCTGCGGGGAGTCCGGGATGCCCCGAGCGATGACGGCCTTGGCGTACGACTCGGTCTGCAGCAGACCCGGGACGAACTGCAGCTCGAAGGTCTGGATCCGGGACGCGGACTCTTCCAGGCCGACATAGTTGTGAAACCACTTCGGCACCAGCTCGCCGAACCGGATCCACCAGCCTGGCTGGTTGGAGTCGCGGACCATCTGAAGAACGTCGTCGCGCTCGTTCTCGTCGGTGATGTCGTAGAGGGTCAGCAGGTCCTCGACGTCGATCTCTTTGAGGCTGACCCGGCCGAGTTCCATCCGGCTGATCTTGGACTCGGAGCCGCGGATCTTCTTGCCGGCGTCGCCGCGGGAGATGTTCTTGCTCTCGCGGAGTTTGCGCAGCTGACTGCCGAGCATCATCCGCTGGGCGGTGGAACCGCCATCAGAGGACTCAGCGATCGCCACTGCCT
This sequence comes from Fodinicola feengrottensis, assembly GCF_039530045.1. Lineage (NCBI taxonomy): Bacteria > Bacillati > Actinomycetota > Actinomycetes > Mycobacteriales > Fodinicola > Fodinicola feengrottensis. The sequence goes on along the minus strand of NZ_BAAANY010000013.1, from coordinate 46,123 downwards.
CGAACCTCCCCGAGCCAATCGACACCAACGTTAGTTGCGGACTCGCCAGGGACCTGGCGGAGTCTGATCCTAGTCCTGGAAGCCTCGTTGGTCACGCAAGGTACACGCTCAGTGCCCCTCGTTGCACGTCTTTGACCGGCTGGATAGGAATGCGGAAACTGACAGAACTCCCTGACCGGGATATTTGCGGGTCGCACTGGGCGTCTGCTGCCCGATCCCCTACTCTAGGTGCTCAGCGTCGTCGCCGAGCCAACCGTGAGCGAGGCCACCGACATGTCAGGGATCCGGCAGCCGGACGACATCGACCATGCCGCCCCGGTCGCTGCCGCCAGTCGCCCGAGCGACGCCCGGGTGTACGACTACGCCCTCGGTGGCAAGGACAACTTCGAGATCGACCGGCAGGTCTTCCACCGGGTGTCGGCGATCGCGCCGCAGATCGCCGAGGCCGCTATGGCGAACCGAAAGTGGCTGCTTCGGGCGTGCCGCTGGCTCGCCCGCGATGTCGGCATGGACCAGTTCCTGGACTGCGGTTCCGGGTTGCCCACCACCGAGAACGTCCATGAGGTGGTCCAGGAGGTGAACCCGGAGGCGAGCGTCGTCTACATCGACCGTGACGCGGTGGTGGTCGCCCACGGGCGGGCGCTGCTCGAGGAGAACGACCGGACCCACTTCATCCAGGCCGATCTGTCGATGGCGGAGAAGGTGTTGGCGGACCCGGTGGTGAGCCGAAACCTGGACTTCGACCGGCCGATTGTCATGCTGCAGTGCCTCACCCTGCAGGGAATCTCGGACCTCGCGGTGGCTCGCCACGTGATGGAGACGTACGTCGCGGCGCTGCCGGTGGGGTCGTACGTGATCGTCACGCACCCGTACAACCCGCACGACAGCAGCCTCGAAGGAGTGCGGGCGGGGCAGATCGAGACGGCCGCGCGGTCGTTCTTCACCCGGCTGCGGTTCCGGGACCGGGAAGAGATCATGTCGCTGCTGGGTGGGCTGAAGCTGGTCGAACCGGGCCTGACCTACCTGAGCCAGTGGTGGCCGGAAGGACCGGGCCTGGAGCCAGCCACCGACGTGGATCGAGTCCTGTTAGGAGCGGTCGGCCGCAAGACCTAGGACATCTGGCAGCGGCTGCAGGGACGACTCTCGTACGACCAGGGTGCACGGGAGCTGCCGCGGACCGGTGATCGGCTGGCCGGCGATCGTCTCCAGTAGGCACTGCGCGGCTCTGCGTCCCACCGCGTGCAGGTTGCGGTCCACGCTGGTCAGTGGCGGCCGGCTGGCGAACACCATCACGTCCCAGTTGTCGAAGCCGCAGACCGCCACGTCGGCCGGCACCTGACGGCCGGATTCGCGCAGGTGGTCGGTCACCCCGCGGGCGATCTGGTCGCTGCCGCAGCAGATGGCGTCCAGGTCCGGATGGGTACCGGCCAGCCGCTCGGCGGCCCGCCGGCCGTGCTCCTCGGTCCACTGTCCGAAGTGGACAAGATCGGGTCCCGATGGCAGTCCAGCGGCCGAAAGCGCCTCCTGAATGGCGCTCGCCCGCAGCCGCGCGGCGAGGTGGCCGGCCGGTCCGGTGACGTGCCCGATCCGGCGCCGGCCGGAGTCGATCAGGTGCTGGACGGCAAGCCGCGCGCCGCCGGCCTCGTCGGAGGTCACCGACACGTCCCGCGGGTCGGTGGAAGGCGCCATCGCATAGACGACCGGCACCACGGTGTCGATCGGCGGTCGCGGCTCGATCCGCCGGCCAGTGACCACGATGCCGTCCACTCGGCGGGCTTGCAGCGTACGGATGTAGTGCCGCTCGCGTTCGGCGTCGCCTCGGCTGTCGCACAGGAAAACCGACATCTGGCCGGCTCCGAGCGCCTCCTCGGCGCCCAGCATCACCGGCATGCTGAAACGGCCAAAACTGTCGTTGGTCAGCAGCCCCACCGTGTAGCTGCGACCGGACAACAGGCCGCGGGCCAGTGCATTGGGTTCGAAACCGAGTTCGGCCGCCGCGGCGAGCACCCGGGCCCGGGTCTCTGGCCGCAACTGGCCACGCCCGTTCACCGCTTTCGAGGCGGTTCCCACCGAAACGCCCGCCTTGGCGGCCACTTCGGTGATGGTGGCCTGCTGCCGCCGCTCAGCCATCTGTCCGTTCCCTGCTAGGTTCGTTGCGGAAAACCTTTGCCGCGCCAGTTTACCGCCCGACAGGGGAGCTTATGTCGGATAGCGATCTTTTTGTCAGCACAGGGCCGGTGCTGCTCGGCCCGGCGGCCCGTGCCACGTTACGGCCGATGACCGAGGCCCGGATCCTCGGGGGGTTCTGGTCGCGGCGAAAGCGCGCCAATCGCGAGGTCGGTATCCCGGCGGGGCTGCGCCAGCTGGAGCAGGCCGGCAACCTGGCCAACCTGCGGCTCGCCGCTGGCCGAACGACTGGGGCGTACCGCGGAAAATATCCGTTCCAGGACTCAGATGTGCACAAATGGCTGGAAGCGGCGGCCTGGGAGTTCGGGCCCAGCCTTGAGACGCACGCTGGCCATCTCGTCCAGCTGATCACCCAAGCCCAGCAACCAGACGGATACCTGAACTCGTACTACCAGGTCTTCAAGCCGCAGGCGCGGTTCGCCGAACTCGACTTCGGACACGAGCTTTATTGCGCGGGGCACCTGATCCAGGCCGCGGTGGCCGACGCGCGATCCAGCGGCGGAATGGCACTGCTGGCGGTGGCCTGCCGGCTGGCCGACCATCTCGACACGGTTTTCGGTCCGGACGGCCGCGAAGGCATCGACGGCCACTCGGAAATCGAGACCGCGCTGGTTGAGCTCTACCGGCAGACCGGCACGACTCGATATCTCGACCTGGCCAGGATCCTGGTGGACCGGCGTGGGCACGGGCTGATCGGCGACAGGTCCTTCCCGGCCAGCTACTACCAGGACCATGAACCGGTGCGTACGGCCAAAACCGTGGCCGGCCACGCCGTACGCCAGCTCTATCTCAATGCCGGTGTCACCGACATCGCCATCGAGACTGGCGACGGCGAGCTCGGGCAGGCGATGGAGCGGCAATGGGAGGATATGGTCGCCACCCGTACGTACCTCACCGGCGGCGTCGGCGCCCACCACGACGACGAGTCCTTCGGCGATCCGTATGAGCTGCCGCCGGAGCGGGCCTACTGCGAGACCTGCGCGGCCATCGCATCGATCCAGTGGAGTTGGCGACTTCTGCTGCTGACCGGTCGATCTCGCTACGGCGACCTGATCGAGCGAACTCTTTACAACGGATTCGCCGGCAGTGTTTCGCTGGATGGGAAACGCTATTTCTACGTCAACCCGCTGCAGGTCCGGGATGACCATCCGGTCACCGGCCGTCAGCCGTGGTTCAAGTGCGCCTGCTGCCCGCCGAACATCATGCGGCTGCTGTCCACGGTGGACCACTACGCGGCCACCTCGGACCAGTCCGGACTGCAACTCCACCAGTACGCAACCGGCTCGTACGGCGGAGGGCCTGCCCAGGTGCGAGTGCGTACGCGCTATCCCTGGGAGGGCACGGTTTCGGTGGAGGTTTCCCACACCAGCGACGATCCGTGGACATTGAGCCTGCGGATGCCACACTGGTGCCGTCGAGCGTCCATTGTGGTCAACGGGGTCCCTCTCGATATCGAGCCGGTAGACGGGTATTTGCGGGTCACGCGTGGCTGGACCGCCGGCGATGTCGTGGTCGTTGATTTCCAGCTTTTGGTGCGTACGACGGTGGCTGACTCCCGGGTGGATGCGGTACGTGGATGCGCGGCGCTGGAACGCGGGCCGATCGTCTATTGCCTGGAAGCCGTCGATCAGCCTCCAGGCGTCCGACTTGACGACGTTGTTCTCGATGTGGCAACGAAAACGCAGTGGCAGCCGGATGTGTTGGGTGGTGTGGTGACGGTCGCCGCCGCGGGATGGGTGCGCGAGCGCGGTGATTTTTCGGGCTGGCCCTACGGGGTGCGGTCGCAGCTGGGGGAGCGGGTCTCGCTCCTGGCGGTGCCGTATTTCGCTTGGGGCAACAGGGAACTGGGCGCCATGCGAGTCTGGATTCCGGTGACGTGACGCAAGTGCGGGGCGTTGCGGACTTTGGACGCGGACCCTGCGGAATCCTTGACATGATCGGTACAGCGCGAAACGATGAGAGCGGGAATCCGCTATAACGCAGCGAAAGACGACCAGAAGAGGACAAGTGAGCTTGGCGGGGAAGAAGACGCTCGGGGTCGCGATGGTCGGGTATGCGTTCATGGGGGCCGCGCATTCGCAGGCGTGGCGCACCGTGCATCGGGCGTTTGACGTTCCGGTGGTGCCCGAGATGAAGGTGTTGTACGGGCGGACCCGGGACGCGGCGGAGGCGGCGGCCGGCAAGCTGGGGTGGGCGCAGGCGGGCACGGACTGGCGCGAGGTCCTTGGCCGCGATGATGTCGACATCGTGGACATCTGTACGCCAGGGGACACTCACGCGGAGATCGCGATCGCGGCGCTGGCGGCCGGGAAACACGTGTTGTGTGAGAAGCCACTTGCGAACACCGTTCAAGAGGCCGAGGAGATGGTCGCCGCCGCTCGGGCCGCGCGTGAGCGTGGGGTTCGGGCGATGGTGGGGTTCAACTATCGGCGGACGCCGGCGCTGGCGTTGGCGCGGGACATGATCGCGGCCGGTCGACTGGGCCGGATCGCGCACGTACGGGCGCAGTATCTGCAGGACTGGATCGTGGATCCGGAGTTCCCGCTGGTGTGGCGGCTGCGGAAGGAATCGGCCGGGTCCGGGGCGCTGGGCGACATTGGCGCGCACATCATCGACTTGACCCAGTTCGTCACCGGGCAGCGGCTCACCGGGGTTTCCGCGCTCACCGAGACTTTCGTGAAGGAGCGGCCGTTGCCGAGTGCGGCGACTGGCCTGTCTGGCACCGGTAGCACCGAAAAGGGTGCGGTCACGGTGGATGACGCGGCGCTTTTCTTCGGACGGCTCGATGGCGGGGGGCTGGCGAGTTTCGAGGCGACCAGGTTCGCGACCGGACGCAAGAACGCGATGCGGATCGAGGTGAACGGGTCGACCGGCAGTCTCGCCTTCGACTTCGAGTTCATGAACGAGCTGCATTTCTATGACGGCACCGAGCCGGCCGCCGAGGCCGGTTTCCGGCGGATCCTGGTGACCGAGCCGGACCACCCGTACATCGGTGCCTGGTGGCCGCCCGGTCACGGCCTCGGCTACGAGCACACCTTCACCCACGAGATCCGGGATTTCCTGCTGGCGGTGGAAAGCGGTACGGATCCGGCACCGTCCTTTGAGGACGGTCTGGGCATCCAGCGGGTGCTCGCCGCGGTCCAGGACAGTGCCGAGAGCCGATCGCTGTGGGTCGATATTCCGCTGACGTAAGAAAATCATCGACAGGAGAGCTCATGCCGCGCCCCGTCACCCTGTTCACCGGGCAGTTCGCCGACCTGCCGTTCGCCGAGATCTGCCGGCTCGCCGCGCAGTGGGGTTATGACGGCCTGGAAATCGCCACCTGGGGTGACCATTTCGAGGTGGATCAGGCTCTCGCCGACGATTCGTACGTGGAAAGAAAAAAGGCCGTGCTCCAGGAGCACGGCCTGAAGGTGTGGGCGATCTCCTGCCATCTGATCGGGCAGGCGGTGTGCGACCATCCGATCGACGAGCGGCACCAGAACATCCTGCCGGCCCGGCTGTGGGGCGACGGTGATCCCGAAGGCGTGCGGCAGCGCGCCGCCGCCGAGATCAAGGACACCGCTCGGGCCGCCGCGAAGTTCGGCGTGGACACGGTGATCGGCTTCACCGGCTCGTCGATCTGGCACACCGTGGCGATGTTCCCGCCGGTGCCGCCGGAGATGATCGAGCGCGGATACCAGGACTTCGCGGACCGGTGGAATCCGATCCTGGACGTTTTCGACGAGGTCGGCGTGAAATTCGCGCACGAGGTGCATCCCAGCGAAATCGCGTACGACTACTGGACCACCGTACGGACGTTGGAGGCGATCGGGCACCGGCCAGCCTTCGGGCTGAACTTCGACCCCAGTCATTTCGTCTGGCAGGACCTGGATCCGGTCGGTTTTCTGTGGGATTTCAAGGATCGCATCTACCATGTGGACTGCAAGGAGTCGGTCAAGCAGTTGAATGGCCGCAACGGTCGGCTGGGTTCGCACCTGCCGTGGGGCGATCCGCGGCGCGGCTGGGATTTCGTGTCCACCGGGCATGGAGACGTGCCATGGGAGCCAGTTTTCCGGATGCTCAACTCGATCGGCTATACCGGCCCGATCAGCGTGGAGTGGGAGGACGCCGGCATGGACCGGCTGGCGGGTGCGCCGGACGCACTGGCTTTCGTCCGTAGACTCACCAAGATCGAGCCGTCCGCGACCTCCTTCGACAGTGCTTTCAGCTCGGGCGACTGACCCCGCGAGGGAGTCCAAAGTGGACGGTTTCGCGAGTGGTCTCGCGTTCCTCGACGGTGGTCGGGCCGAGTGCTGACAAAGTGTCGATGACCTGGTCGACGAGGTGATGGGGAGCCGAGGCGCCGGCGGTCAGGCCGACCACCCGTACGCCGGCGAGCCAGTCCGGGCTGAGGCCGCCCACGTCGTCGATGAGGTGGGCACGGGTGCCACGGCGCAGCGAGAGCTCCACCAGCCGGCGTGAGTTGGAGGAGTTCAGCGAGCCCACCACCAGCACCAGGTCGGCCTCGTCGGCGATCGCTTTCAGCGCTTCCTGCCTGTTCGTGGTGGCATAACAGATGTCGTCGGAGGCGGGGCCACGCAGCTGCGGGAACCGTTTTTTCAGCGCCTCCACCACTTCGGTGGTTTCGTCCACCGCCAAGGTGGTCTGGGTCAGATACGACACGCGGCTCGGGTCCTCGACCTCCAGACTGTCCACATCGGACACCTCGGGCACCAGTACGGTACGGTCCGGTGCCTCGCCAACGGTGCCCTCGACTTCCTCGTGGCCGGCGTGTCCAATGAGGACCACGGTGTCGCCGCGGGCGGCGAACCGGCGAGCCTCCGCGTGCACCTTGGTGACCAACGGGCAGGTCGCGTCAATCACTGTCATGGCCCGCCGCTCGGCCTCGGCGCGTACGGCCGGGGACACGCCATGGGCGGAAAAGACGACCGTGGCGCCGTCTGGTACGGCGTCGAGCTCGTCGACGAAGATCGCGCCGCGCTCCCGCAGATCGGCCACCACGTGCGCGTTGTGGACGATTTGCTTGCGCACGTAGACCGGGCCTTTTCGTTGCGCCAGCGCGCATTCCACGATCTCGATGGCCCGCTCGACGCCGGCGCAGAAGGACCGCGGTGCGGCCAGCAGCACGGTCCGCGGCCCAGCGACGGCCTGCCAGGCCGGGCTTTCCACGTCGACGAGCGTGGGCATGGGCCCTCCTCTTCCGGATTTCAGCGATATTCTTCAGCGATCGCGTTGGACAACCAGCTGGGCGAGCGCGGTCAGGTCCGCGTCCGCCCGGTTTTGGGCGGCACACGCGTGTAAGTCGTGCAGGGCTCGGACGAGCAGGTCGTCCGCCTGGTCCTGACTCCAGTCCCGGCCACCGGCCAGGTCCACGAGCTGCGCGGCTCGGTTCAGCTCGGCCTCGGTCAGTGGCCGCTCCCGGTGGTAGAGCTGGGAAAGTTCGTCGCCGGCCGGGGTGCCGGAGGTCAGCGCCGCGACCACCGGCAGGCTTTTCTTGCGGTTGCGCAGATCCGAGAAGACCGGTTTGCCGGTGACCGTCGGATCTCCCCAGATGCCGAGCAGGTCGTCGACGTGCTGGAAAGCCAGGCCCAACTGCCGCCCGAAAGCGGTGAGGTGACCGAGCTGTGGTGCCGTTGCCCCGCCGTAAAGACCGCCGAGGGCACAGGCAGAACCGAGCAGCGCCCCGGTTTTCAGCTCCGCCATCGTCAGGCATTCGCTGAGGTCCACATTGGACAGTGACTCGAACGCGAGATCGGCACTCTGCCCGTCCAACAGCTCCATGACGGTCGCGCCGAGTGTCCGCATCGCCTGCGGGGTAGCCGGATGCTCGCAGTGGGCCAACACGTCCAGGGCCAGCATCAGCAGCGCGTCACCGGCGAGGATCGCTGGGCTGGCACCGAAAACCTTCCACACCGTCTCTCGGTGCCGACGCGTCTCGTCGCCGTCGATGACGTCGTCGTGAACCAGCGAGAAGTTATGGACGAGTTCCACCGCGGCGGCCGCTGGCACCGCGTCCGGGCCGGTGCAGCCGACGGTTTTGGCGGCGGCCAGTACGAGTGCGGGCCGCAACGCTTTCCCGCCACCGGCCCGGACCGCGGTGCCGTATTCGTCCCACCACCCGAAGTGATAGCCGGCCATTCGGGCCATCGACGCGGGCAGCGTCCCCACCGCCGCCCGCAGGGTCGGCTCGACGGTGTGCCGGGCGGCGTCCAGCATCTCGTGCGCGGACCGCCCGGCCGCCGTGACCTCGACGATCGTCATCGGCCCAACTCGACGTTTTCGAGGACCCCCAAGGCATCCGGGACCAGCACGGCAACCGAATAGTACGCGCTGACCAGGTACGAGAGGATGGCTTTCTCGCTGATATCCATGAAACGTACGTTCAACCCGGGCTCGCGCTCGTCCGGCAGGCCGGCGTGGTGCAGCCCGATCACGCCCTGGCTCTCCTCGCCGGTCCGCATCGCCAGAATCGAGCTGGTGTTTTGTTCGGTGATCGGAATCTTGTCGCACGGGAAGATCGGCACACCCCGCCAAGCCATCATCATCCGGCCATCCACTTCCACCGGGTCGGGGTAAAGGCCGCGACTGGTGCATTCCCGGCCGAAGGCGGCGATGGTTCGTGGATGAGCCAGGAAGAACCGCGTCTTGCGCCGCCGGGACACCAGATCGTCGAGATCGTCCGGGGTCGGTGGACCATTGCGGGTTTGGATGCGCTGGCTGAGATCCGCGTTGTAGAGCAGGCCGAAATCGCGGTTGTTGATGAGGTCGTATTCTTGCCTTTCCCGCAGTGCCTCAACAGTCAGCCGCAGCTGCTGGTCGACCTGGTTCATCGGCTGGTTGTAGAGATCGGCGACCCGGGTGTGGATGCGCAGCACGGTCTGCGCGACCGCCAGCTCGTATTCCCGAGGCGAGGTTTCGTAGTCCACGAACGTGCCGGACAGGTCCGGCTCGCCGGAATGCCCAGAGCTGAGCGAGATCTCCGCCTCGCCGCGGGGATTCTGGGCCGGTCGCGGTTGGGACAGCACGTCCTGGATGTGCGCCCGCAGTGGTTCGGACTGGCCGTTCATCTGTTGGAAGGACTGGAAAGGCAGCTCCAGCAGGATGCACGGTGTCACCGCTTTCACGGTGAACTCCCAGATCGCCGGGCCGGCGAGGGCCTGGTCGCCGAAGTAGTCGCCGTCGGCGAGCCCGCCCAGCAGCATCTCGTCACCGTACTGGCCGGTCCCGAGCTTGCTGACTTTGCCGTACGCGATCAGGTAAACCCGGTCGGCCGGCTGGCCGGCCTCGGCGATGATGTCACCGGCCGCGTACGCGCGCTGTTCGAACCGGCTGGCCAGTGCGCCGAGCACGCCGTCATCGGTGAAATCACGCAGCAGCGGCAATTCGCGCAGTTCCTGCGGAATCACGCGGACCTGGTCGCCGGTGCTCACAAAGGTCACCCGGCCGTCGCCGACGGTGTAGGTGAGCCGTCGGTTGACGCGGTACGCACCGCCGGAGACCTGCACCCACGGCAGCTTCTTCAGCAGCCACCGCGGGGTGATGCCCTGCATCTGCGGAACGGACTTGGTGGTCGTGGACAGGGCCCGGGCGCCAGCCGTACCGAGGCTGAGTCTGGGTTTTTCGTCCACCTCAAGGTCGGACTCGGAAACCGACACGGGTCAGTCCTCCCGGCCGGTTTCCACGTTCTCCAGAATGCCAAGCGCGTCCGGCACCAGCACGGCCGCCGAATAATACGCGCTCACCAGATAGGAGAGGATCGCCTTCTCGCTGATGCCCATGAACCGTACCGAAAGTCCGGGGCGATATTCGTCCGGCAGGCCGATCTGGTGCAGGCCGATGACGCCCTGCTGCTCCTGGCCAACCCGCATCAGCATGATAGAGGTGGTCCGGGTGGAGCTGACTTCCAGCTTGTTGCAGGGAAGCACCGGGATGCCGCGCCAGGACGGGACCAGCTGCCCGCCCATGTCCACACTGGACGGGTAGACGCCACGACGGCTGCATTCCCGGCCGAAGGCGGCGATCGCCCGTGGGTGCGCGAGGAAGAACGTGGGTTCCTTCCACACGGTGGAAATAAGGTCGTCGAAGTCGTCGGGGGTGGGTGGGCCGGTCCGGGTCTGGATGCGCTGCTGGAGGTCGGCGTTGTGCAGCAAGCCGAAATCACGGTTGTTGACGAGCTCGTGTTCCTGGCGTTCACGCAATGCTTCGATGGTCAGCCGGAGTTGCTGTTCCACCTGGTTCATCGGCTCGTTGTAGAGATCGGCGACCCGGCTGTGAATGCGCAGCACGGTCTGCGCGACACTCAGCTCGTATTCCCGCGGAGATGTTTCGTAGTCGACGAAGGTGCCGGGCAGGTCGGGCTCGCCTTCGTGCCCGGACGCCAACTCGATTTCCGCCTCGCCCTGCGGGTTCTGTGCTCGCTCGGTAACCGTGCTGGCCTGCTCGATATGCTCGCGCAACGGCTGGATCTGGCCCAGCAGCTCGGAAACCGCCTGCCGGGACAGCGCGAGGACCGTGCAGGTGGTGACCGCTTTGGCGGTGAACTCCCAGATGCTCTGCTCGTCGGTCAGCACCTGGTCGCCGAAGTAGTCGCCGTCGGCAAGCGCGCCCAGCACGGTTTGGTCGCCGTACTTGCCGGTGCCGAGTTTGTTGATCTTGCCATGCGCGATCAGGAAAACCTGGTCGGCGTGGTGGCCGAACTCGGCGAGCACCTCGCCGGGCGCGAATTCCCGCTGGGTGAAACGCCCGGCCAGCGCGGTCAGCGCGGCCTCGTCGTCGAAGGCCCGCAGCACCGGCAGCTCGCGCAGTTCCTGCGGGATCACCCGTACGTCCGCGCCGGTGCTGACAAACGTGACCCGGCCGTCCCCGACCGTGTAGCTCAGCCTCCGGTTGACCCGGTAGACACCACCGGCCGCCTGCACCCACGGCAGCATTTTCAGCAGCCACCGCGAGGTGATCGCCTGCATCTGCGGCGTGGACTTGGTCGTGGTAGCCAGATTCCGGGCTGCCGCGGTCCCCAGACTCAGCTGCGGTTTATCCTGGTCAGTCCCCAGATCGGGGTCCGTCACGGTCACTGCCGACACCACCCATCGCGATCGGAAGTCGAAATCGACGCCGCCGCCCTGACTCCATTCAGGAACAACGACGAAACGGAGCGTATTGAGGGCGGAGCTGTACGTAGACAAGCCGGTTTGCCGATCGGCTGGCGCGCGAGCTGGGTTCCAAATTTAGTTGCGGCACCGGTCGGTAAACGGCATTAACATCGTCGGCTTGCCATGAATGTCCACTATGGACTGCCATGTCGTCCGACTTCGGTGGGAACTCAGGCGAGGCCGGAACGCTCCGCCAAAGCCCACAGGTCGGTGCGTACGAGCGCATTGTCGCGGGCCAGCAGGTCCTGCACCACATCGCGGGCCTCGGCGCTGAACCGGATCTCCTCCGGGCACGCCTCTTCGGCCTTCAGCAGGCTGAAGATCGCGCCGAACGTGTTGCTTTCCCGACCGTGCGCCTGCGCCACGGTGATGTAGTGCCGGGCCCGGCGCTCGCGGGCGTGGATCTTCCCGGTGTCCACGGTTTCGGCTATCCGTAAGGCATGTCGGGCCCGGCCGAAGGTGAGCGCGATCCGGACGGCATGGATTTCCACGTCAGTGGGCCCGAAACCGGTCCGCAGGTCGTTGCGGTCCTCGGTCAGCCGGCCGGCGGTGGCCCTGGCCTGGTCGAGCAGCCGCTCGGCGGCCACCTGGTCGTCGTCGGCCGCGGTGGCCTCGGCGGCGGTGAGCTGCATCGCGCCGTACACCGAAATCTCCTCGACGGTCTCGGACGACACCCTCGTACGCAACTCTTCCAGCAGCTCCAGACAGAGTTGCCTTGCGCGGTCTGGAAAACCGAGGCTGAGCAGGGTGCTCGCGAAGCCGCCGGCGCAGGCGATCTCGGCCAGCGGATCGCCGGTCCGGCGGGCCGCCTGCACCGAGCGCTCAATGGCCAGCAGCGCCAGCGGCTGGTCGCCGATCCGTCGTAGCACCGCCGACACCAGCCGGTACGTGCAGGCGGCCAGCCCGTCGGTGGCCGGTGCCTCGCCGAGTTCTGCCAGCGTACGCAGCAAACCCGGGAGCCGCTGCAGCGTCATCGTGTAGCGATGTGGCGAATCCTGCCACCCGGTCCACGTGTCGATCACGTCCCGGCGCAGCCTTTCCAGCTGGCCGTTGTCCACGGCATGGTGTGGTTGGTGGGTCAGTTCCGGCTGGAAAAGCAGCTCGCGCAGCTCGTTCACCGGCACTCGCGGGAGGTTCCGGCGGGGCGCCAGTGGCACCGCGCTGCCCAGAAAACCGGACACGTCGGAGATTTTCAGTACCTCGGCCAGCCGAAGCAGGATGGACAGTCGGTCCACTGCCCGCTCGTCCCGCTCGACCTGCCGAATCCACTCCGCGCTGCGGCCGACCAGCCCGGCCAGCACGGCCCGGGACAGGCCGCGCCGGCGGCGTGCCAGCTCGATCCGTTTCCCCAGTGGCACGTCGAGATCGGAGACCATCTTCTCACCCCTGGGGCTATTTTCGGCAAATATCCCAATACACGCCCTTTGCTGTGTTTCGGACGTCGTGGGCGATTGACGCCACCGACTGTAGGAGCTGGGTGTACCACGGCGTATCCGCCAAATAGCCGGTAGTAATCAATCATCACTTGTGGTACTTGTTCGATACCAGTGGGTAATCATCGGATGGTCCTACGATCCGCCAATCTGCTGGAGGGCGAGGATGAATGGCGCCGGGTCGATGGCCAGCGCCCGGCTGAACGGATACTCGATCTGGAAGATCACGAACAGCACTAGCGCGATCATGCCACCCACCGTGGCCATCATGATGCCATTCGGGAAAGTCCGGTCCAGCCCGAAAAGATAGAGGAAACCGACGCTGACCAGGCTGCTGATAATCAGCACCGGCCACAGCAGTGGCGGCATTGACTTGTCCGCCGCGGAAATCCTGGTACGACGCGCGTCGGCGGCGTCCGAAATCCGGCCGAGCACCGCGTCGTACGCGCTCTGCTCCTGGTTGCTGGACGGGTTGACCTGCTCGATGGCTGTCCGTAGCTGCTGGAAAAGCGCGGCGGATTCCGGGCTCTGCGCATGCGTGTCGTGCAGTGCCGGCCATTCGCTGGCCACTACCGATTCGGTGTAAGTGACGGTCAGCCGGTGGATCGCCGGCCGGCTCGCGGCCGGCAGTTGCGACGACAACTGCTGGATTTCGATGAGGTCAGCCGCTTCCTGACTGGTCGCCTCGCGCGCGTCGGTGTGCGGCTCCCAGACCGCGATCGCCGCGATCGCGATGAGGATCGCGTAAACCATGCCGATGCTGGCGTAAAGCGCACCGGCCGCGTCCGCGTCGGCGACCAGCCAACGCTCGGGAACGTACTTGGAAATCAACAGAAAACCCACGACGGAGATGCCCGCGGCGAGAACTACGACGCCGATGCCGGTGAACAGAACGATCATGGCTGCCGTCCTTTCGGGTCGGTGGGGTGCGAGGTCACCGGCGGTGCCGGGCGGACGCCACGTGCGCCGCGCCGCGGGCCGCCACGATCAGCGCCGGCACCAACAGGCCCAGGAAGACCGCGAAGGTCAGCGGCAGCTGGGAACGCGGCTGGGGGAACGGTTTGGTGACCCGTACCAGAAAACGGTGGCTCGGACTCGGGCTGGGCGGCGCCGGGCTGGTGGCCGGCGGCTCGGTCGGGTCGGGCTGGTAGTAGGTCTGCGCGGGATTCGGTCTCGGTTGGGGCGTCGGGGTGGGCCGCGGTTTTGGCTTGGGGGAAGGGCTGGGGTGCGGTGACGGTGCGGGCGAGGCCGGCGGTGGTACGGGCGGCGGTGGTGGCACAGCCGGTCGCGGGCAGCTCGCCGCGTCCGCGTTCAGGCCGGCCAGCCCGACCGTCGACCAGGTCAGTTTTTGCGGGCTGCCCAACGGAATATGGACCATTCGACCGGTCGCGTTGTGCAACGCGTGCAGCACTCCACCGTAGATCGCGACCGCGCCGTATCCGTTGCCGAGCAGGCCTTGGGGCTTGGCCACCACGGTGACCCGGCCGCTGCTCGTACTCACCTTGACGAGCCGGCCGGCGCCAAAGCCGGCCGTGTCGATCCCATAGAGGTCGCCGTCCGCGGGATTGATCTCCCAGTCGCCCAGATAGGGGTGCGCCGAGAGGCGTACTTTCCTGCTGACAGTGAGAAACCCGTGTCCCGGTTGGATGTTGACCACGGCCATGTCGCCACCGCCACGGACGTACCAATGACTGCCGCTGATGGCGCCGGCGTACGCGTCCCGGGTGCCGCGCGGCGCCGGCCCCCGGTCCCGGGCGTGACCGGCCTCGTCAATGGTGATGACCCGGGCACCGCGCCGATCGGTGCCGATCGCATAGAAGAGGTGTTGGTCTCGTGCGTACGCGAGCGCGTTGACTTCCAGTGGCAGCTGGCTGATCGTCCGGTGCTGCACCCCGTCCGAGCCGAAGCGGATCAGCTGCCGGCCGCGGACCACGTAGAAGCCGCCTTCGCAGACCGCCGGCTGGCTGGTTTTTGGCGCGGTGTCACCGATGACCGCTGTTGTGCTGCTGACGCCGGCCTGCGGGAACAACCCGACCGCGACCAGCAGCACAACCGCGGCCACCACCCGGTATGACGAGTGAAGCGGCACGGTCGATCACGCTAAGGGTGCTCTCGGTAACCGGCCACAACTGTGTTGTGGGCAAATTAAGTTGGAGTCAGGCCGCGGTGATCGTCTGGACTCGCGGCTGGGCGAGCCGCATGTAGTCTTTTGTGTTCAGCGCCAGGGACCGGTCCAGTCGGGCCGCGTTGAAGAAGATTTCCTGATGCTCCAGCAAAGCCGGATCGACCAGGAGCTCGAGATCAGGATGAAAGGCGAACGGCAGGATGGTCCCGCTGACGCTGCCGGCGAGCGCCTCGGCGCGATCGGTGGAAGCGAAGGAGACGTACGTGCCGCCGGCCCTTTCCTTCAGGCCCGCGAGGTCCACCCGAGCGTCGCCGGGCACCACCGCGAGGAAGTAGCGGCTGGTCTTCTTACCGATTTTGACCATCACGACGAGGCATTTGGCGGCCTGCTCGACGGGGTTGCCACGATAGCCACTGACCACGTCCGTACGCCCCTCCGGCGCGTGCTCGAGCACGCGATACTGCGCGCCGCCCTCGTCGAGCAGTGCGAGCAGCCGGTCGTACGCGGTCGGTTCCTCGGACACGGCGCTGCCTCTCTCTGGATGATCACTCGACCTTACGACTACGCCCAGTGTCGTACGGGCGTGGCCGCCCACGAGAGGATGCCGGCGACGACCGCGTCAGGCAGGCTGTAGCGGTGAGATCGGGGTGGGCATGAGAGTGACGAGATCGCTGGTCGGCGATCTTGCGCTGGCTCTTGCGTTGACCCTGGTCGGGGTCCCCGTCACGGCTATCCTCAGCGGGGCGCACCGGCCGGGCGGCTCCGGTCCGTGGCCGCACACCGGCCCCGACCCATGGTCGTCCATCGGTGCACCAGCCGGGCATCTCGGCCTCGCCTTGGTGATCGTCACCGCGTTGGTGCTGGTGGTCCGGCGGCGGTGGCCGTTGATCACGTTCGCCGCGGTCACCGTGCTGACCTCCGCGTACCTGATGCTCGGTTTCGTGCTGGGGCCGATCCTGTTGTCATTTTTTGTCGTGGTCTACACGGTGGCCCGGCATTTGCCGTTGGTCCGCTCGCTGCCGGCCGCGCTGGCCGCGATCGTGCTGCTGATGTTGGACATTTTCGTACGCCAGGGCGCTATTGAGAACCTGCTCGGGTTGATGCCGGTGTCGGCGTGGGTGGTTGTCCCGTACGCCGGCGGGTTCGTCGTACGGCAGTGGCGCGAGTCGGTGGCACGGGACCGAGCCGAGGCGCTGCGACAGCACGTCGACGAGGAGCGCCTGTTGGTCGCCCAGGAGGTGCACGACATTGTCGGGCACGGCCTCGCCGCCATCAAGATGCAGGCCGATGTGGCTTTGCATTTGATGGCCAAGAAACCCGAGCAGGCGCAGCTGGCGTTGGAGGCGATCAGCCGGACCAGCAGCGAGGCGCTGGAGGAACTGCGCGCGACGCTGGCAGTCGTACGGCGTACCGACGCCGAGGCGGCCCGCGCGCCGGCCCCGACTTTGGCCCGGTTGCCGGATTTGCGACGGCGAATGGCCGAGGCGGGCATCGACGTGGAAGTCGATCTCGTCGGTCCGGAGCGCCCGGTGCCGGCCATCGTCGACCTGACCGCCTACCGGATTGTCCAGGAATCGTTGACAAACGTGCTGCGGCACAGTGGCGCGGGGCAGGCCACGGTCAAGATTGCCTACCAGACCGAAGAACTGGTGATCGACGTCACGAACGCGGTCAACGGGTCGCCGGGCAAGGGCGGCGGGCTGGGCATTCCGGGAATGCGTCAGCGCGCCATCGCGCTTGGCGGCAGTTTTGCCGCCGGGCCCACCGATGACGGCCGCTTCGAGGTGCACGCCAGCCTGCCGACCGGAGGAGAAGAGTGATCACCGTACTGATCGTCGACGACCAGGAACTGGTCCGGATCGGCCTGCGCGCGCTGATTGACAGTGAGGACGACATGAGCTGCGCTGGCGAGGCGGCCGACGGTCTGGCCGCGGTCGGCGCCGCCAAGGAAAGCCGGCCGGACATTGTCCTGATGGACATCCGGATGCCCGGCGTCGACGGCCTGGAGGCGACCCGCCGGATCAGCGCCGACCCGGCACTGGAACACACTCGGGTCATCGTCCTCACCACTTTCGAAGTGGATGAGTACGTTTTCGAGGCCCTCCGGCATGGCGCCAGCGGTTTTCTGTTGAAGGACACCAAACCCGCCGAGCTGCTCCGGGCGATCCGGCTGGTGGCCGCCGGCGACGCGCTGCTTTCGCCTTCGGTGACTCGCAAAGTCGTCAGCGAGTTTGTCTCGCACACCTCCCGGCCAGTCAAGCCGCACCCGTACCTGCACACCCTCACCGACCGGGAACGTGAGGTGGTCAGCCTGGTCGCGGAAGGCCTGAGCAACCAGGAAATCGCCGAGCGGTTGGTCGTCAGCCCGGCCACTGCCCGTACTCACGTGAGTCGAGCGATGACCAAACTGGGCGCCCGCGACCGCGCCCAACTAGTGGTTTTCGCCTACCAGTCAGGTCTTGCGAACTAGATTCAAGCTTCCTGGACGGTACCGCGACCCAGAACCGGTCGGTGGCTGGGCCGCGAACCCGTGTCATTGGCAGCCGCGTCTGACGCCGTAGCGCTGGGTAGGCTGATCGTGATGATCAGCATCGTCGTTGTCACGCACAGCCGGGCACTGGCCGAGGCCGCGGTGGCGTTCGCCCGGGAGATGCCGAACGGCCAGGCGGTCACGATCGCCATCGCCGCCGGCCTCGACAACAACACCTATGGCACCGACGCTTCGTCGATCGCGGCCGCCATCGAGAAGGCGGACAACCCGGAAGGCGTGCTGGTCCTGACGGATCTGGGCAGCGCCGTGATCGCCGCGAAGGTGGCCTTGGAGCTGTTGGAACACGACACGCGCGTACGGGTGAGGCTGTGTCCGGCGCCGCTGGTGGAAGGGCTGGTGGTGGCGGTCGCCGCGGCCGGCGCAGGGCTGTCGTTGGACGCCGTCGAGGTCCAGGCGTTGGGAGCACTGGCGGCGAAACAACCTGTCGCCGAGCACACGCAACCAGTGGCCCGCGGGACTTTCGCGCTGCGTAATCAGCACGGCCTGCACTTGCGTCCGGCGTCCAAGCTGGTCGCGCTGGTGCTCAGTTTCGAGGCGGACCTGCGGATCCGTGATCTCACCACCGAGTCCGCGCCGGCCCCGGCGGCCAGCCTCAGCCAGGTGACCGGGATCGGGGCCGCGCAGGGGGATTTGCTGGAGGTCACCGGCACCGGACCGCAGGCCGCCGACGCAGTGATGGCGGTTGTCGCGCTGGCGGAACGAAACTTCGACGAAACCGACGGTCGGGGCGGGGCTGGGACGAAGCGGGCCGGACCGTTGGCTGCCGCGCCGGGCATCGCGATCGGCCCGGCCTGGACGCCCCAGCACCCGGTGCCCCAGGTCTCGGCGCAGCCAACCGGTGATCCGACTGCTGAGTGGCTGCGACTGACCGACGCGGTCGCGGCCGTACGCGCCGACACCATTCGCCGGCGGGACCAGGTCGAGCGCGAGCTAGGCCCCGGCCAGGCCGATATTTTCGCCGCTCACCTGCTCTTTCTCGAGGACATCGAGTTGCTCGCCCAGGCTCGCCGGCAGCTGGACGGTGGCCGTTCGGCGCAGGTTGGGTGGGACCGCGCGGTGCAGGTGATGAGCGACCAGCTCGCCGCGTTGCCGGACGGTTACCAGCGGGCCAGGGCCGCGGACGTACGGGCAGTGGGCGACCAGGTCCTGCGCCAGCTCGCCGGCACTCCGACTGGTTTTGCTTCCAGGGCAGGCATTCTGCTCGCCGAGGACCTCACTCCGGCGGACGTGAGCGGCCTGGATCCTGAGCTGGTCACCGGCATCGTGCTCGCCGCCGGCAGTCCGACCGGGCACAACGCGATCCTGGCCCGGGCTCGTGGCATTCCGATGGTGGTCGCTGCTGGCCTGGACACAATGGCCCGCGCGGATGGGAAAATCGTCGCGATGGATGGTGCGACGGGCGAGTTGGTGATTGACCCGCGGGCCCAGACCCTGGCTGGTTTCGTTTGGCGGGCCGGAAAATTTGACGCCGCTCAGACCGACGCGATCGCGGTGGCGGACGAGCCGGCGCGTACGACCGACGGCACCCATATCGTGGTGGCCGCGAACCTCAGCTCGGTGGCGGACGCGGTGACCGCCCGCCAGGTCGGTGCCGACGCGGCCGGCCTGATCCGCACCGAGTTCCTGTTCCTGGGTCGGATGGAGCCGCCGACCGTTGACGAGCAGGAGGCCGCGTACAGGTCCATCGCGGAGACCTTCCAGGGCCGCCGCATCACCTTCCGTACGCTCGACATCGGCGCGGACAAACCACTGTCCTATGTGGCCACCGCCGCCGAGGCGAACCCTTTCCTTGGCCTGCGTGGCATCCGGCTCGCGCTGGCCCGGCCCAAACTCCTGCACGACCAGCTCGACGCGATCGCCCGGGTGGCCAGCGACCACCCGGTCGACCTGATGTTCCCGATGGTGTCCACAGTGGACGAGCTGACCACCGCGCTGGCAGCGGTGACTCGCGCCCAGGGGCTGCGGGTGGGGGTGATGGTCGAGGTCCCGTCGGCTGCCCTGAATGCCCGGGCGCTCGCCCCACACGTGGACTTTTTCAGCATCGGCACCAATGATCTCACCCAGTACACGCTGGCCGCCGAGCGCGGCAACGCCGCGGTGGCGGGCCTCGCCGACCCGTACGATCCGGCCGTCCTGCGGTTGATCGACTGCGTGACCCGCGCCGCCGGCGACCGGATTGACGTGGCGGTCTGCGGCGAGCTGGCCGCGGACGAGCTCGCGGTCCCCTTGCTGGTCGGCCTCGGTGTCCGTGAGCTGAGTGTGGCCGCAGCGGCTATTCCACTGGTGAAACAGGCGGTCCGTCGGGTCGACATGGCCGCCGCGACCGCACTTGCCCAACGGGCTCTCCAGCAGTCCAGCGCGCGGGCCGTCCGCGGCCTTTGCGGTCGCCTCTAGTGTCCTGCGTCTGCTCACTTGATCTGATTGTCCGGAAACACCCACCCTAGCTGTCGGACAGGAGCCAGCCGATGCGCAGTTCTCGCGCACCCGCGCGGGAAATCTGGACGAGCTCGGCGCGTTCGGGGTCGTCTTCGGGCAGGTCCTCGGCGAGGGCGGCCTGGGCGGCGATTGTCTGCGGCCGGGCGCCGAGTGCGCCGCGCAGGTGGAGTGAGCGGCGCAGCAGCGCGGTGGCCTCGGCGGGCTCCTTGAGATGTGCGAGGTGCCGGATGATGTAGGACTCGAAGTAGTCGTCGCCGGACTTCGTCGCGATCTCGAGAGCTATTTCGTAGCGTGGGAGGGCACCGGCCGTGTCCTCGTCGATGTTGTCCAGCAGGACACCCCAGTGGTATTCGGCCCAACCGCGCTGCTTCTCGTCACCGCTCTCAGCCGCCGCACTGTATTCGGCCTCGGCCACGGCGCGGTCGTCAGCGCGGGGGTCGCGGCCGAACAACAGGCGGCTGTAGGCCAGTCGCGCCGTGAGCAAGTGCGCGGTCGACGATGCGGGATCCAGCGCCGCGACCGCCTTCTTGGCCTCCTCGTGGCCCTGGATCTGGAAGAACCAGCGATCGACGGCAATTTCTGCGCGCAGCTCGAGATCGGCGTCTGGGCCCAAGACGGCGAGCGCGGCGTCCCACTCCCCGAGCAACTGCAGGCGACGAGCTATGTAGGTGTCATCGGTTATCATGGAACCTACTGTAAACAGCATCGATGTAGGTGGTCAAATGAATTACGATGACTACACTGGCAACGTAACGCGGCTCGCCGTCGAGCTGGCCAATACCGGCACCCTCAACCAGGAGGGCGAGTTGGTCGCCGCGTTCTTCGCGGAGCACGAGATCACTCCGCCGCCGGACGGCGATTTCGGCGCACTGCCGGACCTGGTACGCACGGCCCTGGCGCAGTTGGTCGACGGCGTCGCCCCCGCCGCTGTCCATCGCTTGCTGCGCGACTACCCGCCGGACATGCACCTGTCCGACCACGACGGCCTCGGCGGCTGGCACATTCACTTCAGCCGCAACGGCGCCCCAGCCAAACAGTGGCTCGGCCAGCAGATCGCCGCCAAATTGGCTTTGGTCGCGGCCGGGGATCCGGCGGTGACGCTGGGGCGGTGCGCCGCGACCGGCTGCGGAAACTACTTCGTGGACCAGTCACGGAACCGGACGCGCCGGTTCTGCTCCAACGCGTGCGCGAGCCGGACGACGGTCGCGGCTTATCGGGCCCGGGCGGCGAGAAACTCCTAGCAAAGTCCGTTGGAGTCCCGCGTCCGAGGTTCGTTGCCTTCTCCAGCGCCAGAAGCGACCTCGCCACACTAGTGATCAGGAGCGACGAACGAGCTCGGGCTCATGGTGGGCAGGTAGATCAGGCCGTCGAAGGCGGCCAGCACGTCGACTCGCATGGTCGTGTACGCGTGTCGAATGCTCGACGGGCCAGCGATCCCTTGCGCTGAACGAAAATCCAGCAGGACTGGCGCGCTGGCGTGGACGGCCTGCTCCACACTGCCATCGGCGGGCTCGTCCAGTGGCCGGGAAAACACCTCGAAACCCTGGTTAGCCTTCGCATCCAGTCGAAGGTCAGTGGTGCTGCCGGTGCCGGCGGTGATCCCGAGAACGACATAGTCAGTACCGAAATCGGCGGCGAGATAATTGCCGGCAGTACGTGTTCGCACCCCTGGCATCAGTTCCATCGGGACTCGCTGGGCGTGGCCGTTGTGCACCATCAGCACGATCCGCTCGTCCGGCCCGAACACCTCGCGCAGCAAACGTACCGTCGCCGCCTGGTAAATGTCGCGCGAGGACGCCACCAGAGCGGGCGGGTTGGGCTGGCCGAGCGCGACGAACTCACGCAGCTGTTCGTCCAGGCGCAGCGCTCCGAGAGCGTGATGGCGGGCGATTTTGTGGTCGTACGGGTCCGAACCCGGCTCCAGTGCGTCCAGCCGGAGCGCCAGCCTGGAGAGTGCGGCGGCAGCAGCGTCGCGGCTTGCTGTGCTCAGCTCGGCATAACGCCCGGACGCCACCGCGTTGTTCGCCGCGACGTACGGTTCGGTGGCGGTGACAGCATCGTCCACATAGGACACTTCGGTGGGCGCGTACTTTTCGAGGTAGTCCCGTACGAGCGCAAGGCCCGGCACCACCGAGCCGCCCGAGCTGGGCACGTCCACACCGGCGTACCGGACCCGGCCGCCGTCGGCGTTGTGCGCGCGCAGCCAGCCGAGCATGTCCCGCACTTCGGTGGCCTCGCCGAAACGAAACGTGAACCCTTCCCGCGCGATCGTCTCGAGATCGCCGGCACCGCCGCGAATCCAGTCGTCGACCAGCTGGCCCTCGGCGAAACCTGACTCGAAGGCGAGGACACCGAAGCCCAGCTCGGTCACCAGGAAGCGCAGAATGCGGTCGCGCAGGAGGCCGAACTCGCGGATGTGGTGGTTGTTCTCGCCGATTGCCACCAGGTGCGCATCGCCGACCAGCTCGGCGACTGAGGACAGATCGTCCATCGGCAACCGGCGAATCGTGTCGGGCAATGTCACGGTGACCTCTGTTCGTCTCTGCGCGGCAAATGGGCGGAAATGATTATCGCGCACCCGGGCTCGGCAGCCCGGGTCTGCCGGCCGACTACTGGCTCGCCAAGTCTTCCGACGGCGGCCGGACCTGGTCGGCGACCAGGCTGGCTGGCTCGTTCGACCTGACCGCTTCCAAGGCGGGCTGACCGAACCTCCGCGAACCTGACGTTCTCGCTGCTGTCGGCAGTGAAACGTCAGGTCCGCGGTGGGTTGAGGGCTTCCCAGGCCGTACGTGCGGCGGGCGCCCAGGCGGTGTGTTGCTGGCCGAACAGGGTGGCGGCCTTGACGCCGGACCAGCGGCTGGGCAGCAGCTCGCGGGGCAGGGCAGGGTCGATTGCCGGAAACCGCCGCCAAGCGTGGACGAGCTCGATCTGGTCGATCAACGCGTTCTTGCGGGCCGGGTCGGAGAACTCGGCGATGAAGTCCTCGTACTGCTCTTCCACGGCGACCAGGTCCCAGGCCTGCTGGACCATCGCCCGTACGTCCCCGATGCCCGGCCGGGTCGCGATGAAAA
This sequence comes from Fodinicola feengrottensis, assembly GCF_039530045.1. Classification (NCBI taxonomy): domain Bacteria; kingdom Bacillati; phylum Actinomycetota; class Actinomycetes; order Mycobacteriales; genus Fodinicola; species Fodinicola feengrottensis. Next base: position 23,168 of record NZ_BAAANY010000013.1, on the reverse strand, counting down.
CGTGCGCGTCGTCGGCGATCCGGGCCTCGCGCAGCACCTCGGCGACCTCGGCCTCGCGCTCTGGATGCGTACTGATCCAGAGGCCGGCGCCGAGCGACCCGAAACCGGCCCAGCTGAGGCGGGTACGAAGAAGGTGCCGGGCTCGCCGGTCGCTTTCCGGCACTCGTACGGACACCAGCAGCCAGGTGCCGTCCCAGCCCTGCGCCGGGCCGGTGAAGGAGTAAATCCGCTGCGCGCCATCGGTGAGCAGCCGCTCCGCGTTCGGTGTCAGATGCCACAAGGTGCGCCGGCCGATTCGCTCAGCGCGCAGCCAGCCGTCCGCGGCCGTTCGCATCAGCGCCTGTCGGGTGGCCTTCTCGTCCACCCCGAGCTGCCCCAGCACCTCGATCAACGCTGAAGTCCAGGCGGTCCGCTCGGCTACCAGCGCGAACTCGCCCAACACGGTGAACAGCAGGCCGCGCGCGCTGGACGCGCCGGCGGCGTGCCGACGGGACAGCGTGGGGGCCCGCTCGCCCGGTGCCGGGTCGCTGATGGTCATCGCGTCCTTCGTCTGATTTGCCGTAGTGGCCAATTCTTCCTGACGGTGAGTGGTCGGTCATCACCAGTTGCGATATTCTACAAGAACTTGACAGGCTCACATGGAGTTGTAGAACATGAGAGCATCGGTCGCTGGGAGGATCCGGGTGAACACTGCGGAGTCGACTATGACATCGATCCACCCTGGCGTGACCGCAACAGCCCGCGTCGAGTTCCGGGTCCGGCCGGTCGACTACCGGCACTGGAAGATCGCCACCGACGGGCCGGTGGCGACGCTGACCATGGACGTGGACGAGCAGGGCGGCCTGCGCCCCGGCTACGAGTTGAAGCTGAACTCGTACGACCTGGGCGTCGACATTGAGCTTTACGACGCCGTGCAACGGCTCCGGTTCGAGCACCCCGAGGTGCGTACGGTGGTGATCACCAGCGGCAAGGAGAAGATTTTCTGCGCGGGTGCCAACATTCGGATGCTGGCCGCTTCGCCGCACCCCTGGAAGGTCAACTTCTGCAAGTTCACCAACGAAACCCGCAATGGCATTGAGGACGCGACGGCGAATTCCGGACAGACATATGTGGCGGCCTTGAACGGCACCGCGTCCGGTGGCGGGTACGAGATCGCGTTGGCCTGCGAGCATCTGATGCTGATCGATGACCGCTCGTCCACGGTTTCGTTGCCGGAGTTGCCGTTGCTGGGCGTGTTGCCGGGCACCGGTGGCCTGACGAGGGTCGTCGACAAGCGGCACGTGCGGCGTGACCTCGCCGACTACTTTTCCACCCGTTCGGAGGGAATTGGCGGCAAGAAGGCTGTCCAGTGGCGGCTCGTCGACGAAGTCGTGCCGCGGCCGAAGTGGCTGCAGGCGGTGGCCGCTCGCGCTCTGGAACTGGCCGAGCGCTCTGGTCGGCCGACGGACGCGACCGGAATTTCGCTCAGTCCGCTGGAAAAGCAGCGAGAGGACGACCGGATCTCGTACGAGCACGTGACGGCGGTGCTGGACCGGGAAGCCGGTACGGTCGAGATCACCGTCGCCGGCCCCACCGCGGACGCACCAACCGATGTTGCTGGCGTACGAGCGCAGGGCGCGGATTTCTGGACGTTGGCGGTCACCCGCGAGGTTGACGACCTGATTCTGGACCTGCGGACCAACGAACTCAGCGCCGGCACGTGGATTTTGAAGACTCGCGGGGAAAGCGACAAGGTGCTGGCGTACGATCGGCTGCTGCTCGCGAACCGGGACGACTGGCTGGTCAACGAGATCCTGCATTATTTGAAACGTACGCTCAAAAGGCTGGACGTCACCAGCCGCAGCCTGCTGGCCCTGATCGACCCGGGCAGTTGTTTCGCTGGCTCCCTGCTCGAACTCGCGCTGGCCGCCGACCGGTCATACCAGCTTTTCGGGGTTTTCGAGGACATCGACCCCGATGCCGAGCCGGCCGCACTGCACCTGACCGAGATGAACTTCGGCGTGCTGCCGATGGGCAACGGACTTTCCCGCGTACAGACGCGATTCTACGGTGACGAGCCGGCGCTGGAAGCCGCTCGCGGGGAAATGGACAAGCCGCTGCGGGCCGACGCGGCCGCCGAGCTCGGGTTGGTGACCTTCGCGCCGGACGACATCGACTGGGACGACGAGGTGCGGATCGCGGTGGAGGAACGGGGCAGTTTCAGTCCGGACGCGCTGACCGGCCTGGAGGCGAACTATCGTTTCACCGGACCGGAAACGTTGGAGACCAAGATTTTCGGCCGGCTGACGGCCTGGCAGAACTGGATCTTCGTACGGCCGAACGCGTCCGGCGAGTATGGGGCGCTTCGCAAGTTCGGCACCGGGCAACGCGCGGAATTCGACAGGAAACGGGTCTGAGCATGCCGGACAGGGCAGATTATTCGGAGAAAATCCCCAACAACGTCGAGCTGCATGAGGACCGTCGGCTGCAGCGCGCGTTGGAGTCCTGGCAGCCGAACTTCCTCAGCTGGTGGGAATCGATGGGCCCGACCCTGCCCACCCACGACGTTTACCTGCGGACGGCGATCAACGTCGGCCGGCAGGGCTGGGCGAATTTCGGTCATGTGGCGATGAAGGACTACCGCTGGGGGATCTTCCTGGCCGAGCGCGACGCGGACCGGCGGATCGGCTTCGGGGAACACAGGACCGAGCCGGTCTGGCAGAAGGTCCCGGGGGAGTATCGGGCCGAGCTGCAGCGGCTGATCGTCATCCAGGGCGACACCGAGCCAGCTTCGGTGGAGCAGCAGCGAAACCTCGGAGCCACCGCGCCAAGCCTCTACGACCTGCGCAACCTTTTCCAGGTGAATGTGGAGGAAGGCCGGCACCTGTGGGCGATGGTCTACCTCCTGCACGCGTATTTTGGCCGGGAAGGCCGGGAAGAGGCCGAAGAGCTGCTGCACCGCAACTCCGGCAGCGAGGACGCGCCGCGCATCCTCAGCGCTTTCAACGAGGAGACGCCGGACTGGCTGTCCTTTTTCATGTTCACGTATTTCACTGACCGGGACGGCAAATACCAGCTCGGTACGCTCAAGGAAAGCGCCTTCGACCCATTGTCCCGTACGTGCGAGTTCATGCTCAAGGAAGAAGCGCACCACATGATGGTCGGCACCACCGGCATCGACCGGGTGGTGGAGCGTACGGTCCAGCTGATGAAGGAGAATGACACCGAGGAGATCGCGTCCTTCGGTGGGATTCCGTTGAAAGTCATCCAGAAATATCTGAACTTCCACTACAGCGTCTCGCTGGACCTGTTCGGCGGCGAGACCTCCACCAACGTGGCGAACTACTTCACCGCGGGTTTGAAGGGCCGCTGGATGGAGGACCGTCGCAAGGACGACCACCGGCTCACTGAGGAGTCGATCATGGTCGACGCGCTCGACCCGGACGGCGAGATCGGGCAGGCCGAGGTTTCCGCGCTGGTGGGGCTAAACGCCGACCTGCGGCGCGAATATGTCTCGGACTGCCAAAGCGGGGTCAACCGCTGGAACAAGATTCTGGACAGCGCCGGGCTTTCGCACCGACTCAAGCTCCCGCACCAGGCCTTCAACCGCAAGGTCGGCGCCTTCTCCGGCATCGAGGCGACCCCGGACGGCGAGAAGATTTCCACCGACGAATGGGCACTGCGCAAGGGCAGTTGGCTGCCGACCGAGGTGGACAAGACGCACGTACGATCCCTGATGCGGCCGGTGCACGAGCGCGGCAAGATCGCCGCCTGGATCGCGCCACCCCGCAACGGCATCAACGGCCAGCCATTCGACTACGAGTACGTGCGTTTTCCCTAACGAGCAGGGGTTGGCTTGACCGGCCGGAACAGGTCGACGATGTCGTCCAGCACGATGACCAGGCCGCCCACCACCAGGCCGGCGACCGCGGCGACCGCGGCGGCACCCAGGTCAAGACTGCCGGTCGAGAGTGCCCCAGCGGCACCCAGCAACGCCACGCAGATCAGGAAAACGTTGCGTACGACATGAAGCGGCCCGAGCGGCGTGGTGGATTTCCCGAAGCAGCGGCACGGGGTGCGCTCGCCTTTTCGCACGCTGATCACGATGCCGACCGCGAAGGCGGCCAACAGGGCTGCCCCCAGGCCGAAACCAGCCATCGCCGAGGCCGCGAGCGGGATCGCGACCAGCACCACGGTCAGGACTTCGGCGATCACCACCGCCAGGGCGACCGGTCGCGACCAAGCCCTGGGCAACACCCGCATCTGCCGGACAGACGCGACAAAATCCCCGAATGCCGATGTTCCGACCAGCTTGGTCGCCGCCGAGGCAACGAAAACCACGCCGATCAGCAGCCGGCATGCCAATGCCACGTACAGCATCCAGTCTCTCCCCGGTCGTGTCCTACGTCCCACCTTGGCACGCCGGAGCATGCGCGGCTGGAATTGCCCCCATGCGGTCGCTGTCACAGCCTCGGCGCGAAGCGTGATTTCAGGCTCTGACCAGGCACGATAGGCATGCCGGTTTTCCGGGGTACGCACTGAATGGTAACGACACGGTTGTGATTATGCTGACCCCGCGAAGGATCCGTCGGGGGTCCGGTTAGAGTCCTTAGCGTTCGTTCGGTTTACCTGCGCTTCACCAGGAAGGCAGCCGGACGACCGCCGAATCCCTCTTCGGAGGGAGCCGGGGACCCAGGTCCTTGGGGTGAATCGGCAGTGCGTTCGCGCGCTGCGGTAGGGCGTCTCCTGGCCCGAACCCGTCAGCTAACCCGGTAGGCAGCCGAAGGAGAGGAGCACCGCGTGGTGCTGTTCCATGCTCTTGGTCATGCCCCGAACACGTCCGTCGGCCAGCGTCGCTGGCCGCCGTGCGACCGACCCCGGATCCGGATGGTGACGTGCGGGTAGTGGGTTAACGCCGTGCCTGACACCACTCCACCACCCAGCACCTGCCTGCAGGGCTCGACAATGGCGTCGTACTTCTGGGACGACGGCTCCGGCCTTTCCGGCGACACCGGCAACCCCGCCGGCGGGCAGGGCATGCACAAGGGCATCTTCGCGAGCCCGAGCTGGCCGCTGGGCACCCAGGGATACGTGCTCTACAACGGGCGTCGTGCCGACTTCATGATCGGTGACCGCGGCCCCGGTTTCCCGTCCGACCACGGCATCATGCTGGACATTGACGGCGAGACGTACGCGCAGCTCACCGGCGGCCACTGGAACACCGAGACGCACCTGGTCGACGGCTTCGGGCCGGGCCACATCCAGGTCACGTACGTGATCACCGAGTGGGGCACCGGCACCGGCGTGAAGGGCCTGCCGGAGCCGTTCTCCACCGGCGCCTGGAGAGTGCACGACTCCCGGCCGAACCTGCCAGCGCCCACCGTGGTGCCACCGGTCACTGGCCCAGCCAAGAGCCAGTCGCTGGTCGAGCACACGGTCGTCGCGGACGCCAACACCAGCGCCGTGGTCGGCGTCGCCTCGCATCATGCGCTGGTCGCCGACCCGGTGGTCGCGCCGGCGAGCGTGGTCTCGGCGATGGTCGGCATCGGCGCGGCGGCCATGTTCGTCCGCATCCGGCGGCCCGGCGGCATCGCCGCGCCGGCCGGCAAGCATCGACACACCACCGGCCGGCATCGCCGCGGCGCGATGACGATCGGCTTCCGGCCCGCTTTCGCGATGTAAACCCCTCGCGAGGGTGACGTTGTAGGTCCGAAATGGGGGCAATTTCGCCCTGAAACGTCGGGCCTAGTACATGTCGGCGGGCGGTGGGCAGCCGGCCGGTTCGCCGCCGTCGGCCAGCGCCGCCGGTGCGTCCGCCAGCGAGAACCGGTTGCGCAGCCGCTGGTAGAAGTCGGATGGGCGCAGGCGTACCAACCGGGCCGGGTGCTCGGCGGGATGGACGGTCACCCAGTCGCCCGGGTCCAGCACGCCGCGCAGCTGCCCGTCGACGCTCACCGCGACCTGGCCGGAGCGGTCCAGCACGCGTACCGAAGCGGCTTCGCCGGCCGCCAGCACGACACTGCGGTTGAAGATCATGTGCGGCGCCACCGGGGTAAACACCAGACCCTTCAGCCTCGGCGACAGCACCGGCCCGCCGGCCGAGAGGTTGTACGCCGTGGAGCCGGTCGGGCTCGCCACGATCAGCGCGTCCGCCGAGTACGACGCGAAAACCGACTCGCCGAGGTAGACCGCGAGGCTCGCCTGCCGGTCCCTCGCGAGCTTCTCGAAGACCACGTCGTTCAGCGCGGTCACGTCCAGTTCCATGCCCGCGGCCTGGTCCTGGCTGACGTTGTCCTGGCTGACCATCCGGCGCGGCGGCGGAGGCAGCAGTGGACCCCGCCCGTACTGCAGCAACGCCTGAATCCCGTCCGGGATCTCCAGCGGCCGCGACGCTCGCATGGTGAGCATCATGCGCTCATCCATGCGCGCGCTCCCGGAGAAGAACGCCTCCAGCGCCGACTCGATCTCGGCGGGTTCGACCTCGGTCAGGAACCCGACCCGCCCGACGTTCACGCCGAGCACCGGCACGTCGTCGGACGCCGCCACCCGTACGCCACGCAGGAACGTCCCGTCGCCGCCGATGGTCACGATCAGCGACGGATGCCCTGCCGCCTCGACCTCGTCCTTCGCGTTGCGGCGCGGCCGATGGCCGTTGTCCAGGCGCCACACGTCGATCTCGATGACCTCGATGGCGTTCTTCTTCGCCCACGCATGCACCAGGTGGGCGGCATCCACCGCCGCCTCGCGGCCCTCGTGCACCACCAGGCCGATGCGCCGGTCTCCCATGGTTCTCGCTTTCTCTGCGCGTGCGTACGGTCCCACCAGTCTTGCCGATGACCGGCGCTGGTGGGTGAAGTGGTTCCCGCTCGCCGCGACTTCGGTAGCGGCCGGCGCGTCGGACCCGCGGCGGCGGTGTCGGCGCGCGATCGTGGTAGCGATCCGGAATAGCCGCGCTGGTCGGCCGGGTTGTGGTCGGTGGGGTCCCAACTGGGAGGGGAACGGCGTGCCTGGGTTCGCGAGTCCGGTCGATGTCGCCACTTACGGGGAATACCGCGTGCCGCCTGGTGGCGCCCGGCCGTTGTATCGCTTCACCGGCCGCATCACCGCCGACGGCTCCAGCGGCTTCGCCGCCGAGCCGGGCCGCTATCACCTCTACGCCGGCTGGTTTTGTCCCTGGGCGCAGCGCACCACCATCGAGTTGGCCCTGCTCGGCCTGCGGGACGTGGTCAGCGTGTCCTATGTGGACGATGAGCGGGACGCCCGGGGATGGGCCTTCCGGGAAAAGCACGGCCCCGATCCAGTCAACGGATTCACCCTGCTCCGGCAGGCGTACGAGGCGACCGAACCCGGTTTCGACGGGCACGTCTCAGTGCCGGCGCTGTGGGACCGGCGCACGAATCGCCTTGTCAGCAACAATTTCGCCACGATCGGCGTCGACTTCGCCACCCAGTTCGGGCAGTGGTCGAATGGCGTCGAAACCTATCCGGAGTCGCTTCGCGAACAAATCGAGGAATTAGATCGCTGGCTCGGGCCAGCGGTGAACAAGAACGTTGGCGCGGCGCTCACAGACCCGGCCGCTCGTACGATTTTGCTTGACGCGTACGCGGAACTCGACGCGCGCTTGGCGAAATCGCGCTACCTGCTGGGATCCCAGCTCACCGAAGCGGACATCCGGCTGTGGGTGACGCTGGTTCGGTACGACGCCGGCGCGAACGCAGCTCGTACGATCAACCCGGGACTGCCGGAATATCCGCATCTTTGGGCGTACGCGCGCGAGCTCTACCAACTGCCGGCTTTCCAACAGACGACAAGATTTGACTCCTTCACCGACCCGGAAGCGACCGTGCCGGACTGGGATCTGGTGGTCGAGCGCTCGTACGCGGTTATTGGGCGTTGACAGAGGCATATGCCACAAGTAGCTTAATGCTCCATTGAACACGTTCTTATCTGCGAAGCCATTCACGTAAGTGAACATTACTGGGCTCAAGGAGGAACGAATGTCGGTGAAGCAACGCGCAGTGGTCGCGTGCATGATGGCTTTTGGTCTGGTTCTGGTGGTCGCGCCAGCCGCCGCCGCGGCGGCGGTCGCACCTGCCTGGACGACCTATTCGCCGTCGTACACGGTCCAGCAGCAGGGCTGTGGCACGGTCAGCGGCCTGACCTTCCACCTCAGCTGCACGTCGACCAGCGGATACGATCGCGCCGAGCGGCGGTATGTCGACTATTCCAGCGGCCAACGCCGGTTCCAGGGCTCCTTCCGGATCACCAGCATGGGTGGTTCGCGGATCAGCCTGAAACAGACCTTCCACGACGATGTTGGGCCGTTCTTTCTGCTGGCGGTGGAAAACGGCGGCCGACTCTACTCCGTGGAGGGTGGTGCCACGGTCGCTTCTGGCGCCACCGTGGGAACCACAGTCGCGGTGCAGACGATTCACACGGTGGGCAGCAAACTTCAGGTTTACATCAACGGATCGTTGAAGTTCACCGAGTCGGCGCCCGATGGTGGCAATTACTACGACAAGGTCGGTGCCTACCGCACTTCCAGCGGCAGTGGACCCATCACCGTGGTGTGGAGCAACCTGGCTTTTGCCTACCAGTAAAGACATGACTCGACTCTGGGCAGTCGCCCTCGTGCTGGTGGTGGCCGTGACGGCGGGCTGCGCCGACACGGCCACCACCGCACCGAAAGTGTCGCTCACCGCCACTTTGGTCCCGCCCGTCGACATCAAGCTGGCTTGGCGCGACCGTGGTCCGACCCCGGCCGGCCGCATTGTCGAGTTCGCGAACGCGGCGGCCGGCCCGTACACGATCCTGGGTTTCCTGCCACCCGGCCAAATGTCGTACGACCATCGGGACCTCATCCCGCAGACGGCGTTTTACTATCGCGTTGTGCCGTACTACGGGCCGACCACCGCGGCGATCACTCGTACGCTCCCGCCGGGTGACTACGACGACAAAACCCAAGCCCAGGACCACATCTGGGCCGAGCCACGGACCGTGCGGCAGCCAGCGGTGGCCCCTCGGTCGGTCCAGGGCGGCGGCGCGCCGACGGATCTGAAGGCCACCGTGATGAACGCGAACGGCATCAAGCTCACCTGGACGGACCGCGCCAGCGACGAGTCCGGCTATTTGGTGGAGGTGAAACCCGCTGGCAGCGCCGATTTTCGGGTCGTCCAGGTGCTCGAGGAGAACATCAACTCATGCGGGGTGGTGATCCTCCCGAACGAGAAGACCGCCACCTATCGCGTACGCGCCTTTGTCTACGGCCCTTCGTCCAACACGGCAAGCCAAATCACATTGGCCTAGGTCCTTTGCCGCTGTCGCTGAACCAGTTCGGCGACAGCGACCGGATGACTCAGGTAGGGCGAGTGGCTCGTGTCCCAGGTCTCGGAAATTGTGCAACGGGCCGCGAAACGGCTGCTAAGGGGCGCGGCCAATGCACGGTCGTCGCTTCCCACCACATAGAGCGACGGAGTGTCGTGCCAACTGACGCGGCTCGGGGTAGCCCCGAAAATGGACGGCGGCTCCGGGCGGAGCAGTTCGATCGCGCGCTGAGCGGTGGGTTCGTCGACGTCGCCGTAAAGGTTCTTCCTGGCATCGGCGACATCGAGCCGGAGCCGGCCGTTTTCGTCGGGCGTCGCGACAAGTCCCGCCGGCGGGGCGCCGGTTTCGCCGCGACCTGGGCGATGAGCTGGGCCGGCGATTCGCCGACATCGAGAAGCCAACCGGCCAGCAGGATCAGTTTTTGCGCACCGTTGACCGTTCCGGCGGTGACGCCACCAAAAGAATGTCCGAGCACCAGCGGCGGCCGGTTGGCGGCAGCGACGATGTCCTCGACCAGGCCAGTGCTGTCGTCCAGCGAAAGTTCGTAGAGGTCAGGCACCTCCACGCTCAGGTCTCGTGAGCGCAGCAGCCCGACAAGGGCATCGAAGTGAGCGGGTTGATGCCAAGCTCCATGCAGAATGATCACGTCGGTCATGCCCCCACGCTACCCGGCACCGGGCGATCACCCCATACAACAACGGTATGAAGGCGACCGCCCGGCACCGGCAGACGACGCTTGGATCTCGACCCTCATCCACCTGGAATGAGGAGACACGCCCTAGGTTCTGAAAATTCTGAGGGCGCTGCTGGTGGTGCCGGATGTGCCGGCGTCGAAGGCGACAAGGACACGGGTTTGCGCGGTGATTTTGGCCGGCGTGACCGGGAGGCGGACGGTTCGTACGCCCGCACCGGAAACAGCGATCGTCGTCGACGCGAGAGTCCCGTGCGTGGGGTCATAGACGAAAATGTGTGCGGTGCCCGCGCCGGTGGGGGCCAGCAGCGCCGTCACCGTGTCTTTTCGTAGGAAGGCGGTCTGGGCGGATCGCGAGCGAGCCGCGGCCGGGCCGCCGGCCAGGGGGACGCCGATGGTGGCCGACTGAAGGATCGACTGCGGTGAGTCCAGGCTGGAGGCAGCGGTGGCCGGGATCACCGGCGGGGTCGGGGTGATCGGGCGGCCCGGCGGTGCGGTGTAACCGTCCACTGTGGCCACTCCCCAGCGATATGGATCTCCTTGTACGCCACCGAAAGGTGACCACGCCAGCCGGGTCTGGCCAGTGAGGTCCTGGGTGTCGGAGTCATAGATGAGAATGTTCATCCCGAGGTGCGCCGGGTCCACCGCGGCCGGCAGGTCGGCCAGTGGGATCTTCACTTCCAGGGTGTAGCCGTTGTACGGGCTGGAAATCTTCGCGGCGACCTGCATTCCGGGCGCGGTGTCGGACCCTGGCCCCTGATGGTTGTCGGCGTCCCGCTCAAAGCAGGCCGGGCCACCGCTGGTGACCGGGAAGATGCCGCTCTTGAAAGTGGTGGACGTGTTTTCCGAGGTGCCGCGCGGATCCAGGGTGATTTCCACCGAGTCGGTCCGCCAGTGCCGCTTGCAGTCGGTGGGGTCCACTTGTTTTCCGAGCGTGTCGTCGGTGACGTGGACGAGGAAATACAGCGCGTCATTGGACCACGAAACCTGTGCGCTGCCGGAACAGTCGGCCGCGGACGTACAGGCGTCACCTTCCCAGCGGCGAGAAAGATCCAGTGTGGCGCCTGGATATTCACCCGGTTCGGCGCTCCCATCCACGGTGGGTGTGCTGCTCGCTTGCGGGATTGTCGTGGTGGGTACGAGCTCGAGCGCGGCGTGTGCGGTGTCGCTCGCACCGGACGACGACGTGGTGATCGGGTAGTCATAGTCGCCACCGACACCGCCCCGGTTGGCGGTGGGCAGGCTCGGATCGCTGTTCCGTACGGCAAAAGTGACCGTGCCAGTGGCGCCTGGCGCGAGGTTGCCGTACGGCTTGGACGGTACGTCCGCGGTGAATCCGGCCGGCAGTTGCGGGGTCACCGTGCCGGACTGCACGCTGGTGCTGTTGTTCGTCACCGAAATCGCCACCGGCCGGCTGCCGCCGCTGGCCAGGGTGAGCACTGGCTTGACGAAGCCGAGCAGTTGCGGAACGCCGGTTTTGGTGGCCCAGGCCTGGAAATCCGCGACCTGGGGGAGCAGTTGTTGGGTCGCCGTGACAGCCGCGGTGACCGCGACGGCTCGGGCGGTTGTTCCGCTCGTACGCCCCGAAGTCAGCGTGCCGCCAATGGTGGCCCGGGTGCTCACAGCCGCGGTTGCCGGCGGGGTAACGGTGAAAGTCGTCGCCCCGGTGGTGGTCGCGGTCCAACCGGCCGGCAAGGTGAGGCTCACTTTCGCGTGCGGTAGCGGAGAAAAGTGTGCGGTGACTGTGAAAGGCCTGCCGGGGGAGACCTGGAAGGTCGATGTGGTCAGGGAAAACTCGGTGCCCAGTGGCAATCCTCCGGGCGCCGGTTGGGTAGCTCCCTGCAGCATCGCGCTTGTCGCGGTGCTGTGCGGGTCGTACGGCACCCGTGAGTCGATCTGGGTGAAGGTTTCGCAGCCCAGCTGGGTGGGATCGGTCGAAACGGTCGGTGGCTGGGTGCCAAAGCCCTGGGTCAGATACTGGCGGGAAGCGTCTCGCTGGATTTGCGCCCAGCTTTTCCGGTGCGCCGGAGACTGAGTGCCTGTCCAGACACCGAAAATCTGTGCGGTCGGATCCGTCGGGACGAAGGTCGCAGCGCAGCTGGGACCTGCTGGGCCGCTGCCAGCGCCGCCAGCGCTGAAGATCCGCGCCGTCCGCCACGTGTTGAGCCGCTCTTTGCTGAGCTGGCTGGAAAACGCCGTCGGGTCAGCGGCTGCGTAGAAGGCGTCGATGGCGAGATGGCCAGCCTCCTGATGGTTGCCGTGTTGCCCAGGGAACGGTGACGGGTTCATCGTGACGATTACTTTTGGCTGGATTTCCCGTACCAGCCGGACGATCTTCTCCAAGGTCTGCTGCTCGTTCCACACCGTCGCGCTCAGTGGCGCCGAAACGGTGTAGTAGAAGTCGACCTTGTCGAGGTTGTGCACGTCGGTGATGCCGGCCATCCCGACCGCCCTGCGTTCCTCTGCTTCCCGGATCAGGCCGAGCGCCGGACCTTCTTCGGGGCCGACCGCGTTCCCGCCACCTTCGCCGCGGGTGACGGTGATGACACCGGTCGTGACATGCTGATTTTCCTTCCATTGACCGAAAGTGGCCAGGTTGCCGGCCTCGTCGTCGGGGTGTGCCCCGATGAAGAGCACGTCGACGTGGCCGGGATGGTGGGGGCTGGCCGCCGCTGTTGTTGCCGCGGCGGGCAAGCCGAGGGTGAGGACAGCTGTGGTGAGGGCAGCCGTCAACAGGCTTTTGGGCACACGCATCCGAGACTCCTAGCGTCCGAAATGCTGCTATGTGGATGAAACTGCGGTGCCTATTCCTTGACAGCGCCGGAAAGCATGCCTTCGATGAATCGGCGCTGGAGTGCTATGTAGACGACGACTACCGGCAAGGCGACCAGGACGGCGGCCGCGGCCAGCAGCGAGAAGTCGGAGCTGTGCTGGCCTTGGAAGAAGACCAGGCCGAGTGGGACGGTCCGTAGGCTGTCCGAGGTGACCATCACCAGGGCCAGCAGGAACTCGTTCCAGGTCCACATGAAAGTGATGACGACCATGGTGGTGATGGCTGGTCGACCGGCCGGCACCAGCACTCGCCACAGTGTTGTCCAGCTGTTGGCACCGTCGATGCGAGCGGCCTCCACCAGCGAACCGTGCGAACCGCGGAAAAACGCCCGCATCCAGAAGGTCCCGAAGGCGATCGACTGCGCGGTCTGCGGCAGGATCAGCGCCCAGTACGTGTCGGTGAGCCCGAAGCCTCGAAGGTCGTAATAGAGCGGGATGACCAGTGCTTCCTCGGGAAGGGTGAGCCCGATCAGGAAGAGATAGAAAAGTGCCGAGGAGCCAGGAAAACGCATGGTCCCGAAGGCGTACGCGGCGAGGGTGGACAGCACCGCGGAGGCGATCACCACGGTCAGCGAGACGATGATGGACGACTGCAGATAGCTGCTGAAGTGACCGCGCGTCCAGGCCTGCGCGAAGTTGGCCCAGTGCAACCCATCGGGCAGCGCGAACCCGGTGTTCAGTGACTGGGGGTCGGAAAAGGCGGTGGACAGCACACCGAGCACCGGAACGAGCGCGATCGCGCTGAAGACCGCCAGAATCGCGTACGTCATCACCCGCTCGAATCTGCCCGTCACGACTGCCGTCCCTCGATCGCCCGGGAAACCACCACGGTCAGCACGAAAATCAGCGCCGCGAGGCTTACCCCGACGGCGGCCGCAGAGCCAACCTGACCGGTTTCGAAAGCACGGTGGTAAACCTCGAAGGCGGGCACCGCGGTCGCGTCGCCGGGGCCGCCGCCGGTGGTGATGTAGACAAGGTCGAAGTTGCGCAGCCCGGCCACGATGGTCAGGGTCGCGGCCACCGCGATTTCCGGGCGCAGCGCGGGCAAAGTGACGGCCAGGAACTCGCGGAACGGGCCGGCGCCGTCCAGTCGGGCCGCCTCGTACAGCTCCCGCGGGATCTTTTGGCAGCCGGCCAGGAAAAGCACCATGCAGAGGCCGAACTCGACCCACGTACCGACCAGACCCACCGCCGGCAGGGCGAGCTGGAAGTCGCCCAACCAGGGTCGCGCCAACGCACCCAGGCCGATCGCGTCCAAAACATTGTTGAGCAGGCCCTGCGGTGCGTAGATCCACCGCCAGGACAGCGCGACAACGACCATCGCCAGCACCTGCGGGAGAAACAGCACGGTCCGAAAGAAGGTCATGCCGTGGATCCGCACCCTGGACATCGCCGCGGCCAGCAGCAGTCCGACCAGGATGGGGAGCAGAGCATAGAAAATCAACAGAATCAGCGCGTGTACGAACGGTCCGCGCAGGCTGGGATCGGTGACCAGTGCGGTGTAGTTGCTCACGCCAGCCCAGGTGGCCACCGACAGGCCGTCCCAGTTATAGAGCGAATACCAGATGGCCTGCCCGAACGGCACCAGGATGAGGACGGCGAAAAGCGCGAGAGCGGGTGCCGCGTACAGGTAGCCGATGGCTCGCGGCTCACCTGGCGCACGCCGACGATACCGCCCGCCCAGCCACTGCTTTGGTGGCCGGGCCGGCGGTTTTGCGGTGTCGGCGACCGGAATCGCGGTGTCGGTCATGGCCGCCTTACGACTGGTGGAAGGTGCCGTAGTCTTTCTGCAGCGTCTGGGTGAACTGCGGTGGCGTCGTCTGGCCACCGATCAGGCTTTGCAGCGCGGCGGTCAAAGTGTCGTAGAAGGTCGGCGTGGAGTAGTCCAGATAGGGCGTGAGCCCGTCGTTCGCACTGATCTGCTGCCAACCCGCCACCAGCTGTCCTTCAGGGCTGCCGGCGGGCAACGCGGCGGCGGCCGGGCCGGGCACCGCTGGCAGGTTGCCGGTCTGGGTCATCACGTCGGACGCGTGTTGGTTGGTCAGGAAGTTCAGGTATGCGGCGGAAACGTCCGGGTGTTTGGACTTGCTGGTGATGGCCCACGCGAGACTTTCGCCGCCCATGGTGGTGATCGGGCCGCCGGCGCTGGCCGGTGGTGGTGGCATCAGGCCGAGCTTGTCGCCCATCGGGCCTTTCAGGTCGGCCGCCTCCCACGTGCCGGTGAGCAGGAAAACGCCCTTACCGGCGGCGAACTGTTTGGCGGCGTCGTCATATCCGAGGCCGTTGGCGCCGGGCGTCAAATAGCCGCTCTTCGCCCAGGTCTGCAGCACCTGCGCGGCCTGGATGGCTCGTGGGTCTGTCCAGGACGCCTTGCCGGTGCCCAAAACCAGGTCGCGAACATACTGTTTGCCAGCCAGCTGACTGAGGATCACGCCGTACGTGTGAATCGCCGGATATTTGTCCAGGTTGCCGAACTGAATCGGCAGCTGGCCTTTTGTCCTGATGGTCGCCAGATCCGCGGTGAACTCGGCCCAGGTGGTTGGCGGCTTCAGGCCGAGGCTGGTCAGCAGCGCCTTGTTGTAGTAGACACCGACGAATTCGCCCTGCTGCGAGATGCCGTAAAGCTTGCCCGTACCAAAGTGCTTCGCGTCCGCGCTCACTCGGTTGAGGTCAAGCAGTGCTTTCGGATATCGCTTGTCCCAGCCGTAAACGCCGGCGTAGCCGTCCATCGAGGTGAGCATGCCGGCCTTGACGAAGGTCACCATGTCTGGATAGCCCTGGTTCGCCTCGACGACGTCCGGTGGATTGCTGCCGGAGAGCGCGAGCCGGAGAGTCGTTTTCAGGTCCGAAAAGCTTTTGGACGTACGAACGATCTTGACGTTGGGATATTTTGCCTGGAACTCCTTGTTCAACTGGGCGACCTCGGCGTTCTGGCCGCCGCGGACTTCCTGGTCCCAGACGTTCAGGGTCACCTGGCCGGCTTTGGCCGGGTCAGTGGAAATGCTGCCGGCCGGGCGGTCCGAGGACTGCCCAGTGGGGCCGCCGGAGCCGGGTGGAGCACATGCCGCCGCTATCGCCATCGCGGCGCCAGCCACCACGGCCAGTCGCATCTTTCGCTGCAGCGACATGGGTTTCCCTTCGTCTGCGGTTACGGCACCTGAGCAACGTCGGCGTAGCGCGCGATGGTCGCGGCGGCCCGCCGGACCGCGCCGACCGGCACGGTCGGCACCAACTCGTCGAGGAATCCGTACCGGCGCACCAAAGACGTGTGATAGGCGTCCCGGCTGCCGTGGTCTCTTACGCTGTGCCACCAGTCCGCGATGTCGCCCCAGCCGGGCGCGGCCAGCGATCCGCCGAACTGCTGGACGGCCAGGGACGCGCAGGCCGACGCGAACGCGAGCCGATTTTGCAGCGGCCAGCCCGACAACGTGCCCAACACCATGCTGGCGCCGAAAACATCGCCGGCGCCGGTCGGATCCAGCGCGGTCACTCGTGGCGCCGGCACGTGCGCTTCCTCGCCGGTGGTGGAATCGATCGCCATCGCGCCCTCGGCGCCGTTGGTGACCACCGCGAGCGGAACCCGGTCGGCCAGCGTGTAAAGCGCTTCCTGGGGGCTGTCCGTACGGGTGTAGGCCATCGCTTCGCCAGCGTTGGGAAGGAAAGCGTGGCAGTAACCGAGCTGATCCAGCATCTGGCTGGACCACATACCGGTTGGATCCCAGCCCACGTCGGCGAAAACCAGGGCGCCGTCGGTGCGGGACAACTCCGCCCACGAGTTTTCCGCCGCGCTGCCCAGGGTGTCCGGTGCGGTCAGATCGCAGATGACCGCACGCGAACGCGGTGGCTGACCAATCATCAGATTGGCTGGCAGCGGCGATTCGTGGCCATGCGTGAGCATGCTTCGGTCGCCGGCACAGGCCATCGATACGGTGACCGGCGAATGCCAGTGCTCGAACCGGCGGGACCGCGACAGGTCCACGCTTTCCTGTTCGTCCAGCGTTCGCCAGCAGAAGTCGGCGTAGTCGTCGTCGCCGAAAGCTGCCGCGAGCGAGGTCCGAAGGCCGAGCCGGCTCGCCGCGATCGCCAGGTTCGCGATCCCGCCCGGGCAGGACCCCATGCCCTCGGCCCAGACTTCGGTGCCGGCGCTGGGCATCTTGGGCAGACCGGTGAAGACGATGTCGAGAAAGACCGTTCCGGACAGGAAAACGTCGATGTCCGGGTCGTCCGGGTGGCGGCTGTCGCCCAGCGGATCGTACGCACCTTCGGACATCGGCCGGCAACTCTCCATTCATGTTCTTGAACTTGCGCAACACTAACCGGATACGTGCAATGTGACAACCTGTTGCTGAGCGTACATGCGCGACTGCGGCTGGTTGTGCGCGTTTGTGACTGGTATGGTCGCCGGCATGCTGCAGC
Source organism: Fodinicola feengrottensis (assembly GCF_039530045.1). Taxonomy (NCBI): domain Bacteria; kingdom Bacillati; phylum Actinomycetota; class Actinomycetes; order Mycobacteriales; genus Fodinicola; species Fodinicola feengrottensis. The sequence continues at coordinate 5,926 of NZ_BAAANY010000013.1, read as the reverse complement.
ACGAACGCCATGCGGAGATCGTCCGCCGGCTGCGTGCGGAAGGCACCACGGAAGTGCGGGAGCTGGCCCGGTCGCTCAAGGTCAGTTCGTCCACCGTCCGGCGCGACCTCGCCCAGTTGGACCGGGAAGGCACGCTCATCCGGGTGCACGGCGGTGCGCACGTGGCCGACGACGTCGACGAGCGAATGCCGTTCGCGGCGGTCGCCGCCAGGGACACCGCGGACAAACAGGCGGTCGCCCGGCGAGCCGTCGAACTGGTCGCCGACGGTGACGTGGTGTTGCTCGACGTGGGCACCACTGCGATGTATTTGGCGCAGCTGCTCATGTGTCGCCGGATCACCGTGATCACCGGCAACCTCGCCGCCTTCGATGTGTTGCGGGAGGCGGAGAACATCGAGCTGATCCTGCTCGGCGGTCTCGTCCGCCGGCCGTACCATTCGCTGGTGGGGGTGCTGGCCGAGGACGCGCTGCGGCAGGTGAGTGCCGATATCGCGTTCCTGAGCACCAGCGGGGTCCGGCCGGACGGTCAGATCCTGGACACCACGTTGGTCGAGGTGCCGGTGAAGCGGGCTATCGTGGCCGCGGCGAAGAAAACCGTGCTGCTGGCGGACCGACACAAATTTCCCGGCACCGGCGCCTTGCGGGTTTGTGGAGCCGCTGACATCGACATGATCGTGACCAATGAGGGTGCCGACGATTCCACGTTACGGACGTGTGCCGCGGCCGGCGTGGAGGTTGTGACCGGATGAAACTCTGCATTCTGGGCGGCGGCGGGTTCCGGGTGCCGCTGGTTTACGGCGCTTTGCTGCGAGACACCCATGAGCGGCGAGTCACCGAAGTCGCTTTGTACGATGTCAGCGTCGATCGGCTGACCGCGATCGGCCAGGTGCTCGACCAAATGGGTCGAGAATACGAAAAGCCGCCGGTCGTACGAACGACCACGGATGTGGACGAAGCGTTGCGGGACGCGACCTTCGTGTTTTCCGCCATCAGGGTCGGCGGCCTCCAAGGGCGCACCGCGGACGAGCGGGTGGCGCTGGATCTTGGCTTGCTTGGCCAGGAAACCACCGGGCCGGGCGGGCTCGCGTACGGGCTGCGGACCGTGCCGGTCGCCCTGCAGGTGGCCGAGCGGGTCGCCGCCCTTTGTCCGCGGGCATGGGTCATCAACTTCACCAACCCGGCCGGCATGATCACCGAGGCGATGCAACAGGTCCTGGGCGATCGGGTGGTGGGCATCTGCGACTCGCCGATCGGGTTGAGCCGGCGGGCCGCCCGAGCGCTTGATCTCCATCCTGACCTGACCACGGCGGACTATGTCGGCTTGAATCACCTCGGCTGGCTGCGCCGGCTTTCCTTCGATGGCGCCGATGTGCTGCCGTCTCTGGTGGCTGATGCGGACGCGCTGGCCACCATCGAGGAGGGCCGGCTGTTCGGCGCTGACTGGATCGCCGCGCTTGGCTGCATTCCCAACGAATATCTCTACTATTACTACTTCACCCGGGACGCGGTCGCCTCGATCAAGGGCTCGCCGGCTACTCGCGGTGAATTCCTGCTCCGCCAGCAGCGAGACTTTTACAACGCGGTGGCGAAAGAACCGTCCAAGGCGCTGGCCGAATGGCGCCGCGTAAGGGAAGAAAGAGACGCCACCTACATGGCGGAGAGTCGGGCTGAGACCGATCCGGGCAGGGACAAGGAAGACATCGCTGGCGGCGGCTACGAAGGCGTCGCGCTGGCCTTGATGGCGGCCATTTCCCGCGGCGAGCGGACCGCGATGATTCTGAACGTACGCAACGGATCCGCGGTGCCCGGACTGGCGCCCGAGGCGGTCGTCGAGGTGCCGTGCACCGTCGACGCGAACGGTCCGCACCCGCTCGCGACCAGCCCATTGGCCGGAGATCAGTTGGGCTTGGTGCAACAGGTGAAGGCGGCCGAGCAGTTGACGATCGAAGCGGCCCGCAGTGGTTCGGCATCGGTGGCGTTGACGGCGTTCGCGGTTCATCCACTGGTGGATTCGGTCTCCACGGCCAAAGTTCTGCTTTCCGGCTACCGGAACCGGATCCCCGAGGTGGCGGCTGTGTTGCGCTCTCGCTGAAAACTGACAACTGCTCTTGTCCGCAGTCGCGCTTACCGGCATGATCCACCCCGACTGAACCGCCAGTGGGGAGAAATCATGACGAGACTGTTGATCGCCACTGCGCTCGCGGCGGTGTCCCTCTCGGGCGTGCAACCACAGACCGCGATGGTGTCGTGGACCGCTACGCCCTACGAGACTGTCCTGCAACAGAGCGCAAAGCCCCGGGCGGCGTCAACCATGGTTAGCTGGGATGCGGCTCGCAACGAATTCCAGTCGTATCAGATTCTGCTGCGCGGAACGTCGAAGTTCACGATCCAGTCGGTGACCTTCACCGATCTTACGGGCGCCGGGACGATCGGGAGCGGCGACCTCACTTACCGGCTCCAGCAGTATTACGATCCCACCGGTTCTGGTACGGCGGTGCCTGATCCGCTGAGCAACGACCCTTGGGTCACGGTGCCGGGGAACACCACACAGGGTATCTTCGTGACGGTCTATGTTCCCAAGAACCAGGCCGCCGGTGCGTACAATGGCTCGGTCACGGTGAACACAATCAGCGGGAACACCACTTTCCCGATCGCGCTGACGGTCTACGACGTGACGGTCCCGGATGCGATTGACAGCACGTACACCTCCGGCACCTGGAGCGCGTTTTTCGACGACTACAGCGATGCCGACGCCTCGGTGATTGGTGACGACATCCACAATCAGTACGGCTACACCCGCTACTCGGATCAGTGGTGGACGTTGATCGGCAATATTGCCCGGGAAATGAAGTCGGAGCGACAGAACCAGGTGCACGTACCGATCGACACGCTCCTGGGTGGACAGACCCGGCTGGTGGGCTCGAAGTATTCCTTTGACTGGAGGGTTTTCGACAGATTCGTGCAGACGTTTCTCGCCGATGGATCGATCCGGTCGCTGCGCGGAGGATCGCTGCTCAATGCCGGGCCGGGCGGAAATTCCTCGAGCGTCTGGATCATTGACGCCAACCGCCACATCGTGCTCGCGCCGGTCGGCTCGACCGCCGCGAACCGCTGGCTGAACCAGTACATCCCAGCGCTCAAAAGTCATTTGGACACGAAAGGCTGGACCGCGATGTGGTATCAGTCGATCAGCGACGAACCGGCCAACCCGGCCGCGTTCGCATCCACTGTGAACCTCTATCGATCGTATTTTGGCAGCATCGCCACTACTCAGGACGCGATCAACGCGGACGAGGGTTCGTACGCGGGAAGCGTCGACATCTGGATCCCCAGCGTGCAGAACTACACCTCAGACCCCGGCTTCTATGCCGACCGGCAGGCGCTCGGCGAGCAGGTTTGGAGTTATACCTGCGGTTACTGTGCGGATCCGGGCGCTGGCTGGCTGGATCGAATGTCGACCATGCCGCATTACGCGGCGAAGGAGATTTCGTGGGGAAATTACGCGGCCGGCCTGACCGGCTTCTTTCACTGGGGCTACAACGCTTGGGCGGAGACGGGATACACCGGCACCGGTGGAAATGAGGCGCGCCCCGGCGACGGCTATATCGTCTATCCGGACCCAGCGCACAACACCGTGCGCAGCAGTGTCCGCGGGCTGTCCACACGCGACGGTCTGCAGGATTACGAGCTTCTGCGGATCCTCGGAGAGCGCGATCCGGCGACCGCGCACAGCCTCGCGGCATCGCTGGTGCCCAGCTTCGACAACTTCTCCGACGACATCGACCTGATGGTGCGACAGAGCAAGGCCCTGCGGGTCGCGGCCGGGTCGGGAAGAATCCGGCGCTGATCGCGGTTTGTCACAGGTATGCGGATTCTGGTGGTAGGCGCCGGTGCGACCGGTGGGTTCTTCGGCGGTCGGCTCGCCGCGGCGGGACGGGACGTGACGTTCCTGGTACGGGCGGCTCGCGCGCGTACTCTGCATGGCCGCGGCCTGCGGATCACCGGCCTCGGCGAGGACACGGTGGTGACGCCGCGGCTGGTGCTGGCGGGCGAGATCGACGGCCCGTACGACCTGGTGCTGGTTTCGGTGAAAGCGACCGCGCTTGACGCGGCGATAGCGGACATGTACCCGGCGGTTGGGCCGGACACGCTGATCATCCCGTTTCTGAACGGCATGAGGCATATCGATGCGCTCGTCGCGGCGTTTGGCGAGGATGCGGTTCTGGGCGGTGTCGCGAAAGTCGCGACCAGCATCAGCCCGGATGGTGACATTGTCCGGCTGGCAGACCTGCAGAGCCTGGAATACGGCGCACGGCGCGAGCCGGCACCGGCGCGATTGGCGGACGTACACAAGGAACTGAGCGGCGCTGGCTTTCCGACCGGGTTGTCGAAAACCATTAATGCCGACATGTGGGCGAAATGGGCATTCATCGCAGCTGCGGGCGCGGTGACCGGCCTGCCGCGGGGAACTGTGGGCGACGTGGTGGCAGCACCTGGCGGGATCGATTTCGTCGAAGCCGTCATCGCTGAATGTTTCGCGATAACGGCCGTCGCCGGCTATCCGGCCGATCCCGCCTTTGCCCGTACGATGCTGACCCAGGCCGGCTCGTCCTTCACGTCATCGCTTTATCGCGACCTGGTTGACGGCAATTCGATTGAGGTCGAGGCTATTTTCGGAGACCTTGTCGAACGTGCGCGCGGGCTCGGAGTTTCAGTGCCAGTGCTGGAAATGACCACGTTGACTCTGCGCGTCTATCAAGGCCGGCATCTCTAGATGACCTATTCCGAGGGTTCAGTGGTCGTATGCGATCAGAGATCGTTTGATGGGTTGTGCGGCCTTGTCGTTGTGCCAGATTGCGGTGGTGAGGGCCAGGATGCGTTGTAGGACTCGCACGATCACCCCGTTGGGGGTGTGGCCGCGGTGTCGTTCCAGGTCAAGCTGGCCTTTGAGGGTCTGGTTGATCGATTCGACAGTTTGGCGTAGGGGGCTGAACCGGCTCGTTCGGGTTCGCCTTTGCGCGCGGGACATAGCAGGCGCAGCCCTGCTTGGCTGAGCAGGATGTCGAAATTCGGTGCCGAAGTAGTTCTTGTCCCCGATCAGGGTCTGGTTGGGGCGATCGGCGGTCAAGGTGGGTCGAGATGGAAGATCTCCAGCAGGGGTTGGCGTTCGTCGGCCTTCGCGCCGGTCAACGCGAATCCGACCGGTAAACCGCCCAGGGTGCACGCCAGATGCAAGCACAGTCCCCAAAAGTAGCGCGAATGTGAGGCGCAGTAGCCGTACTCGGCCCATCCAGCCAGGTCCGAGCGCTTCACCGTTTCCTTCGAGCGTCCGCATTCCACCGGGGTGGAGTCCACGACCCACGCGTCATCAGTCCACAGCGTGGTGTCCATGGACAACACGCGGATCGCCGACCTGATCAGCTCGGCTGCCGCGCGGAGCCGCTTGTTGTAGCCAGACTGCTGAGGCAGGTACCGGAACAGATGCCTCATGTGGGCTCGGGCAAAACGCAACCATCGGGATTCGGAGGTGAACCCACGCAAAGCTTGGATAACTGCCAGAGTGACCAGTTCGGCATCGCTGAGCTTGGGAGCAATACCAACCACAGGACGCCAAGGCGCCAGGTCAGGGGACTCTTTGAGCAGGTCATCGACCTTGACATAGAGTGTGGTCGCGACGGTGTCCAGGTTGTTCGTCACAAAACGATCATGGACACCCTCGCTTCACGTCCGCACGGCGCCACCCCTTGGAATAGATCATCTAGTGGTCGGTCTGCTATTTGGCACGGTGGCTCCGGCGCTCAGAAGCCGTCTGGCCGCACCAGGGAACGGCCCCATACAACAAAGGTGTGAAGGCGATGGCTCGTCTGCAGGGTTGTGGGCCGCCGGGCGTGGTGGTGCCCGGCGGCCAGGTAGATGTTTATGCGGC
>NZ_BAAANY010000012.1:32559-104980 GCF_039530045.1 Fodinicola feengrottensis | reverse complement strand
CGCCTTTGTAGGCCCGCAAAGACCGCGGGCCTACAAAGGCGGACGCTCCTGCCGGAGGGGCGACAACATCGGCCTGGCGGCCGATGGCGCCGGACGGGGCTGGGTCCCGTCTAAGTGGACCAATTTGATGGGAATGGTGACGGTCCCGTACGGGGTGAGGGCGGCGGGGCTGGGTCCCGTCGAAGGTGGCCACCTTGGCGGTAAGGGTGATGGTTCTGGGTGGGGTGGTAGTCGGGAGTGTGGGTCTGGTCAGGGGTTGGCGGGAAAGTTAGGGTCGGTCCGGGAGGTGGGGTATGCGGCTGGTCGCCACCAAACTGCTTATCCCCCCAGGCTGGCCGGGGTTGGTGCCGCGGGCGGCCGCCCTGCGGCTGCTGGATGGGGTGCTGTCCAGGCCGCTCACCCTCGTCACGGCGCCGCCCGGGTTCGGGAAGACGACGCTGGTGAGTACGTGGCTGCGGGAGCAGTCGGTACGGTCCGGCTGGCTGACGTTGGACGAGGACGATGACGTGCCGGCGCGTTTTCTGGACTATCTGCTGACCGTCGCCGGCGGCTTGGGCGACGAGGTCGCGGACTTGGCTCGTACGCTGCTGATGGCCAGCCCGCAGTCGGTGCCCGCGGTGGTCGCCGCGCTGGTCAACGACCTCGCGGCGGTGCCGGCCGAGATGGTCTTGGTGCTGGACGACTTCCATGTGATCGCCGAGCCGGAGATCCTCGACGTCCTGTCATTCCTGGTCGAACGCTGCCCGCCACGGCTGCACCTGGTGCTCATCAGCCGGCATGAGCCGGACCTGCCGCTGGCCCGCTGGCGGGGTCGTGTGGTGCTTGCCGAGGTGGGCGCGGCCCAGTTGCGGTTCTCCGCCGCCGAGGCCGGCGCGCTGTTGCGGTCAGTCACCGGTTCGGCGGTCGATGAGCGTACGGTGACGGCCCTGCACCAGCGCGCCGAGGGCTGGGCGGCTGGTCTGCAAATGCTCGGTATCGGGTTGCGCGACGGTCTTCCGAGTGCCGCTTCGGTCACGTACCGGTCCGGTGATCGGTACGTGCTGGACTATCTCGCCGAGGAGGTGTTGCGCGGCCAGCCGGCCGAGCGGCGCGACTTTTTGTTGCGTACGTCCGTTCTTGACCGGCTGACTCCGTCGCTGTGCGACGCGGTCACCGGCCGGACAGACAGCGCGGCGGTCATCCGCCAGTTGGAGCGGGCCAATCTTTTCTTGGTGCCGCTGGATGATCGCGGTGAATGGCACCGCTATCACGGTCTTTTCGCCGATTACCTAAGACGCGAGCTGGATCCAGCGACCGCGCGAGACAGTCACCACCGGGCCGCGCAGTGGTATGCCAGCCATGAAATGCCAGCTGACACTGTGAAACACGCGATCGCGGCCGGTGAGCCAGACCTGGCGATCCGGACCGTACGAGCAGTCGCGGAGGATCAGGTACGCGGTGGTGAGCTCGCCCCACTCCTGGGCTGGTTGAACAGGCTGCCGGAGGAGACCGTCCGCGCGCACGCGGATTTGGCTGGATACAAGGGATGGCTGCTTTACCTCGCTGGGCGCCGGGAAGAGGCCGAGTCGTACGCACGGATCGCGCAGGACCAGATGGCCGCTGACGCGCCCGCTTCGGACCGGGCGATGTTGGGCACCTTCCAGGCATATCTCGCACTGACCAGGGGAGAACCGGCGCAGGCGGCCGAAATCGCCGGCGCGGTGCTCGACCAGGTGGGCGACAGCACCTCGTTCTTCCGGGCCGCCGCGATGGGCGCGCTCGGTCAGGCTCGCCGGCTGACCGGTGATCGGCGCGGTGCCATAAATGTGTTGCGCGCGGCCGTACGACTGGGGGAGCGCAGCGGTAATCCGTTGAGTGCCTTGGAAGCCACCGGCTATCTCGCGCCTTTGTTGTATGTCCAGGGAAGGCTGCGAGAGGCCGTGGTCCTGTGCGAGGACGCTCTGCGTGCGCACACCGACCCGGCCGGGCGGCCGCTGCCGATGGCCGGGCTGGCCGAGGTGCCGCTGGGCACCCTGCTCTACGAACGCGACGAACTTGGCTCCGCGCAACAACATCTGCAGGACGGGATCGCTCGCTGCGAACAGCTCGGCACCACGTCGTACACGCTGCTCGGGCTGCGCACGTTGGCGCGTCTGCATGTCGTCAAGGGTGCGGTGGACGAGGGATTCCGGGCGCTGCTGACCGCCCGCCGGCAGGCGGACGCGGCCGAGGACGGCCGGCGGGCCCGACTGGTGATCGCCACCATCGCGGAGCTGAACCTGCGTACCGGCAACCCGGCCGCCGCCGAGCAGGCCTTGCGGGAGATCGCCGACGATCACCCGTCCTCGTCCGACTACGAGCAGCTGACCCGGGCGCGGCTTTTTCTTGCGCAGAAGCGTCCGAAACAGGCTTTGGAGGTGCTGGAGACGATCGAGTCGCGGGCCGCGCAGGAGGGCCGGGACGGCAGCCTGATCGCCATTCTCGCCGTCACCGCCCGCGCCAGGGCCGCGCTCGGGGAGCGGTCCCGCGCTCGCGAACTGCTGGCCAGGGCTGTTGAGTTGGCAGCGCCGGACGGTTACCGCCGAACCTTTCTCGACGAGGGCCAGTCGGCGGTTCCGCTGCTGAAGGACATTCGGTCCACCGCACCGGATTTCGTCGCCGACCTGTTGTCCCGGATCGGCGCTGCCCCACGCCGTCGGCCGACCAAGGCAGCGCGAACTCGTACGGTCGAAGGGATGGGTGTGATCGAGCCACTAACCAGCACCCAGCAACGCATCCTGTCGCTGATCGCCACCGGCATGTCCAACCAGCAGATCGCTGACAAGCTTTTCATCACGGTTGGTACGACGAAGTGGCACTTGAACCAGATCTTCGGTCGCCTGCAGGCCCGCAATCGTACCGAGGCCGTCGCCCGGGCCCGCGAGCTCGATCTTTTTAGCTAAACCAGCGGCGGGACGGTCCGGAATTCCTTACTATCCCGCTGGGCCTGCTGTCCGACGGGGTATGGCAGTCCGCGAACGGGGGACGGGTCGGGTGTCACAGAACGACGAGGATTTCTGGAAGATCGTCGAGCCGCTGGGAAGCAAACGCAAACAGCGGCGAGCGGCTCGGAAGTTGCGTACGGGTCGCAAAAAACCGCGAACCAGCCGCATCGCGGTGGTGGTCGCCGTGGTGGCGGTGCTGGCCGGCGCCGGACTGGCGGTGAGTTGGGTGACGGACACCATCACCGCGGCCCACGCCACCACGCCCGCCGCCGCTGCGATCCCGAAGGTGACACCGGCGGCAAACCGGGTGTTCGGGCCGTTTGAGGGCACTCCAGCGGAAAAGTTCGCCGAAGGTGCCAACGCAATCGTGCTGCCGAAAGGCGTGAAGACCGGCGCCTGGTCAGCGGACGAGGTCAGCCACGATCTCGGAACGGTGAAATCAGCACTGATCGCGTCGCATCTCGACCACCGCGTGCTGGTTTCCGGTGATTTCGCAGGCTTTCTGGCCTTGCTTGCGCCGGATAGCCGTGCTGAGTCGAAAAAGAGGCTTGCCGAGGCGAAACAGGCCCTGGTCGTACGGGTCGACGCTGGCGCCACCCTCGCCAAGGATCAGCCCAGGCTGTCCGGAGTGACGACGGTAAAGGCCACCAAAGACGACGACGGCCGGCCGATTCTGCAGATCACCACAAACTACGTCTGGGCCTATCCGTTCCAGGGGCAGTCGATCCGGCCCGGCGAGCGGGTCGTGGTCGTCCACGACGAGATCCGCTGGGGCTTCTACCAAGCGGAGAAAGTGACGCGATCCTCCGCCGGAATGTGGGTCAATCGGAGCGAGGACTACAAATACAACATCGACTGTGGTGCCGCGAACAAGGGCTTCATCAAGCCGTACACGCCAATGGCGGACCCTGGTCCGAACCCGGGCACCGACCTCGGCGACTCCGCGTACGACCCGACCAGGTCACTTGACATCAGGGGTGGTTGTTAACCCAGCCCGACGGGATTTCGTACGTCCAACCCTCCTGCCAATGGAACGGGGCGTTGACGAGGTCTTCCATCCGGGCGCCGGCGAGCAGAGCCCACCGGTTGGCCGAGTGAGAGATCATCAGCACCCGTTTCCCGTCCCAGTCCGCGGCCAGTTCTCGGAGAAACTCAGCGGTCGCGTCGATCACCTGCCGATAGCTCTGACCGCCCGGAAACGGCGACTCGAGGTGGTTCGCTCGTACGGCCGCGACCTCGGTCACCGGGTGGCCGTTGAGATCGCCGTAGTCGCATTCGCGCAGCCGGGTGTCCTGGTAGGTGGGAATGCCGGTGTCGCCGAAGGCGATCTTGGCGGTCTCTATGGCGCGGGTCAGGTCGGAGACGAAAACCGCGGCGAGGCCAGTGTCCCGGCGGCGCTTGCCGAGGTCGGCGGCGAGGGCCCGGCCGTGGGTGGAAAGCCGGCCCGGGAGCCAGCCGGTGGCGATGCCGTTTTCGTTGTCCTCGGTGATCGAATGTGTCTCGTACGTAAGGATGACCGGCACCTTTGAGGAACTCCGTTCCCCCGCGGGCAGTCGTTCGGGCATCGGCTGGCGGGCATTTGGTGGCGGGCTGGTCGGGACGTACTGTCGCAGTCATTGTGACTGGTAGGAACCCTCGACACGACAGGCCGCGAAGCGCGTGGCAGGTGGTCGTTTCGCCGTCGATGATCTGGCGGATCTGTGGCGGTCTGCTGGTCGTTGTGGTGATCGCCGGCGCGTGGGCGTTGACCGGGCCGGGCAACGGACCTGGCGGCGGCTCGCCGCAGCCGACGGGCTCGGCGTCGGGCGGAGGTGCGAGTCCGTACGACGGCACTCCGGCGGCCAGCTTCGCGGTCGGCGCGGCCGGGATCGCGATGCCGGCGCCACGGGCGGTCAAGAACTGGTCGGTGGATCAGGTGAGCCGTGCGCAGCAGAACGTCAAGGCGGCGCTGGTGGCCGGCCATCTGGACCCGCGGATGGTGGTCGATCGGCAGGTCAACGGCTTTCTGGCGCTGTTCGCCGAGGCGGACCAGGGTGACGTAAGGGACACGTTCCTGACCGGTCCGCTCACCGGCGCGGCCATTCGGACCGCGCCGGGCACCACCCTCGCCGCCGAGCAGCCCCGGGTGAGTGGCGCGACGACAGTGGACGCCTCGGTGGATGACTCTGGGTTGGCCGTGCTGGAAATCGACACCAACTACGTGTGGGTCTATCCGTTCACCGGCGAGTCGAAGAAACCCGGCGACCGGCTGGTGGTGGTGCATGATCAGCTGCGCTGGTGGGTCTACCACCGCGCGGACGTGAAGCCGACCTCGGCGGGCCTCTGGCTCAACCACAGCGCGGCCTCGGTGACCAACATCGACTGCGCGTACGCCGGCAAGCAGTTCATCGCGCCCGCGCCGCCGGACCAGAAGCGGGTAGCCGGCTCGACCCGGGACTCCTTCAACCCGGACAACCCCGTCGCCCCGGTGGGTACGTGCCGCTGATTCCTGGTGCAAATGGCACCAGGCCAGCCCGTACGCGCCCGCGTAGGGTGGAAAGAGTACGGATTTCGGACAGATCTCAGGGAGTCAATGGTGTCAGGATCGCTGCCGACCCGCCGGCTGGGTGAGCTCACAGTCGGCGCCCAGGGGCTGGGTTGCATGGGTATGAGCCAGGTCTACGGCACTGGCGACGAGGTCGAGTCGATCGCGACCGTCCATCGCGCCCTCGACCTCGGCGTCACGTTGCTGGACACCGCGAACGTGTACGGCGCCGGCGCCAACGAAGAGCTGGTGGGTCGGGCCATCGCCGGCCGCCGCGACGAAGTGGTGCTGGCGACCAAGTTCGGCATCGTGTGGACCGACGGCCAGCAGGGCACCCGCGGTGATCCCGCGTACGTGAAGCAGTCCTGCGAGGATTCGCTGCGCCGGCTGAAGGTCGACCACATTGACCTCTACTACCAGCATCGAGTCGATCCGTTGGTGCCGATCGAGGAGACCTGGGGCGCGCTGGCCGAGCTGGTCACCGAGGGCAAGGTCCGCTACCTGGGCATCTCCGAGGCCGGCCCGGTGTCGATCCGGGCCGCACACGCCGTGCACCCGATCACCGCGCTGCAGAGCGAGTGGTCGCTGTGGACCCGGGGGATTGAGTCCGAAGTGGTGGCGGTGTGCCGCGAGCTGGGCATTGGCATCGTGCCGTTCTCGCCGCTCGGCCGGGGTTTCCTGACTGGTGCGGTGACCTCCCGGGATCAGCTTGCCGCCGACGACATGCGGCGCGGGCTGCCGCGGTTCGCCGACGGCAACCTGGACGCGAACCTCGCCATCGTGGCGGCGCTGAAGGCGCTGGCGGAGAAGAAGGGCGTCACCGCCGGGCAGCTGGCGCTCGCGTGGGTGCACCACAAGGGCGACGACGTCGTGCCGATTCCGGGTACGAAACGGCGTACCTATCTGGAGCAGAACGTCGCGGCCGCCACCCTGGAGCTGACCGCCGACGACCTCGCCGCCATCGAGGAGGCCGCGCCCGCGGACGCGGTGGCTGGTGAGCGCTACCCGGAGCAGTTCGCCCGCAATGTGAGCAAGTAGCACGTATTCGCGATAACGAAGCCATAAATTCCGCCCCCGTAGCCGTACCGCCGAGTAGGACTTGTACTTGAGCGGTACGAGCAACGGGGGCGAGTATGGGCGGTGCACCTTCCGGCGAGCCACGGCCGCCGGACGACCGGGTGGTCGGCTGGCTGTGGGTGGTCCTCGCGGCCGTGCTGCTCGCGGTCGCGGCGGCTGGCGTCAACGCGCTGGCGCACGGCGGGCTCGACTCGGCCGCGAAGTGGACCTTCACCTCGGAATCGCTGCGTTTCGTCTTCGCCGCGGTCGGTCTGGTCGCCTTCGTGGTGGTGGTGTCCGGACTGCTCTGGCTGATGAACCCGACGCTCGCCGCGCTCAACCAGACCAGGGCCCGGATCACCGTGTTCGGTGCCATGTTGGTAGGCGCCGGGCTGCTCGGCTTCGTGCTCATTTTCCGTAGCGGCCCGGCCAAACCGAAGCTGCCGGGGCCAAGTCCGAGCTCTTCCGGACCGCGCATCAGCGGTTCCCCGGACGCGCCTGGCCTGTTCGGCACACCGGACTGGGTTGGCCCCGCACTGATCACGATCGCCATCGCGGCGGTGCTGGCCGGAGCTGCTCTCCTGCTGCTGAACCGGATGCGCCGACGGGACCGGCTGGCGGCCGCGCCGATCTCACCGGCGGTGCCGCCGCTCGCGATGGCCGCCCTCGCCGGCCGGGACGCGGTGCTGGCCGGAGACATGAGTCCACGGGCGGCGATCATCCGCTGCTTCGGTGCGATGGAGAACGCGCTCGCCAGCCACCAGGACGCCTCTCCACGGGTATCCGACACGCCCGGTGAGGTGCTGCGCCGGGGGTGGCAGGCCGGACTGATCCGGCGCGAGCCGGCCGACCGGCTGCTGGAGCTGTTCGCGGTCGCCCGGTTCAGCGATCATCCGATGGGCGAGCCGGATCGTACGTCCGCCGCCGACGCGCTGTCGGAGATGCTCGACGACCTGCAGGAGCGGGCCCGATGAACCGTCGCGCCAAGCGCGTCGCGGTGAGCGTCCTGAGCGCGGTCGCCGGGGTGGCGCTGATGGTGGTCGCCTGGGGCTTCGCCGGCCAGAGCGGGGTGCTGCTCGCCGGCGTCGTGATCGCCGGCATCCTGATCGCGGTGGTGGCCGCCCGGCAGGGCGTGACCCGGATCCGGCCAGCACGGGCGGCCGCGGCCGCCTCGGTCGCCCAACGCCGCCGGGTCTCGGTCGGCCGGCTGGTCACGGTGGCCAGCTGGAGCGGCGGCTCGCAGCGGGACTGGGACACCGGCGTACGCCCCACCCTGCTCAAACTCCTGGACGTGCTGCTGTCCGAGCGGTTCCAGACCGACCACCTGAGCCGCCCGGATCTGGCCCGCACGCTGCTGGGCGATCAGCTCTGGCCGCTGGTCGACCCGGCCCGCGGGATCTGTGAGGACCGCTCGGTGCTCGGTCCGGAGCGCGCCGCGCTCACTCGAATCATCACCAAGCTGGAGGCATGAAATGGCGCTCGCCGGAACGGACACCGCGGCTCGTACGGTTCGCGTGCTGGACGAAATAGAGAAGGCGGTCATCGGTAAGCGGTCGGCGCTGGAGCTGATCCTGGTCGGTGTGCTGGCCGGTGGGCACGTGCTGCTGGAGGACCTGCCTGGGCTCGGCAAGACGCTGATCGCGCGATCGTTCGCGGCCGCCTTCGGGCTGAAGTTCACCCGGATCCAGTTCACCCCGGACCTGTTGCCGGCGGACGTGACGGGCGCAACGGTCTACGACCAGAAGCGCGAGGAGTTCACCTTCCACCAGGGGCCGGTCTTCACCAACCTGCTGCTGGCCGACGAGATCAACCGGACGCCTCCTAAGACCCAGTCGGCGCTGCTGGAGGCGATGGGCGAGCGCCAGGTGACGGTTGACGGTCGTACGCACCAGCTGCCCGACCCGTATGTCGTGCTGGCGACCGACAACCCGATCGAGTACGAGGGCACCTACCCGCTGCCCGAGGCCCAGCTCGACCGGTTCTGCATGCGGATCAGCCTTGGTTACCTGCCTGAGGACCAGGAGATCCAGATGCTCCGCCGGCGGCTCGACCGGGGCACTCCGGAGGCGACGGTGAGCACCGTGCTCAGCCGCGAGGAGCTGCTGGAGATGCGGCGGGCTGTGGAGACGGTGAGCGTGCACGAGGACGTGCTGGCGTACGTGGTGAAGCTGGTCAACGCGAGCCGCGAGCACCCGCAGGTGCTGGTCGGCGCCAGCCCGCGCGGTGCCCTGGACCTGGTGCAGCTGTCCCGCGCGCAGGCGCTGGTGTCCGGCCGCGACTTCGTCACCCCGGACGACGTGAAGACGCTGGTGCGGCCCGCGCTGTCGCACCGGATCAGCCTGCGGCCGGAGATGTGGGTGCGCCGGATCAGCTCCGCCGACGTACTGGCCGAACTGGTCGACCGGGTGCCGGCGCCGCGGATGAAGTCACTCGCATGAGTGCGCCCTCCGAGGGCCGCGGCCAGGTGCCGCTGCGCTGGCACGCCTCGCCGGCGTTGCGGACGTTCGCGCTGCTGGCGGTGGTCGCCTTCGGGTTCGCGCTGCTGACGGACAAGGCGTCGTTGATCGTCTTCGCGGCGCCGGCGTTGGGTGCGTTGGCGGCCGCCGGTCGCACCGGCCGACCGGCGAAGGTGCTGTCGATGACGGCGGCGCTTTCGGAGACGCGGTGCTTCGAGCGGGACATCCTCGTGCTGCGGGTGGACGTACGGCTGCCGGCCGCCAGCGCCGACGTGGACGTGCGGCCGGTGCTGCCCTACGGGCTGGTCGTGGACGCCGAGCCGAAGGTGGAAACCCGGCCTGGGCACATCACTTTCGAGTGGGACGTACGCGTCCACCGATGGGGCACGTACCAGCCGTCCGTGCAGGTCACGTGTGGTGTGCACGCCGGCATGCTGCTAGCTGTCGCGCAGGTCGAGCTGGCAGGTTTGCGGGTCTTCCCACGGCCGACCGAGCTGGCCCGGATGCCGATCCCGGCCGATCTACCGAACCGGGTGGGCCTGCATGTGAGCAGCCGGGCCGGCGCCGGCACCGAGTTCGCCGGCATCCGGACGTACACCAGCGGCGACCAGCTCCGGCAGGTGAACTGGAAGGCCAGCGCCCGGCACGGCCAGTTGCTGGTCAACCAGCGGCTGCCGGACCAGGCCGCCGACGTGGTCGCGATGATCGACGCGTACGCGGACGTGGGGCCGATCGGCACGTCGAGCCTGGACCTGTCCGTGCACGGTGCCAGCGACCTCGCCCAGGCGGCGCTGCGCAACGGCGACCGGGCCGGCCTGGTGGTGCTCGGCGGGCTGATCCAGTGGCTGCCCGCCGAGCTCGGCTCGCGGCAGTTCTACCGGATCGTCGAGCTGGTGCTGGACGCCAGGGACGAGGACTTCGACCTGGAGCCGAACCTGGACCGGATCCCGCGCGGCGCGCTGCCGCAACGGGCCGTGGTCATCGTGTTCAGTCCGCTGGTGGACGCCCGTACCGTCGGCGTGCTGCGTGACCTGCGGGCCCGTGGCCGATCAGTGGTGGTGGTCGACGTGCTGAGCGGCGAGCCGGCGGTGAACGCCGGCAGCGAGCAGGCCGACCTGGCGCTGCGGATGTGGCGGATCGAGCGGCGCGGGATCTGGATCCTGCTGGCCGACCTGGGCATCCCGGTGGTCCGCTGGGAGCGCGGGCTCACGCTGGAGGCGGTGCTGGGGCCGATATCGCAACGCCGGATGGCCCGCCGCTCCGGCGCCTTCTCCGGAGTCAGCTCGTGATCGCGGAGGCGTTTTTCGCGCGTCGGCTGCGGTCTTTGCGTCGGCCCGTTCCGGGTGGGCGCACCATGGCGTTCGTGCAGCTGGCGGCCGGTTTGCTGATGGCCGGCGTGGTGCTTGTTGGCGGCTCGGGTGCCTCGCTGGCGTTTGGTGCGGCAGCCGGTTTGGTGTCGCTGGCGGTCCTCCGGTGGCCGGTGGCGCCCTGCCTGGTCGCCGTCGTGCTTGCCGTGGCGGGCCTTGGCTACGGCTCGGTCACCGGCTGGCTGGCGATCGTGGTGGCCGCCGCGGCGGGCCTGCTGGCGGTGGGGTTCGCGCTGCTCGGAGGCGTACGCAAGGGCAGCCGCCGGTTCCTGCGCAACCGTACGGACGCGGTCACCGGTGCGGTGCTGGCCACCCTGATCTGCGCCGCCGGGGCCGCCATCGACTCCGGGTGGGGCTGGCTCGCGGTGTCCGTGCCGATCTGCCTGGCGGTGGTCTACGTCGTCGCGATCCTGGTCGTACGCCAGCCGATCCGGCCTGACCCGGACGATCCCGACGATCTGATCCGCGGCGGCGGCGGCAGTGCACGGGCACTGATGACCATGTACGGCCACGGTAGGGCGCCCGGAGAGAACTGATTCCTTACGCTCGAAGGGGAGACGAGCGCTTCGTGGTCCGATCCGGCAGCATGGCGGGCATGCCATCTGAAGAGGTTGATGTCGTCGTCATCGGAATGGGACCGGGCGGCGAGTACGTGGCCGCGCAATGCGCCACCGCGGGCCTGACGACAGTCGGGATCGAGTCCCGGCTGGTCGGCGGCGAGTGCCCGTATTTCGGCTGCGTACCGAGCAAAATGATCATCCGGGCGGCCGACTCGCTGGCCGAGGCCGGCCGGGTCCCTCAGCTGGCTGGCAGCTCGACGGTGACGCCGGACTTCACGCCGGTCGCCCGGCGGATCCGGGACGAGGCCACCGACAACTGGAACGACCAGGTCGCGGTCGACCGGTTCACCAAGACCGGCGGCGTCTTCGTCCGCGGCCGGGCCCGGATCACCGGCCCGCACACCGTCGCGGTGGGGGACCGGGAGTTCACCGCGTCCCGGGCCATCGTGATCAACACCGGCACCGACCCGGCGGTGCCGCCGATCGACGGCCTCGCCGGCACGCCGTACTGGACCAACCGGGAGATCCTGCGGGCCGAGCAGCGGCCGGCCTCGCTGTGCGTGATCGGCGGCGGTGCGATCGGGCTGGAGCTGGCGCAGGCGTACGCGCGTTTTGGTACGGACGTGACGGTCATCGAGGTCTCCGACCGGCTGCTGGCGCTGGAGGAACCGGAGTCCAGCGAGCTGATCTCGCGGATCCTGGTGGCCGAGGGCCTGACCGTGCATACCGGCGCGAAGATCGCCCGGGTGTCGTACGACGGTGGCTTCAGCGTCGAGCTGGACGGCGGCATGGTGACCGCGGAGAAGCTGCTGGTCGCCGCCGGTCGCCGGACCGCGTTGGGGGAGCTGGGGGTGGGCGCCCTGGGGCTGGACGAGAGCGCGCGCTTTCTTGAGCCCGATGACCGGATGCGGATCGCTGACGGTGTCTACGCGATCGGCGACATCACCGGCAAGGGCGCTTTCACGCACATGTCGATGTATCAGGCCGCGGTCGCCACCCGGACCGTCCTCGGCCAGGACGGCCCACCGGCCGCCTACCACGCGGTGCCCCGGGTGACCTTCACCGATCCGGAGATCGGCTCCGTCGGGATGACCGAGAAACAGGCCCGCAACGCTGGTTCGCGCGTACGCATTGGCCTGACCCAGCTGCCCAGCTCGGCCCGCGGCTGGATCCACAAGGTCGGCAATGACGGTTTCATCAAGCTGGTGGAGTCCGACGGGATCCTGGTCGGTGCCACCGCGGCCGGGCCGTCCGGCGGGGAAGTGCTGTCCGCGCTCACCGTCGCCGTACACGCACGGCTGTCCACCGAGTCTCTGCGGCACATGATCTACGCCTATCCGACCTTCCACCGCGCCATCGAAGACGCGCTGGGCAAGCTCGCGTGAGCGACCATGTGGAGGTCGAGCGTACGTACGAGGTCGACGACTCTTTCGAGGTGCCGGCACTGTCCGGCCTCGGCCGGGTGGACGGCCCCGCCGAGCGTCTCCTGGACGCCACCTACTACGACACGGTCGATCTCCGACTGCTCGCCGCGAAGGTGACTTTTCGTCGTCGTACCGGCGGAAACGACGCCGGCTGGCACGTGAAACTGCCAGCCGGTGTGGACGCGCGCCGCGAGGTTCACCGGGACCTGAGCGACGACATCCCGCCGGACCTGGTGGCTCTGGTCCGCGAGGTCTCCGGTGGTGCCGCGTTGGCTCCCGCTGCCCGGATTTCCACCCGGCGGTTGGTGCTCACCCTGGTCGGGGACCAGCCACTGGCCGAACTCTGCGATGACCATGTCACGGCCCAGGTGCTGCTGCCCGGCCATGAAAGCTCCGAGGGCTGGCGCGAACTCGAGGTCGAACTCCTGGACGGCAACCGCGCCACCTTCGACACAGTCGAGCGCGTCCTTTTCACCGCCGGCGCCCGCCCCGCCACCATCGGCTCCAAACTGGGCCGCCTCCTTGGTCCGTACCTCCCACCCACTTAGCCCGTTCGCTCGTTTTGGTTGGTCGCCGATTTCGTCGGTGCCGCCTGGTTGGCTCGAATTCGGGGGCACCATTTTTCGGTGCTTGCACAATCGGATTCCGATTGCGTCAACAGTGTTCAGGAATGCCGGCGAATTTTGCCGCCCCCGAATTCGAGCCAATCAGGTGGTGGCGACATTTTCGGCGCGTACGAGCCGAACCTGGCAGTGAACGGGCTGTCGGGGGTACGCGCCGAAAATGTCGGCGGTGGCCGGCAGGCTCGAGTTCGGGGGAGCCTCAGTGTGGGGCCAGTGGTGTTGAGGTGACTGGTGTTGAGAGTGTGGCGCCGAGGTGGTTGAGTGCCGTACAAACTCGACCCTCGGCCGGCTGGAACGCGCGGTATCCGACTGGAAGCGCGGTATCCGACGGTGCGTGTCGAGATGGCGGCCGGATGGTTACCTTCGTGTTTTGGGATGTTGATCTTGGTTAGTTGGCCCGTACGAAAAGAACATTTCGGACCGATGCCCGTTTTGGGTAGGCAAACTAACCAAGATCAACCTCTCCGTTGTGAATGCGCGTCACTCCAGCACTTGCAGCCCCACAAACCTCAGGACCCACAAAAAATTTGGCTACGCGCGCGCCTCTGACCCACCCCCCACCCGATCACTGGGTGGGGGCTACTCAATCAAGTAACTGCGACAGTTTCGCGCAGTAGCGGGTACTTCGGTGGAACTCGGGAGCAATCAGAGCCGCCGTCTGATGCCAGAGTGGACACTGCGACAGATGTGACAACCGTCTCGCCGAAGCGCCCAAACGGACCAGGACCAGCGGAGATGTCCAAGTGGCGGGTGTGACATCTGTGTACGGAAGTTGCGCACACCACACCCAGCGCCGCTGCCGAATTCGTGTCACAGGTACGCGTTTGCGGCGGTCAGGGGCCAGATCGCATACGGTGGGGGTGTGAGCGAACCCTTCGGCACCAGGCTCAGGCAGGCGATGGACAAGCGCGGGCCGCTTTGCGTCGGGATCGACCCGCACGCGGCGCTGCTCGCGAAGTGGGGGTTGCCGGACAATCCGGTCGGGCTGGCCGCGTTCGCGGATACCGTCATCGACGCCATCGGTGACCTGGTGCCGGTGGTGAAACCGCAGTCGGCGTTCTTCGAGCGGCACGGCAGCGCCGGCATCGCGGTGCTGGAGCGGCTGATCGGGTTGGCCAGCCAGGCCGGCGCGTTGGTGCTGCTCGACGTGAAGCGCGGCGACATTGGGTCCACTGCCGCCGGATATGCCGACGCCTACCTGCGCGACGGTTCGTCGCTGGCCGCGGACGCCATCACGGTCAGCCCGTTCCTCGGCGTCGGATCGCTCGACCCGGTGTTCGACACCGCGCTGGAGTACGGGCGGGGGGTCTTCGTGCTCGCGCTCACATCCAACCCGGAGGCCCCGTCGGTGCAGCACGCGCGTACGCCGGACGGCCGGACGGTCGCCCAGGCCGTGCTGGACGACCTGGCCGTACGCAACGCCGGCGCCACCCCGCTCGGCTCCATCGGCGCGGTGGTCGGTGCCACCATCGGCCAGACTGGACACGACCTGACCCGGCTGAACGGGCCGTTCCTGGCCCCGGGTATCGGTGCTCAGGGCGGCACTCCGGAAGGGCTGCGGGCGGTCTTCGGTGACGCTCTCAGCGCTGTCCTGCCGGCGGTCAGCCGGGAGGTGCTGGCGGCCGGTCCGAGTCCGGAAGCGCTGCGTAAGGCCACCGAAGAGCATCTCCAGCGGTGTGTCGCGGCGGTGACACGCGGGTGATAGCTGTAACCGCACGTACCAGTTTTGACCACCGACTTACGTACCCCGCGTTGCCGGGGGCGGCGGGCGCTCGCTAGGTTCAGCGAATCGCCAGACCGTGTACCACCAAATCTGCCCATCGACGACATTGACCGAGGTGAAAGAGTGGCGCTCCCGTCACTGAGCCCAGAACAGCGCGCGGCGGCTCTGGAAAAGGCCGCTGTGGCACGCAAGGCCCGGGCTGAGCTGAAAGACAAGCTCAAGCACGGCCAGACCACGCTCGCTGATGTGCTCAAGGCAGCCGACACCGATGAGATTGTCGGCAAGATGAAGGTCGCGGCGGTGCTCGAGGCGCTGCCCGGCATCGGCAAGATCCGGGCCGTGCAGATCATGGAACGGTTCAAGATCGCCAGCAGCCGCCGGTTGCGGGGGCTGGGCGACAACCAGCGACGTGCCCTGCTGGACGAGTTCGGCTCGCCCGGCCAGTAAGTGTCGACGGTGACCACGGACGATCTGACCAAACGAGGCCGGCTGACTGTTCTGTCCGGTCCCTCCGGGGTCGGCAAGAGCACCGTGATCGCCACTATGCGCCGCGTGCATCCGGATGTGTGGCTGTCGGTGTCGGCGACGACCCGACACCCACGTCCGGGTGAACGCGACGGCGTGCACTACCACTTCGTCAACCGTGACCAGTTCATGGCCATGGTCGACGCGAACATGTTGTTGGAGTGGGCCGAGTATGCCGGCAACTTGTACGGGACCCCACGTGAGCCGGTGGAACGCCGGCTTTCGCAGGGAAAATCCGCGTTGCTGGAGATCGACCTGTTCGGCGCCCGGCAGGTCCGAGTGGCCGAGCCGCAAGCCCTGCTGGTCTTCCTCGCCCCGCCGTCGCGCGAACATCTGTTCGAGCGGTTGTCCGGCCGGGGCACCGAGGACCAGGAGACGGTACGGCGCAGATTCGAGCTCGCGGAGGTCGAGCTGGCCGCTGTGGGTGAGTTCGATGTCGTACTGGTTAACGACACTGTGCAACACGCGTGCGACGAGTTGGTACTATTGCTCGAGTCATCCACCATTTCCCACAGTTGACTGAGGCTGATCTGCGTGTCCGGCACTGTCGCCGCCCCTGAAGGCATCACCAATCCCCCCATCGACGAGCTTCTGGAGAAGACCAGCTCCAAGTACGCGCTGGTCATCTACGCCGCCAAGCGCGCGCGCCAGATCAATGCGTACTATTCGCAGCTCGGCGAGGGCCTGCTGGAATACGTAGGACCGCTGGTGGAGACCAGCCCGCAGGAGAAGCCGCTGTCGATCTCGCTCCGGGAGATCAACGCGAACCTGCTGACTCACGAGGTTGTCGAGTCCTAAAGATCATGTGTCGCGGGGCGTGTCGGTGAGCACCATGCCGGCACGCCGCGTTGTTTTGGGGGTCGGCGGCGGCATCGCCGCATACAAGGCTGCCGAGCTGCTCCGCCGCCTCACCGAGTCCGGCCTGTCCGTACGGGTGATCCCGACCGCGAGCGCGCTGAAATTCGTCGGTGAGCCCACCTGGGCCGCCCTTTCCGGCCAGCCGGTGGCGACCGACGTGTGGACCGACGTGCACGAGGTCCCGCACGTGCGGCTGGGCCGCGAAGCCGATCTTGTGGTGGTCGCACCGGCCACCGCTGACCTGCTCGCGAAAGCCGCGTACGGCCGAGCCGACGACCTGCTGACTTCCACTCTGTTGACCGCGACCTGTCCGGTCATCTTCGCGCCGGCCATGCACACCGAGATGTGGCTGCATCCGGCCACCGCGCACAACGTCGCGACTCTGCGATCCCGCGGCGCGCTCGTCATCGAGCCGGCGGTCGGCCGGCTGACCGGCGCCGATACCGGACAGGGCCGGTTGCCCGATCCCGACGACATCGCCGCGATCGCCTTCGCGACCCTCGAACGCGGCACCGCTGCCGCCGACCTCACCGGCCTGCGAGTCGTCGTTTCCGCTGGCGGTACGCGTGAGCCGCTGGATCCGGTTCGGTTCCTCGGCAACCGCTCGTCCGGCCGGCAGGGCTACGCACTCGCTCGTACGGCCGCCGCCCGCGGCGCCCACGTCACCCTGGTCACCGCAAACTCCGGCCTGCCGGACCCGACCGGGGTCATCGTCGTACGGGTCGGGACCACTGCAGAGCTGCGGGACGCGATGCTGGCGGCCACCCGCGACCCGGCCGCGGACGCGGTGGTGATGGCTGCGGCACCGGCCGACTTCCGGCCGGTCGGCACCAGCTCGTACAAGATCAAGAAGGCCGACGACGGCTCCGCGCCGACGATCGTGCTGGCGCAGAACCCGGACATCCTGCACGAGCTGGCCGCCACTCGCGGCAAGCCCGGTCAGGTGGTCGTCGGCTTCGCCGCCGAAACCGGCGACGCCGACCGGTCGGTCCTGGAGCTGGGTCGCGCGAAGCTGGCCCGCAAGGGCTGTGACTTGCTGGCGGTCAACTACGTTGGTGAGGGCGGCGCCTTCGAAGGCACCGAAAACTCCGCCGTGGTGCTCGGCTCGGACGGCTCGTCGACCGAGGTTCCGCGCGGTTCCAAGGAAAAGCTGGCGAACGTCCTCTGGGACCTGGTCCTGCCGCGGATCAAACGCGAAGGATGACCGGCAACTCGAAAGCGGTCACGGTCGGCGGGTCGTCGTACTTTTCGACTTCTACCAGGCAGGTCTGGGCCGTCGAGCCCTGAGACAGCCGGGACGTTCCCTTGTCGAGGGTGACGACGTTGGGGTTGCCGTGTTTGTCCAGGCTGCCGGGCACGCCCGGCTCGGCCGGGTCATACCATGCGCCGGTCGCGATCTGGACGACTCCGGTCATCAGCGTAGTGCAGATCCGTACGCCGGCGAGGAAAGCGCCTCGGTCGTTGAAGACTCGTACGACATCGCCGTCGACGAGACCACGGTCGTTGGCGTCCTCGACACTGAGCTGAATCGGCTCCCGGTCCCGGATTTTGGTCTGCCTGCTCAGCGAGGCGTGGTCGAGCTGGCTGTGCAGTCGGGTCGCTGGCTGGTGGGACAGCAGATGCAAGGGAAATCGCCGCGCGAGCGGGCCACCGAGCCACTCGGCCGGTTCCAGCCAGGCCGGGTGCGCGGGACAGTCGGGGTAGCCAAATGACCGGATCTTTTCGCTGACCAGCTCGATCCGGCCCGACGGCGTCTTGAGGGCAGCTCCCGCTCTGAAGTCCGCGAACAGGGTTGTTGGCCCTTCGTCGGCTGGAAACTCGTACTTGTCACTGGCCCAGAAGGTGTCGAAGTCCGGTGGGTCGAAGCCGGCTTCGAGCGCCTGCTTCCGCGCGCCGTCGTACATATGCCGCAGCCAGCCCATTTCGTCGCGGTTCTGGTGGTATTCGGCACCGAATCCCAGCCGGTCGGCCAGCTCGGAGAAGATGTCGAAGTCGTTGCGAGCCTGCTGAAACGGCGGCACGACCTGGTGCATCGCGATCCAGAACCGGCTGAGCTCCGCGGCGCCGATGTCGTTGCGTTCCATCGTGGTGGTCGCGGGCAGCACGATGTCGGCGTGTTTGGCCGGTGGGGTCCAGAAAGGCTCGTGCACGATGACGGTCGCGGGCCGCTGCCAGGCACCCAGAAAGCGGTTCAGGTTGGTGTTGTGGTGAAACGGGTTCCCGCCCGCTGAGTAGATCAACTCGATGTCGGGAAAGGTGATGACGCGACCGTTGTGCTCAATTTCTTCGCCAGGGTGCAAAAGCAGGTCGGTGACCCGAGCCACCGGCACGGTGGCCTTCACCGGATTGCTGTCCAGCGGCAGTTTCGGCCGCGGGATGCCGGTCGTACGCGGCAACGCGATGCCGCTGACGGCGCCGAGGCCGAGGCTGAAACCGCCGCCGGGCAGGCCAATCTGGCCGAGGACCGCGGCCAGCGCCACCGTCATCCAGACCGGCTGTTCGCCGTGATCGGCACGCTGGACCGCCCAGGCTGTGTTGACCAGTGTCCTCGTCGAGGCCATTTGGCGGGCCAGGTCGATGATCGTTTCTTCGGGTACGCCGGTGATCCTGGATGCCCAGCTGGCATCATGACCGAGCAGATAACGCTCGAATTCCGGAAAGCCTTCGCAGTGTTCGTGCAGAAATTCGAGGTCGTGCCGACGCTCGGACACCAAGGTGTGGGCCAGTCCGATCATCAATGCCGTATCTGTGTTCGGTCGGATCGGGATCCACCGCGGGGCGACCGTCTCGACGACATCGTGTTGGTACGGGCTGATGCAGACCACGTCGACGCCGGCCGCGCGAGTTTTGGCGTACCAGTCCGGATTCTCGTGGTTGACCGCGCCGCCCGAGTCTATTTGCGCGTTCTTGAGCGGCGCGCCGCCGAACATCACCAGCAGCTTGGTGTGCTCGACGACCTCCGGCCACGGCACCACCAGGTTGCTGATGTCCGACCGGCCCACGACATAGGGCATGATTCCGGCCGCCGCACCGAAACTGTGGTTACCGGTCTTGTCGACATACCCGCCGAAATGAGCCAGGAAACGCTTGAGCACGCTGGGGGAGTGGTGCAACCGGCCGGCGCTGGCCCAGCCGTACGAGCCGCCGTAAATCGACTCGTTTCCGTGCTTTTCGCGGGTTTCCAGTAATGCGGTGGCGACGAGATCGAGTGCCTCTTCCCAACTGATCGGCACGTACGCATCGGCGCCACGCCGGCCGGTCGATCGCAAATAGCCTTCTCGCACGTACGGCTGGTCTATCCGCAACCGGCCGTGCACGGTCTCGGGCAAGCTGGCCTGGATAGGCGATGGATGCGGGTCGTACGAGACGCCGTCGACTCCTCGAATTTCATGCGTCGCGCGGTCGGTTTCCACCGAGTAGACGCCCCAATGGGAGGCGGTCTGGATGTGTTCGGTCATGCGCCGATCGCTCGCAATGTCAGCTGATGCAGCTGCTCACGCTCGTTGCCGTTCAAGTGGGCCAAAAATTCGTCGGTGGCACGGTCGACAACATCTTTGCCGCGCTGCAGCTGATCTTTGCCGGCGGCGGTGATGGAAAGGATGCGCCGGCGCCGATCGCTCGGGTCAGGCGCTCGCCGTACCAGGCCGGCCGTCTCGACCTCATCCAGCATTTTCACCAGATCACTTCGATCCATCGTGAGATGGTCGGCGAGCTCTCGCTGCGACAGCTCGCCGAGCTCGGTCAGGCAATACAGTGCGAAATGTGTCCGCCACGACAGCCCCTCCTGGTCGAACGCGCCGCTGACCGTGGCCCGGGCGATCCGGCCCAGCCGGACGGTCGCGAACATCGGCATCCCCAGCAGCGGATTGTCCATAACCGCACGCTACCGCATTCGTGGGCATCCCCATAGTGGGACTTCCCATGAAGTGATCGACAACAAACGCCTACTCGCCGCCGAGAAACCCGGTCTTTCGGCGCAGACCCGGCCCGCGACCATCGTGCCGGCCACTTGAACGCGCGCTTATCTCGCGCGCGCGTCTACTTACGTAATGAAAACCCGCCACCCGCCCCCCACCCTTCTGAAAGGGCGGGGGCTCAAAATTTCACGACGGTACGACAGTTTCGCGCCGCACCCCGCGGCGCGCCATGTCGCGACACGCCAACGGTGTCAGCCGCTGAGGCCGGGGCGGCCGTCTTCGAGGCGGCCGGTCAGCCGGCGGGTGAAGGTGGTGTCCGTCGGAGCGGTGATCTCCACGTCGTACCAGCCGTGCGAGGTCGGCCAGCTGACCAGTCGGGCTTGGCCGGGAGCGAGGGCGAGTTGCTGTTTGTGCGAGCCGTAGCCGCGGGCGGTCAGCGCCAGCGCGAGGGTTCGCTTGCCGGTGTTGTGCAGAGTGATTTGCAGGTCCATCCGGCCGGCCGCGGGCAGGATCCGGACCGCGATCGGGTGCGCGGCACCGGTGGTGGAGCCGGCCGCGTCGGCCCAGAAGCGGTTCGGGCCCTGGATCGTCAGTTGGTACGGGCCGACCGCGCCGACCGGCCGCACGGTCCGGTCGCGTACGTCCACGTGTTGCGGCGGGGTGGGCGTCGGCGCGTACGAATAGATGGCGAAGTGGGTCGTACGGCTGCCGTAGTTGCCCAACTCCACGGTCAGCCCGCCGGCGGCCGGTTCGATCGCCACCGTCGGGTGATACGGCAGCGGCCGGGCCGGCCGGTTGCCCGGCTCCTGGTCGGGCAGCGCCTGGGTGGCCGGCGGCTGCGGGTGCCAGCGGGTGATCGGCGCCGGAATGCCGCCCGGATGGGTGAGTTTTGCTGGCCTGCCGCTGTTCCGGAAGTCGAAAGCCGAGGTCAGGTCGCCGGCCACGGTCCGCCGCCACGGGCTGATGTTCGGCTCGGAGACACCGGTCCAGCGTTCCAGAAAACGCAGCACGGATGTGTGGTCGAAGGTCTCGGAGTTGACGAAACCACCAATCGACCACGGCGAGATCACTGTCATCGGTACGCGGAAGCCGAGCCCGATGGGCCGGCCGTTGTAGTAGTCGTCGCTGTTGCCGCTCACCGGTGCTGGCGGAACAGGCGGCGGCACGTGGTCGAAGTAGCCGTCGTTTTCGTCGAAGTTCAGGAAAATCGCGGTCCGCGACCAGGTGTCCACATCGGACGCGACGGCGTCCAGCACGTCGTAGATCAGGTTGGCGCTGCCGACCGGTGTGGACGAGCCCGGATGCTCGGCGAGCACCGCGGAGGGCACCAGCCAGGAAACCGTGGGCAGCTTCTTGGCCTTGATGTCGGCCCGCAGTCGCGGTACGAGACTGTTCGTTTCGCTGCGATACAAGGCTTTGTCGTAAAGGCTGCGTTCGGCGGCGGTCAGCACGGTGAGTCCGTTGGTCAGCGCAGCCGCTAGGGCCTTCTGTTTGTCCACGCTGAAAGTCAGTAGCTCGTCGTAGAAGGCGTTGATGCTCGGATACTTCAGGCCGGCCGCCGCCAGCACCTTGTCCGCGATGTTCTTGAAAGCCAGGAAGAACTCGAGCGGGTTGTCGGTAAAGTTGTCGAATTCCTGATAGACCCGCCAACTCACACCGGCCGCCTCCAGCCGCTCCGGGTAGGTCGACCAGGAATAGCCTTTGTGGTCGTAGTCGTACGCGTCGTTCTCGACCGCGCGTCGGATCCCGTCCGGTTCGTAGCCGACCTTGCCCGACCACAGGTAGTTGCGGTTCGGGTTGGTGGGACCGAAAAGCGAGCAGTGGTAGGCGTCGCAGACCGTGAAGGTGTCGGCCAGCTCGTACTGCAGGGCGATGTCCTGGCGCTCGTAATACGTCATGGTGGCGGCCGTCTTGGCGGCGATCCAGCCGTTGTTCCAGCCGCCCGACCAGGCCACTCCGCCGCCGGCCCAGCCGTGGTCGAGCGAGCCGAGATACTGGATGTCGGTGTCCGGCCGGCCTTCCCGCTCGGCCTCGCGGCGCAGCGAGAACGGCAGCACCGGGTCGCGGCCGGCGGCCGGCTGCTGGAAGGCGCTCTGCCCGCCGGGCAGCGCCAGCGGATGCCGGTCGGCGAAGCCGCGTACGCCCCGAAGCCGCCCGAAGTAGTGGTCGAAAGACCGGTTCTCCTGCATGAGAACGATCACGTGGTCGATCGCCCGCAGGCCACCGGGCTGCATCGGCGCCGCCATCGCCGCGTGGACGGACGGCGGTAGCAGCGACCCGAGGGCACCGGCCCCGGCCGCCGCCGCGGACATGCCCAGGAGGCGCCGCCGGGACACCCCAAACTCCGAACGCTCGCTCATGAGACGCATCAAAGCAACGCTTAGCCGCTGCTAGAAAGGCCGCGCGAAGGGATTCATCCGGTGGACGTCGGGTATTCGCGCTCGAGCGTCACCCGATCACCGATCGTTAGCCTTCGTGCGTTTCCGGTGGATGTCCGGGCCGGGTGGCGTCCATCACGCCGTACCGGGTGCCCTACCGGCGCGGATCCACAAGTAGACTCGGTCGCTAGTCAAAAAAGAAGCCTCAGCACCTGGGAGAGTTGTGTCTCGACGCCTGTTCACCTCGGAGTCCGTCACCGAGGGCCACCCGGACAAGATCGCGGACCAGATCAGCGACGGCATCCTCGACGCGCTGCTCGCGCAGGACAAGCGTAGCCGGGTCGCCGTGGAGACGCTGCTGACCACCGGCCTGGTGCACGTGGCCGGCGAGGTCACCACCGAGGCGTATGCCGACATCCCCAAGATCGTCCGCGAGACGATCCTGGAGATCGGCTACGACTCCTCCCGCAAGGGCTTCGACGGTGCGTCCTGCGGTGTCAGCGTGTCGATCGGCTCGCAGTCGCCGGACATCGCGCAGGGCGTCGACTCGGCGTACGAGGCGCGGACCGGCGAGAGCGTCGAGGACGCGCTGGACCGGCAGGGCGCCGGCGACCAGGGGTTGATGTTCGGGTACGCGAACGATGACACCCCCGAGCTGATGCCGCTGCCGATCGCGCTCGCGCACCGGCTTGCCCGGCGGCTCACCCAGGTCCGCAAGGACGGCGTGATTCCCTACCTGCGGCCCGACGGCAAAACCCAGGTCACCATCGAGTACGACGGCACCAAGGCGGTGCGTCTGGACACGGTCGTCGTCTCCAGCCAGCACGCCGCCGACATCTCGCTCGAAGAGCTGCTGCAGCCCGACATCGCCGAGCACGTGGTCGCGCCCGAGCTGAAGGAGCTGGGCCTGGACACCAGCGACTACCGGCTGCTGGTGAACCCGACCGGCCGCTTTGAGATCGGCGGCCCGATGGGCGACGCCGGCCTCACCGGCCGCAAGATCATCGTCGACACGTACGGCGGCTTCGCCCGGCACGGCGGCGGCGCCTTCAGCGGCAAGGACCCGTCCAAGGTCGACCGCTCCGCCGCGTACGCGATGCGGTGGGTGGCCAAGAACGTGGTCGCCGCCGGCCTCGCCGCCCGGGTCGAGGTCCAGGTCGCGTACGCGATCGGCAAGGCCCAGCCGGTCGGCCTGTTCGTCGAGACCTTCGGCACCGAGACGGTCGCGCCGGCCAAGATCCAGGACGCCATCACGTCCGTGTTCGACCTGCGCCCGGCCGCGATCATCCGCGACCTGGACCTGCTCCGCCCGATCTACCAGAAGACCGCCGCGTATGGCCACTTCGGCCGTGAGCTGGACGAGTTCACCTGGGAGAAGACCGACCGCGCCGACGCTCTGAAGGCCGCTGTCACCAACTAGTTTCTCGGGTTTCTCCGCTGCCGACAGCTCACAGTACGAGAAGCGCCGCCCGGACTCCCGATCCGCCGGGCGGCGAATCGGGTGGTGATCATGGCGGATGACGAGTTGGCGCGCTGGATCATTCATGGAGCGCGCGCAGGGCGCGGCTGAGCGTCGGGTCGGTTGAGCTGCCGGACGGTGTCCGGTTCGAGCAGTACGTCATACGCGGCCCCGCTTAACCATGGGCCTCATTCACACATGCCTCTGCGCCAGTGCGGGTAACCAGGCATATTCGCCTGAGATCGCGTGGAACCCGACCCCCTGGTCGTCTGTCATCCCCTGTGACACTGCTTCTGAACTCGACAAGCGGGGGGACGATGAGCGACCGGACACCGGACGCCGACCTCGATCACATCTTCCGGAACACCTACAGACGCTTGCTGGTCAGCATGTACGCGCTGACCGGCAACATGACCGAGGCGCAGGACGTGGTCGCAGAGGCGTTCGTACGGGCCGTGTCCAAGCGCGAGAACATCCTCGCGGCGGACAGCCCGGAGGCCTGGCCGCGCACCGTCGCGAGGAACATCGCGGTCAGTAGGTGGAAACGCGCGAAACACCTGGCGTTGCTGCTCAGACGCGCGGCCGACCCTGATCCGGTGGTCGACGGAGCGTCGCCCGACCGGGTCGCGGTGATGGCCGCGATCCGCCGGCTGCCACGCCCGCAGGCCGAGACTGTGGCGCTGCACTACATCGCCGACCTGCCGGTCGTCGACATCGCGGCCACCCTCGGTGTCTCGCAGGGCACTGTCAAATCGCGGCTGTCCCGCGGCCGTGCCGCCCTCGGTTCGCTGCTCGCGGACGATCTGACCAAGGCAGGTGCATAGATCATGACCACTCCAGCAGATTTTGTTGACGTCCGCGAGAAAGTCGACGAGCTCGGTGCTTTTCCCGACCTCGCGTCGATTCACCGCAAAGGCCTGACACGGCGCCGGATCCGCCGCCAGAGCTGGGTGCTTGTCCCGGTCGCCATCGTCGTGGTGGTGGCACTCGCCGCCTACGCGGCGCCGCGGCTGGGCTCCGACACCGATCGGACGCTGCCGCCGGCCACCGCTGTGTGGGCGCCGCCGACGGGTACTCCGCCGCTGCTGCCGCCGGCCGTACACGGGCCGCTGCACGGCGTGAAGATCCCGGCTGACCAGCGGATGGAGCTGATGTCGAGCGGGACCGCCGACGAATGGCGGACATATGCGCTGACGCGTACGAAGGACGGGAAGTTCGCGCTGACGCGAACGCTCGACGGCGGCTACACCTGGCAGGCGTGGACCCTGCCGGCGGAGATCCCGAAGCTGGTGAACAGTGTCGACGGAACCCCCAGTGAGCCGGCTGGCCCGGTCGCCGGCGACGGCCAGACAGTGACCATCGGCGACTACGTGAGCCTGGATGGAGGCCAGAGTTGGACGCGGCGGTCCGCGCCTGAGGCCACCGTCGACCAGGTTCCGTCCGGCTGGCGGGCCATCACCTACCTCCACGTCACGAACGGTGGAACTCTCGGGCTGGCGGCGCAGGACCCGGGCAGCGGTGCGCGGAAACCACTCGCTCACCAGCCGCCGCTGCAGGTCGTCGAGGACGACAATCCAGGGAGTTGGTGGCAGCCCGGCGGTCACCTGCGGCAAGCCGCCGACGGATCGTTGTGGACGCTGGTGAACAAGGAGGTCATCCGTACGTCCGCCAGCAAGGCACCGGCCTCGCATTCATCGCCTGCGATCAGCCATGACGCAGGCCGCAGCTGGAAACTCGCCGATCAGATTCCGGCCGACATTGTCGATGTCGACGGCCGGACGGCGTACGCGATCGGACGGACCGGCGCCGTTTATGTTTCGACGGACGGCGGCGGCAGTTGGGATCGGGTTTCCGCCCATGGACTGCCCAATCGCCAGATCGGTGGCGGCGCGCTGCGGTCCGACGGATCACTGCTGGTCCGGGCGTACGCGCCAGGGCAGCCTGACGACGCCCAGGTCTGGATCAGCAAGGACGGTGGCCAGACGTTCGCCCAGGCCATCGGGGCCGGCCACGTCCAATGGCTCGGCGACACCGCGGCTGGCGGCGTCGTAGCGAATGTCCGGGTCGAGAAGGACCCCGACAAGCAGGTGCCCGCCGTGTGGCTGGTCAGCCAGGACGGCTTGCATTGGAACGCCGCACCCGAACCACCCGCCGTCTACGTCGTCCCATCCCGCGGCAAAACAGTCGGCGGCTGACTCTCGATCCAGGAGAGTCCGCCCGAAGGGCAAGGTCTTGACTTTGATCTTCCCCCGAGCAACGAACCGGTGGATGTCGGCTGGATACACGAAAGGCTCCAAGACGGCCGCACGCCCATACCGTCCGACCGGTCGGTATGGGAATGGCGGCGGGGGCACGTATGGTGAGCCGCAGGATGACGGCGATCGATGGGAGAGGCGTATGCGGGCCTGGCAGGTTCAGGAGCTCGGGGAGCCGGCGAAGGTTCTGAAGCTCGTCGAAGTCGACGACCCGACGCCAGCGGCGGGGCAACTGCTGGTCAAGCCGCTGGCCGCGGCGGTGAACTTCCCGGACGCGCTGATGTGCCGCGGGCTCTACCAGGTCAAGCCGCCGCTGCCGTTCACGATCGGCCAGGAGATGTGCGGCGAGGTCCTGGAGGTCGGCGAAGGCGTCACCGGGTTCAAGCCGGGGGACCGAGTGCTGGGCGGAGCGCCCGGCGCGTTCGCGGACCTCACGCTGACCGGCGCGATCGCCGCCTTCCCCGCACCAGCGTCGCTGACCGACGCGGAGGCGTCCGCGCTGTTCATCGGCTATCAGACCGGCTGGTTCGCATTGCATCGCCGAGCCAACCTCCAGCCGGGTGAGACTCTGCTCGTACATGCCGCGGCCGGCGGGGTCGGTAGCGCGGCCGTGCAGCTGGGCAAGGCGGCCGGAGCGCGGGTGATCGGCGTGGTGGGCGGCGAGGCGAAGGCCGACTTCGCCCGGCAGCTGGGTGCGGACCTGGTCATTGACCGCAAAAAGGAAGACGTCATTGCGGCCGTCAAGGCGGCGACGGACGGAAAAGGCGTGGACGTCGTGTACGACCCGGTCGGCGGTGACGCGTACCAGCAGTCCACCAAGGTGATCGCCTTCGAGGGCCGGATCCTGGTGATCGGGTTCGCGAGCGGCACCATCCCGACGCCGGGCATCAACCACGCGCTGATCAAGAACTACTCGATCGTCGGCCTGCACTGGGGCCTCTACACCCAGCGCGCGCCGCAGCTGGTCGCCGAGTGCCACGCCGAGCTGACCAAGCTCGCCGACGCCGGCGCCATCAAGCCGTTGATCACCGAACAGATCCCCTTCACCGAGGTCCCCGACGCCGTCCAGCGCCTAGCCGACGGCAAAACCGTCGGCCGCTTGGCCGTCGTACCCGCCTGAACCTTTGGCCGCGATGCCTCTTGCGTGCGTCTGGCCTGGTTCCGCTGAATTACCCGCTACAGCGCGAAACTTCGGCGTTGAGTGCGGCACAATGTCCCGCACTCGATGTCGAGTGCGGGATTTTGTGCTGCAGTCGATGAGCCAAGAGTTGTCCAATGGCAAGAAAAGTGTGGCGTTCGGCGAGTGCCACAGAAATTGCGTCGCTCGGCGGAGCGGTTTTGGTGTCAGAGGGATCAGAGGTCGGCGAGGGAGGGGAGGAGGTCGGCGGCGGCCTGTACGTCGGCGGTCAGCGAGCGGTCCGAGAGGTCCGCGTCCAGGACTGCGCAGGCTTGGTCGAAGGCGGTACGGGCGGGGATGTCCAGCATTTCCGCGTGCCGCATCCGGAGCGCGCGTACGGCTGCGACCAGCTCGCAGGCGAGGACCTGCTGGTACGCGTCGGCCGCGGCGGCGGTCTGCCGGGCCGCCTGGGTGGAGAAGCTGGCGTGGTCCTCCATTCCGCGGGACACCACGGCCGTCCCGAGCGACACCGGCAGCGCGGCCTGCCGCAGCTGCGTGAGCATGTCGTGCGCCACGTACTCCAGGATCATCACCCCGGAGCTGCCCGGCGGGCCGGCCGCGAGGAACGGCGACAGGCCGGTGAAAGCCGGCTCGACCAGGTCGCCGAGCCGGGCCGCGGACAGCTCGGCGACCGAGTGCAGCGCGGACCGGACCTGGTCGAGGGCAAGCGCCAGATATGCCGTGTGGAAGTGCGCGTGGTGGAACACGTTCCCGTCCGCGACGGACACCATCGGGTTCTCCGCGCTGGCGTTGATCTCGATTTCCAGCACCTGCTCCAAATACCGCCGAGTGTCCAGCGCCGGCCCTTGGACCTGCGGAAACGCCCGCAGGCCGTACGGATCCTGGAGTCGGCTACCGGGTTTGGTGACTCCGTGCATGCCGAGCAGCCGGCGAATCTCGGCGGCGCATTCGACCTGGCCGGGATGTGGCCGGGCCTCGTGGACGGGCGTCGCGTACGCCTCCGGTGACCCGTCCAGCGCCACGTACGAGAGCGCCGCGACGCAGTGGCTGGCCCGCAGCAGCCGGTCGAGGCCGACGCACACCAGCGCGGACTCCGCGAGAGTGGCCGCGTTGCTGCTCATAAAGGCAAGCGCGTCACCGGTGTCGATCGGGATCGCCGGCAGGTGGCCGACCGCCCACGGCCGCTCGCCGGCCAGCGCCAGCCCGGTCTCGGCCAGCGCGGTCAGGTCGCCGGTGCCAATCGCGCCGAACCGGTGGACGAGCGGCAGGGCGCCGTCCGCGAGCGCCTGCGCCAACGCCGTCGGCAGCCGCGGATGGGCGCCGGAACGGCCGGTGGCCAGCTGGTTCAGCCGGATCAGCAGCATCGCTCGTACGTGCGGAGCCGGCAACGGACTTCCACCGCCGCCGGCGTGGCTGCGCAACAACCGCAGGCCGTAGTCGCCGGCGGCCTCCGCCGGGACCGCCTCGTCACGGTTCGCGCCGACGCCGGTCGTACGTCCATAGACGTGCCGGCGGGTGGCGAGGTCGCCGGCCAGCTGCCACGACTGTTCAGCCCGGCTGACCGCCTCGTAGTCCAGCTCGACCCGCGCCTGCCCGTCCGCCACCAGCGCGACCTCGGCGCAGGTCAACGCCCGCCCATCCACCCGTACGACAGCTTCAGCCATCTCTACGGCATACCAGGGTCCCCGCGTACCTGCGCGGGGACCCGCGGCACTGTACTTAGGACGGTCTGTCGCCCGATTGCCGGCTGAGCACCACAACCTGCAGGATGACCAACCCGATATGCGCGACAGTCGACAAAATGCCGGGCACCACCATGCCGAAAGCCGGATAGCTGCGCCAGAAGAAGATGTTCGCCGCTGCCAGCAAAACGTGCACCGACACAGCGAGGATGTGATTCGCCGGGCGATATGCCTTTGACCGCTGGGAAAACAGCGTCCAACCAATAATCAACGCGAGACCGTGCGCCTCAGCGAAGCCGATCGTGTACGGCGACGAGTGGAAGGCGGCGGCGTACAGTCCGATTCCGAAGTAGCCGGACAGTTCCAGGATGACCTGAACACCCCCGACGACCATGAGAAACATGCCGTTGATGGTCAGCGCGCGCTGGACCAGAACACTGCTCGCGGTGGGCGTGGACGTAGTGACCACAACGACTCCTTAACTATCCGTCCGCCTCTAGGAGAGCTTGGAGGTCAGGTAGGCGGTGATCTGGTCAGCGGAAACCGGCTGGGAGCGGTAGGCGAGATACGAGTCGGGCCGGACGATGAAAGCGCTGGCCTTCTCGACGGCGTACGTCTTATGGACCTCGCGTTCGAGGTCGCCGATGACCATGGGGTGGTCGGCGAACCGCTCCGCGCTGACAACCCGAGCGCGTACGAGATCGCCGAAGTCCGCTTCCAGCTTGGTCGCGATGCGGGCCAACTCGATGCTGGTCATCGAGCCTTCGTCGTGCCCGGTGAAAAGCAGGACGGTGTGGTGGGTGCCGCGGAACACGTCGTACATCCGGCCGGCCGTGCCGTCGATCTGGACGTCAGCCTCGCGAGCCCGCTCGCCCGGCTCGGGCGCCTCACCCCAGTGGGTGCCTTCGGACAGGTTGAGCGGCGACTTGGGGTAGTGGACGGCCAGCTGGGAGAGGATGCCGGCGAAGAAGCGCCGGAACGACTCACGGGTCAGCACCGTCTTGGCCAGCGTCGGCGCGAGGAACTCGCGCATGAACGCCTGCGCGGCGCCCTGGCCGGACGCGATCTGGAACATCCGGTCGCTGGTCTTGAGCAGCTGGACGCCGACCGGGTGCCGCTCGTCGTTGAAGCTGTCCAGCAGGACCTCGGCGTTCGCGCCGGTGACCACGCCACGCTGCACCAACGCGAGCTTCCACGCGAGGTTGTACGCGTCCTGGATGCCGGTGTTCATGCCCTGCGCGCCGGCCGGGCTGTGTACGTGTGCGGCGTCGCCGACCAGGAAGATCCGGCCGTCGCGATAGCGCGGCACCGAGCGGCGGTGGATCCGATAGCGGCTGACCCAGTACTCCTCGACGACCTTGGCCGGCACCGACGCGCGGTTGTCCAGCATCGCCTGGAATTCCTCGTGGGTCGGCTCGCTGTACTCGCCGGAGTGTCCGGTCTCCGGAGTCTTGACATTGCCGAAGATCCGGTAGCGGTCCTGGCCCGGCATCGAGAACGCGGCCATGATGCCGATCTTGGACGGGAAGACGTAGAGGTCGCCGTGCGGCAGCTCCCAGTCAAGCTTCGCGTCCGCCATGATGAACTCTTCTTCGTACGTGGAGCCCTCGAACGGGATCCCGCTGGCTTTGCGGACCGCGCTGTGCGCGCCGTCGCAACCGATCACGTAACCAGCGCGAATGGTCTGCTGGGTGCCGTCCCCACGACGGGTCGTGACCGTCACGCCGGTGTCGTCGGCGATCATGTCGATGACCGCGAGGTCGCGCTCGATCTCCAGGTCGAACTCGGCGAGATGCTCGGCCAGCACCCGCTCGGTCTCGTTCTGCGAGATGGTCCAGGAACTGGGGTAGTGGCTGCGGATGTCGGGAGCGGTCAGCAGGCCCCTCAGGTCCATCCGTACGTCAGCCGAGCTGTTGGTGAACAGGATGTGCAGGCCCGGCACCTCCTCGCCAGCCGCCTGCATCGACTCGATGATCCCCATGTCGTCGTAGAGCTCCTGCGTACGGGCCTGGACGACAAGCGCCCGGGACGTGCGCGACGCCTCCGGCGCCCGGTCGATCAGCCGAATGCTGTCGCGTACGCCGTGCCGGGCCAGCTCACGCGCGATGGTCAGTCCGGTGGGTCCGGCGCCGACAATCAGGATCGGTACGTCCACATCGGTCATCTCTGCCTCCATTTAATTCATCTCGCAATGAATTAAAGGTACGACCAAGCGAGGGGAGCCGGCAAATGGGAGGAAAAGAGAATGCCCGATCAGGCAGCTGCAGGCGGCATCGTCAAAATCGTAACGAATACCACTATTCGCGACAAGTCGCGGCCAAAACTCAGTGGCCAAGACTCAGTGGTGGCTGGTGGTGGGCAGGTCCAGCCGTGCCAGCAACGCGCGGAGGTGATCCGCCTCCGGGTCACCGCGATCGACGCAGACGTGTAGCGCCTCGGTCCACACCGCTCGGGCTTCGCCGGACCGCCCATCTGCGAGCAACTGCTTGCCCAGGCTGCGCCGGATGGCCACCGCCAGGGTCGTGACGCCGGCCTGTTCGGCCTGGTGAAGGGCATCCTGATAGATGGCGATCGCACCGGCCAGGTCGCCCTGTCCGGCGTACGCGTCCGCCTCGGTCTCCAACGTGTACGCCAGTCGGGCCGGCTCGTTCAGGTCGCGGAAGATGGCCGCTGCGCGCCGCGCCTGCCGGGCCGCGTCGGCGTACCGGCCGAGGCCGTTGAACGCGACCGCCAGGTTGTTGAGCACCATCGCCTCGGAGCCGCGCGGCTCCGCGTCCGGACACAGCACCAGCGCCTGCGCGAGCGTCTCGTGCGCTTCCTCGTACCGGCCCGAGAGGTTGTAGCTGGAGCCGATGTTGATCAGGCACATCACCTGCTCCACCGGCGCGTCGAGCCGCTCGAACAGCAGCAACGCCTGCCGGCAGGCGTTGATCGCGTCGTCGATGCGGCCGGTCCTGCTGTACGGGGTGCCCAGGCCGTTAAGGACCTTCGCCTCCAGGAACGGGTCGCCGGCCAGGCGCGCGGACCGGACCGCCACCTCACCGATCCGGAGCATTTCGGCCCAGTGCCCGCGGATGTAGCGGTACGACCAGCCCAGCTCGCCGAGCACCGCGGCGTGCCGGTGCGAGCCTCGTTCGACGGCGAGGTCGACGGCCGCGGTGATTGCCGGCCGCTGGCTGTCCCACCAGCCGATGGCCCGCGGGTAGTCCTCGAAGACCGCCGGTGTGACGCCTGGGTGCGGCGCCGGTAGCCGCATTCCGTGGGGGTATTCGCTGAGCCGCTCGCGCGCGTTGGCGGCGGTGTGCACGTACCAGTCCAGTAGCCGGTCGATCGCCGCGCTGCGGTCCCGGTCGGTCAGCTCGGTCTCGGCGACTTCGCGCGCGTACTCGCGGAGCAGATCGTGGAACTCGTATCGGTCGGCGGACCGCCGTTCCAGCATGCTGGTCGAGACCAGCTCATCCATAAGGGCGGCCGCGCGGCGGTTGTCGAGGCCAGCCAGCGCGGCTGCGGCGCCGATGCTCACGTCGTTGCCGGGATGCAGTCCGAGCAGCGCGAACAGCAGCGCGGCCGGCGCGGCGAGGGCTTGGTACGACCACGAGAAGACCGCCCGCAGGTCCGTTGGGGCGTCATCGAGGGCGAAGGTGTCCAGTCGGTGCCGCTGGTGGTGCAGGTCGCTGAGCAGGTCGCCCAGTGGCCGGCTCGGATGCCGGGCCGCGGGTTCGGCGGCCAGTCGTACGGTCAGCGGCAGCCGGTCGCACAGCTCGACGATGCCGGCCGCCGCGGCCGGCTCTCGGGCCACCCGCTCGGCGCCGACCGCGGCCGACAGCAGCGACAACGCCTCCGGCGTGGTCAGCTGCCCGACGGTGATCCGCTGGGCGCCTTCGCGGGCGGTCAGACCGCGCAACTGGCGACGGCTGGTGATCAGCACCAGCGAGTCGCTGCCCGGCAGCAGCGGGCGTACGTGGTCGCTGTCCCGAGCGTTGTCCAGCAGGATCAGCAGCCGCCGGCCGGCCAGCTCGCTGCGGAACGCGGCCGCCCGGGCGTCCAGGTCGGCCGGGATCCGGTCCGCCGGCACGTTCAGCGATCGCAGCGCGGTGTCGAGTGCGTCGGCCGCGGGTACGGGTGCGCCGGGGCCGAAGCCGCGCAGGTTCAGGTAGAGCTGGCCGTCCGGAAACCGGTCGCTGACCCGGTGCGCCCAGTGCACCGCGAGCGCGGTCTTGCCGATCCCGGCGGCGCCGTCGATCGCCGAGATCACCACCGCGCTCGGCGTCCGGCCGGCGACCGGCTGGATCAGCGCGTCCAGGGTGGCCAGGTGGTCGGCCCGGCCGGCGAAACCGGCGATGTCCGACGGCAGCTGCCGCGGCGGGCGTACCAGCGCGGTCGGCGAGGCCGGTGCGGTCTCCGGCACGGCCAGCGACGCTCGGTCTTCGAGGATGGCCTGGTGCAGGTCGGCGAGATCCCGGCCGGGATCCAGACCAAGCTGATCGCGTACGGCGGTGGCCACCGACCGGTACGCCTCCAGCGCGTCGGCCCGCCGGCCACCGCGATGCAGCGCCAGCATCAGTCGCTGCCAGAGGGCTTCCCGGAGCGGATAGGTGCTGGTCAGGCCGCGCAGCTCGGCCAGCACCTCGCGGTGCCGTCCGTTGGCCAGGTCGAGATCCAGTCGACGTTCCAGCGCTGACAGCAGGTCTTCGGTGAGTTCGGCGGCGGCCTCGCGTTGGAGCAGGTCGGACGGCACGTCACTGAGCGGGTCGCCGCGCCACAGGGCCAGCGCCTGGTGCAACAACTCCAGCTCAGCCGCCGGCTCGCCGGCGGCGCGGGAGGCTCGCAGCAGGTCGCGGAACCGCAGC
Organism: Fodinicola feengrottensis; assembly: GCF_039530045.1. Lineage (NCBI taxonomy): Bacteria > Bacillati > Actinomycetota > Actinomycetes > Mycobacteriales > Fodinicola > Fodinicola feengrottensis. Next base: position 71,222 of record NZ_BAAANY010000012.1, on the reverse strand, counting down.
GCGTCGACCGCCAACGGATCGACCCGGAGCAGGTAACCGGGTCCGACGGTGACGATCGTGTCGGTGCCGAGCTGGCGGCGGAGTCGGGCCACCACCGTCTGCAGGCTGTTGCGGCTCGGCGGCGGCTCGGGCCACGCGTACTCGGTGAGCGCCCGGTAGGAGACGACCCGGTTGGCGGACAGCGCGAGCGCGGCCAACACCGACCGCTGGCGGCCCTGCACCACCGCGGGTTCCGCGTTGACGAGCACTTCGAACGGGCCCAGGACATGAAACGCCAAAGACTCGCTGATCAAGGCCTGCCTCTCGATCCACCGGAACCGCAGTCTAGGCCGTGTTGAGTTCATCTTGTCTTGACGTGTGGTGGGCCGCACCAGTTTGGTCGCGGCGGTTCGGTCGTGGGCCTCTGGTAGACCTGGGTGCGTGAACGAGGGGGAGGGGCAGCTCGCGCTGCGCGGTCTGGCCGTGCGCCCAGCGCGCCGCAAGGCCACGGCCGGACCGGAGCCCGCTGAGCGGCTGCCGGTCGCCCGGGTGGCCGTGGACATGTCGCTGGCGCACCTGGACCGCCCGTTCGACTACCTCGTGCCAGCCACCGCGGACGAGCAGGTGGTGCCAGGCGGGCGGGTCCGGGTGAGGTTCTCCGGACAGCTGGTGGATGGCTTCGTGCTGGCCCGGCTGGAGGCCAGTGAACATCCCGGCAAGCTCGCATTTCTGCAGCGTGCGGTGTCCGCTGAGGCGGTGCTGAGCACCGAGATCGGGACCGTGGCGCGGCAGGTCGCCGATCGGTATGCCGGCACGCTCGCCGATGTGCTTCGGTTGGCGGTGCCGCCCCGGCACGCGCGCGCTGAGAATGCCGCTCGTACGACGGACGAGCCGTTGCCCGAGGTCGCCGCGCCGGCTGCTGACGGCTGGCAGCGCTATGCGACCGGAGCGGCCTATTTGACCGCTCTTCAGGACGGCCGCTCGCCGCGGGCGGTCTGGGGTGCGCTGCCTGGCGAGGACTGGCCGGCTCGGCTCGCCGAGGCCACCGCCGCGTGCGTACGTTCCGGTCGTGGCGCTGTTCTGGTGGTCCCAGACCAGCGCGATCTGGATCGATTGGATGCCGCGTTGACCGCCGTACTGGGCGATGGGCAGCACGTCAGCCTGTCCGCCGCGCTCGGCCCGGAAGCTCGGTACAGGCGCTGGTTGCGAGCCAGCCGCGGGCAGGTCCGGGTGGTCGCCGGCACCCGTGCGGCGGCCTTCGCGCCGGTCGCCGACCTCGGTCTGGTGGCGATCTGGGACGACGGCGACGACCTGCATGCCGAGCCCCGCGCCCCCTATCCGCACGCCCGTCAGGTTCTGTTGACGCGCGCACAGCACGGCGGCGGCGCTGTCCTGATCGGCGCGTACGGACGGACCGCGGAAGCGCAGCTGCTCATCGAGTCCGGCTGGGCGCATGAGCTGGCTGCTGACCGCGCGGTGGTGCGGTCCGCCAGCCCCAGGGTGGTACCGGTCGGCGACGAACGTGACCAGGAGCGGGACGCCGGCGCAATGGCCGCTCGGCTGCCCACTATCGCGTGGCAGGCCGCCCGCAAGGCGCTCGCCGACGGCGCACCCGTCCTTGTCCAGGTCCCGCGCCGGGGCTACCTGCCGTCGATGTCCTGCGAGCGCTGCCGGGCCTCGGCCCGCTGCTCGGCCTGCTCCGGCCCGCTGGCGCTGTCCAGCGGCCACGCGGTGCCCAGCTGCCGCTGGTGCGGCCGGTTGGCGGGCGATTGGACCTGCTCGGAGTGTGGGTCACGGCGGCTCCGGGCAGCCGTGGTGGGCGCCCGCCGGACCGCCGAGGAACTCGGCCGCGCCTTCGCAGGCACACCCGTACGCACCTCCGGCCGTGACGGTGTGCTCGCGACCGTGCCGGCCGAAGCGGCCCTGGTGATCGCCACGCCCGGCGCCGAACCGGTCGCCGACGGCGGCTACGGAGCCGCGTTGTTGCTGGACAGCTGGGCTCTGCTGACCCGGGCCGACCTGCGCGCGTCCGAGGAAACCCTGCGCCGATGGGCGAACGCCGTCGCGCTCGTACGCCCCGCCCAACGCGGTGGGATCGTCGTCGCGCACGCCGATGGTTCGGTGCCCGTCGTGCAGGCGTTGCTTCGGTGGGACCCGGGATGGCACGCGAGCAGCGAGCTCGCCGACCGTACGGCCCTGGGGTTCCCCCCGGCCGTGAGAATGGCCTCCCTGACTGGCCGCGCCGACGCCGTCGCCGACTTCCTGCAGGCGTTCCACCTCCCCGAGGGCGGCGAGGTGTTAGGGCCGGTGGCGGTGTCCGATGCTGAGGATGAGGACACCGAGCGCGCGCTGGTACGAGTGCGGCGGGGCGCGGGGTTGGCATTGGCGGCCGCCCTGCACCAGGCGGCTGGGGTGCGAAGTGCCCGCAAGGCCCCTGATCCAGTTCGGATTCAGGTCGACCCGTCGGAGTTGATCTAGGTCTATTGGCCGGGTAGGTCAGAAGTTGGGGCTGGATTTACGTCGAGTGCGGGACAATGTCCCACTCTCGACGTCGAGAGTGGGGTTTTGTACTGCACTCGACGTCGGACCGCTTCCTACAGGCGGCAGTAGGAAGTGGCGGCTAACCAGCGTTTGCCGGATCGAAGATGTGCGACAACGGCTCGCTGGAGGCCGGTGTCCTGGGGCAGCGAGTCGAGATTCGTACCCGCGTACCGGAACACGAACTCGAGAACGGCGGCATCGCCGGGGGACTGCTCTCCGCTCGAGGTGAATCGGTTTTGGAACGCCATGATGTTCGATTCGGCCGGCAGGTAGTCCGCCAACTGTGTGTCCATCAGCCATGAGCGGCACACGGCTAGCTCGTACTTCTCGGCCGGGAAGTGCTCGCGGTAGAACTTCGCGGCAGCGGCGAACGAAGCGTCACAGGCGGCTGGAAGTAGCGGGCCGGTTTCTGGGATGTGGACGCTCAGGACCGGGTCGCCGAGGGCGAGTACGTCGGGGACCGTCACCCGGGAGTGTTGGCGCTCGAACTGGAGGCGGCCGAAGGAGAAGATCTGGGCGCGGAAGTGCAGGGTCAACCACGCCTGGGTGTGCAGGCCGCTGACGCCGTCGAAAAGGCGGCGGTGGACGGCGATTTGGCGGCCGACGTCCTGGAGAATCTCCCGTGACTCGGCGTCGGTGATGCCGTGTTGGGCGTGCCAGTCGCGGATGGCCGGCAGTGCGGTCAGGAAGACCCAGACGTAGAAGAAGCGGCCGACTGGGCCGTACGACGTGGGCAGCTCGGGCCAGGGAAGCATGCCTGGTGATTGGTCGATGTCAGCGACGAGTTGCGTGTGGCAGCGGTCCAGAAGCCAGCGCAGCTCGGGCTGGGCCGGCCGGGCGGCGAGGATGTCGGCGCGGTCGGCTTCGAGTACGCCGAGGTCACGTAGTTGCTGGTCAGCGGTATGGTCGTCGGGAAGTACGACCTCGGTGGCAGCGAGGTTCTGGATGCTGTCCAGCCACTCGTTCGCCGGCGGCGCGAAGCCAAGTGAGGCGCGGGGGTCGGGCACGGGTCTCCTCGGAAGCGGGTCGGATGACGTCCATCCTGCCAGCCGGATATTTGTCGCTGACGACAAACCATTTCCGTCAGCGGAGTTCTGTTTGTTTTGTTCTTCCGAAGCGCCCCACGTGGTGGTTATTTCCGCTATCCTCATGCTCATCGCAAGACGGGTCCCCCAAGTCGTCGAGCGCCGATAAAGAAATCAGTGTGTTGAGCAGGGCACAGAGCGAGCGGACGTGCAGAGGCCCGTCCGCTCGCGTGCTGTTCGCAGTGCTGACCGCGGTGAACAAGCCCGCAGCTCGCTGCCTAAAATGTCACCTGGTTAGCTGTCCCGATTCGTGCCGGGTCGGCCGGAGGTGAGGAGACCCGTGTGACCGTCCAGTCGATCCGCTTGTTTGGCGATCCGGTGTTGCGTACGCCGGCGGACCCGGTGCGTACGTTCGACAAGGAGCTGCGCCAGCTGGTCGCGGACCTGATCGACACCATGCACGAGAAGGAAGGCGCTGGCCTCGCCGCGCCCCAGCTCGGCGTCGGTCTTCGGGTGTTCACCTTCGACATCGACGACGTGGTCGGCCACATCGCCAACCCAGTGCTGGAGTTCACCGACGAGGAGGAGCAGGAGGGCCCGGAGGGCTGCCTGTCCATCCCCGGGCTCTACTTCGACACCAAGCGCCGGCAGAACGTGATCGCCAAGGGCTTCAACGAGTACGGCGACCCGCTGCAGATCGTCGGCACCGGGCTGATGGCCCGCTGCCTGCAGCACGAGACCGATCACCTGGACGGCGTGCTGTTCCTGGACCGGCTGGAGGGCGAGACCAAACGGGCCGCCATGAAGGCGGTACGCGAGGCGGAGTGGTTCAACCCGGACGCCCCGCCGGTCATCAAACTGAGCCCGTCCGAGCTGCATGGGACGATCCGCTGAAACTCGTCTTCGCCGGTACGCCGGAACCCGCACTGCCCGCCCTGCGCGCGATCCAGGCCTCGGCTCATGACCTGGTGGCGGTTGTCACGCGGCCGGACGCGCCAGCCGGCCGTGGCCGGCAGGCCCACCGGTCGCCGGTGGCCACCTTCGCTGACGAGCTCGGCATCGAGGTGCTGAGCCCGCGCCGGCCGTCCGAGCCGGAGTTCCAGGAGCACCTGCGGGCGCTCGCGCCGGACTGCATCCCGGTGGTCGCGTACGGCGCGCTTATCCCGCGCAGCGCTCTCGACATCCCCAAGCACGGCTGGCTGAACCTGCACTTCTCACTGTTGCCGGCCTGGCGCGGCGCGGCACCCGTGCAGCATTCGCTGTTGCACGGCGACGACATCACCGGCGCGAGCGTCTTCACGATCGAGGAGTCGTTGGACACCGGCCCGGTGTACGGCACGGTGACCGAGCAGGTCACCGCCGGCGACACCTCCGGTGACCTGCTCGCCCGCCTGTCTTTGTCCGGCGCGAAACTGCTGGTCGCGGTGCTCGATGCGATCGAGGCCGGCACAGCGGTGGCGGTCCCGCAGCCGGCCGATGGCGTGTCGCTCGCGCCGAAGATCAGCGTCGACGACGCGCGGGTGCGCTGGGAGGAACCGGCTCGGGCCGTCGACCGCCGGATCCGCGCTTGTACGCCGGCACCGGGTGCCTGGACGACGCTGGGCGGCCACCGGGTGAAACTCGGGCCGGTCAAGCCCGTCTACCAACCGGCGGTGATCGGGCTCAAGCAACCCGCACCGGGGGAACTCGTGGTCTCGAAGAAGCATGTTCTCGTGGGGACGGGTACGACTGCGCTGGAGCTGGGTGAGGTGCAGGCCGAGGGCAAGCGGGCGATGCCGGCCGCCGACTGGGCCCGCGGCTTGCGCCTGAACGGCGGCGAGGTGCTTGGCCGATGACTGGTCAGGGCCCGCGCCGGCCGGCGCGGAAGGCCACCCGGCCGTACAAGCCGCCGCAGCCCGACGCGCCCCGCCGGGCCGCCTTCGACACTCTCGTCGCGGTGACGGCCCGCGGTGCGTACGCGAACCTGGTGCTGCCGGGCATGCTGGCCGACCGGCGGATCGTCGGCCGGGACGCGGCTTTCGCCACCGAGCTGGCCTACGGGACCCTGCGCAGCACCGGGCAGCTGGACAAGGTGCTGGAACTCTGCAGTTCGCGGCCGCTCAAGCAGGTCGATCCGCGGGTGTTGGAGCTGCTGCGGCTGGGTGCGTACCAACTGCTTCACATGCGGGTGCCGGCGCATGCCGCGGTCGCCGCCACCGTCGAGGTGGCCCGGGTCGCGGTCACCGACGGGCCAGCGAAGTTCGTGAACGCGGTGCTGCGCCGAGTCGCCGAGCGTGAGTTCGACGCGTGGATGGTCGAGGTGGCGCCGGATCCCGAGAAGGACCCGGTCGCGCATCTGGCCATCGAGCACTCGCATCCGGAGTGGATCGTCCGGGCGTTCGCCGACGCGTTGGGAGAGAAGCCAGCCGGGGGCATCGGCGCGCTGGCCGAGACCGCCGCCGCGCTGGCCGCCGACGGCGCGCCGGCCGCCACCCACCTGGTGGCCCGGCCGGGCCGGATCGACCGGGACGAGCTGCTGGCCGCGTCCGGCGGGACCGCTGGCCGGTTTAGCCCGTACGCGATCTACCTTGACGGCGGCGACCCGGCGGCGATCGAGGCTGTCCGCGACAACCGCGCCGCCGTCCAGGACGAGGGCAGTCAGCTGTGCGCGCTGGCGTTGGCGAACGTCGAGCTGGCCGGTGCGGACGAGCGGTGGCTGGACCTGTGCGCTGGGCCGGGCGGCAAGACTGGCGTGCTGGGCGCGCTGGCGGCGCAGCGAGGGGCGTCGGTGGTGGCCGTCGAGCAGGCCGAGCACCGCGCGAACCTGGTGGCTCGTACGACCGAAGGCCTGCCGGTCACGGTCGTGGTCGCCGACGGCCGGTCGGTGGGCGAGGATCCGCGGCTGCCCGAGGGTGGCTTCGATCGAGTGCTCGTCGACGCGCCTTGTACGGGCCTTGGCGCGTTGCGCCGCCGCCCCGAGGCGCGGTGGCGGCGGCAACTGGCGGACGTGAAGCCGTTGGTGAAGCTGCAGCGGGAACTGGCCGTCGCCGCACTGACGGCGGTTCGGCCGGGCGGTGTTGTGGGGTACGTGGTGTGTTCGCCGCACTTGGCGGAAACCCGGGTCCAGGTCGCCGATGTGGTGCGTCGTACGGGCGCGGAGCTGGTCGACGCCAGGCCGTTGCTCCCGGACGTACCGGACCTCGGCGCCGGCCCGACGGTGCAGCTGTGGCCGCACCGCCAGGGCACCGACGCGATGTTTCTGGCTCTGTTGCGCCGGAAGTAGTTACTTCGTGAGGGTCAACAGGAACTCGATCTGACCGCTGGGGTCGACCTTCACGAAACTGGCGATGTTCGGCGCCTGCACGCCGTAGTCAGCAAAGGTCACCGTAATGGCACCCTGCACCTTGATGCTGTCGCCGGAGCGGGTTGCCTTGATCGGCACCGAAATCTGCTTGGTGACGCCGTGCACGGTCAGATTGCCGGTCGCGGTGGCGTCCATCGTCTTGCCGGCCGCCGGGATGGAACCGAGCGCGATCGGTTTGGTCACCGCGAAAGTCGCGGTCGGGAATTTCGCTGTGTCCACAATGGACAAGAAACGCGCGTCGCGCTGGGTGCGGTCGCTCTTGATCGCGGTCATGTCTACGGTGAAGCTGCCGGTGGTGACGTTCGTACCGCTGATCGCCAGCGTGCCGGTGACACCGGTGCCACGGCCGACCGCGGTGACACTTTGGCCGGCGAGCGTCTCGTGGACGCGATAGCCCGCCTGTGAGCCGCTGGAGACCTTCCAGCTCCCGTCGGCCGAGACGGCGCTCGTCGATGTGGAGTCCGACGTGCCGCTATTCAGGCTGAGGGCGGCCGGCTGGTCGCCCTCGACGAAGTGAATGTATGCGTACGGCACGCCCACCACCAGCACGATCGCCGCGGCGACCGCGCCGACAAGCCACGCTTTCCAGTGCTTCCTGATGTTCATACGGGTCGATCCCTCCGACTGGCCGGGTAGTTGAACCTTCAACGAAGGATGTCAGCTGGTCCGGATATGTGCCAGTTCCGCGATCTGTCTCACAACCGACCCGGTGTCCGGGTTTGTTGTCAAGGTAGCTGAGAAAACGATCGATATAAGGGAAATAGCGGAAGCTTTCAGGCAGCTCTTACATTCGGCTGACGAACTTCTCAGGGGATCAGGGCCACTTTGAGGCGATTTTTGGCCGGCCGGAGAGCGGTCAGAAACGCGTCCTGGAGGCGATCCAGCCCGAACGTGTTGGTCACGTAGGCCGCACCCAGCTCCGGCCGGGCCGCCAGGAAGATCTCGGCGGCCGCGAGGTGCCGCGGCCAGTCGGAGGTCACGCCGGCGCGGAGCGTGAGGTTCTTCCGGAAGAATCGCCGCATCGGCATCACGTAGCGCTCTTCTGGCAAGCCGAAAGCGAAGATCTCGCCGTGCGGGCGTACGGCCTCGACGCAGTCTTCGAGAATGTCGTGCGAATGCCCGATCGCGTCGATGACCACGTCCGGTCTGTCCACATCGGACAGTTCGGCGGCCCATTGCCGGGCGTGCCCGGTGACCGGCTCGTCGATACCGAAAAGCGGGGCGACATCGGTCCGGTCGACTCGGTCGACGCCGGTCACGTACGCGCCGCGATCGTGCAGCACGGCGGCGAAAAGCACGCCGATGGGGCCGAGCCCCAATACCGCGACGCGTTTTGCCCGTACGTCCCCGATGCGCTCGGCCGCGCACAGCACGGTCGCGAGCGGCTGGACGCTGGTCGCGTGAATATCGTCCAACCGCGGGGAAAGGACGTGCAGGCGGTCCACGGACGACGGCACGATTTCCAGCAAAGCGGCTGGCCATGCCGTACCGACCACCCTGTCACCAATCGCGATGGTCGGCGACGCGGAGAAAACCACGTCGCCGACGAACTCATGCAGCGGCGCCCCGACCGTGCCGGTCTGCGGAAACTCCGCGCTGCGCACCCCGGTGAAGGGCGGCAGGTCACTGCCGCAGATCGCGCCGGCCCGGAACCGCGCGAGCACCGCGCCGGTCCCGAGGGTGGCCGGATCGGGCGCGGGCACCTCGATCCGCTCGAACTCGTACGGCCCCGGCTGCCGCCACGCCCACACGGTGTTATGCCAACACTTTGGCGAGTGGCTCCAAAACCTCCGGACCGGCGTCCAGCGGCAGGTTCATCACAATCAGATCAACGCCGGCATTTCCGTACGCGGCAGCCGTTTCAGCGGCCCGCTCCAGCGGCTCGGCGGGGTCGATGCGGACGTTCACCGAGCAGGTGATCTCGGCCGGGTCGCGACCCACCTCGGCGCACCGGGTGACCAGAACTTCCTTGAGCTCACGCCATTGTTCCGGGCTTTCGGTGATCGCGTTCCACTGCTGCGCCCACTTCGCGACCGCTCGCAGCGTTCGGTTCGGGCCTTTGCCGCCGATCACGATGGGCGGGTGCGGGCGCTGTACCGGCTTTGGTTCGCAAAAGGCTTCGGTGAGTTTCACGTACTGACCTTGGAAAGTCGTCTGCTCTTGGGTGAGCAGGCCAATGATGGCCTGGACACCCTCGTCGAAGCGGTCGAAACGCTCCTTCAACGGCGGCAGCTCGATGCCGTACGCATCACATTCCTGCTGGTTCCAGCCGGCACCGACGCCGAGTTCCAGGCGGCCGGCGGAAATAATGTCGACACTGGCGGCGATATTGGCCAGCAGCGCCGGATGCCGGTAAATCATGCCGCTCACCTGGCAGCCAATCCGGATCCGCCGGGTCGCCTGGGCGAGCGCCGCGAGCATGCTCCACGCTTCCAGGTTAGAGCCGGCCGGATCGCCCGACAGGGGATAGAAATGGTCCCAGTTCCACGCCGATTCGAAGATCTCGAAGTCGTCGGCGGCGATCCAGACATCCCGGATCCGCTCCCAGGTGGTGTGCTCAGGCCGGGTCTTGATCGCGAAACGCACCGTGTCCTCCTCGTGAGTTTGGTCTCCCGCCTGAACCTACGCCCTCGCCGGTGGTCTGGCAGCGAGGTTAGCCTCGCGCGTAGACGATGGTGCCGGCGGTGATGGTGAACTCGACCGAGGCGTCCGCTACTTTCCCGTCTGGGCATTGGAAAAGGTCCTGGTCGAGCACGGTCAGGTCGGCGCGCTGGCCGACCGCGATGCGGCCGGCCTCGTCGTCGTAGTTCACGTAGGCCGAGCCGCTGGTGAAGGCTGTCAGCGCCTCGGACAGTGACAATGACTGGTGTGGCAGGAAAGGATCGTTCTCTCGGTCCTCCGGGCTGCGGCGGCGGACCGCGACCTCGATCTGCGCGAGCGGGTCCGGAGTGGACACCGGCCAGTCGCTGCCGGCGGCGATCCGGGCTCCGGCCGAGCGTAGGTCGGCGAAGGGATACATCCGGTCCGTACGCTCGTCGCCGAGGAACGGGCGGGTCAATTTTTCCAGCTGTCCATCGCGTTGTGCCCAGTACGCCTGCATGTTCGCGGTGACACCAAGGTGACTGAACCGCGGCAGGTCGGCTGGGTCGATCAGCTGGATGTGCGCGATGTGGTGGCGGTTGTCGGAAACGCCGTTCGCGGCCTGGGCGGCCGCCACCGCGTCCAGACTGTCTCGGCAGGCCCGGTCGCCAATCGCATGCATGTGTACGCCGAAACCGACTCGATCCAGCTCGGTGACCGCGGCCGCCAGCTCGTCGGAGTCCAAATAGGACAGCCCAACGTTGTCGCCGCCACAACCGTCGTGGTAGGGCTCAAGCAGCGAGCCGGTGTAGTTTTCCAGCACTCCGTCGGTCATGATTTTGACCGTACGCACCGAAATATTGCCTCCCGATCCCCAGGACGCCTGCTCCGTGAAGGACCGGATCTGCTCCAGGCCCTGATGCCGTTCCCACCAGAGCGCGGCCGCGACCCGAGCGGTCAGCCGGCCGTCGTCGGCCAGCGAGCGGTAGGCCGCGAGGGTGTCCGGGGTGACCCAGGCGTCCTGCCAGCCGGTGATGCCCAGGCTGTGCAGATATTCCTGCGCGTGCAGGATCGCGGCTTCCCAGTCCTGCCTGGTCAGTACGGGCAGGAAACGGTCCCGGTATGTGTAGGCGGCGCCTTCCTGGAGCATCCCGCTGGGCTCGCCGTCAGCGGTCCGCTCGATCCGGCCGTCGGCGGGATCGGGAGTGTGCGCGGTGATCCCACCGATCCGCAGCGCCGCCGAATTCACCCAGGCGCCGTGCACGTCTCGGTTGAACAGGAACACCGGCCGGTCCGGCACGATCCGGTCGAGGTCCTCTTTGGACGGTGAGCCGCCGGGGAAATACTCCATCGCCCAGCCGCCCCCGGCGATCCATTCCTCGTCCGGATTTTCCCGCGCGTACGTCGAAATGGCGGCCAGGTAGGCCTCCTTGCCGGCCAGGTCGTTCAAATGTACGCGGAGCAGGTCGCGGCCGGCGAAGGGCGCGTGGACGTGCGCGTCCTGGAATCCGGGCACCACCATCCGACCGGGCAGGTGCAGCCGCTGGGCCTGCGGTGCGGCCACCGACAGCACTTTCGCCTCGTCGCCGACGCCGACAATGCGGCCGTCCCGTACGGCCATCGCCGCGGCGTCGATGCCATGAATTTTCGCGCCGGTGATAACAATGTCAGCCATCGGTCCTCGCCAGTCGGTGAAAGTACGGGCTGTTCCGGCGGGCCAGCGCGATCGGTACGCCACCGATCAGCACCACCAGAGCGACCACGTCCTGGAAGCGGGTATTGGTCGCGGTGAAGGCAAATCCATCGGCGGTGATCCAGTTCAGCACGAACAGGTAAACGGCCATCGCGAAAAGCGCCACCGCCGACCCGATCGGCAGCCACCACACCACCAGCCGGTCGCCGAAGTTGCCGCTGTCGCGCCGAAAAGCGGCCGCGACGGCCAGCCCGGCGATGGCGTAATAAAGGCAGATCGGCATGCCGATCGCGGTGACGAAGGCGGCGATGATCTGGCTGAGGCTGCCCAGCGCGGCGCTCGCCACGCAGATGGCGGTGGCGATGACGCCGATCAGAACAGTGCCAGCGGCCGGCGTGTTCCAGCGCGGATGGATCCGTCCCCACACCTGGCCGAGCACGCCGTCCCGGGCCATCCCGAGCGTCTGTCGGCTGACCGCGAGCACCACCGCCTGGGCGATGGCCAGCACCGACACAAGCAGCGCTAGCGCCGCGATCAGCTCGCCCGGGCGGCCGCCGACCCGGCCAGCGACGAAAGTCAGCCCGGCGGCGCCATGCTCCACCAGTTCACCGATCGTGGTGGCCCGCTGGAACCCGACCTGGGCGAGCAGGAAAACCACCAGGATCAGCGTCAAAGACCAGATAGCGGCCCGGCCGGCCGACGATGCCCGGAGGCTCTCCTCGTTCAACCGGAGCGAGTTGTCCCAGCCCCAGTAAAGATAAATCGTGACGACGACGCCGTGCACCACCGCGCCGATGGAGCCGGCCGCGAACGGATTGAACCAGGCTAAGGAAAATGGCTCGCCGCCGCCGTGCAGCAGCGCCAGCCCGCAAATGCCGATCACCGCTATCACGTCCACCACGATGAGAACCGTCTGGAAGCGAGCGGCCAGATCCACTCCGCGTACGGCCAGAAAACACAGCCCGGCGAGCCATACCGCCCCGATGATCACCGCCGCTGGGACGCTGCTGACAACGTGGTCGGACAGCGCGCCGGCGGACGCGAGGGTTTGCAGCGTGGTCTGGCCGGTGACCTGGATCGTGTACGACAGCAGCAAAACGGCGCCCGCGACGGTGATCCACGCCGACACGAACCCGAGCCACGGGTTCAGGTGGACGCCGGCCCAGTGGTAGACGCTGCCGAGGTTCGCCTCCCGTACGTTCAGCCTGGCCAGGCCAGCAGCGATGCCGAGCATCGGCAGGATCGCGAGAATCCAGATCCCCGGCATCGCCGGCCCGACGATCGCCGCGGTCACCCCGAGCCCGACGCCGATGGTGAAGGTCGGCGCCATGCTGGAGACCGAGATGCCGATCCCGTCGGCGATGCCGAGCACCCGCCGCAACTGCTCCGGAGCCGATTCGGACATGTGACCTCCGCGGGGAGGGGCCAGGATAAGTGCGACTTTGACAGAATCAGACATGATCGACAAGTGATTCCGTGGTGCTGGTCGCCTGAATCGACGAAATCACGTGTGTCGACCGCGTAGCGTGCCGGTCCGGCGGCTGGTCGTAAGCTGCCTCCATCATGGCTATTCAGCAGGCCTTCGTGGCGCCCAGCATCCTGTCCGCGGACTTCGCCCACCTCGCCGACGAGGCGGCCGCGGTGGCCGGCTCGGACTGGCTGCACGTGGACGTGATGGACAACCACTACGTGCCCAACCTGACCCTTGGCCTGCCGGTGGTGAAGAGCCTGAAGGCGGCCACCGGCATTCCGCTCGACTGTCATCTGATGATCGAGAATCCGCAGCGGTGGGCGGTCGGGTACGCCGAGGCCGGTGCGGTCAACGTGTCCTTCCACGCCGAGACCACCGACGACCCGATCGCCATCGCGAAGGACCTGCGGGCCGCCGGCAGCATGGCTGGCCTCGCCATCGACCGCGACACGGCGGTCGAGCCGTACCTGTCGCTCCTGTCGTATTTCGACACCGTGCTGATCATGACGATCAAGGCCGGTTTCGGTGGCCAGGCGTTCATGCCGGAGCTGCTGGCCAAGGTGCGTACGATCCGGCAGGCCATCGACCTGGACGACCTGTCGATCCGGTTGGAGGTGGACGGTGGTATCAACGCGGACACCATCCAAGCCGCTGCCGAGGCCGGTGCGGACACCTTCGTGGCCGGGTCCGCCGTGTTCGGCGCCGCCGATCCCGCCGAAGCCGTCCGCCGCCTCCGCGCCCTGGCCATCGGCCAGAAGTAGCTCCTTAAGGAGCCGGATGGGGACATCGGCTGGCTCGCCCTTGACACTCCTCCTGACCCCGACATAGCTTGCGGAAATCGATTTCCGTCGGGAGGCTGGGCATGAGCGAGGACCAGGAAAGCGGTGCCGAGCTGTCGCGTCGGCAGTTCCTGCGGCGTACGGCTGTCGCGGGAGCGGTGGTGACAGTGGGCCTGGGCGCGTCGCTGCCGGTGGCCGCGGCCGCCGCGGTTCCCCAAGACACTCCCAGCACGTTCTTCTCGACGGTTTCCATTGAGGAATCCGGCACATACGCGGCACCGGGCAGCGATGGTGATCTATGGGCCAACTGCTGGGCCGACGATGACAGTACGTACGCGGCGAATGGCGACGGCCGCGGATTCAGTGACCAGCCGTTCAAAGACATTGTGATGAACCGGATCGACGGCACTCCGGAATCCGGACTGTCCGGCGTGAAACTGGCCGAGGCCGACCAGATCGGCACTGTCTGGGGCGATCCCACCCAGTACAATCGCAAGCCGACCGGCATGGTCTGTGTCGACGGAGTTCTTTACGTCGCCGTACAGGATCTCAAATCCGGCGCGAACGCATTCGACGACGTACCGAATGCCAGCATTTCCCGGTCCGACGATCATGGGCGTACGTGGCAGAAGACCAGCCAGCCGATGTTTACCGACCACCGGTTCACCACCATCTTCTTTCTGGACTTTGGCAAGGATTCCCGGAACGCCGGTTATGCCCTCGGGCCGCTGGACGCTGGATTCGTCTACGCGTACGGGCTGGACTGGAACTGGCGGGACTCGAACACCAACACGGTGCCGGACCCGGTCGACGTGTATCTCGCCCGGGTGCCGCGGCACGCGGTCCAGCAGCGGTCGCAATGGGAGTTCTTCACTGGCACCAGAAACCACCGGCCGACCTGGAGCCGGAAAATCCAGGACAAGGTCGCGGTGCTGCACGACCCGACCCGCCGCTTCACCCAGCCTTTGCCGGGAAAATCCGGTGATCTGACGGTGATCTCACAGGGTGGGGTGCTCTACAACCGGCCGCTCGATCGCTATATCTACACCTCGTGGACCGATCCGACTTTCGAGTTCTATGAGTCGCCCACACCGTGGGGACCGTGGAAACGCTTCCTCTCGCACGATTTCGGGTTGGTCGAGTGGTACGAGATGGGGGACAGGACCCACACGCCGAAAAATGGCGGGTATGCGACCACTATCCCGTCGAAGTACGTGAGTCATGATGGCCAGTTGATGTGGGTGCAGAGCAACTGGTGGAAGGCGCCGGTGCCCACTCCGGAAGCCAACTACAATTTCAACCTCCGTCGGCTGCGCGTCACCCCGTACCGGCCGACGATCCCGGTAAACCATCCGAACTCGCACGACAACCTTGCCCGCAGCGGTGCCGACGTGACGCCGATCCAGGTGTCGGCGCATTACGCGCACAGTAGCTACTACAACGACGGCGACCGTACGAGAAGTGAGGACAGTTACGACGGCGCGGTGAAGTCGCTCGATTTCTGGGGCTACGCTTTTTCCCGCTCCTACCGGATGAATCGCCTGGTCTACACGACCGGCACGATGTTCCCGGACGGTGGCTGGTTCGCGAGCGGCCCACGCGTACAAGTACGGCAGAATTTCGACTGGGTGGACGTCCGACACCTGCGAATCACCCCGGACTATCCGCATTCTTCCAGCGCTGGCGCCAACGTCCCGTACACGATCAGCTTCGAGACGACCTGGGGCGACGGCGTACGCGTCGTCGGCCAGCCCGGTGGCGCCAGCACCTTCACGTCCATTGCCGAACTAGAGGTCTATCTCGACAACTGACCACCGCACAGCCGGTCGTCGAATTATGCCGTGGCGCAGATCGCCGGACCCCATTGGCTGTAGCTGCCGTTGCTGTTGTGGATCCAGAAAACCGCGCAGGTGTAGCCCCACGTGGCGTTCTGGGTGAGGTCGACGCCGACCGGAAACGACATCTCCTGCGTGTTGAACTGGCTGTTGGGGTGGTCGTGGTCCCAGAACTGCCAGTGACCATAGAGCGAACTACCGCTGGGGGAGCTGTTGGGGCGAGCCTTCGTGTAGTAGTAGTGGCCATCCCAGAAATTCGAGATGCCGATGTGGGCGTTACTCGCCGACCCCATCGGACGCGCGACATTCGCATTCGCGGGAGAAGCCATCAGAAGCACGCCGGCAATGGCGACGAAGATGCCGACGACTGTCCACAGGGGACGATTCCTCTTGTCAATCATGTGATCGCTCCTATCGAGCACGCGAATCCACGTACGAATGAGACCTGGTGTGTGGATTAGTACGCGATCGTGCCGGAGCGGTCAAGAGATGACGTCGAAGATAGGACTGAACTGGAAGAAGTCGTCATTGCGAAGTAGCGAATGAAAGCGGATGTCTTACATCCGCGACGGCGGGAATGCGCGGAACGATGACTTTTGTCAGATCACACTGAACACGTTTGTCAAAGTCAGGACAGCTTTGAGGTCGTGTAGAGGGCGGCAGCTGTCATTCCCGAAAGCGTGATGTGCGCGGTTCCGTCGCTGGCGACCGAAATCGTACGGCCGGTGCACGCATGGGTGGTCAGGTTGAAGTCGCCCGAAAGCACGTCGCAGTACGTGCCGGCGGCGAGGCCGGTGTGCAGGGTTTGGTCCAGGCCGCCGGATTCGCGGTTGACGGCCACAAATCCGAGGGAACCGCGGCTGAAGGCGATCTGCTGGTTGCCGTTGTCCCATTTGTTGTCCACCGACCAGGCGCCAGTGGTGGCGGCCCGGAAGCCGAACATGTTGGCGATGTTGCCCCACCGGTGGTCGCAGACCCAGGGCTGGATATTCGTACAGCCGCTCGGATAACTGGTGTCGCCGGCCGTGTACGGGCCGATGGTCATGCCGTTGCTGGCGGTCGGTGGGCCAGCGTCTCGGTTGGACCAGTTGAAGTCCGAAGTGATCAGCGGGTTTCCGTACGGCCACGCCAAAGTGAGCACCTGGGCGAGGTTGTAGAGCGAGCCGTCCTTGTAGTTGAGTGCGCTGCCGTCGCGTTCGGTGTCATGGTCGTCGACGAACGGCACGGCGTCGGAGCTGCCGAGCAGACCCCAGTTGTTCCAGCTCTGCTCCGGATGCATCAGGGTGGAAAGCCGGCCGGACCGGAAAACTCCGGTGATGTCCTGGCCGTACCTGAATTCCGTCACATTGCCGATGCCGGTGTATTCGTCGCGGGAAATAGCCTCGCCGCCGTAGTCGATGACCTCCTGGTAAATGTACGGGTGGTATTTCGAGTCGACCCGGCCGATGATCGCGGCCAAGTCGGTGGCGGCCATGTGCTTGGCCGCGTCGACGCGGAATCCACCAACTCCCAACGAAAGCAGGTCGTTGAGATAAGCGCCCTCGGTCTGTCGTACGTAATCAGACCCGGTGTTCAGGTCCGCGAGCTCGACCAGCTCGCAGTTCTGCACGTTCGACCGGTCCTGGTAGTTGGTCACCTGACAGGTCGGCTGATGAAAGTCCTGCGGGCCGTAGAACGGGTAGTGGTATTTCGTGTACGCGGTGCCGTCGATGCTGGTGCCGTCGGTGCCGGTCATGTGATTCAGGACCACGTCCACGATCACCGTGACGCCGGCGGCTTTGCAGGTGCTGACCATCGCGGCGAACTGCGCGCGATTCCCGCTGCGGCTGTCCAGCCGGTAGCTGACCGGCTGGTAGACCTCCCACCACGGATCGCCGGCGACCCGGGCGTGTTCCTGCGGCGGCGTCACCTGCACGGCCCAGACGCCCTTCGGGCCGAGGAAATTCGTGCATTCCTTGCCGACATCGTTCCAGGGCCACTGAAACAGCTGCACGATCCCGGCTCGCGGCCCGCTGTAGGCGGGCGTCGCGGCCGCGGCCGGTTGGGCCGCGGCGAGCAGGATCAGAAGCGAAGCGGCAAGCAGAGCACGCACCTTCATGGCAGGCATCGTGTCCCGTCCTCGCGCCGACCGCAAGGCTTCTGAGCGTCCCGGCCGAAAGTCAGCCCGCGTCGACCGCGGCGAGGATGGCGGCCGGCTCGCTGCGGGTGGTGTAGTTCGGGTGCACGTCGATCCAGCGGATGACTCCCGAGGCGTCCACGAAAACCGTGGTCGGCATCGGGATGCCAGCGGTGCCGTCCGCGTTGACGGCCGTCACGTCGAGGCCGAGGGCGCCTTGCGCGCCACGGGCCTCCTCGGACGGCGCGGTGAGGATGCCGAGCGGGCCGGCGAGCTGGTTTCCCGGGTCGGACAGCACCGTGAAGGTCAGCTCGTTGGTCTCCTGCATGGACAACGAGCCGTCTGGCTTCTGCGGGCTGATGGCGACCAGTTCGACGCCGCGCGCGGACAACTCCGGGACGAGTTGCTGCTCGTACGCGCGGAGGGCGATGTTGCAGTACGGACACCAGGCACCGCGGTAGAAGACGACGACCGCGGGCTTCCCGCCGCGCGCCTTCTCCAGCGTGGTGGCCGTGCCGTGGGCGTCCAGGAGGTCGCCGTCGGGCATGGCCGCCCCGGAAGCGGGCACCCCGGACGGGACACCGGCCGTGTCGAGCACGGCCTGCTCGGCCCCGAAGACGGCCAGGATTTCGGCGGGCGCCTGGCCGGCCATGCCCTCCTGGAGACGGGTTACCTGCTCAGCGATGCTGGTCACGAGAGAACCTCTCGACGAAGTATGGAGTGAATGCTCCACAAGCTAGCCACCTATTTTTGGAATGTCAACTCCAAAACTTCCGTCTCTCTGTCGAGGCCCGAGGCCCGAGGCCCGAGGTCGGCGCCGTCAACGCTCAGGCCTCGACACGTGTCCCGTGGATCAGTAAAGGAAGTTGCTGCCGCCGACGGTGGCGCTCCAGCCGTGCCAGGTGCCGTCGTACGTCTGCTGGTAGATGCCGCCGGTCCCGCCTACGGCAAATACGTCGTAGCGGCCACCGTGATAGGTGATGCCCAGCGTGCCGTGCACGACCCCGTTGAGGTTCTGCCAGCTTCCCCAGCCGTCGGTGTTATGGATGAGTTGGTAGAGCGTGCCGTCGTTGTTGATGGCGAAAATGTGATAGTTGCCGTCGATGTATAGTGCGTTCACGCCACCGGTCAAATTGGACCCGCTGACAGAGTGCCATCCACTCCACGTCCCGTCTTCCGCGGTACGCTGCTGAAGTACGCCATCCGAGCCAGCGGCGAACACGTCATAGCGGTTGTCGTGATAGGTAATTCCAGGCACGCCTTTGAGATTGCCGCCGAGGTTCTGCCAATCTCCCCAGCCGTCCGCGGTATGGATGAGTTGGTAGAGCGTGCCATCGTTGTTAATCGCGAAAACGTGGTATGCGCCGTTGACATACAGCGCTTCCACTCCGCCGGTCAGATTGGATCCACCGATCTTCGTCCAGCCGTGCCAGCTGCCGTCATAAATCTGCTGGTACAGAGCACCTCCGCCGCCAATGGCGAACACGTCATAACGGCCATCGTGATAGGTCACGCCCGGTGTGCCATGCACCGTGCCACCGAGGTTTTGGAAGGCACCCCAACCATCATCGGTGTGAATCCGCTGATAGAGGGTGCCGTCCTTGTTGATCGCGAAAACGTGATACGCGCCCGCCGCGTCATAGACCGCGGAGATACCGGGAAGGTATCCGGGAGCAGTCGATTGCAGCCGACCCACCGCCGCTCGCGCCTCGTCGAGAAACTGCCGGTAGGCACCATTGTTGTATGTCGTCCACGGCTGCCAAGTGCTGCCCTGCCCGGAAATGTCCCAAGCGGCGCCGGCGTTGCACTGCGCATCGAGCAAGCAGTCCACTGTGTACGGTGGAATGTGGACGCTGTTGATCTGCCAGAGTCCCCGGTCGACCGAGCCGTCGGAGTTCCGCGGCGAGACCGCACTGGGATCGCATCCGGACTCGGCCAGTGCGACCGCGACCGCGGTGACCAGAGAGTCGTCGCGAAACCCGGCGTTATAGCCGACCTGGGCGCATAAATCCGAGCCTACCGCCGCCGACGCCGCGGGCGAGGTGGCCACGAGACCCGCGATCGTCAAGACCGCGACGGCAATCAGCGCTGCGGCGCGTCTCAGTCTGTGGTAGGAGTATTTCGTCATCTCGACCCTTTCCGGATCAGTAGAAGTCGCTGCCGCCAACGGTGGCGCCCCAGCCGTGCCAGGTGCCGTCGTACGTCTGCTGGTAAATGGCTCCGGTGCCGCCGACCGCGAAGACGTCGTAACGTCCGCCGTGATATGTGATGCCGGGCGTACCGTGCACGGTCCCGTCCAGGTTCTGCCAGCTTCCCCAGCCGTCGGAGTTGTGAATGATCTGGTAAAGGGTGCCGTCGTTATTGATCGCGAAGACGTGGTACGCGCCATCGACGTACAACGCCTCGACATTGGTCAGGTTCGAGCCGCCGATCCTGTTCCAGTCATGCCAGGTGCCGTCGTACGTTTTCTGGTAAAGAACACCCTCCCCGCCGGCCGCGAAAACGTCGTACCGGCCGTCGTGGTACGTCACGCCGGGCACGCCGCTGACGCCGCTGCCCAGGTTTTGCCAGTCGCCCCAGCCGTCGGCGTTGTGGATGAGCTGGTAAAGCGTGCCGTCATTGTTGATCGCGAAAATGTGGTAGACGCCGTTGACGTAGAGGGCCTGGACGCCGCCCACTAGATTGGATCCGCCGATTTTCGTCCAGCCGTGCCAGGTTCCGTCGTAGATTTGCTGGTAAAGGGCGCCACCGCCGCCAATGGCGAAGACGTCGTACCGGCCGTCGTGGTAGGTCACGCCTGGCGTGCCGTGCACTGTGCCGCCAAGGTTCTGGAAAGCGCCCCACCCATCGGCGGTGTGAATCCGCTGATAGAGCGTTCCGTCCTTGTTGATCGAGAAAACGTGGTACGCGCCAGCGGCGTCATAGACGGCGGACACCCCAGGGTCGTCGACGACATTGACATACCGATAGGCCACGTAGTTCCCGGTCGGCTCGAATCCCACCTTGGCCTGGCTGAATGTTTCGTGCGTGTGGTGTTCTGGCGGAGCGGACCCGTCGAGTCCGCCGAAGTTGAAATAGGAGAAATGCACGTGGTCGGATTCCCACGCCTCAAAGAGGAACGCGTGTCCGTCGATGGTGTCGTTCAGCAGGTCGCCTGGCCGCAGTCCGCTCTTGTCCGCGCCCCGGCCGCTGACCTCGACGAATCGCGACGGGTCAGCGGCGAAATCGGTTGTGTTGTCGTCGGAATTCAGGTGCCAGGCCATGTCGACGAATCCTGAGCAGTCCGTACGATACTTGCGCGTCTGACCCGCGTCGAAGACCGATCCGTTGGGGTCGTACGCCGGCGCCCGGCGCATCCAGTCGTCGGCCCGGGCGATCAGCTCCGACCTGGTGATCTTCCCGCCAATTCCGGATGCCGCGAAGGCTGGTGTCGCAGCACCGGCGAAGCCGAAGCTCGCCAGCAAAGTCGTGGTCGCGATCAGCGCGCCTGACCACCGACGCAGAGCTGGCCGTATACTTTCACTCATGTAACTTTCCTTTTTTTGGGCCGGAAACACCGGCGTCCTACCGGCGGACCTTCCAGAGCATGACGAAGGAGTCAGCGCTGGCCAACGGTTTTCGGCCACGGCCGAAAACGCCACACACGTGCGTTCCCTCTGCTTCGGAGGCCTTCGCCGTCGGACGTGAGGCCGGTGGTGCTGATGTGGCCAACGTGGCGGAAGGCCGTTTGCGCGCAGGACGGGCGTGTTGCCGGTCTTGGCGAACAGAAGGCCCCCCAGTCCGCTGTGCGCGGATCCTGCCCCTTCGCGGTGATCGCGGATGTGGGGCAGGTCACCTAGGCGACGGACTCGACGATCACGTGCGACAATCGCAGGCGTAACAGCAGTACGCGCTCCGGGGTCGGTGTAATTCCGAACCGGCGGTTAAAGTCCGCGACCCGTCCGCAGCCAGCGGCCGGTTGACTCGGTGAAATTCCGGGACCGACGGTTAAAGTCCGGATGGGAGGATGCGCGCGCCGCCGATGGGCGTACGGAAACGTGCTCCTGTGGGCGTCGCTCCAAGGCACCTGCCTGACGCAACCCCGGTGACCATCGTCTGACCGGGAGGCAGGATGTTCACTGGCATCGTGGAAGAGCTCGGCTCCGTCGTGAGCTGGGAAAACCTGGGTACGGCGGGGCAGCTGACGCTGCATGGCCCGACCGTGTCCGCGGACGCGAAACACGGCGACTCGATCGCCGTCAACGGCGTCTGCCTGACCGTCATCCGTACGGACGGTGAGCATTTCACCGTCGACGTGATGGCCGAAACCCTCGACCGCTCGTCCATGGGCGGCGTCCAGCCCAGCGACCAGGTCAACCTGGAACGGGCCGTACGCGCCAGCGACCGGCTCGGCGGGCACATCGTCCAAGGCCACGTCGACGACACCGGCGAGCTGCTCAGCCGGCAGTCGGACGAGCACTGGGACGTGCTCAGATTCTCCGTACCCCGCCGATCTGCCAGGTATCTGGCCGAAAAAGGCTCAGTGGCTGTGGACGGCGTCTCGCTGACAGTGACCGCGGTCGGCGACGACTGGTTCGAGGTCAGCCTGATCCCGACCACCCTCGGCCTGACCACGCTCGGCAAGAAGGAACCCGGCCAGTTGGTCAACATCGAGGTCGACGTGATCGCGAAATACGTGGAACGGTTGGTGAGTACGCGATGATTGAGCCAGGGACAACGCCCTTTAACAGCATCGAAGACGCGATCGCGGACATCAAGGCGGGCAAGGCCGTCGTGGTGGTCGACGACGAGGATCGCGAGAACGAGGGCGACATCATCTTCGCCGCCGAAATGGCGACGCCGGAACTGGTCGGTTTCACCGTTCGCTATTCATCCGGCGTGATCTGCGCGCCGGTTACTGGTGACGAGGCGGACCGGCTCGAACTTCCGCCGATGTACCACACAAACCAGGACCGGAAGGGCACCGCTTACACGGTGTCGGTCGACGCAAGAAACGGCGTCGACACCGGCATTTCGGCCGCCGATCGGGCGCACACGTTGCGTACGATCGCGGCTCCGGCGACGGTCGCCGCCGATCTCACCCGGCCCGGACACATCTTTCCGTTGCGAGCCAAGGATGGTGGGGTGCTGCGTCGGCCCGGCCACACCGAGGCTTCGGTGGATCTGTGCCAGCTCGCCGGCCTGCGGCCAGCCGCGGCCTGCTGTGAGGTCGTGAACGACGACGGTTCGATGGCGCGGTTGCCGCAGCTTGTCGAGTTCTGCAAGGAACACGACCTCTGCCTGATCACCATCGCCGATCTGATCGCTTACCGGCGGCGGTCGGAAAAGCAGGTGGAGCAGGTGGTCGACACTCGGATTCCCACCAAATACGGTGACTTCGCCGCATACGGCTATCGGTCCATTGTGGACGGGCGCGAACATGTCGCGCTGGTCAGTGGCGACCTCGGCGACGGCGAGAACGTGCTCGTACGAGTGCATTCGGAATGCCTGACCGGTGACGCTTTTGGCTCCCTGCGGTGTGACTGCGGTCCGCAGTTGGACGCGGCGATGGGCGCGGTTGCGGCTGCGGGCAGGGGCGTGGTGCTCTATATCCGCGGGCATGAAGGCCGTGGCATTGGGCTGATGGCGAAACTGCAGGCGTACAAACTGCAGGACCAGGGCGCCGACACCGTCGACGCGAACACGCTGCTCGGGTTGCCCGCCGACGCACGGGATTACGGCATTGGCGCGCAGATCCTGGCCGATCTCGGCGTACGAAGCATGTTGCTGCTGACCAACAATCCGGCCAAGCGCGCTGGTTTGGAGGGTTACGGGCTGTCCGTCAACGGGCAGGTGCCGCTGCCGACCCACGTCCATCCCGAGAACATTCGTTATCTGCGGACGAAACGGGACCGGATGGGGCACGAGATCTTCGATCTTCCGGAAGCGGGTGTGTTGTGAGCGGCGACGGGCGGCCGGCCGTGGAATCGGTGGATGCGAGTGGGCTGCGCCTTGGCATCGTCTCGACCCGCTGGCATGGCGAGCTGACCGGAGTTTTGCTTGACCGGGCCCGCATCGCGGCCGCCAACTCCGGCGTGACGGACATTGTCCAGGTGCGGGTAGCCGGCGCGATCGAGCTGCCGGTGGTGGCGCAGGCGCTGGCCCGGGAGGTCGACGCGGTGGTCGCGCTCGGCGTGGTCGTACGCGGCGGAACACCGCATTTCGAGTACGTGTGCGACGCCGTCACGGCCGGCCTGACCAGGGTCGCGCTGGACGCCGGCGTACCGGTCGGGAACGGCGTACTCACCTGCGACACCCTCGAGCAGGTGCAGGACCGGGCGGGGTTGCCCGGATCTGCGGAGGACAAGGGCTATGAGGCGACGGTCGCGGCGCTCGACACGGCCGTCACGCTCCGCCGGCTGGCGGCTGGTGCATCGGTTTGAGCCGACCCACCAGGCGCCCGCCTTCGTGACAATCGGATTCCGATTGTGCAGGTCTACCTAGGGTGCGGCGCGAAACTGTCGTACCGTTGTGAAATTTTGAGCCCCCGCCCTTTCAGAAGGGTGGGGGGTGGGTGGCGGGTTTTTATTACGTAAGTTGACGCGCGCGCGAGATAAGCGCGCGTTCAACCCGCAGAGCTGAGCCGATTCCGCGAGGGTGGCGTGGGAAATCTCCGCCCTCGCGGCGGACAGACCACTAGCAACCGCCGATTTCGTTGGCGGTTCGGATGTTGAAGCCGTTGCCGAGGTCGGTGGTCTGGAAGCCCGGCACGCAGCGGGTCCAGTTCGAGCCGACCCAGGTGTGCACCTCGATGTTCACGTTGGTCGGGCGGCAGTTGCCCCAATGCGAGTGGTTCGCGGTGTCCGACCAGAACCCGCACTGGGAGGGCGGGCCGTCGGCGGCGGCCGGCGCGGCCGTCAAAGCGACCGTGCCGGCGGCCAGCAGGCCAGCCAACGCGACGGCGGGGATGAGCTTCACGATCGTCTCCTCTCGGTGGAACTGTGACTCCCGCACAGTGCCAAGCCGAGATGGAATCGGGATAGAATACGGACAAACGCCTCAAGCGGAGATGTATTGGTCCCATGCCGCCGTCCGCCAAGCAGGCTGCTCGCCGCCCACGACCAGCGCTCCCACCTGCGGTTCCGGCTCGTCGCCGGCGAGCAGCGCGGTGAGCGCGCGCTGCGCTCGCCACGCCTGAGTGTCCACCGCGATGGCCGTACGGGCGCCGGCTCGCACGGCCGCGACCGCGCCCTCGCGCAGCGTCAGCGGCCGCCAGCCGTCCGACCCCAACCACGCTTCCACCTGCCAGCCGGCTCTATAAGGACCGACACCAGCGACGCGTACGATATTGCCGACGGCCACTGCGACGCCGTCCGCGCCGGCTTCCAGCGCCTCCGCGGCCACCAGGTCGGTGGCCAGCGCGGCCGGAATGCCGGCCGGATCGATCGGCTCGGCGCTGTCGCGGCGAACCGTCCCGGTGGTGAAATCCACCGACAGCGCGATGCCGTGATCCTCCAGCAGGCCGGCCAGCAGCAGCGTCTCCGGGCTCACCGGGACCGGACCGTCGGCGGTGTTGATCTTGCAAAGCTCGCTGCCGCGGCGCTCCAGATCCCACCGCCGGGCCAGCCGATGCAGCGAGTCGCGAGCATCCTCGATGACCCCGGCGTCGCCGCCGATCACCACCAGCTCGACGTCGTCGCGGTCGTCGCAGACATGACTGCGAAAGATCGGCGCGGCGTCGGCGTCGTCGTACGTCTTCAGGCGGATCAGGGACGCGGACGGGTGCACCTCACTGTGCGTGACGTTCATCCGTGCGTCACCGCCGCTGGGTGGTCGCGGCGACCGTCACCGAGGACGGCGCTGGTCGCTGCACGCTCGGCGCTGCCGTACTGGCCGCACCCGTGCTGGCGTTCGGGCCCAGCAGGGCCACCGTGAGGCTGATCAATCCGCCAGCCGTGGCCGCTGTGACGGCGGCCATCCGGCGGCGCTCGCGGCTGGACTTGGCTCGCCGGTCCAGTGCGTTCTTATTAATCTCAGGTGCTGATCGACGTTCCCCGGACGTGCTCATAAACCTGAGTCTGCGTGAGGTACCTGACAGTTTCCTGAGAATGTGCTCTTCGGTCGGTGAGAATGACCGCCGAGACCCTCCGTCGTACGGCCCGGCCGGCCTGGAAAGATACCGATGTGAAGACTTTTGAGCAGTTGTTCGGCGAGCTGTCGGCCAAGGCGGCCGCCGGCGAGCCGGGTTCGGGCACGGTCGCGGCGCTGGAGGCCGGCGTCCATTCGATCGGGAAGAAGATCGTCGAGGAGGCGGCCGAGGTCTGGATGGCGGCCGAGTACGAGTCGACCGACCGCACCGCCGAGGAGATCTCCCAACTGCTCTATCACCTGCAGGTCGTGATGCTGGCCCGCGGCATCACGCTCGACGACGTTTACGCACACCTCTAAAGGAGACCGCTGGCTGTCATGGAATCCACCCGTACGCTGCGCATCGCCCTGCCCAACAAGGGTTCGCTCGCCGACCCGGCGGCGACCATGCTTCGGGAGGCGGGGTACGCGCAGCGCGGGAGCCATCGCGAGCTGGCCATCCTCGACGCGCCCAACCAGGTCGAGTTCTTCTACCTACGGCCACGGGACATCGCCACCTACATCGGCTCCGGCGAGATCGACCTCGGCGTCACCGGCTGGGACCTGCTGTTGGACGCCGGAATCGAGGCCGAGACGCTGCTCAAGCTGGGCTTTGGCGGTTCCACGTTCCGCTATGCGGCACGTCCCGGCGCGGTCAAGGAACTGGCTGACCTGGACGGGCTGCGGATCGCCACCTCGTTCCCCGGGTTGGTCGCCGCGCACCTACGCGAGCACGGCCACGCGGCCACGATCATCCAGCTGGAGGGCGCGGTGGAGAGTGCCATCAGGCTCGGTGTCGCGGACGCCATCGCGGATGTGGTGGAGACCGGCAGCACGTTGCGCGCGGCCGGTCTGGAGATCGT
This sequence comes from Fodinicola feengrottensis, assembly GCF_039530045.1. Lineage (NCBI taxonomy): Bacteria > Bacillati > Actinomycetota > Actinomycetes > Mycobacteriales > Fodinicola > Fodinicola feengrottensis. The sequence goes on along the minus strand of NZ_BAAANY010000012.1, from coordinate 44,891 downwards.
CTGCGACCCGATCCTGGAGTCCGAGGCGGTGCTGGTCCGCCGGCCCGGTGGTGGCCACGACAGCGTCCAGCACGCCGTGGACCTGCTGCTGCGCCGGCTGCAGGGCGTGCTGGTCGCCCGGCAGTACGTGATGCTCGCGTACGACGTGCCGACCGCGCTGCTGACCGAGGCGACCGCGCACACTCCGGGCATCGAGTCGCCGACCGTTTCGCAGCTGCAGCGCGAAGGATGGGTGGCGGTGCAGGCGATGATCCTGCGGTCCGATATCCACCCGATCATGGATGCACTTTACGAGGTGGGGGCGCGCGCGATTCTCGTCACCGACATTCACGCGTGCCGCTTGTAAACCACCGCTAGCGGAGGTAGGGCTCGCTGCCGTCGAGGAGGCCGCGGGCCCGGAGTTCGGCGCGCAGCGGAATGTCGTTGTCGATCCAGCCATCCTGGCGTACGCCCCAGAAATTCGCGTGGTCCGGGCCGTTACCCAGCAGCTGCTGCTGGACGGGCGTGAGAATGCGCTGCCAGTGTGGATCCGGGTGATAGCGCTCCTCGTCCAATGGCCGGATCCAGCGATGGGTGTAGCCGACGAAGACGAGTTTTCGGGTGACGGAAGAAACATTGACCGAGCGGGAGTGCCACAGTCGGCGGTCGAAAATGAACGCGTCGCCGGCTTTGGCTTCGATGCTCACCGCGCCGGGTGGCGTGATGACCGGATCGCCGGGCTTGGCTGGCCGGCCGGCCAGCTCGTTGTTGAGGTGGCTGCCCGGAATGATCTGGGTCGCGCCGCTGCCTTTCCCGAGGTCTGACAACACAAAACAGACCTTCAGCGACAGCATTGGACGTACCGCGGCGTCGATGTCGGAATTCTGCCGGTAACCGTCCTGGTGCCAGTTCCAGAACGGTGCCACCGGCTCGGTGATCGGCGGATTGACATCGATGTGGTTGTGGTGGCTGTAGATGTTCCAGCCCAGCAGACTCCACACGTAGCGGAAAGTGCTCGGATAGTCGAGCAGCTCGGCGAACATCGGATCGCGGGCGAAGAATCCCAGTAGGTGCAGGGATTTGTCGGCGCGCAATCCGCCCGCGTTGGCCTCCTCCTGATAGACCTTGTCGACGGCGCGTACGAGCCGCTTTTGCATCGTCGATTCCAACGCGTTCGGAATCAACAGCCAGCCCTGTTCCTGGAATTGCTCGCGCTCACTTTTGCTGATGCGTTCGTACCCAGTGCTGGAGACAGCTCTGACGTCGTCGTCAATAGTCATGTTTCGCGTTTCCCTCTTTTGTGATGTGTCGTGCAGATCACCCAAAACAGCCGGGTGATGTCCACACCCCTTCTCCCGGTGATGCCTCGAAGGTCCTTCACAGGAATAAACGGCTGTGGGCGGCATCAGGTTGGTCGAAGGATGAAACTTTCTTTTGCCTTGATCGGCCTTATGCAACTGTGCACGCGAACAACGCCCGACCGCGTCCGCAACCGGTCGCGTGAAGCGTTGCTCAGCGGATTATGTCCAGCGTGCGGCATTCATCCTCAGGTCGTACGCCGAGCGGCTTTCTATCGTTGAACGTGATGCAACCGGGCCGCGAGGGCGGCATTGCGGGTCGCGAAGGACTGCCATTCCGGCGCCGTCGCGGCGACCCGGTCGCGGGCGGTGGGTTCGCTGCAGCGGCGCTGGGTCCAGGTCGACAGCCGGCCAGCGCGCATCTCGAAGCGTACGAGCAGACCGTCCGCCCAGCCGTGCACGACAAGATCACGGGTGTCGGTGCGGGTCGCCTTCTGTTCGGAGACGATCCACTCGATCGCCTCCAGCTCGGCCTGCAGCTGGCCGGCGAGCTCGAAGCCAAGGTCGGCGGACGCGCAGTCCCGCCGACGTACGAGCTCGGTCCGCACTGCCGCGACCGCCGCCGGGTCACGCTCCAACACGGCCATCGCCGCGTCCATAAGTGCGGCGCGATCAGACTGTTCAACACCCCGTACACGAGCGAGGTCCCGCTCCGAGCCGCTGAGCTTGCTGGCCGCGTACGCGATCGGGATCAGTCGTTCCAGCGCCGACAGCGCGAGCCGGACCTTGAGACCGCCCAAATACGGTCCAAAAAGACGGGAGCCGGCGACCGTGTCGGGGGAGCGGACGGCCCGCAGCCCGACCCGCTGGTCCAGCCGGATGTAGACGGGGACCTCCGCGCCGCCGGGCGTGCGGTTCCAATACGGCATTTCGCGCTCCAGCAGATTGCGCTCCAGCCACGCGGCCTCGTGCCCGGAGTCGCAGGCCACCGCCTCGATACGGCCGACCTGGGCGACCATCCGGGACAGGTGCGGCCGGTCGCGCAGATCCCGCCAGTACGACCCGACGCGGCGGCGGAGATCGATCGCGCGTCCGATGTAGAGCGCGCGCCCAGCAGCCGTACGGAACCGGTAGACACCGGGCTCGGCCGGCAGCATCCGCACCGAAGGCGGCGGTCCCGCAGCTGCCATCGGCCAGAACTCCTTGATCGTCTTCGCGCTGAGCTGCCCCCGAAACCGATCATCCAGCATCGGGCGGACAGTTTGCCGCGTACACGCGCGCTCCGCGGTGCCCGATGAGGACATCGGTCCTTACTACGGGTAGCCGACGCCGACGACGACGTTACATTCGGGAGGATCCAAGGGGGAGGTTTCCGGTGTCCGGCTACGTCTTCGACAACAGCCAGACGGGTGCCGACGGCGAACCGGTTCGCCGCGCTGGAGCACCGCTATGACCCGGTGACCACCGCTCGGCTGACCGATCTGGACATCGCGCCGGGCTGGCGCTGCTGGACGAGTTTGACTGCTCGTACCTCCCAGTGCTGGCGGCCCCGGACCAGCCGAGCGCGGAGCTCTTCGCGAAGATCAGCGGCGGTGTTCATCAGCTCGTCGACGACCGTGGTGGTGACCAGAAATGGGGCATCCACGCTTACCGGGCGATGCGCGAGGCCGGGTTCGTCGATCTCTCGATGACCAGTTTTTCGGAGTCGTGGCAGGGCGGGTCGGCGGCGATTGGCCTGCACAGCGCCAACACCGTGCAGGTCCGCGCCGAACTGGTCGCGAAAGGCCTCGCCGCCGAGGCCGAGGTGGAAACTTTCCTGAATCTGCTGGACGATCCGGAGTTGGCCGTCAGCTCGTACCCGCTCTTCTCCACCTCGGGACGCCGCCCCAACTAATACCTGGCGAAAGCGACCCGCGATCGGCGGGAATTCGCGAACAGTGTCCCCGATCCGGGTGGCCCTGTGGGGAATGGCGGTGCCGGGCCACAATCGGCGCAGCGAGTTCCTGCCCAGCAATGGCGGGTACGCGATTCTCGGACAGCTCATCGCGGACGTGACCGGGTTTTCGTACGTGGATGTGCCGTCGCCGGCGCGAACCGACTGGTGCCGTGCAGCGGGTCAACGAACGGCTCTGTCGACCCATTGACTCGTGATGACATTTGTCAGGAACTGAAGGAAAATTCGGCCGAAATGCCATTTGTTCGCGGTGTTTGCTGAGATATTTGGGGTTCGCCGCAACCAATGGGTGGTCTCGCGCATCGTACCCATCGGAAGGTCAAAAAGACATGTGAGGAGTCTCAGCGTGCAGAAGAAGTTCCAGGCAGTCGCGGACCGGATGCTGGCCCGGTTCGTGCCCAAGGTCCAGGCGTCGGCGGCGCAGTGCACCCCGTTCTGCTATGCCCCGGGTCATTGCCCATTGCCGTTTTCCAACCACTGCTGGCCGGGTGCCGGCTGCATTGTCCGCGAGGACTGCTGGGTCACCAGCTGCTACAACTAGTTTGCTGAGCTGGGAGGGGAGGTCCGGCGGCCTTCCTTCCCAGCTGTTCGTATGCGGATAGCGGAAAATAGAGGGAGTTTTGTGATGGCAGTCTTGGTCGCGTCGGTGCTGCTGGTTGGCGTGCTGGGCGCAGTGAATCTCGTTCTCATGGTGGGCGTGATCAGGAGGTTGCGAGAGCACACCGAGCAGCTCGCCAACAGCAGGAGCAGCCAGCCGGTGGTCGCGGTCGGCACCGAGATCGGCACGTTCTCCGCGTCCACTGTGGACGGTGAGGTGCTGAGTCCGGCGCGGCTGGACGGGGAAACCGTGGTCGCGTTCTTCTCGCCGGAATGCAAGCCCTGCCGGGCGAAGATGCCGAGCTTCGTGGAATACGCGAAGGCGATGCCCGGCGGCCGGGAGCGAGTGCTGGCGACCATTGTCGGCGAGCCCGAGGCGGCCGCGGAGTTTGTCGCCGCATTGCGCCCAGTCGCGCGAGTTGTCGTCGAGAGCATGGAAAGTTCGTTGGTGTCAGCGTTCCAGACTCAGTCGTTCCCGACGCTGCTGACAGTCGCCCCGGACGAGGCCGGCCGTCTGGTCGTACGCGCCAACGACGTGCCTTTGGGTCAACCGGCTCTCGTCGGGTGAGAGCGCTCGCTCGGCAGCTGGGGCAGGTCTGTGCGCTCGCGGCGAAAACCTCGCCGGGCCGGCTAGCCGTCTACTGTTTGTTGACCCTGACCACCGGTGCTCTGCCGGTCGTGGTCGCCTGGCTGACAAAACTGGTGCTCGATGGCGTGGTGGGTTCGGCGCCGCTGATCATTTTGGTCTGGTTGGGGCTGGGGTTGGCGGTCGCCGGCGTCCTCGCGAGGGTCACTCCGCAGCTCATCCAGTTTTTGCGGTCCGAGCTGGAGCGACAGGTGGCCTTGTTGGCGACCGACCGGCTTTTCGTCGCGCTGGAAGGCTTCGTCGGACTGGCCCGGTTCGAGGATCCGCATTTTCTGGACCGGCTGCGGCTCGCGCAGCAGGCCAGTATGCGGACCGTACAACAGGCTGTGGACGGCATGCTTGGAGTGGGTCGGGCGGTGATCACGGTCGGCGGCTTCGCCGCCTCGCTCTGGGTGATCAGCCCGGTGATGACCGCGGTGGTGCTCGCTTCCGGGGCTCCCGGGCTGCTCGCGCAGGTCGCGCTTTCTCGGCGCAAAGCGCACATGCTCTGGAAAATCGAGCCCGCCCAGCGCCGCGAGTTCTTCTATGCGGAGCTGTTGTCCAGCGTGAACGCGGCAAAAGAGGTTCGCCTGTTTGGGATTGGTGGGTTCCTGCGGACCAGGATGCGGACCGAGCGGCGAAAGGCCAATGAGGGAAAGCGGGTTACCGAGCGCACCGAGGTTGTCGTGCAGGGTGGCCTTGGCCTGCTGACCGCGCTGGTTTCCGGCGGGGGGCTGCTGTGGGCGGTGATCGCCGCGCGGGCCGGTACTCTTTCGGTTGGTGATATCGCGGTTTTCACCGCGGCGGCGGTCGGCGTACAGGGCGCGCTCGCGTCATTGGCCGGCGAGGTTGCCGGTACGCACCAGGCTTTGCTGACATTCGAACACTATGCGGCGGTGATCGCGGCAGCACCGGATCTGCCGGTCGTCGCGGCTCCCCACGCGCTCCCGGCGCTGCGCGACGGCATTGAGCTGCGGGACGTCTGGTTCCGGTATTCTGACGACCACCCGTGGATCCTGCGCGGGGTAAACTTGTTCATCCCACGTGGGAATTCGCTGGCTCTGGTCGGGTTGAACGGCGCCGGGAAATCCACCCTGGTCAAACTGTTGTGCCGGTTCTATGACCCGGTGGAGGGCGAGATTCGCTGGGACGGCGTGGATATTCGTGAAGTCGACCCGGCTGAGCTGCGCCGGCGGATTGGCGCGGTTTTCCAGGACTACATGCACTACGACCTCACCGCCGCGGAGAACATCGCCCTTGGCGACCTGGGTGCTCTTCAGGATCGTCCCCGGCTGGAGGCCGCCGCTCGCAAGGCCGGCATTCACCAGAAACTTTCCGAGCTGCCACACGGATACGACACGATGCTGTCGCGGATGTTCTTTACCGAGTCCGACAAAGACGATCCGGAGTCCGGCGTCGTACTCTCCGGCGGCCAGCAGCAGCGGCTCGCGCTGGCCCGCGCCATCGTGCGTGATCGCTGCGACCTGATGATCCTCGATGAACCGGCCGCGGGGCTCGACGCTGAGGCGGAACACGAAATCCATGCCTCCCTCGGCGCCCACCGCGCCGGGAAAACCAGCCTCCTGATCTCGCATCGGCTGGGCGCGGTGCGGGACGCCGACCACATCGTCGTACTGGCCGGCGGCGCAGTCGCGGAGCAGGGCGACCACGCCACACTTTTGGCCGCCGGTGGTGGATACGCGCGGCTCTTCACCTTGCAGGCGGCCGGCTACCAAGCCGATGAGCCGATCCTGGCGAGCGGGCGTTGATGACCTGGTGGCAGGTGGTTCTTGGGGTAATGAGCCGCAAGTTGATCGCGGTGATTGTGCGGGGCGTGAGCATGGAGCCGACTTACCGCGACGGCGATCGGGTGCTGGCACGACGCGGCCATTCACCCGTGGTCGGACAGGTTGTCGTGGTGGAGATACCCACCGGCTCACCGGTGGGAACCGGCGGCTGGATGATCAAGCGAGTGGTCGCGGTGGCCGGCGATCCAGTGCCGCGCGACCGGGCCGACGCGCTAGCCGATGTGCCAGAAGATCGTGTACCAGCAGGAAAGATCGTTCTGGTTGGCGACAATCCGGCGGCCAGCTACGATTCGCGGACCGCCGGCTATTTCCGCACTGATCGCGTCCTGGGCATCGCCATCCGCCGCCTCGCCCCCTGACTTTCGGGCCGTGGGCAATCTTCGGGAAAGTGCCGATTCTGCGAGATGGCGGCCTTGTCAGAGGGTTCAGTCACTCGAGAGGGGCACTGGGCCGGTGCCTTCCACCAATTCCGGGAACTGGGCCCGGAGTACGAGAAAACTTTCCATTTCCTTGGGAAAGATTGTCTTGAAGCAGATCTCGCGCAACACTCCATCGTTCCAGCTTTCCAGCGGGACCGGTGCGCTGACGCCTTTGACCACCACGGCCCTCGGGAACCGCGCGAAGATCGAGTCCAGGTCCACACTGGTTTTGCCGACCGTGAGCAGTTCCTCGATCGCCTGATCGGCGTTGACGTTCGCCTCCAGTACGTTGGTCATGGCGGCTGCGTCGTTCAGGTCCAGCAGCGTGCCGTCGCCGCCAATCGTGTATCGGTCGCCGCGGCCGTTGACAACAGTCAAGCCAATGTCGTTGAAATGATCGTGGGCCGCGTTGGCGGCGAGGCTGATGTAGGAAGAGTTGAGGAAAGCGTTGTATTGCGCGTACGCGAAGGCCCTCCCATGCGCACCGGCGTTCAGGCCGCTGCCGCTCAGCTTTCGGCCACCGTCGGTGCGCTCTCTGGTCGTTTGTGGGTCGGCCGCGATGGTTCCGCTGTTGCTGTCCTGGCTGGCCGATGTCCTGGTGTCAGGTCCGCCATAGAGATGTCGCCCGGCGATTCCCGGCTGTGCCTTGGTGGTCATTGCCTTGGCGGCATTGAGTTTGGGCATGCCGGCCCATTTACTCGCATATTCCAGAAACCACTGCATGACCAGGGTTTTGTTGATCAGGTGGCCAGCCGCGAAGCTGTCCTGCAGGAAATGGTTGGCATAATAATTGTTCACCCTGGCCAGCTGTTCGTGGTGCTCCAGCTTTCCCGGTGCACCAAGCTTTCCGCCGGTCTTGGCATGGTGCGCGGTGGCTTCCCGACGCGCCTCATTGTGATAGTTCGCCCAGCGTTGCCAGGAGAATGGTGCGAAATGACAGGCGTTTCGGGCCAGCACTCCACGATGCCGGTCGGGGCCGAGGGTGGCGGTGGCCTCGTCAAAGGTCGCGATCTGTGCCGCGCTGTCCGGAATATCCACCACCTTCTTGCCGACTTTCACGTACGCAGGCAGCCCGGCGGCGCCAGCGAAGGAGGTGACCTTGGTGTCCCCGACGTACGTGAGGCCGGTGATCGCGTCGACCATGTCCTGTCGGAGTTTCTGCAAGACCGGTGCCAGGAATTTCTTCGAGGAGGACATGATCACGGCCGGGTTGGGCAGGATATCGGCCAGCGCGGTGATCTCGCCGGCGCTCACCCAGAGGCCGCTCCCATCGAGCTTTATCCAGTGGACGTCAGGAAACTGCAGCTGTGGTTTCTCGCGTGCCGGGTCCGTCGCGAAAAACTGCAGCCGCAGGCGTTCCTCTTCGGCCGCGTGCGCGCGACCGGGCAGCCCCGAGACCACTGACTCGATGTCCTTGCGCGGGGTGTCCGCCATGAGGGCATGTTCGTACGAATTGTGTCGTTGGACGGTGACTGCCCGCTGCCGTACGGCGCCGGCGACCGCTCGATTGCCGGCCGCACGCTGCAGGGCGATCATCGCGGCAGGCGCCAGTTTTCGAGTATCCGCACTGGTCGCGCGAGCGGTCGGCGGTCCGGGTGGCAGCCGGTGTTCGGCGCCGGTGGGGCGAGTTCTCACGGTAGCTCCGGCAGGGACGCGAGGCAGCGGTCAAGCGCGGGGACCAGGAACTGGCTGACGTACGTCTGCACGAAGGGGCACGCGTCGGCGCCGGCGAAGCGTTTGATCGCGTAGCCGGGCTGTCGCAGGTAATGCGAGCCGCGGTCCAGCTCCGTCACGGCCGTGTCACTTTTGTCCAGCAGTCGCAAAGCGCAGCGGATGCGGTCGTGGATGTGCTTGATCTGGTCCATCGGAATGACCAGTGGCCGGTCGATTCCGGCCGCGACGGATGCCAGCTCAGTGGTGATGATTTGCGCGGTGGCCAGCACTTCCTCGATGGCAAGGGTGATCTCGACGAGTGCGTTGTGCAGGGGGCCGATCCCGGCCTGCTGGTTCGTCGCGAAAGCGTGCCGGCGCTGGTCCGCGACCGCCGAACGCAGCGAGAGAAGGCGGCCGTGTGCGAGTTCTTCCAGTGCCCGGATCTCGGCGGTCGCGGTCCGGCGCATGTCGGCCGTACGGCGAACGCGCATGTCGGTGATGAGATCCAGGGCGTTTCGCTGGAAGTCGGCGAGGCGGTGTTCTTCGGCCGGGCTCATCTGCTGTTCGTGGTCGGGAAGATGGGCGGCCCAACGGTGTCTTGCGCGTTTCAGTTGATTTTGGGCATGCCGCCCTATTCTGCGTAGTTCCACCGGAATGACATAGCCAGCCGCGGTGGCCGCGGCTACTTCCTGGTCGGCCGCGGTCCAGATGCCGAGCAGGATTCTGGTGTGGTCGAGCTGTGTGGTGCCCCCGATGAGCATGTGTGACCTCCCGATGACCTCCATCTCACGGTGTGACATCGGTGTGCCAACTGCCCTATCGGGAATGCGGTGGGACGATACGGTTGGGCCGTGGCGGGGATGGGCAGGCCGTTTGTCGGGCGCCGGGCAGAGACACGTCTGCTCCGGGAGTCGCTCGCGGCCGCCGACAACGGTGAGTCCCGGCTGGTCATGGTGACCGGCGAACCGGGCATGGGCAAGACGCGACTGCTGGAGGAATGCGCGCTTTCCGCGGAAAACGCCGGCTTTGTCGTACATTGGGGGCGGTGTTGGGCGGGCGGCGACGCGCCGGCGTTGTGGCCGTGGCCGAAGGTCATCGCGGAGTTGGGTCAGCCGGAGAACAGTGCCGATCCATTGCCGCGTTTTGGTCGTTTCCTGGGCATAGTCGAAGCAGTACGGGCAGCTTGCGTGGAACGGCCACGGTTGCTCGTGCTGGAGGATCTGCATCAGGCCGACCCGGACGCGCTGATGGTGGCTCGGATGCTGGCAGTTGAGGCGGCTCGGTCCCGGCTCCTGCTGCTGGCCAGCTGGCGGTCGACCGAGGCCCGGTCGGCGGCGGGTTTGGCTGAGCTGGCAAGGGAAGGCGCGACGCTGGCCCTGAAGGGACTGAGCGTCCAGGACGTGGGTGGCTATCTCACCGCGGTCGGCCTGTCGGCCGCCGACGCCCCTCGGTTGCGTACGGCCACTGGCGGGAATCCGTTGTTCCTGAAGGAAATGGTCGCGCACGGCCGGCGGCCGCTGCCGCTCACGATCCGGCAGGCGATCACCGCCCGGCTGCGGCCGCTGGCGTTGTCGACGGTGTCGGTGCTGACCCGGGCCGCGGTGCTGGGCACCGAAAGTACGGTCGAGGAGATCGCCGCGATCGCCGGGGTGTCGGCTCGGGCCGTCCTGTCCGTGGTCGCCGAAGCGGTGCATGCCGAGCTTGCCGAGCCAGCGGCCGCCGACCGGCTGCGGTTCGCCCACGACCTCGTCCGGGAGGCGCTGGCGAACAGCCTGCCGGCCGGTGATTTGTTGGAAACACATGCGAAAGCGGCCGCGTTGTTCGCCGCCGGCAGCGGACCGGAGCGGCTCGCGAGGTGCGCGCATCACGCCGTACGAGCGGCCGCCCGCGGCCGAGCCGATGCCCGGCTCGCAGTCGATTCGTGTTTGCGGGCCGCCGCGGACGCTGACTACGCCAGCGGGTACGAGCGGGCCGCCACCTGGCTGGGACAGGCGCTGGAGGTGCTCGACCGTACGGGCATGACAGACCCGCGGGCGCCGTTGCTGACCGCACGCGCTGAGGCATTGCGGGCCGCCGGCCAGCTGTCCGCCGCGCGAGCCGCCTTCGAACTGGCCGGCGCCGCCGCGCAGGACGAGCGGGACGCGGTGATGCTCGGCAGGGCCGCGCTCGGGCTCGGCGGTGTGTGGATCAACGAGACGGTGACGGCGCTGGACGGCGAGCGGATCCTCGCGTTGCAGCGGTCGGCGCTGGAACGGCTGCCGGCGCGGGAGGCGGCACTGCGGGTCCGGCTGCAGTCCCGGATCGCGGCGGTCGAATGCTATGCCGGCGGGCCGGACGAGCCGGTCCGGCTGGCGCTTGCCCGGGCCCGTGAGATCGGCGACCGGGACGCGCTCGGCGAGGCGCTTTCGATGCGACACCACACCCTGATGGGTCCGGCCGCGGCGGTCGAGCGGGTGGCGGTGGCGCGTGAGCTCGTCGAGGTGGCGACCGCGGCCGGCAACGACGTACTGGTCCTGTACGGCCGGTGCTGGGCGACGATCGACGCCTTCCTGGTTACTGATCCGGACGCTGAGCGAGCGCTCGCCGACCTGCGGATTCGGTCCGGAGCGCTGGGGCATCGGGGCATCGGCTACGTGGTGGACGTACTCGATCTCATGTTGATGCTGCGGGAGGGCCGGATCGTCGAGGTCGAGGAACAGGCGCCGACCTGCCTGGAGTCCGGGCTCGCCGCCGGGGACCCGGACGCGCTCGGGTGGTACGGCACGCAGTTGCTGGCGATCCGGTGGATGCAGGGCCGCGCCGGCGAGCTCACCGAGCTGGTCGGGAAGCTGCACTCGGCTTCGCTGGGCCCGGATTCGGCGTACACGGCGATGGCGTCGTTGGTGCTCGCCGCCGGCGGCGACCTGGCCGGCGCGCGGCGGTGCCTGGACACGGTCCGACCGCGTGGGGACGATGACGAGCGGCTGGCCTCGACGTGGCTGGCGATGGGCGTGGTGATCAGCGAGACCGCGCGGTTGCTGGGAGACCGGGCGCTCGCGGCGGAGTGGGCCACGAAACTGCGCCCGTACGCGGACCTGGCCGTCCTCACGTCCTTCGCGGTGGTGTGTTTGGGTTCGGTCGAGCGGACCCTGGGCGTGTGCGCGATGACCACCGGCGATCTGGACGCTGCCGTGGAGCACTTCGACGCTGCCGTACGAGCAAACGAAAAGCTCGGCAACCTGCCGTTCGCGTGCCTGTCCCGGGGCGAGCTCGGCGACGCGCTGGCGGCCCGCGGCGACGCGGCGGAAGCGATCGTACGATGGCGGGAAGCCGCCGCGGCGGCCGCCGCGATGGGGTTGGACGAGCGGGCCCGCCAGTGGCTCGAGCGCGCGGACACCACCGCCAACGACGCCGCCGAGGCGACCGTCGGGACGTTGCGGCGAATGTCCGCCGGCTGGCGCCTGGAAATCGGCGGCCAAGCGGTCGACGTGCCGCATTCCCGGGGGATGGCCCACCTCGCGGTCCTGCTCGGTCACCCCGGCCAACCAGTTGCCGCCGAGGACCTCGCCGGCTGGACCGCCGCCGCGTCCGCGCAGGCCGTGCTCGACCCGGCCGCCCGCCGCTCGTACCGCCGCCGGCTCGCTGACCTGGACGAGACCCTGGCCGATGCCGAGGCCTGCGCCGACCTGGGCCGCGCCGACCTCGCTCGGACCGAACGAGCCGCCCTGTTGGACGAAATCGCCCGCCACACCGGCCTCGGCGGACGGTCGCGCGCCTTCACTGACAGCCGTGAGCGCGCGCGTACGGCTGTGCAGAAGGCCCTACGTCGTGCCGTGGACGCCGTCGCCGCCGCCGACCAGGAGCTGGGATCACGGCTGCGCGGAGCAGTCGTGACCGGCACGGAGTGCTTCTATCAGGCCGGGCCAGGGTTGCCGCGCACCTGGAAGGTGACGGACCAGCCCTGAGGCCGGACGTCGTGAACTTGAGGTTGGGTTGGATTTTCGTCGAGTGCGGGATAAA
>NZ_BAAANY010000012.1:26818-32535 GCF_039530045.1 Fodinicola feengrottensis | reverse complement strand
GACCTGTCGCTGGATGGAGTTGTTGATCAAGGAGAGATGGCGCAGTTCGCGAGGGCACGGTGAAGGGCCGGTCTGGCGGGGGAGCAGACTGGGGGCGTGAGTGAACAGCATCCGCCGGACGTGAGGGCTCTGCCGCGCCGGTTGTCGCAAGTGTGTTGGGTGGTCGCGCCGTTCATCGTGCTGATGTTCATCGCGCTGTCGTTCGGGTTGACCGGACGGACCGAGGGCGGCGGGATGTTCAGCACCGGTGACCAGTACGCGATGGTGGGTCTCGGGATCCTGCTGGCGGCGGGAGTGCTCTGGTTCACCCGGCCCCGTGTGTACGCGGACACCAAGGGCGTCCGGATCCGGAACATGTTCGGGTCGTACAACCTGCCCTGGCAGGTGGTCACGGCCGTACGGTTCGACGAGGGGTCGCCGTGGGCGGCGCTGGACCTCGCCGACGACGATCAGGTGGCGGTGATGGCGATCCAGCGGCAGGACAAGGACCGCGCGGTCGCGGCCGTACGAGGGTTGCGGGCCCTGCTCGCCGACTCGCAGACTGGTGCCGAGGGCACCGATTAGGACAGCGCACCGCTGACCTGCTAGCATCGCTTGTTGACCAGCCTCCTGGATTGTCAGGTGGCGTCAAGTGGAGCCCCGCTCCCACCCGAGTCGCCGTTGCGTACGACCCAGGCGTCCGGGTTCCGGTCCTGGTGGCGGTTCACCCCGTCGCCGGCTATGGCTTTTCCAGCGTGGCGGACCGGTTGAGCGAGGGCCCTGGGCATATGCCCGGGGCCCTGTTTGTTGTGTTCGGGGCTGCACGAAGCAGAAACAGTTACGTCCAAGGAGGCCCCATCAGCGTCGACCTGCGTGTGAACGACCAGATCCGCGCCCGCGAGGTGCGTCTAGTCGGTCCGGAGGGTGAGCAGATCGGCATCGTGCCGATCGACAAAGCGCTAGCACTGGCATCTGACACCGACCTTGACCTCGTGGAGGTCGCGGCGACCGCACGCCCACCCGTATGCAAGCTCATGGACTACGGCAAGTTCAAGTACGAGAGCGCGCAGAAGGCCCGGGAAGCCCGCCGCAACCAGACCCTCACGGTCATCAAGGAAATGAAGCTTCGGCCGAAGATCGACCCACACGACTACGACACCAAAAAGGGTCACGTCGAGCGGTTCCTCAAGGCCGGCGACAAGGTCAAGATCACGATCATGTTCCGTGGTCGCGAGCAGAGCCGTCCGGAACTCGGGTTCCGGCTGTTGCGCAAGCTCGCCGAGGATGTGGAGGAGCTCGGCTACGTCGAGTCTCAGCCCAAGCAGGACGGTCGAAACATGATCATGGTGATGGCCCCGCACCGTGCACTGAAGACCGCGAAATAACGGCAGTTGACTCGCTCTCCGCCCGGCGTACGCCGGCGCGGAGGGATGCCAGCCGCCGCCATCTGAACGAGGAGACAACGACCAATGCCGAAGATGAAGACCCACAGCGGGACGAAAAAGCGGGTACGCATCACCGGTTCGGGCAAGCTGCAGCGTGAGCAGACCAACCGCAAGCACCGGCTTGAGGTCAAGTCCAGCAAGCGCTCCCGCAAGTTGGCCGCCATCGTGGACATCGCTCCGGCGGACACCAAGACGATCAAGCGGATGCTCGGTCGCTAGAAATACCAGCACCAGCACCAAAAGACAGTGACCGCCGGCGACGGCGGACCGAGATGAAAATCCCGCCGCAAAGTGGGATAGCGACGAGATAGGTGGACAAGTGGCGCGCGTGAAGCGGGCGGTAAACGCCCATAAGAAACGACGGACCACGCTTGAGGCGGCCAGCGGCTACCGCGGCCAGCGTTCCCGGCTTTACCGCAAGGCGAAGGAGCAGCTGCTCCATTCCGCGACTTACGCGTATCGTGACCGCAAGCAGCGCAAGGGCGACTTCCGGCAGCTGTGGATCACCCGGATCAACGCCGCCGCGCGCGAGAACGGCATGACCTACAACCGCCTGGTGCAGGGCCTGAAGCTGGCCGGCGTCGAGGTGGACCGCAAGGTTCTCGCCGACATCGCCGTCACCGACGCGCCCGCGTTCGCGGCACTGGTGAAGGTCGCCAAGAGCGCGGTTGTCGGGCACACCGGCGCCGCCGACTCGGCTGCCTGAGCGTCACTCGACTTTTCATGCAACCCGGGGACATTCCGCTGCACACCGAGCGGACTCCCCGGGTTTTCGCTGCCCGCAAGCTGATGCGGCGCTCCCATCGGGACAAGGCCGGCCAGTTTCTGGCTGAAGGCCCGCAAGCGGTGGCCGAAGCGGTGGCACGGGCCGCCGACTCGCCGGGCGCGGCGACGGATGTGTACGCCACCGAAGAAGCCGCCGGCCGCTATCCGGAGCTGCTGGAAGCCGCTGAGCGCCGGGGCGTACGGGTGAGCGTTGCCACGGACAGCGCGGTCGCCGGCCTGTCCGAGACGGTCACCCCGCAGGGCCTGGTCGCCGTCTGCGGCTTCCTCGACGTGCCGCTCGCGACCGCGCTGACGGGCCTGCCGGCGCTGGTCGCTGTCATGGTCGAGGCCAACGACCCCGGGAACGCCGGTACGGTCCTGCGTACTGCTGACGCGGCCGGTGCCGGTGCCGTTGTCCTCACCGACGGCAGCGTCGACCTCTATAACGGCAAGTGCGTACGCGCCTCGGCCGGCAGCCTCTTCCACCTCCCGGTGGTCCGCGGCGGTGACGCGGCCGAGACCGTCGCGCAGGTCCGCGCGGCGGGGCTGCGGGTGTTGGCCACCGCCGGCGACGGGGAGGCCGACCTGTTCGGCGAGGCCGCCGCCGGCCGGCTGGCCGGACCGACCGCCTGGCTGTTCGGCAACGAGGCCCGCGGGCTGCCGGACGAGATCGCGGCGCTCGCGGACGCACGGGTACGGGTGCCGATCTTCGGCCGCGCCGAAAGCCTCAACCTGGCCGCCGCCGCGGCTGTCTGCCTCTACACGACCGCCGCCGCACAGCGATAGGCATCACGGCCTTTCCGGGCATCAATGCCCTGAAACGGCCGTGGTGGTTGGCAACCGTGGATAGGGTTGAAGGCGATGATCGGCGACGGGGTAGACCACGACGGAAAGCGGGCGCACGACTACGTCGGGTGCCGTGATGGTGCGTACGAATGCTGATGGTTGACACGACCGTGCCTCCCAAGCCCACCAAAACGCCCGATGCGGTACGAGTCGGCGCGGTCGCCGTCAGGGCCGGCACGGTCGGCTGGGGGTGGCCGATCGCGATGATCGCCATCCGGCTGGGGATCATCGCCGCCGGCGTCGGCATCGTCTTTGGCGTCGCCGTCCTGCTCCACAGCTCGCAGGCGCTGCTTCTCGCGCTGACGGCGGCACTGCCGATGACGCTGGTGGCCAACCTGGTGAGCCTGGAGATCCTGGTCTGGCGCGGCCACCGCGAGGGTTTTCGGCTGCGCGACCTGATGGGTTTTCGGACCGGCTGGAAGTCGCTGCTCAAGGACGCCGGCTGGAGCCTGCTCTGGGTGCCCGCGTTGATGCTGCCCTTCGACCTCGCGGTGGCAGGGGTGGCGGTGGCGCTTGGTCACCCGAAGGACCTCAACACGCTCATCCTGGCCGTGCAGAAGCTTTTCATCGGTCCGCTCGGGCTGAGCGCGGGCCGGAGTTTCCCGCTCTGGTACGGGATTCTGATCGCGGTGTTGTTCCCGTTGATCAACCCGCTGCTGGAGGAGATCCACTACCGCGGCTATGTGCAGCCCAGGATCGCCGCCCGGACCAAGCACGCCTGGATCGCCATCGGCTTCACCAGCATCTTCTTCGGCCTGCAATATGCCGCGTACGCGTGGGCCTGGGGCTCGGTGCCGGTCTTTGTGGCTGGTTATCTGGTCTGGGGGATCGTCGCCGGGGTGATCTCGCACCTGCAGCGGCGGATCGCGACGCTGGTTTTCGCGCACTTCCTGGTCAGCATCCCGGTCGCCGTTCTGCCCCTCGCGTACATTCTGCTTTCTTTGCTGGTCACCAAAACAACGGTCTGAGCCACCCGACAAAGGGTGACTCAGACCGTGGTGGTGTGATCAGGCGGCCTTGGCCCAGGAAGGCTCGATTTCCTTACCGCTGCCCGAACGCTTGGTCGGTGCCGGGGCGTGCAGCAGGCTGCTGGTCGCCGCCGAGCCGGTGGCCAGCCGAACCGCGATCCGGTCCTGTAGGTCGGTCGGCGTCGGGGTGACGTAGTTGTTCAGCAGGATCGAGAAAACGTCCACCTGCCCGTCCGGGCCGGTGACATAGCCGGACAGCGAGGTCGCGCCGGTCAGCGTGCCGGTCTTCGCGTGTACGTTGCCGGCCGCCTTGGTGCCGGCCATCCGGGCCGCGAGCGTGCCGCCCACCAGCGGGTCGGGCTGGCCGGCGATCGGCAGCGCCGCGTAGAAGGTCGGGAACCAGCTCTTGGAGCGCACCTTGACCAGCAGGTCGGCGACCCCGTGCGCGGACGCCCGGTCGTCGTCGGACAGGCCCGAACCGTCGTACAGACTGAGCGCGGTGGTGTTCACGCCCAGCGCGGTGATGTGCTGCTTGATGGCCGCGGTGCCGGCGGCCCAGCTGCCGGTGCCGGAGACCCGTTTGCCGATCGTCTTGGTGAGGATGTCGGCGATGCCGTTGTTGCTGAGCTTCAGGTACGGCGTGAGGATGTCGCTCAGCGGCGCGGACTGCTTGGTGGCGAGCACCTTCGAGCCGGCCGCCGCGGTGCCGTGGGCGGTCTGGCCGGTCACGCTGACGCCGTGCTTGGCCAGCGCGGCGCGGAAGATGCTGGCCACATACAGCGCCGGGTCCTCGACCGTGCGGAGCTTGACCACCGCGGCGCCGCCGGCCGGGATCGAACCGGTGACGACGACGGTGTTCGCGCCGGCCGGGCGGTCCACCGCGATGGTGTTGGCCGAGCCCGCCGCGCCGGTGGTGGCCTTGTTGGACACCTTCACGTAGCCGGTGTCCGAGCTGAGCGCGATCGCCGCCGGCTTGCCCTGCGCGGCCGGCGAGATGGTGACCTGGACGGCCCCGGTGTCATCGACCGAGTCGGTGGCCACCGTCAGCGCGGAGATCTCCGACGCGTACGCGAAAGGCTTGTCGCTGTCATCCCAGTGCGGGTTCCACCGCTGGCTGTCGAAATACGTGTCGTCAGCGAGCAGCTTGCCGCTGATCGTCTTGATCCCGCGGCTCGCGATGCCGGCCGCCAGCGTGTCGTAGTCGGCGGCGCTCACGGTCGGGTCGCCGGTGCCACGCAGGACCAGGTCACCGCGCAGAGTCGAGCCGCTGACCGGCGCCACCGAGCCGACGGTCGTGCTGAACCGGTACGAAGTGCCTAGCAGGTCCAGCGCGGTGGTGGTGGTGAACAGCTTCGCGTTGGAGGCCGGCCGGACCGGGGAGTCCACCGCGGAGCTCGCGTAGAGGCTCGCGCCGGCGGCGGTGCGTACGTCCACATCGCTGGTCGCCTTGGCCAGCCGCGGGTCGGACAGGATCTTGTCCAGGTCGGCCTTCAACGTGGTGTCGGCGTGCGGCTTGGCGACCAAGTCATGCGCCGGGGTGGTCGCCGCCAACGCCGTCCCGGTAATACCGGCGAAAGCCACGATTCCGGCCACAACGCCGGCAATCCGTTGATATTTCACTAAAAAGTCCTCCCGGAAGTCGTCTTCGCGCAGAACGCTACCGGTTGGCGAATGTCATCTCGTTTCCACCTGAAAGCGAACCGGCGGCACCCCG
>NZ_BAAANY010000012.1:0-26804 GCF_039530045.1 Fodinicola feengrottensis | reverse complement strand
TCAGCTGTTGTGGTGGCCGGCCACGATGCCGTCGATCGCCTTACCCAGCAGGCCGTACTTCTGCGAGTACTGCACCGGATAGATGCCGGTCGGGTCGGCCGGCCGGTTCGGGTCCACGTACCGGTAGCCGAGGTTGCAGTTGACCACGACGATGTAGTTGTGGCCGTTCTTGCCGGGCAGTGACTGGACGATGCCAGCGTCGTTGCCGGAGGTGTCGGCGAGCCCGGTCTTGTGGGCGAAACTCACCTGGGCGTTGGTCTGGCAGGGGCGTACGTCCTGGCCGTAAACGCGGCCATCGGCGGTCACCGTGCCGTCGGTCGGGTTGACCCAGCGGTCCGCGATCTTCTGCGCGATGCCTGGCGCCGGGTACGCCCGGCCGCACCAGTTGGTGGTCGACAGCACCTGGTTGAGGCCCTGGTCGGCGATCTCCTGGTGGAAGTACGCACGAGACGCGTCACTGAGCACGTCCTTGGTGACCGGTTTGCCGTTCGGCGCGGTCCAGAGCGGGCCGGGGCTGCTGTTCAGGATCATCAGCAGTTTGGCGGTGTCCAGCGAGCTCATGATGTTGTCGACCCAGCGGCCGCCGTCGGCCGGCCGCTCGCCCTTGATCTGCAGCATCGGCAGACCCATGTCGACGAACTGCTGGTCGAGCGGAGTCACCGCGTCCTTCTGCATGAGCAGCTTGGTGAGCGCACACGCGGACTCGTTCTTGGAGACGGTGATCATCTCGTCGAAGAACTGCCGGATCGGCTTGGTGGCCTTCCCGCCGCATGCGCTGCCGGCCGGCTCTCCGGTCGGGTCGTACGCGTACGTGTCGTCCAGATTGAGCTGGCCCTTGTCGACCAGCTGCATGACGCCGAAACCAACCATCAGCTTGAAAACCGAGGCCGGATAGGGCGCCATGAAGTCGATCGGCGCGTTCTCCCGGCCGGGGATCGCGTCGATCGTGCCCTGGCCGCCGTTGCTGTCCCAGGTGTCGTCGTCCCAGGCCCGGTAGCGCACCTGGTCGGTGGAGAGGTTGCCGTCCAGCGGAACGATCTTGCCCTTCGGATACTGCGGGCTCATCACCACGTCGGCCGCCGAGATCGCGTGCCCGCTGGCGTCGAGCTCGATCACCGCCGCGTCCAGATTGGGGTTCTGGTGGATCGGGGTGGGCGTCGTGGTGGCGGCGAGCGACTTCAGCCGCTTCGCGATCTGCGCGACCGGCGGCTCCATGCCGTCTTTTTCCGCCGCGTTCGGCGCGAACCGCTTCGCCGCGGTCGAGCCGGGCGGGATGGTGTCCAGCACGTTCGCGAAGTCCTGCTGGTTGATCGCTGCCTGCAACTGGCCGGCGAGGCGGGCGCTGCGCCAGCCGTTGCCGCCGTCGGTGTCCGCCGAGGCCGAGCCGGTGGCGGCGACGATCACCGCACCGGCCGCGATGCCGGCGACCGCGACCGCCGCGGCACCGGCGTACCAACGCTTGGGGCGTCGGTGTGACTTCATCTGTCCTCCTGAAGGGAATTACTGGCTAAAAAGACCCCGGAGACGCCAGGTCGGCATCTCCGGGGTCAGGAACTTTGTCAGCCGTTGTGGTGCCTGGTGACGAACTGGTCGATCGCCTTGCCGAGCAGGCCGTACTTCTCGGTGTACTGCACCGGGTAGATGCCCGGCGGGTCGGCGGTCCGGTTGGTGTCGATGTAGCGGTCGCCGAGGTTGCTGTTAACGACCACGATGAAGTGCCGGCCGGCCTTGCCGGGCAGCGAGGTGACGATGCCGGCGTCGTTCCCGGCGGTGGTGTCCAGCCCGGTCTTGTGCGCGAAGGTCACCTGGGCGGTCGCCTGGCACGGGCGTACGTCCTGGCCGTACACGCGGCCGTCGACGGTCATGGTGCCGTCGGCCGGGTTGATCCAGCGGTCCGCCACCTTCTGCGGCAGGCCCTGCGCCGGGTACGCCCGGCCGCACCAGTTGGTGGTCGACAGCAGCTGGTTGAGCCCCTGGTCACCGAGTTCCTTCAGATAGAACGCCCGAGAACTGTCGGTCAGCAGCGCCTTGGTGACCGCGGTGCCGTTCGGTGCGGTCCACAGCTTGCCACCGGCGCCGTTGATGATCATCAGCAGCTTCGCGGTGTCCAGCGAACTCATCACGTTGGCGCCCCAGTGCCCGCCGTCAACCGCCCGGACGCCGTTGATCTGCAGCATCGGCAGGCCGAGGTCGACGAACTCCTGGTTCAGCGTGGTCAGGTAGTTCTTCTGGATGAGCAGCTTGGTCATCGCGCAAGCCGACTCGTTCTTGGAGACGGTGATCATCTCGTCGAAGAACTGCCGGATCGGCTTGGTGACATTCAGGCCGCACGCGGTGTTCGGCGCGCCGGTCCGGTCGTACGCGTAATCGTCGTCCAGGTTGAGCTGGCCCTTGTCGACCAGCTGCATGATCCCGAAGCCGACCATCAGCTTGAAGACCGATGCCGGATACGGCGACATGAAGTCGATCGGGGCGTTCTCCCGGCCGGGAATGGCGTCGGTGGTGCCCAAGCCGCCGTTGTTGTCCCAGGTGTCGTCGTCCCACGTACGGTAACGGACCTGGTCAGTGGCCATGTTCTTGTCCAGCGGGACGACCTTGCCGGTCGGGTACTGCGGGCTCAGCAGCACGTTGGCGGCCGAGACCGCGTGGCCTTGGTGGTCCAGCTCGATGACCGCCGCGTCCACGTTCGGGGTCTGGTGGATCTGCGGCGACGCGGCCGGCGAGGCGGCCGCGAAAGCCTTCAGCCGCTGTGCGACCTGGGCGACGGACGGCTCCATGCCGTCCTTTTCGGCCGCGCTGGGGGCGAACCGCTTGGCCGCCGCCGACCCCGGCGGGGTGGTGTCCAGCACGTTGCCGAAGTTCTGCTTGATGATGGCGGCCTTCAGCTCCACGGCGAGGCGGGCGCTGCGCCAGCCGTTGCCGCCGTCCGAGTCCGCCGAGGCCTGACCTCCCACGCCGACGACCACGAGGGCGCCGGCGACGACCGCCGCCGTACCCACCGCGAAACCGGCATACCAAGGCAGCCGGCGTCGATGCGATTTCATGTGTTCTCCTCGTTGAGAAAGGGTTTAGCTGTTGTGGTGGTTGGTCACGAGTTGATCGATGGCCTTGCCGAGCAGGCCGAACTTCTCGGTGTAAACGACCGGGTAGATACCGGGCGGGTCGGCCGGGCGGTTCACGTCGATGTAGCGGGTGCCCAGGTTCGTGTGCACCACCACGATGAAATGACGCGAGGCCTTGCCAGGAAGGTTCTGCACGATGCCGGCATCCTGGCCGGACGTGTCCACGAAGCCGGTCTTGTGTGCATATGTCACCTGCGCGGCGGCGTTGCATGGGCGTACGTCCTGTCCGTACACGCGTCCGTCCGCGGTCACCGTGCCGTTTGTCGGGTTCACCCAGCGATCGGCCAGCTTCGCCGGGATGCCCGGCGCCGGGTACGCACGTCCACACCAGACCGTGGTCGACAAGACCTGGCTGAGCGCGTTCTGCCCCAGCTCGGACAGGAAGAACTGCCGGGAGCTGTCGGTCAGCAGCGCCTTGGTGACCGGGGAGCCGTTCGGGGCGGTCCAGAGCCGGCCGGCCGCGCCGTTGAGGATCATCAGCAGTTTCGCGGTGTCCAGCGAGTTCATGTTCGACCCGCCCCAGGTGCCGCCGTTCTGCGGGTTCGTGCCGACCAGCCGCAAATACGGCAGGCCGAGGTCGACGAACTGCTGGTTGAGGCCGCTGACCGCGTTGTGGTCCCACAGCAGCTTGATCAGCGCGCAGGTCGACTCGTTCTTGGAGACGGTGATCATCTCGTCGAAGAACTGCCGGATCGGCTTGGTGACGTTCGTGCCGCAGGCCGAGCCAGTGGTGCCGGCACGGACGTACGAATACGGGTCGTCCAGCTTGATCTCACCCTTGTCGACCAGCTGCATCACGCCGAAGCCGACCATCAGCTTGAGCACCGACGCCGGATAGGGGGACATGAAGTCGATCGGAGCGTGCTGGTTCTCCCCGGCGATGACGTCGTCGGTGCCCCTGCCGCCGTTGGCGTCCCACTGGGTGTCGTCCCAGAACCGCCAGCGGACCTGGTCGGTGGACAGGTTCGCGTCCAGCGGCACGATCCGGCCGTTCGGATACTGCGGGCTCTGCAACACGTTCGCGGCCGAGAGCGCGTGGCCGTCGGCGGCGAGCTCGATCACCGTGGCGTCCACGTTGGGGGTCTGGTGGATCGGCTGCGGGGTGGTCGCGGCGGCCTTCAGCGTACGAGCCTGCAGTCGCTGTTGGGTCGGCGTCGGCTCGTACCCCTGGTCGGACATCGCGGCCAGCCGGCTGGCGGCCGCGCTGCCCGGCGGCTCGGTGTCGAGCACGTTCTTGAAATTCTGCTGCGCTATCGCGTGCTGTAGTTCCACCGCGAGCCGTGCGCTGCGCCAGCCGTCCAACCCGGCGCCACCGCTGGGGGCGGCCTGCGCAGGGGCGGTGGCCCCACCGAGCAGCAGCGCACCGGCCGCCACTACGGCAAAGGCGCGCCTGGACATCGTCATTTAGCTACCTCGTTTTTGTTTAACAGACTCACGGTTTGCCTTGGCTGGTTGCATTGTTAAGGAGAAATGACAAAAGTCATTTTGTGTTCGGTAGGTGACGGATAGTAAATAGCGGGCGATCATACATTTACAACGTTATAGCAGGTGGTCGAGGGGCTTCTATGGCGGTTCGGTCGATGGGTTATTGGTTCGAGATCTTTTTTTTGGCGCTAAACCCGATGGGTTTCGGGGTGTCCGGTGCTGACCGCGTCCCGCTGCCCAGCGGCCGCGATGGTAAAATCGTCACCATGGTGCGTGATCGTCGATTTCCGCGGCCCGCTGGGGCCGCGATCGACGCCTGCTCGGCGACTGTCTGAGCAGTCCTCGCCGGCCTCGCGGGCCGCGGCCAAGCCGTGCGGACGTCGTCCATAGACTCTGCTGCTGAGAGTCCGCCCACGGAAGCGATCATGTGATGTCAGGTGCCAACGATCCCTACGATCCCAAACAGGTCGCCGCGCTCAGCCCGGACGCCCTGACCGCGGCCGCCGAGGCGGCCGAGAAGGCCTTTGCGGCCGCCGCGGACCTTGACGAGCTGACGGCCCTGCGCCCCGCGCATTTCGGCGACCGATCGCCGGTGTCGCTGGCCCGTCGAGAGATCGGCGCATTGCCGCCGCAGGCCAAGAAAGATGCCGGCCAGCGAGTGAATGTGGCCCGGCAAGCCGTCCAAGCCGCGTACGACAGCCGCCGTGCGCAGTTGACTGCCGAGCGCGAGGCCCACGTACTGCGAGAAGAAACAGTGGACGTGACGTTGCCCGGCGGCCGCCGGCCGGTCGGTGCCCGGCACCCGGTCACCAGCGTCGCCGAGCTGATCGCGGACACGTTCGTGGCGATGGGGTATGAGGTCGCCGAGGGACCGGAGGCCGAGACGGAGTGGTTCAACTTCGACGGCCTGAACTTCAAGCGGGACCACCCGGCCCGCAGCATGCAGGACACGCTTTTCCTTGACCCGCCGGAAAACGGCATCGTCCTGCGGACCCACACCTCACCCGGACAGCTGCGCTCGCTGCTGTCCCGGGAGCTGCCGGTCTACGTGGTGGTGCCCGGCCGCACTTATCGAGACGACGAGTACGACGCCACCCACCTGCCGGTGTTCGCGCAGGTCGAGGGGCTGGCGGTGGACCGCGGTCTGTCGATGGCGCACCTGCGCGGGACGCTGGACCGGTTCGCCAGCGCGCTGTTCGGCTCAGCCGCGAAGACCCGGCTGCGGCCGCACTTCTTCCCGTTCACCGAGCCCAGCGCGGAGGTCGACGTGTGGTTCCCGCTGGCCAAGGGCGGCCCGCGGTGGATCGAGTGGGGCGGCTGCGGGATGGTGCATCCCAATGTCCTGCGGGCCGCCGGCATCGACCCGGACGAGTATTCGGGTTTCGCGTTCGGCATGGGCATCGACCGGACGATCATGTTCCGGCACGGCGTGGAGGACCTGCGCGAGTTCGCCGAGGGCGACCTGCGGTTCACCCAGCACTTCGGAGTGGAGGCGTAATGCGGGTCCCGTTGTCGTGGCTCGTCGAAGCGGTGCCGGCGCTGGCTGGCCGGCCGGCCACCGAGGTGGTCGACCTGCTCGAGCGGATCGGTGTTGAGGTCGACGAGATCGTCAGCACCGGCCCGGCGGACGTGGCCGGCCTGGTGGTCGGCGAGGTGCTGAGTTTCGAGGTGCTGGAAGGTTTCAAGAAGCCGATCCGGTGGGCCCAGCTGCGGGTATCCACAAAGGACAGTGACGACGCAGTACGCGGAATCGTGTGTGGCGCGCAGAACTTCGCCGCCCAGGACCGCGTCGTGGTGGCCCTGCCGGGATCGATGCTGCCCGGCGGTTTCGCTATCACCGCACGGAAAACGTACGGCAAGACCTCGGACGGGATGATCTGCTCGGCCCGCGAGCTCGGGCTGGGCGACGACCACACCGGGATTATGGTGCTGCCGCCGGAAACCGAGATCGGCGCCGACGCGGTGGAACTGCTGGGACTGCACGACGACGTGCTTGTCACCGAGCCGACTCCCGACCGCGGTTACCAACTTTCGGTGCGTGGCCTTGGACGTGAACTCGCGGCCGTGCTGGACGAGGATTTCGCCGACCCGGGTGACATTGAATTGCCGGCCGGTGCGGAGCCGGCTTTCTCGGTGCGCATCGAGGATCCGCTGGGCTGCGATCGGTTCAGCTACCGGGTGCTGCGCGGCTTCGACCCGGCCGCGCCGAGTCCATTGTGGATGCGGGCTCGGCTGTCGAAAGCGGGCGTACGCCCGATTTCCCTCGCGGTCGACGTGACGAACTACGTCATGCTGCAGACCGGCCAGCCCATGCACGCGTACGACCTGGACAAGCTCGCGAGTCCGATCGTGGTGCGCCGGGCGGCGGCCGGCGAGTCGATGGTCACGCTCGACGACGTCAAGCGGGACTTCCTGGGCGATGAGGACCTGCTGATCACCGATGCCGAGCGCATCCAGGGCCTCGCCGGCGTGATGGGCGGCGCGTACAGCGAGATCAGCGCCGCGACCACCGACGTGCTGCTGGAGGCGGCGCACTTCGACTCGGTCACGATCAGCCGGGCGATCCGCCGGCACGCGCTGCTGTCCGAGGCTGGCCGGCGGTTCGAGCGCGGGGTGGACCCGGCGATGGGTCCGGTCGCGATCGCCCTGGCCAGCGAGCTGCTGACGACTTATGGCGGCGCCCACGCCGAGGGTGGCATCGGCAGTGTCGGTTCGCCCACACCGTTGCCCGCGGTCGAGATCGACCCAGCCGGGGTGTCCCGGCTGGTCGGCGTGGACTACGACACGGCCACCGTCGCCCGGCGGCTCAGCCAGGTCGGATGCGCGGTCGCCGAGTCCGCTGGCCTGCTCACCGTGACCCCCCCGACCTGGCGGGCCGATCTGATCGAGCTCGCCGACCTGGCCGAAGAGGTGGCCCGGATCGACGGCTATGACCGGATCGAGCCGGTGCTGCCGGCCGCGCCGGCCGGCCGTGGCCTGACCCGCCGGCAGCGTCGCCGCCGTGCGGTGTCGCGCTCGCTCGCGTACGGCGGATATGTCGAGGTGCCGTCGTTCCCGTTCCAGTCCGCGGAGGTGCTCGACGGCCTGCGCGTACCGGCTGACGACGAGCGCCGCCGGTTGGTACGGATGGCCAATCCGCTGTCCGCCGACCAGTCCTACCTGCGGTCGAGCCTGCTGCCGGGGTTGTTGGCCACGGTCGTACGCAACGTTGGCCGCGGGCTCGGGGACGTGTCGGCGTACGAATGCGGCCTGACCTTCACCGAGCCGGTCGGTGGCCGCCAGCCGGCCCCGGTGCTGCCCGGCGCTCGCCGGCCGACCGCGCAGGAGCTGGCCGCGCAGGACGCGGCGCTGCCGATCCAGCGGGAGCACGTGGCGGTCGCGGCCGCCGGTGCGGTCGAACCGGCCGGCTGGTGGGGCAAGGGTCGGGAGTTTTCGTGGACGGACGTCATGGATGCGGTCCGCGTGATCGCCTCGGCCGCCGAGGTCGATATCACCGTTTCGGCCGCCGAGCAGTCGCCGTGGCACCCGGGCCGGTGCGCCGCGATCAGTGTCGACGGGCAGGTGGTCGGCTATGCCGGCGAACTGCACCCGGCGGTGTGCGAGGCGCTGGAGCTGCCCCGCCGGACGGTGGCCGCCGAGCTCGACCTGACGTCGATCCTGGACGCCGGTGAGCCGGACCCGTCCGCGCCGAAGGTGTCCGGCTACCCGCCGGCCACCCAGGACGTGGCGCTGACCGTGCCGTCGACCGCGCCGGCCGCCGAGGTCGAGGCGGCACTGCGGGACGGCGCGGGGGAGTTGCTCGAGGACGTGCGGCTCTTCGATGTCTACGTGGGCGAGCAGCTCGGCGAGGGCCGCAAGAGTTTGGCGTACAAGCTCCGCTTCCGCGCTCCCGACCGCACCCTCACCGTCGAGGAAGCGACCGCCGCCCGCCAGGCCGCCGTCGCCGAGGCCAGCCGCCGCTGCGGAGCGGTCCTGCGCGGTTAGCCCCTTGTCCGATTGTCACCGCGCCATCCCGAAACCGCAGCTCACCGGGGTGGCGCGGTGACAATCGGATTCCGATTGCGTCAACGCTGTTCAGGAGCGGCTCGTCTCTTGCGCCTGCCCCTATATGGGGCCTGTGGGATCAGTGTGGCTCCTGGGCTGCCAAGCCCGCGGTATTCACACCGAACGCTGCACAAAGTCCCGCACTCGGCGTTGAGTGCGGGATAAAGTCCCGCACTCGGCGAAGCCGCCCGGCAAGCCAAGCCGCCCGGCAGCCGAGCCGCCAGCCAGTGCCCTGTTGAACGCGCGCTTATCTCGCGCGCGCGTTACTTACGTAATAAAAACCCGCCACCCGCCCCCCACCCTTCTGAAAGGGCGGGGGCTCAAAATTTCACGACGGTACGACAGTTTCGCGCCGCACCCTATGTAGAGTGCTGCCGCTGCGGCGCAGCAGCCCGAGCACGGAGCAGCGGGTTAGCCGCCACGGCCGTACGCCGACACCATCGGCGGGCCCGGCCGGTCACGACCATGGTGAGATGCCAGGTTCGTTTTTCCTGTTCTCGATCCGCCGTTGGGACGAACATCGGCGAAGATGGGGTACGAACCATCGGGACGGATGAGGCGGTAGGAACAGGGAATGCTGCAGAAGGTACGGCCCACGATGGCACGGATGGTCGCCTCGTCCGCGCTGCTGGGGCCGGCGTTCGTGGCCGCGGTCGCGTACGTCGACCCGGGCAATGTGGCGACCAACGTGTCGGCCGGCGCGCGGTACGGCTACCTACTGGTCTGGGTCATCGTGGTGGCGAACCTGATGGCCGGCCTGCTGCAGTACCTGTCAGCCAAGCTCGGCCTGGTCACCGGCCAGTCGCTGCCGGAGGTGGTACGGGACCGAATGAACCGGCCGGCCCGAGTGGCGTACTGGCTGCAGGCCGAGGTGGTGGCCGCGGCGACCGACCTGGCCGAGGTGATCGGTGGCGCGATCGCGCTGAACCTGCTGTTCCATCTGCCGCTGCTGGTCGGCGGAGTGATCACCGGGGCGGTGTCGCTGGGCTTGCTGGCGGTGCAGAGCCAGCGCGGCCAGCGACCGTTCGAGCGGGTGATTTCCGGCCTGTTGCTGGTGATCGCCGTCGGGTTCGTGGCCGGCCTGTTTTGGTCACCGCCGTCGGTGAGTGGAGTCGTGGGCGGGCTGGTGCCGGCTTTCGACGGCCCGCCGAGCGTCCTGCTGGCCGCGGGCATGCTGGGTGCGACCGTCATGCCGCACGCGATCTACCTGCATTCGGCGCTCGCCCGGGACCGGCATGGTCAGGTGTCCGGCGAGACCCGCAAGCGACTGCTGTCGGCGACCCGCTGGGACGTGGTGCTGGCGATGTTGCTGGCTGGCACGGTCAACCTGGGCATGGTGTTGCTGGCCGCTTCCGCGCTGCGCGGCCGCTCTCACGTGGACACGCTGCAGGGTGCCCACGCGGCCATCGGTCAGGTGCTGGGCGCGCCGGTCGCGCTGCTTTTCGCGGTGGGGCTGCTGGCCTCGGGCCTCGCGTCGACGTCAGTGGGGTGTTACGCCGGCGCCGTGATCATGCAGGGGCTGCTCCGCCGGAAGATCCCGCTGATGATCCGGCGGGTTGTCACTTTGCTGCCCGCGCTGGTCATCCTGGGCATCGGCGTCGACCCGACGTGGGCGCTGATCATCTCCCAGGTGGTGTTGTCCTTCGGGATCCCGTTCGTGATGATTCCGCTGGTCGTGCTGACCTCCCGCCGGGCGATCATGGGCGCGTCGGCCAACGCGCGTACGACGGTGGTCATCGCCAGCCTGATCGCGGCGGCCGTGATTGTCCTCAACCTCACCCTTATTTGGCTGACCGTCCTCTCGTAGTCACCCGACAAACCTGGGGTGGGTCCCGTACGCAGCTGGTCAAGTCACCGGCCGGTGTCGGTCCCGACCTCGGTTCGACTGCGCATTAGGCGAGGGACGAAAAAGCCGGGATCCTTGGAGTGGAGGTGTTGGATGGATTCCGAAAGGCTACTCACGCCCGCCGAGGTCGCGGTCCTTTTCCGGGTGGACCCCCGCACAGTCAGACGATGGGCGATCGCGGGTCGACTCCCGAGTGTCCGGACTCTTGGAGGACACCATCGTTTTGCCGAAGCGGACGTAGAGGCCTGCTTCGCCTGGGGCAGCGGTCGCTCGTGACGGCGCCTCAAATCTGCGATGATAATGATCGATTAGGTGCTGGGCATTCGTTCGTACGGGCGCGCACTCGCGAGAATGTTCGACTGCGCAACAGATCTGGCCGTCGGCGAGCTAGCGCAGTTTCGGACTCATGAGCATCAGCAAAGACTCGTGGTAGATGGCTTGGACAGCGGGAACCGAGTCTATTCGGAATCGTTCGTCAGTGGCGTGCAGACCGGCGTGGACGACGCCGAATCCCGCGGTGGCTGGGATGCCGAGTTCGGCGAGGTAGTTTCCGATGTTGGAAGGTCCAGCGATCTTTGGTCGGACCCGAATACCGTGACCGGCGGCGGACGCGATGATCGTCGCGCGCAGCGGCGACTCCTTGTCAAGTGCGTAGGCGGGCCAATGCAGAAGTAGTTGAACGCGCGTCGCAGGTGTGGCGGTCCAGTCTTTGTCGACGCTGGCGACGATCTCGGCGATGTGTTGTGTCGCGGCTTCGTCGTCGAAGGTTGGAGTCGTGCGAATGTCGACGTTCAGGTGGCACAAGTCGGGTGTGATGCTGAAACCTTGACCGCCCGAGATCGCGGTGACGGTAATTTTCGCTTCGGGTGGAAAATGTGTCGTCCCCGTCGCGGGAATTGGTGTGGCCCGAAGACGACGGATGAGGTCGGCTGCTTTGTCGACCGCATTGGGGGTGCCCACGCGGCCACCCGAGTGGGACGCCACGCCGTGTACGTCGATCTGGAGCCGATGGACGCCTCGCCCACCGATGACCAACGCGTCCAGGCCCGGATAGCCGATCATCACCCCGTCCGGGCGGACCGCGTTGCCTTGTGAACCCTCGAAAAATGCCTTGGCGCCAGCGAATCCGCCGGTGTGTTCGTCCAGATCGAAGAGCAGGCTAAGGGTCCCGTGGAGTCGATGGCGGGCGGCCTGAAGGCGCACCGCGAGGTGACAGAAAATGGCGATGGCGACCTTGGAGTCGCTGCTGCCACGGCCGTACATCCAGCCGTTTTGGATGACGGCGGAAGTGGGCGAATGGGCCCAGGCGGACTCGTCGCCGAACGGTGCGGTGTCCAGGCAGGCGTCCAGAACCCAGTGTGACCCGGCCGCGCCGCTGATCTGGGCGGTGACGGCCACGGCGTTGCCCGCGGTGTCGCGAAGGACCGCGGCCGGGAGGCCGTGGCTGGCCATCCAGGTCATGAGGTAGTCGACAATCGGCTCGTACGAGTCGATACGGCTGCGGCTGGGAATCCGCACAAGGCTACGGGTCAAAGCCAGAACGGATTCGCGGTCATCGTGTGCGCCGGCGCGTACGGCCATCCGGTCGACACCTCGGACGCTCACCCTTGTCCCTCTCTTGATCCGTGTGAGTACGGTATCTGACTTCGGTGCTGCGGAGTCGCCGAACCCAAGTCCGTTTCATCCGCCGTTTCGTCACAGTCAGCGAGAGAGGAGTGCGACCGTACGAGCAATGAGATTGCATGAATATGCGGTCTAGTGCATAGTCGTACGGGAGGGCGAGAGGAGACATGGTGGGCATACAGGTGGCGGTGGCCGGTGCCAGCGGGTACGCGGGCGGCGAGCTGCTGCGTCTGCTGGCGGGCCATCCGGAGCTGGAAGTCGTCGCGGCGACCGCGTACGAGCAGGCCGGCAAGCGGGTCGGGGAGGTGCACCCGCAGCTGGTCACTCTCGCGGACCTGGTGCTGCAGCCGACCAACGTGGACGTGCTCGGCGCCGCGGACCTGGTGTTTCTCGCGCTGCCGCACGGACAGTCGGCCGCGCTGGCCGCGCAACTGCCGGAACAGACCGCGATAGTGGACCTTGGCGCCGATTTTCGGCTGGCCGACGCCGATGCGTGGCAGCGTTATTACGGCGGTGAGCACGCCGGCACCTGGACGTACGGGCTGCCGGAACTGCCGGGCCAGCGATCGGCGATCGCCGCGTCCAAGAGGATCGCCAACACCGGTTGTTACGCGGTGGCAACGATTCTCGCGCTGGCGCCGCTCATCGCCGCCGGCATCGCGTCGCCGCAGGACGTGGTGGTCGTAGCCGCTTCCGGCACCTCGGGCGCCGGCCGGTCGGCCAAGGCGCGCCTGCTCGGCAGTGAGGTGATGGGGGACCTTTCGCCGTACAAAGTGGGTGCCCATCAGCACGTGCCGGAGATCAAGCAGGCCAGCAGAGCGAAAACCCTGTCTCTCACGCCGCTGCTCGCCCCGATGCCTCGTGGCCTGCTGTCCACGGTGACGGCGCAACCGACCAAAAACGTGACAGCCGCGGACGTACGCGAAGTTTTGCAGGACGCGTACGGAACCGAGCCGTTCGTGCATGTCCTGCCCGAAGGCCAGATGCCGCACACCGCGGCGACTTTTGGTAGCAACTCGGCTCATTTGCAGGGCACGGTGGACATCGACTCCGGCCGGATCATCGTGGTCAGCGCGATCGACAACCTGGGCAAGGGCGCCGCCGGCCAGGCGGTGCAGGATGCGAACATCGTTCTCGGGCTGGCCGAGACGGCCGGCCTGCCGATCAACGGGGTGGCTCCGTGAGTGTGACCTATCCGGCCGGATTTCGGGCTGCTGGCGTTACCGCCGGGTTGAAGGACAGCGGCAACAAAGATGTTGCTCTCGTCGTCAACGACGGCCCGTTCGACGCGGCCGCGGCGGTTTTCACCAGCAACCGCTGCAAAGCCAACCCGGTGTTGTGGAGCGAGCAGGCGATCCGGGACGGGCATCTGCGGGCTGTCGTCCTCAACTCCGGCGGTGCCAATTGTTACACCGGCGCCACCGGTTTTGAGACCACCCACGCGACCGCGGAACTGGTGGGCGAGCTGATCGGCTCCGGCGCGGTCGACGTGCTGGTCTGCTCGACTGGTCTGATCGGCGTCCATTTCCAGCGTGACCGGCTGCTGGCTGGCGTACGCGAGGCGTCGGACAAACTTTCCAGCGATGGTGGGAATGACGCCGCCGAGGCGATCATGACGACCGACACCCACGCCAAGCAGTCGCTCGTACGCCGGGATGGCTGGAGTGTCGGCGGCATGGCGAAAGGCGCTGGAATGCTGGCGCCGGCGCTGGCGACCATGCTGGTGGTGATCACCACGGACGCGAAGGCCGACAGCGCGACCTGCGACCAGGCGCTGCGGTCCGCGACCGCGGCAACCTTCGACCGGCTCGACTCCGACGGCTGTCAGTCCACAAACGACACTGTCACTTTGTTGGCATCCGGTGCGTCCGGTATCGAGGTGGATGTGGTCGAGCTGACCTCAGCGGTCACCGCGGTCTGCCAGGATCTTGCGATGCAGTTGATGGGCGATGCCGAAGGATCGGCGCATGACATCACCATCGAGGTGGTCGACGCGGCTTCGGAGGCGGACGCTCTGGAAGTCGGCCGCGCGGTCGCCCGCAGCTCACTCTTCAAATGCGCGATTTATGGCGAGGACCCGAACTGGGGTCGGGTGCTGGCCGCGGCTGGTACGACCAAGGCGACTTTTGAGCCGCACCAACTGGATGTGGCGATCAACGGCGTCCAGGTGTGTACGGGCGGCGAGCCGGACGAGTCTCCGGAGAAGGTCGTTTTTCAAGGCAGGGCTGTGCATGTGAAGGTGGCCCTGCACGCGGGTACGCGGAGCGGCACGATCTGGACGAACGATCTCACCGAGGCGTACGTCCACGAGAATTCGGCGTATTCGACGTGAGCGCCACTATTCCGGCGCACGCCGTCGACGCGGTCGCCAAGGCGCGTACGCTTATCGAGGCTTTGCCATGGTTGCAACGGTTTTACGGCAAGGTCGTGGTGATCAAGTACGGCGGTCACGTGATGACCGATCGGCCGTTGACCGAGGCTTTCGCGCAGGACCTGGTGTTCCTGCGGTCCGCCGGCATCCGGCCGGTGGTGGTGCACGGCGGCGGCCCGCAGATTTCGTCGATGCTGCACCGGCTGGGCATCGACAGTGAGTTCCGCGGCGGCCTGCGGGTGACCACTGCGGAAACCCTGGAAATCGTCCGGATGGTGCTGGTCGGGCAGGTCGGCCGTGAACTGGTGAACACTCTCAACGCGCACGGTCCGCTGGCGGTGGGGATGTCCGGTGAAGACGGCCGGCTGCTGACGGCGACTCGCAGATCCGCGTACGTGAACGGCGAAGCGGTCGATGTCGGCCTGGTCGGCGATGTCGAGTCGGTGAACCCGGACGCGGTGACGGACCTGATCCAAGCCGGCCGGATCCCGGTGATATCCACCGTGGCCCCAGATGTCGACGGTCAGGTGCACAACCTGAACGCGGACACGGCGGCGGCCGCCCTGGCGATCGCGCTGGGCGCCGAGCGGCTCGTCGTGCTCACCGATGTCGAGGGCCTGTACCGAAACTGGCCGGACCGCGACTCGTTGGTGAGCCGGATCAACGCCAACGACCTGGAAAAACTGCTGCCCACATTGGACAGTGGCATGGTGCCGAAAATGGAGGCCTGCCTGCGGGCCGTCCAGGGCGGCTGCTCCGGTGCGCACGTGATCGACGGCCGGCTGCCGCATTCGGTGCTCTTGGAAATCTTCACCCCGGAGGGGATCGGAACGATGGTGGACCCGTCATGAGCCTTCTCGACCAGTTTGAGTCGTCGATCATGAACACGTACGGCCGTCCCCGCGCCGCCCTCGTCCGAGGCGACGGCGCGGTGGTCACCGACGAGACCGGCAAGTCCTATGTGGACATGTTTGGCGGCATCGCGGTGAACGCGCTCGGCCACGGCCATCCGGCGGTGGTCAAGGCGGTCAGCGACCAGATCGCGACGCTCGCGCACACGTCGAATTTCTTCGCTACCCCACCGGTGGTGAAGCTGGCCGAGCGGCTGCTGGCGCTGACTGGCCGCGACGGCAAGGTGTATTTCGGCAATTCCGGAACCGAGGCCGTCGAGGCCGCGATCAAGATCTCCCGGTTGACCGGTCGTACGCATCTGGTCGCCACCGTGGACGCGTTCCACGGCCGTACGATGGGCGCGCTCTCGCTGACCGGACAGCCCGCGAAGACCACGCCTTTCGCGCCTTTGCTGCCAACTGTCACGCACGTGCCTTTCGGTGACGTGGAAGCGCTGCGCGCGGCCGTCACCGACGAGACCGCGATGGTCATCGTCGAGCCGGTGCTCGGTGAGGCCGGCGTTATTCCGTCACCGCCCGGATATCTGGCCGCGGCTCGGCAGATCACCGCGGACAGTGGCGCCCTGCTGACGATCGACGAGATCCAGACTGGCATCGGGCGTACGGGCGGCTGGTTCGCCTATCAGGCCGAGGGAATCGAACCCGACCTGGTGACGGTGGCCAAGGCGCTCGGCGGTGGCCTGCCGATCGGCGTCTGCCTCGCTTTTGGCCCGGCTGCTGAGCTTTTGACGCCTGGCAAGCACGGTACGACGTTCGGCGGCAATCCGATCTGCTGCGCGGCCGCGTTGGCCACCCTTGATGTCATCGAGTCCGAAGGGTTGCTGGACCGGGCAAAGACGCTGGGGGAGCGGATCGTCAGCGGCATCGAAGGTCTTGACCATCGGAAAATCGCGAAGGTCCGCAGCGCCGGGATGCTCATCGGCGTGGTCACTGTCGACCCGATCGCGGCGCGGCTTCAGGAGGAGCTGCAGGAAAGCGGCTATCTCGTCAACGCGACCTGCGCTGACGTGATCCGGCTGGCGCCACCGCTGATCCTGACCGATGAGCAGGCCGACGGGTTTGTGGCCGCCTTGCCGACCGCGCTGGACAGGGCCGGCCAGTGACCCGGCATTTCCTGCGAGACGATGACCTGAGCCCGGCCGAGCAGGCCGAGGTGCTGGACCTCGCCGCCGCGATGAAAGCCGACCGCTACGGCCAAAAACCGCTCGATGGACCGCGGTCGGTGGCAGTGATTTTCGAGAAGCCTTCGACGCGTACGCGACTTTCTTTCGACGTGGGCATTTCCGAGCTGGGCGGCCATGCGGTGGTCGTGGACGCGCAGAATTCGCAGCTGGGACGCGGCGAAACCATCGCTGACACCGCGAAAGTGCTCTCAGAATACGTGTCCGCGATTGTTATCCGGACTTTCGGCGACGACCGGATCGCCGAGCTGGCGAGCGCGGCGAGCGTACCCGTCGTCAACGCCCTGACCGACGGCTTTCACCCGTGCCAGCTGCTGGCGGATTTGCTGACCGTACGGGAGAAGTTCGGTCGTACGGCCGGCCTGACCCTGACTTATCTCGGCGATGCGGCGAACAACATGGCGCATTCCTATTTGCTCGCCGGCGCGACGGCTGGCATGCACGTACGAGTGTGTGGCCCGGACGGTTTTGACCCGGCGCCGGAGATTGTCGAGCGGGCCGCGACCATCGCCAAGGAAACCGGCGGGTCGGTCGCGGTCGTACCTGATCCGGCCGAGGCGGCGAACGGCGCGGACGTGCTCGCCACCGACACGTGGACCTCGATGGGCCAGGAGGAAGACGGCGTCGACCGGCACCGGCCCTTCCGTCCGTACACAGTGGACAGTGCCGCGGTCGGGCGGGCAGCCGAGAATGTGGTGGTTCTGCATTGTCTGCCGGCCCATCGTGGTGATGAGATCACCGATGAGGTGATGGACGGCGAGCACAGCGCGGTCTGGCAGCAGGCCGGAAACCGGCTGCACGTGCAGAAAGCGCTGCTTACCTGGCTGCTGTCGAGATGACTTCGGCCGCGCCACCCACAAAAACCGCCCGGCACGCCCGAATCTCGGAGCTGGTGCGTACGCGTGCGGTGAAATCGCAGACCGAGCTGGTCGGATTGCTGGCGGAGCACGGAATGTCGGTCACCCAGGCCACGCTTTCCCGTGACCTGGAGGAACTCGGCGCGGTCAAACTGCGCGGCGCGGACGGCGAGCCGTCGGTCTACGTCATTCCCGACGAGGGTGAAGGCCCGCTGCGCCCTTCGGTGGACGCGCCGGCGAGGATGGTGCGGGTGCTCGAGGAGCTGCTGACCTCCGCCGAAGCCAACGGCAACCTGGTCGTCCTGCGTACGCCGCCCGGCGCCGCCCAATATGTCGCCTCGGCGCTGGACCGCTCCGGCCTTTCCGACATCCTCGGCACCATCGCCGGCGACGACACGATCCTGGTCATCGCCCGCGCTTCCGACGGCGGCGAGGATCTCGCCTCTCGTCTTCGCCGCTGGGCCCACCGAGAACCCTGAGCCGGTCTTGTGGACACAGCAACAAAAACTTCAAGTTCGTGAAGGGGTAACGCAGTGCAATCGCAGGCCGCCGAAGTGGCTCCCGTAGGGTCGCAAGACGTGACGACGCAGCAACCCACCCGACTCTGGGGCGGCCGGTTCGCCGGCGGCCCGGCCGACGCGCTGGCGAAACTGTCGGTGTCGGTGCAGTTCGACTGGCGGCTGGCGCCGTACGACATCGCCGGCTCCCGCGCCCACGCGAAGGTGCTGTCCCGCGCCGGGCTGCTGACCAACGACGAGCTCGGGTCGATGCTTGCCGCGCTCGACGACCTCGAAGCGGCCTGCGCGTCCGGCGAGTTCAAGCCGACCATCGACGACGAGGACGTGCACACCGCGCTGGAGCGCGGCCTGATCGAGCGGCTCGGCACGCTCGGCGGAAAGTTGCGCGCCGGGCGTTCCCGGAACGACCAGATCGCCACCCAGTTCCGGATGTACTGCCGGGATCACGCGCGGATCGTCGGGCGGCTGTTCGCCGAGCTGTCCGAGGCGCTCTGCGACCAGGCTGAGCTGCACATGGGCGTGGCGCTGCCAGGGCGTACGCATCTGCAACACGCTCAGCCGGTGCTCCTGTCGCACCACCTGCTCGCGCACGTCCAGGCCTTCAGCCGGGACGCGTCGCGGCTGCGCGACTGGGACGGTCGTACGGCGTACTCGCCTTATGGATCCGGCGCGCTGGCCGGTTCCTCACTCGGCCTCGACCCGGCGTTCGTGGCCGCCGAGCTGGGCTTCGACGGCCCGGTGGCGAACTCGATCGACGGCACCGCGTCCCGGGACTTCGCCGCTGAGCTGGCCTTCGTGCTCGCGATGGCGGGCGTGAACCTGTCCAGGATCGCCGAGGAGATCGTGCTCTGGACGACCGCCGAGTTCTTCTACGCGGTGCTGGACGACGCGTACGCGACCGGGTCGTCGATCATGCCGCAGAAGAAAAACCCGGACATCGCCGAGCTCGCGCGCGGCAAGACAGGTCGG
Organism: Fodinicola feengrottensis; assembly: GCF_039530045.1. NCBI lineage: Bacteria > Bacillati > Actinomycetota > Actinomycetes > Mycobacteriales > Fodinicola > Fodinicola feengrottensis. The sequence goes on along the minus strand of NZ_BAAANY010000012.1, from coordinate 7,937 downwards.
CTGGTGGGCAACCTCAGCGGCCTGCTGACCACGCTCAAGGGCCTGCCGCTCGCTTACAACCGGGACCTCCAGGAGGACAAGGAGCCGGTCTTCGATTCCTTGGAAACGCTGGAAACCGTGCTGCCGGCCTTTATCGGCATGATGTCGACAATCCGCTTCAACACCGAGCGGATGGCCGAGACCGCGCCGCTGGGTTTCACCCTCGCCACCGACATCGCGGAGTGGCTGGTCCGCCAGGGCGTGCCTTTCCGGGAGGCGCACGAGGTCGCCGGCGCCTGCGTCCAGGCGTGTGAGACTCGCGACATCGGGCTGTCCGACCTGACCGACGCCGACCTGGCGGCCATCTCGGCGCACCTCACTCCGGCCGTACGCGCTGTCCTCAGCGTCTCCGGCTCCATCGCCTCCCGGAACGCCGTAGGCGGCACCGCGCCTGATCGCGTACGGGAACAACTGGCGGACGCTCGTAAGGACGTGGCCCTCCAGCGCGCCTGGGCCGGCCGGTAGTTAGGGCGTGTCTCCTAATCGCGGTCGACTCTTCGGAGTCCGGCGGCGGGTGTCCACCACTCGACCACGAGCAGCGTGGCCGTTTCGTTGAGGTGGGTGTGGACGACTTCGGCGATGTCGGCGTGGAAGCTGTCGTCGTCCGGTCCGGCGGCGATCGCCCGCCCGGCGATTTTCGCCTCGCCCGGCCACTGCGCCTCGGCGCCCTCGACCGGGTCGACGGTGCTGCTGTGCAGCGCGAACCGCGGATCCCGGCGCAGGTCCGCGCCCTTGCGCGCCTTCGGCATCGAGCCGAAACCCAGCTCTCCGGCTTCGAAGACCGTCTCGATGCCGGAGATCCGCGGCGACCCGTCGGCACGCAGGGTCGCGATCGTCTTGTGTTTGTGAGCGTCGAACAGCGCTCGTACGCGCCGCGCGAACTCCGGCTCCGCCGCTTCCACGTCCCGCCACGCCGTCATGTGTTCATCGTCGCACCGAGCACCGACAGAACATGACCCCCACTGAAAGGCCGGGTCTGACGGAAATCAGTCGGTGACGGGTTCGACGGACAGGATCCGGCTGAGGGTGAAGGCGCGGTCGTCTTCGCGGAGCCGGCAATATGCGTGCAGGACCGCGCCGTCGAGTTCGATCTGCTCGATCACCCGGCGGCTGTGGCCGCCGTTCTGGGTGACGTAGTCGATGCTGACCGGCCGCTGCTCGTCGATCGCGTCGGCGAGGATCCGCAGGTCGCTGTCGCTCAGCCGGCGAGCCTGCGGGCGGAGCAGGTTCGTGGTGTTCGACGGCGGGGTCAGCGCCGCGTCGTGGTCCGAGCTGGCCAGCAGCAGCCGAGCCAGTTCGGCCGGATCGGTCGTCCGGGACACCGTCGCGGTCCGGCGCTTCCCGGCTGGATCGGCACGGTGGTGCACGACACGTTCCAGCATCGGTACGCCGTCGGCGGACTCGGCGACCGGCGCGAAACCGGCCGTACGCAGCGCATCCAGCGTCTCGGCGAGCGGTCGCGGGCTGGCTACCACGGTCGGCGCGAGCGTCCATAACCCAAGAGCGCGTAACCGCCGGTCCGCCACGATTTCGGTCAGCAGCGCGGCATCTTCCGAGCGCAGGCAGCAAGCCACCTCGACCGCGCGGATGCCTCCGTGGGTACGACCGACATCGCGGATCAAGTAGCCCAGCGGCTGCGGCAGCGAACCGCTCGCGGCCGCCTCCAGATCGCCGAGCAGGTCCTCCAGCGGATAGCCGGAGTCGAGCGCGCGCCGGACGCTCGCCGGGGAGAACCGCCAGGTCGACGCGGTGCCGCGAGTCTCCCGATCGGCCACCAGATCCAGCAACGCCCGCAGCTGAGCGCTCGGGGTGCCGCTCACCACGGCGGTTAGGTCGGTCTGCAGTCGTACGGTGTGCTCGGTCTCACCGACGCCGTCGAAGGCCTTGCGTAGTCCGTCCTGATCCTCGGCCAGCAACGCGAGACCGGCCGGGCTGACCGCCTCCGCGCCGATCACCCCGAGGAGAACCGCTTCCTGCCAGGTCGCCCACCCGTCGTCCGAGGTGAGGTCGTCCGGCCAACAGGCCGGCGCGGCCCAGAACCCGGCGGTGACCGCTCTCTCGCCGTTGACCGCCTCCCCAGTGGCCGCAGCGACCCGCAGGATGTTCCGGCGCAAAGGCGAAATGTCCAGGTCAGGGTGGGTGACCTTGTCAGGGGACGCCGGCGCGGGCAGGGTCCACCAGGTCGACAGCAGGTTCGCCAGCTGGTCGGCCGGGTCCAGCAGCCGCCAGTCGTCGTACGCCTCGGTGGGCGACAGCGCCTTGTCGGTCACGGCCAGCAACTCAGCGCTCAGGGCCAGTCGTACGACGGCGTTGACCTCCGCGGCGGTGGCTTCGACAGTCTTCGCGACCCGGCGTCGTTCTTGTACGTTCAGCCTCCCGCTCTTCAGCGACGGGATCGGCTTGCGACCGGCCTGGTCGAGGATTTCGGTGACCAACCGCAGGAATCGGCCGGCCGCCGCGAGCGAGTCCTGGGCGACCAGGGCAGGCTCGACCGGCCAGTGCTCGACCTCTGGCCGGCGCGGCTCGAAAGGCGCGGTGAAACCGCCGTCCCGCAACGCGAGCATGACCTCCGAGGGCATCACCAGCTCAGTGTTGTCCCACATGCTCACGAAAAGCAGGCCGCGGGCCACCGCCCAGTCCAGTGGCGACACGTTGTTTTTCGCTCGTACGGCTGGATAGTCGAACTTGCTGATGGCCTGACCGGTCTCGGCGGTTTCGGCCAGGATGGCCTGGATCTCGTCGTCGCCGTGCCCGACGATCGATCGCACCCGCTCCGGATCGCCGAGCGCGGCCAGCAGCGCGTCGACTATCTCGGCCTTCAGCCGCGGCCGGGGGATATTGAGGGCGAGCAACATCTTGCCGAGGGCGTCGACGGTCCGGTCCGGCAGCAGGTCGGCCAGCGGCGGGCCGAGACCGAGCGGGGGATCCCACGCCATCCGCGCCGCTGCTACCAGCCGCAAGGTCCCCACCGTCGCGCCGTGGTCGGCGACCAGCCGGGGCTGGTTGCCACCGGTGTCTTCGGTGACCAGTGCGTACGAGCGGAGGACGGCCAAGCAGCGCTGCAGGTCCTCGTCCCGGCTGCGGACACCCATCAGGTGCGCCAAGTCCTTCACCGACGGCTGGTCGCCAAGCGCGGCCAACGCCTCACACACCTGCAGGGTGGGCAGGTCGACCTGGTGCAGGGCACGAACGACCGAGCGGGGATTGTCCAGCCGGGCGCTGAGTTCCTGCAGCGATCGCGGCGCCGGCTCGGCGGTCACGTCCGGGCGCAGTGCGAGCAGATCGGTCAGGCCCTCGATTCCGAGCCGCCGCAGGGTCGCGGTGTCCACGTGGTTGTCAGCCCTCCTTACGCAGTCGGATGGCGAACCGCTCGGCGGCCGCACGTGGATCGTCGGCGTCGGTAATCGCTCGTACGACCACCACCCGGCGCGCGCCGGCGGCGATCACCTCGTCCAGCCGGTCCGCGTCGATGCCACCGATCGCGAACCACGGCCTCGCGGTGCCGCTGGCGGCCGTCTCCCGTACGAGATCGAGCCCGGCCGCTGGCCGCCCCGGCTTGGTCGGTGTGGTCCAGCACGGTCCGGTGCAGAAATAGTCGACGCCGGGCTCGGTCGCACCGGCTGCCGCCTGTGCTGGATCGTGTGTCGACCGGCCGATCACCACATCGTCGCCGACGATGCGGCGGGCCCAGGAAACCGGCAGGTCGTCCTGTCCGAGATGCAGGACATCGGCACTGGCCGCGAGCGCGACGTCGGCCCGGTCGTTGACCGCGAGCAGCGCGTTGTGGCGCTCACACGCCGCCGCCAGGACCTCCAGCGCCGCCAGTTCCTCTCGCGCTTCGAGCGGGCTCTTGTCTCTGAGCTGTACGACATCGACGCCACCAGCGAGCGCGGCGTCCACGAACGCGGCGAGATCGCCGCGCTCGCGGCGCGCGTCCGTACACAAATAGAGCCGGGCGTCGGCAAGGCGCCGCCGGGGATCGCGGTTCGGCATGCCCTCACCGTAGCGATCTCTCGGGTTAGAGTGAGAGCTGGTCCGCACGGGAGTCCGGGGTTATCCGGGCTGAGAGGAAGCGATCACCCGCTTCGACCGTCGAACCTGATCCGGGTCATGCCGGCGCAGGGAGCGTGGAATGCCGAGAACTGTGGTCGTGGTGGGCGGTGGTGTCATCGGCCTGTCCATTTGCTGGCGCGCGGTGGCCGCCGGCTGGTCGGTGACGTTGGTCGATCCGGCGCCCGCGTCGGGAGCCTCATACGTCGCCGGCGGGATGCTCGCGCCGATCACCGAGGCCTGGCCCGGCGAGGAGAGCCTGCTCGCGCTGGGCGTCGAGTCGGTGCGGCTCTGGCCGTCGTACGCGGCTGAGCTCGCAGCCGCTGCGGGCGTGTCGGCTGGGCTGCGAAAAGACGGCACGATCGTGGTCGCCGCCGACGGTTCCGATCGGGCCGAGCTGGATCGGCTCGCGTCCTATTTGGACAGTCTGGGCCGCCGTGTCGAGGTGCTGCGGGCGCGGGACGTACGAGTGCGGGAGCCGGCGATCGGTGGCCCGGTCCGTGGCGGTCTGGCGATGCCGGACGACTACTCCGTCGACAATCGACAACTGCTGGATGCCTTACGCAGAGCCATTTCTGGCGTTCCGCACGTCGCCGAGGCGGCTGCGGACGTACGCGCCGGCCGGGTTTTGTTGGCCAGCGGTCGAACGGTCGAGGCTGACGTGGTGGTCCTCGCCGCCGGCGCTTGGAGCGGGCAGATCTGTCGCCGGCTCAGCAAGGTGATTCGGCCGGTCAAAGGCGAAATCCTGCGATTGAGGGCTCGGGTCGGCGCGGTCGGGCCGCCGCGTCGGACGGTGCGAGCGCTGGTCGGTGGGCGGCACGTCTATCTCGTACCGCGGGACGACGGCGGACTGGTGCTGGGGGCCACTCAGTACGAGGCGGGTTTCGACACGACGGTGACCGTCGGCGGCGTGCGCGATCTGTTGGCCGACGCCGAGCGGGTGATGCCGGCGATTGGGGAGTACGAGCTGGTCGAATGCATCGCAGGGTTGCGACCCGGGTCGCCGGACAACCGGCCGCTGGTCGGCTGGCTGGAGCCGGGATTGGTGGTCGCGACCGGCCATCACCGCAACGGAATCCTGCTCGCGCCAGTCACCGCGGACCTGGTGGTCGCGACGCTGGCTGGCGCTGATCCACCGGATTCCTTACGGCCGGACCGGCATCTGTCGTCTGTGAAGGGGAGTCAATGAAAGCGCAGGTCAACGGGTCATTCCGAGAGCTCGCCGAGGGGGCCACGGTGGCTTCGGTGGTGGAGCTGTTGGGCATCGTGACCGGCGGCATCGCGGTGGCGTTGGACGACGCGGTGGTGCCGCGCTCGGAATGGGGCAGCACGCCCGTACTCGATGGCAGCCGCGTCGAGATCCTGACCGCCACACAGGGAGGGTGAGCGATGGACGATCCGCTGGTGATCGCTGCTCGGGAGTTCTCGTCGCGGCTGGTGATGGGTACGGGCGGCGCATCGAGTCTGGAGTCGCTGGAGCGCGCGCTCGTAGCCTCTGGGACGGAGTTGACGACGGTGGCGATGCGCCGCGCGGACGCCGTCGGCCAGACCGGGGTGTGGGAGTTGCTCGCCCGGTTGGGCATTGAGCCGCTGCCCAACACCGCGGGCTGTCGGACGGCAGCGGAGGCCGTGCTGACCGCTCGGCTCGCACGCGAGGCGCTGGGCACTTCGTGGGTGAAGCTGGAAGTCGTCGCGGACGACCAGACGCTGTTGCCGGATCCGCTGGAGTTGTTGGACGCGGCGGAACAGCTGGTCGAGGACGGTTTCACGGTCCTGCCGTACGCGAACGACGACCCGGTCCTCGCGTTGCGGCTCGAACAAGCCGGTTGCGCGGTGGTGATGCCGCTGGGCTCGCCGATCGGTACCGGACTAGGCATCCGGAACCCACACAACATCGAGCTCATCGTGGCCCGCGCCGGCGTCCCGGTGATCCTCGACGCCGGTGTCGGCACCGCTTCCGACGCCGCTCTCGCGATGGAACTCGGCTGCTCGGCCGTGCTCATGGCCACGGCCGTGACCAGGGCAGACGACCCCGAACGAATGGCCGTCGCGATGCGCCTGGCCACCGAAGCCGGCCGCCACGCGTACCGGGCCGGCCGCATCCCCAAACGTTTCTGGGCGCACGCATCCTCCCCCTCCCGCTAGCCCCTCCAACCCGGTGGGACGGGAATGTCGGTGGGAGGGTGGAGGCTCGAGTTCGGGGGCGGCACATTTTGGGCGGCATCATTCGGTGACGGTGCTGGTGCGGTAGTTGCTGACTAGAGGGAGTGGCGTGGCGAAGGATTTGGCGCGGGTGCTGGCGGGGGATCCGGTGACGGCGGCGAAGGCGTTGCTGGGGTGTTTCTTCAGCGCCAACGGGGTGACGCTTCGGTTGGTTGAGGTCGAGGCGTACGCGGGGATCGGTGAGGATCCGGGCTCGCATGCGCACCGCGGCCAGACCGCGCGGAACTCCTCGGTGTTCGGCAAACCCGGCACGTTGTACGTCTATTTCACGTATGGCATGCATTTTTGCGCGAATGTGGCATGCCGCCCAGCTGGCGTCGGATCGGCTGTTTTGTTCCGTGGCGGCGAGGTCGTGGATGGCGTCGAGATCGCCAGGGACCGCCGGCTGGGCGCGACGGACCGCGAGCTGGCTCGCGGGCCAGCTCGGTTGGCCAAGTGCCTGGACCTGACCAGGGACGCGGACGGCGTCGATCTGTTGGATCCCCAGTCGTCGGTACGCCTGCTGGCCGGCAAGTCCGTGCCACCGAAGCGGGTGCTCAGCGGCCCTCGCACGGGCGTGGCCGGGGAGGGCGCGGGCACACCCTGGCGCTTCTGGATCGACGGCGACCCGGCCGTGTCCCCGTACCGACCAGCAGTCAAACGCTCCCGACCTGCCCAAACGTCCACCGCCTAAGCAACCACAGGCTGTCAGTGGCTACCCGACCGTCCCAACAGTTCGACCAGTGAGGTGCGCAAACGTCCGGCGGCTACCTGCTCACGCCGGCGCCGGCAGGCCGGCACGACGCAGGGCGGTGGGGTGCAACGGCGACTCGGGTCTGACTGTCCGAGCAGTTCGTTCAGTGAGATGCGCGAAACGTCTGGCGGCTACCTGACCACGCGGGCGCCGGCAGGCCGGCACGACGCAGGGCGGTGGGGTGCCCCGTTCTCGGGGGCGCCCCGGCGACCTGGGTCCGACCGCCCAGCGGCAGGAACTGCCGCCAGAAGCACTGTGACCGGGGACACTCGGAGCGGATTTGACTCTGCTGTCCATCGAGCCGTAACTTTCTCTCTGCCAGCGAGGCACCGAACGAAAATCGAACGGCCCACTCGAAAGAGAAAGCCAGCCGACAGGTCGGATCGCTGGAGCCCAGGACCCCCCACGGCAGCGCCGAAAATCGCTGCGGTAGAGTACTGGGGGTGTAAGGCCAGAGGCGCACCGAACAGTGCGGCGGGCTTCCACTCGATGGAAGCGAGCCAGCCGGTCGGGCCACTGGAACTCAGAACCCCGCTCACAGCGCCGAAAATCGCTGCGATAAGGTCCTGAAGCGGTAAGGCCGGAGACACCGGAAAGTCGGAGTTTTCCCTATGGGGAAAGCAAAAGACGGACTCGGAGCCACTGGAACGGGGCCAGCCCCCCACTGAAGCGGAGAAAATCGCTGAGGTAAGGTTGAGAAGCAGCCGGAAGAACGGCCCAAAGGCCTGGAACCGGAAGCGGTTGTTCTTTGAGAACTCAACAGCGTGTTGGATTGTCAGTGCCAATGAACAATCCCGAGTGAGTCGCCAATATGGCGGCTGACAAGGATTTTTTTGGTATGAAAACAAGTGTCAGCTTGTTTGAATGCCAGGTTTCATCGACAGGGGCCTTC
>NZ_BAAANY010000011.1:112466-142088 GCF_039530045.1 Fodinicola feengrottensis | reverse complement strand
CCACAACGACATCAAAGAACACGGCTGGACCGTCACCCAACCAACACCAGGCCGATTCCTGTGGACAAGCCCCACCGGTCGAACGTACGACGTCACACCCAACGACGAATACCCACCACCACCGTTCTAACGGTAGGAAGGACGCCCCCGGTGATCCCGGGCTCACCACGGCCAGCGAGAGTCGCTCGGTCACGCACGCCTACTGCCAAGACGCGGATGTCATAGTCGACTTTCCGACGATGGTGTGACGGAATGGACTTGGTTTATGGCTGTCTATCGCCAACCACAGGACCGCCTGGCACTGGATGCTGGCCGGCCCGCGGTTGACAACGGGCTTGCTAACTACCGGTACGAGGATGGGCCCGGCCCGCTAGTAACAGTAAATCTTCGCCTGCTCGCCGCCAAAAATTGGCGACCACCGCAGTCGGACGGTTGCTGCACAAATGGGCCAACAACCTCCCACACCGCCAAAATGCCTTCCGTCAACCACCCTACGCCACGCCTCAAATATCCCTTAACTCACTACCGGCTTGGTAGTAGTGTGTCGCTGCTAAATCTGGCGCTGTTTGTCGGTGGTTCTCGGGTTCAGGTCTGCTGAGAACGAAGGGGTGATGGTTCGTCTGCAGGATTGTGGGCCGCCGGGCGTGGTGCTGCCCGGCGGCCGGGTGGATTTTTCTATGCAGCGAGCTGATTAATCCCGCGGATGGGTCTTCGTTCGCGGTCAACGTACGCGGGCGGCAGGAATTCAACGATTCCGTCAACAATGCGTACATCCCAACCACCGTGGTGCACTAAACGATGGCAGCGATCGCACAGGAGCACGCAATTTTCAAGGCAAGTATGCCCACCATCGGCCCAGTGCTGCACGTGGTGCCCTCTGGTCCAGCGGGGTGGTCGGCCGCATCTGGCGCAGCCTTTGTCTCGTGCTATCAGGGCTTTGCGTAGGGCTGGTGTGATGAGTCGTTCGTTGCGTCCAACATCAAGGGGCACGCTGTCGCTGCCCAGCACCATCGGGATGATGTCCGCGTCACAAGCCAGCCGGCGGACGCCCTCTGGGGAAATCGGTGCGCCACTGTGCGGGTACGCGACCCCGAGCCGGTCCCGCAGCATTTCCCACGTCATCGTAATAGTCAGATGCGGCCGCTCAGCGCCCTGGATGGGGAGTTTCCCGGAGTCCGCGATCAGATTCAACGCTTCCGCGAGCGCGTCCCCGTTGCGCTCAGACACCGACCGCTGATCAGGGGTACCATTCTCAGCCGGACGAGGTTTGGCCAGTGGGCTCAGAATCTCACTGAAGAGGGTGCCGGTTTCACCGTCGAACGAGCCAGTGAAGTTCAGGCGTCCGTCTGTCCCGGTGTGCAGGGATAGTTCTCTGCGTGGTTTCTCGTTTTCGTGTTCGGAGGGCGCCGGACCGTCAGGGTCCAAGTGATCATGGATCCGACGGCCGACTTTGGCTAGGCCGGGTGCGGTGTACCGTTTCGCGTGCTCTACCAGGGACGCTTCAGCTTCCTCACGATCCCGGATGGTCACCCTGGCCGGGAGCCTGGTCATGACCCCAACAATCGTGTCGATCTGAGAGTCCGCGAGCTCACCGCGACGCATCGCCTCACTGGCGATGCTGAGTGTGGGTGCGAGTGTTTCCCCGGTCAGGGCTTGACTGGGGCACAGGTTCAGCGCTCGTTTGTAGCGTCGGGACGCCTCTGTTGGGGACAGTCGCAGGAGGTCTTGCAGCATGCCCAGGGTGTTGCGGTGCCCGAGCGTCTTGCCGACGTTTCCCCGGTGGATCGCCGCGACAATGTCCAACACCTCGACCTGCAGTAGCCGGACCGCTTTCTCCTTTGCCTGCAGCAGCTCACCGAGCTCGTCCGGGTCACACCTCCAGAGTTCTGGAGTGGTGGTGTCGTCGCCGGCGGCCATGCTGTTAATTCTACCGCCGGCACCGACAGTTTGATGGCGTACGGGTAATCAGGAAATGGATACTTTCACAATGATTCCAACGAAACGTGGAGCGCGCGCGTTCAAATCTTGCGAGCGAGAACGTTGGGTCTCTGAAGTAAGGCTCAGGAGCGTGGGGCTGATATTTCGAGACCGCTGGTGCTGGAGCGGGCTGCTGTCTCCAATCACCTGTGCCCCCTTCGCCCTGCGGCCGGCTTTCCCGCCCCCTTGGTAGGGCGTGACTCCTACGACTACTACGGGCGCTATGTCACCCGCCGGCATATGCCGGTGAGGGCGATCCCACGTTCGTCTCTGTCGTGCGTCAGCGGCTGCTTCAACGAGAGCGCACAACAGGGACCATCCGGTTGTCAACGAGACCGCTCAGATCAGTCCTGACACGGTTCAGATCACCAGCTCATAGCCGGTTTCTTGATCGGTACCGGGACTCTACTCACCGGTAGATACCAGTCAGTAGAGCGCCGTGGTCTTTGTCACTAATGGACAAACGCGGATCTGCCACTTTGTTACCGGCGGATGAGCAAAACCGGACATCCGCCGCCGGCTCGAGCGAAAGTGCCTGCTGGCCTTGGAAAACCGGTGCCCCAGTGCGTACGTTCTCACGGCGCAGCAAGGTCAGCACGGACCGTCGTTCCCGACGGATCGGGACCGGTGAGAAAGGCGACTAGCCACGGGAGGTGGTGGTGGAGCAGGCGTCCGTTCCCGATGGACAGCAACGTCGCCGAAACTCTGTGGCGGAGCACGGAAAACCGTTGCCGGAAAACCCTTGCCGGGGCGGCTTGGGCCGGAAAACGCGTGCTGGCGCGGTGTCTGGTGCCCCACAGAACGGTCGACCCTGGTGCGCAGTCGTCCAGAGCTCGCAGCCAGAAAGAAGGAGAAGGAAAGTGCGTAAGCGATTAGCGGGTATTCTCTTGACCGGCGTAGCAGCTGCCGCGATGGCCCTGAGCGCGGCGCCGGCGCAGGCCGCTCCGACGTGGAGCGTGACTGGCAGCCCGGGCGGCACGCTGAGCGGCGCGGCCGGCACCACCACCCTCACCGATGGTGGCGTCGTCCTCAAATGCACCTCCTCGACGGCCGGTGGCACGATCGCGAACGGGACCGGCCTGCCCGGCACCAACATCGCGCAGATCACGTCGATCACCTTTGTGCACTGCACCGGTCCGGCCGGCCTGACGTTCACCGTGACGCAGAGCGGTGTGTGGGCCCTGAACGCGGTGAACTACGCGAGCGGCGTCACCCAGGGCACGATCACGAACGTCACGGCGGCGCTGAGTGGCCCGGGCTGTGCGGCCACGGTGTCCGGCTCGGTGGCCGGCACGTACACCAACAGCACCGCGGTGCTTAATGTCGACCCGACGCTGAATGCCGCTCTTGGTACGCAGCTGACGGTTTCCGGCGCCAGCGGTTGTTTCGGGCTCATCCACAACGGTGACCACCCGACCTTCAGCGGCGCGTACACGATCACTCCGAACACGATCGCCATCACCAGCCCGTAAGTCGCAGCGGTCTGGCGAACGCAACGTCCTGGATGGCTGTGTCTCGGACAGAAGGGCAGGTGTGAATGCGTGGCAGGTGGCGACAGGCCGGCCGTCGGTCGATTGTCTGGATCGGAGCAGGTGTCCTCGCGATCGCCGCAGGGCTCACTGGTGGGTCCAGTTCGGCTACCGCACAGCAAAACGCCGACGTGCCTGTCCCGTTCACTTGCCACTTCCCTTCCGGGACACAGCCATCCGGGACACAGCCAGTGGCCGCGCGGGTGGCGGTTACCCTGCCGGGGGCCGGCGCGGTCGGACAGCCCATTCAGCCGAGCGGGATTCGGCTCAGCCTGACGGTGCCGGCCGCCACCGGCATCGCCAGTGGCTCGACCGCGAGCGCGCAGTTGACAGTGGTGCCAGCGATCGCGGGGATCGGGGCTCGTACGACCTGGACTTTCCCGGCCACCCCCACGACAACGGCCGTGCCGCCGGCGACCGGCGAGTCGGCGCCGCCCAGTGGTGATATCGGCTGGGAAGCGAACGGAAAAGCGCAGCCGGTGACGTCCGCCGTTCCCGGTCGACTGTCCTTTGTGGCCACCCAGCTGACTCTCACCTTTTCCTCAGCAGGGGCCAAAGACACCCAGGTCATGTGTACGACGACGGATGACTCCGGTACGCAGCTGGCGTCCTTGCCGGTGGCCGCGACCCAGAACAGTGCCGGCTCTGGCATTTCACGATTGCCCGGCGGGCCGCTGAAAGTCGGCGCGGCCGGTACGCACAAGTCCGCCGCCGGCCGGTTGGACGACGAGCCCAATTCGACGCCCGCTTCGGCCTACCTCGTCGGCTATTCCGACGTACAAAAGCTTAACGGGGCCGCCTTGGTCGGCCCGGGGTTGATCGACCTCAAAATCTTCGACGCGACCTTCGACCCGGTCACCGGCGATGTGGACGTGGTCGCCAACGGGCAGTTGACGCTGCCACCGGCCAAAAGCACCTTCCTGACCTTCGGCTTCATGCCGACGGCGGCGACTATGCAACTCACGCAGGTCGGGATCATGGTCATTAAGACCCATTCCGCGGCACAACCGGACGGCACGTACATCACTACCACCGTTTCGACCGTGCAGATGTCCTTGCGGATTTACGAGGTGAAGGTCAATGGCACTTCCCTTGATGTGGGACCAAACTGTCACACCTTCGAGAACCTGTTCCTGACATTGAACGCGGAAGGTGACTACGCGGCCGACACCGGCGGCACTTTCGCCGGAACCGTGACGATCCCACGGTTCGCCGACTGCGGGGTGGGGGAGGACCTGGACGGGTTGTTCACCGCGTCCATTTCCGGGCCGGGCAACTTCATGCGCATGACCCAGGGGCCGGGTTGTTTCCCAGTGCCGGTGCCATACCAGTGCCCGCCGGTTATCCCGGAACCCAAGCGTTGAAAGCCCACCGGAGGACATCGCGATGACAACCCAGACGCAGCCGCCCGCGGGGCGCCCGCCCGGTGCTTCGGCGCCGCCGCGCCGGCCGCGCCGCGACTGGGGCGAGATTCCGGTGCTGGGCAAGGCCGTCGGCGGGATGCGCCAGACCGGCCGACTGTTCGCGCTCGGTGGCAGCGTGGCGAGGCTGTTTTTCAAGCGGCCGTTCCAAACCCGCGAGTTCATCGAGCAGTTCTGGTTCATCGCGAGCGTGACGATCCTGCCGACCGCTTTGGTGTCCATTCCGTTCGGCGCGGTGATCGCTCTGCACCTGGGATCGCTGACCCAGCAGATCGGTGCGGAGAGTTTCACCGGCGCCGCGAGTGTGCTGGCGATCATCCAGCAGGCGAGTCCTTTGGTGACAGCGCTGCTGATCGCCGGCGCCGGTGGGTCCGCGATGTGCGCGGATCTCGGTGCCCGTACGATCCGCGAGGAAATCGCCGCGATGGAGGTGCTGGCGGTGTCGCCGGTCCAGCGGCTAGTGGTGCCGCGGGTTTTGGCCTGCATGTTGGTCGCTGTCCTGCTGAACGGCATGGTTTCGGTGGTCGGCGTGTTGGGTGGCTATTTCTTCAATGTCATCATGCAGGGCGGCACTCCGGGCGCGTACCTGGCGAGTTTCTCTTCGCTGGCGCAGCTGCCGGATTTGTGGATTAGCGAGATCAAGGCGCTGATCTTCGGTTATATTGCCGGAGTAGTGGCCGCGTACCGGGGACTGAATCCGCGTGGTGGCCCGAAAGGTGTCGGTGACGCGGTGAACCAGTCGGTGGTCATCACGTTTCTGCTGCTGTTCTTCGTGAACCTGATCCTGACCGCGATCTACCTGCAGATCGTTCCGCCGAAGGGTGGCTGAGCAATGGCGAATCCCTACGCGAGCGATCAGGGAACGGGGTTCCTGGATCGTCGGCTGGCGTGGTTGGACGCTTTGGGCGACCAGCTGATTTTCTATGTCAAGGCGATCGGGTGGACGCCACGTACGGTCCATCGCTACACCCGCGAGATCATCCGGCTGCTGGCCGAGGTGAGTTTTGGCAGCGGTGCCCTTGGTGTTATTGGTGGCACGATCGGCGTGATGGTCGCGATGACCCTTTTCACCGGCACGGTGGTGGGTTTGCAGGGCTATGCGGCGCTGAACCAGATCGGCACCGCGGCTTTCACCGGCTTCATCTCGGCGTATTTCAACACTCGCGAGATCGCGCCGCTGGTCGCGGGCCTGGCACTGTCGGCCACCGTCGGCGCCGGTTTCACCGCGCAGCTTGGCGCGATGCGGATCTCCGAGGAAGTGGACGCGCTGGAGGTGATGGGCCTGCCGAGCGTGCCCTATCTTGTCACCACTCGGATTCTGGCCGGCGCGATCGCGATCGTGCCGCTCTACGCGCTCGGGCTGCTCACCTCTTACGCCGCCTCCAGGGCCATCACGGTCTTCGGTGACGGCCAGTCCGCCGGCACGTACGACCACTATTTCACCCTCTTCTTACCCCCTGAAGACGTCCTCTGGTCCTTTATGAAAGTGCTCATCTTCAGCGTGATGGTGATCCTCGCGCATTGTTATTACGGCTACCGGGCCAGCGGCGGACCGGCGGGTGTGGGCATCGCGGTAGGCCGGGCCGTACGCACCGCCATTGTCACCATCAGCATCACCGATTTCTTCCTGAGCCTCGCGATCTGGGGAGCCACCACGACGGTGAAGGTCGCCGGATGAGGCGCGGTTGGTCCAAAACCGGACGCCGCCTGGTCGGGGTGGCGTTCCTGCTGGTGTTCGTGTTGCTGGCCAGCCTCTCGGTGGCGGTTTACCAGAAAGCGTTCAGTTCGGCGCTTTCGGTGACGTTGTTGGCTGGTACGGCTGGAAACCAGATGCACCGGGACGCAGACGTGAAGGTCCGTGGAGTGGTGGTCGGGCAGGTGCGGCAGATTTCCAGCGATGGCAGCCAAGCCCGGCTGCGGCTGGCCATCGACCCGCAGTACGTGCCGATGCTGCCGGCCAACGTGACCGCGCAGTTGTTGCCGACTTCGCTTTTCGGGGACCGGTACGTAGCGCTGCTGATCCCGGCCACGCCCAGCCCGGAAAAGCTCAGCGACGGCGCCACCATCGACCTGGATCGCAGCGCGGCGGCGATCCAGTTGGACAAGGTGCTCGGCGACATGCTGCCGCTGCTGACTGCGGTGCAGCCGGAGAAGCTGGCCGAGACGTTGACGGCGATTTCGCAGGCACTGCAAGGAAGAGGGCCGCAGCTCGGGCGTACGCTCGTCCAGCTCGACGACTACCTGACGAAATTCAATCCGCAGCTCCCCGACCTCACTAACGACATCCATGAATTGGTGACGGTCGCCGACGCGTACGCGTCAGCCGCGCCGGACATCGTGGACGCGCTGAACGATTTCAGTGTCACCACCCAGACAATCCTGGACCAGCGGACGAACCTGGAGACGCTCTACCAGTCGGTGACCTCGACCTCCGCCGACCTGGAGACCTTTCTGAGCAGGAACAAGAACACCATCATCCGGCTGTCCGCGAACTCTCGGGTGGCCCTGCAGATCCTGGCGAAATACTCGCCGGAATATCCGTGCGTGCTCGCCGAGATGGCCGCTTTCGTGCCGGTGATGGACAAAGTTCTGGGAAAGGGCACCAACCAGCCGGGCCTGCACGTCAAGATCGACTCGGTGCCGTCGCGTGGCCGTTACCTGCCTGGCAAGGACACCCCCACGTATTCCGGCGGCGGTCAGCCACATTGCTATCCGACCGACCGGCCTTTCACCGCGACCGGTGTGGGGTCGCCGCAAACGCCGACGGTGAGTACGACCAATGGCGGCCTGGGCCTGCCGAACTCGGCCACCGAGAACCAGTTCGTGAACGAGCTGGTGGCACCTCAGGTCGGGCAGTCGCCGTCGCAGCTGCCGGACTGGAGCAGCGTGTTGGTCGGCCCGATCTACCGCGGCGCGGAGGTGACGCTGCAATGAGACGACCCAGTCTTACCGGAGCACTGGTCAAAAGCGGCTTGTTCACGCTGGTGACCTTGGTGGCGACCGGCATTCTGGCACTGACCATCGTGAACGGGAATCTCGGTGGCGGCACGGACTATGCGGCGAAGTTCACCGATGTCACCGGCCTGCAGGTGGGGGACACAGTGCGGATCGCCGGGGTTCGGGTCGGCCAGGTCGAGTCGATCCAGATCGCCGACCGACGGCTCGCGCAGGTCCGGTTCTCGGTGGACCCGGGCCGTCGGCTGCCGGTTTCGGTAACGGCGGCCATCAAATATCTGAACCTGCTGGGCCAGCGCTATATCGACCTGGCTCGCGGCACCGGGCCGGTGGACGAGGTGATGGCGCCAGGTGGCCTGATCCCGGTCACCCAGACCACCCCGGCGCTGGACCTGACCGCGCTTTTCAATGGTTTCCAGCCACTTTTCCAGGCCCTGTCGCCAGAAGACGTGAATAAGCTGTCCAACGAGATCGTTCAGGTGTTGCAGGGCGACGGGACCACGGTGACCAGCCTGGTCGCCAGCACCGCCACGCTGACCACCGCGCTTGCCAGTAAGGACCAGGTTATCGGCCAGGTGATTGACAATCTGAACGCGGTGCTGAACACCATCAACTCGCGTGGTGGGCAATTGACTGACCTGATCGTCACGTTGCAACAACTGGTTTCTGGGTTGGCGGCGGACCGCGCACCCATTGGCGACGCGGTCAGCGGCATCGCCGACCTGACCACCAGCACCGCCGGCCTGCTGCAGTTGGGCCGCGCACCGCTGAAGAGCGACATCGCCTCGCTCGGCAGACTTTCCGGTACGTTGGCCAGCAACACCCCGGAGCTCAACTCCTTCCTGACGAACCTGCCGGTGAAGTTCGGTCGGATCGGCACCCTCGCGTCGTACGGTTCCTGGCTGAATTTCTACCTCTGCTCGGCCACCGTGACCGGACTGTCCACATCGGACGGCAGCCAGCCGCCGACCGGACGGCCGATCAAGGACGGCCGTTGCCTCGCTCAGCAGGGCCCGGCGGTGGGAACGCCGTGAAGCCACTGCGAGAGCGTAATCCGATAGCGGTCGCGTTGGTCGGCGTGGTCGCGATGGCGCTGATCGGGCTGCTCACCTTCTACTGGAACGACCTGCCGGTAGTGGGAGCTGGTACGGCGTACAGCGCCGATTTCAGTGAGGCCGCTGGCCTCAAACCCGGGGACGACGTGCTCGTCGCCGGGGTAAAAGTGGGTGACGTGACCGACGTACGGCTGGACGGCGCCCAGGTGAAGGCGACCTTCCGGGTGAAGAACGCGTGGGTGGGCAACGCCAGCACGGTGGCGATCAAGATCAAGACGTTGCTGGGCGCCAAATTCCTCTCTGTCGACCCGCTCGGGGCGAAGGACCAGGACCCGTCGGCGACGATCCCGCGGGCCCGTACGGTCTCGCCTTTCGACGTGGTGCAGGCATTCAACGGCCTGTCGGCCACTGTCGGGGCGATCGACACGGACCAGCTGGCGGCGAGCTTTCAGGCTATTTCCAGCGCTTTCGCTGGCGCCACACCGTACGTACGCTCAGCGGTGACCGGGCTGGCCGCGCTGTCCACCACGATCGCTTCCCGGGACGCGCAACTGGCCCAGCTGCTGGCCAACACCCGCCAGATCACCGGC
Source organism: Fodinicola feengrottensis (assembly GCF_039530045.1). Taxonomy (NCBI): domain Bacteria; kingdom Bacillati; phylum Actinomycetota; class Actinomycetes; order Mycobacteriales; genus Fodinicola; species Fodinicola feengrottensis. The sequence continues at coordinate 132,561 of NZ_BAAANY010000011.1, read as the reverse complement.
ACTTTGGCCGCCAACAACAGCGAATTCGACGCGCTGCTTGCCGATGGCAACCTGTTGTTGAACGAGCTGGCCCAGCGGCGCACCGCGATTGGCCAACTGCTCACCGGCACCCAGTCGCTGGCCACCCAGATTTCCGGCCTGGTGAGGGACAACGAGACCCAACTCGGGCCGACGCTGCAGTCGTTGAACACGGTTTTGTCGGTCCTGAAACAGAATCAGGCCAACCTGAACCAGGCTCTCGCGCTGGCCGGCCCGTACTACCGGCTGATCGGCAACACGATGGGCAGTGGCCACTGGCTGGACTCGTACGTGTGCGGGGTCGTGCCGCCGTCGTACCTGCCGCCGGGCAGCGGACCGCCGACTGGCTGCGAGCCGCCCAAAAACGGAGGCAACTGATGACCGCCGGAAGATGGCGGGTGCTGGCCGCCGCCGGGGTCGTGGTGCTGCTCGTGCTGACCGCCGCGGTGTGGTGGGTCTTCGCTGACGTCAAAGCGAAACACATCACCGCCTATTTCACCCAGACGGTCGGCGTCTATCCCGGGTCGGACCTGCGCATTCTCGGCGTACGAGTGGGCACGGTGAACACGGTGACCCCGGCTGGCACCGAGGTGCGGGTCACCATGACCCTCGACGGCGACGTGGACGCGCCGGCCAACGCCGGCGCGGTGGTCGTGTCGCCGAGCGTGGTCGCGGACCGTTACGTGCAGCTCAGCCCGGCCTACACCGGTGGCGCTCCGATGTCGGACGGCGCCGTCATTCCGATCACGAGAACGGCTACCCCGCTGGAAATCGACCAGCTTTATGCCAGCCTGACGAAGTTGTCCGACGCGCTCGGACCGCACGGCGCGAACTCCAAAGGCGCGCTTTCGGACTTGCTGAACACATCGGCGGCCAACCTCGACGGCAACGGTGCCGCGCTGGGCACGATGATCTCCCAGCTCGGTAAGGCCACCCGGACCCTCGCCGGTTCCAAGGACGATTTCTTCGGCACCGTGACCAACCTGCAGCAGTTCACCGGCATGCTCCGAGACAACGACGCGAATGTCCGTGCTGTGCAACAACAACTCGCGACGGTCGGCGGGTTCCTCGCGGCTGATCGGCAGGATCTGTCGAACGCGCTGAAGACATTGGCGACCGCGCTGACCCAGATTCGTACGTTTATCCAGACCCACCGGGACGCGCTCAAGTCCAGTGTGGACGGTCTCGCCCAGATCACCGCGATCCTGGTCGCGCAACGGGCGTCGCTGGCCGAGACGCTGGACACCGCGCCGCTCGCGTTGACCAACCTGGCGGCCGCGTACAACCCGAACACCCACACGCTGGACGGCCGGGCCAACCTGAACGAGATCAGCATGGGACCACAGCCATCGCAGCTCACCCCGGTGCCGGCCGGCAAGAGCCCGGCGCTGCCGCTGCCGTTGCCCACGGTTGGCCAGGCCTACGGCTCGGGAGGCGCGAAATGACCGCCGGTACGCTTCGAAAACTCTCCGTCCTGCTGGTGGCGGTGCTGGCTGGCGCCCTGCTGGCCAGCTGCGGATCGGGCGGTTACAAGGGAATCTACGACCTACCGCTGCCCGGCGGCGCGGACCTGGGTGCCCACCCGTACCGCATTACAGCACAGTTCGCCGACGTGCTGGATCTGGTGCCGCAGTCCGCGGTGAAGGTCAACGAGGTGGCGGTCGGCCGGGTGGAGAGCATCGACCTGCCGACCAACGGTTGGACCGCGAATCTCACCTTGCTGATCAACGCGAATGTGAAGCTGCCCGCGGATTCTTATGCCTGGCTGGAACAAAGCAGCCTGCTGGGGGAGAAGTATGTGGAGCTGGGTGCGCCGCCCGGCCAGCCGGGCACCGGCCGGCTGGTGAACAACGCGACGATTCCCTTGGATCGTACGAATCGGAACCCCTCCGTCGAGGAGGTGTTGGGCGCGCTGTCGATGCTGCTCAACGGCGGCGGGATCGGGCAGATCCAGACCATCACCCGCGAGCTGAATTCGGCTTTGTCCGGCAACGAGCCGCAGATCCGTTCCCTGCTGGCGAATCTCAACACTCTCGCCACTTCGCTGAACGCACATCGCCAGGACATCACCGACGCGTTGACCGCATTGGACAAGTTGTCCCACACGTTGGCGAACCAGCGGCAGGAAATCAGCGGGGTGCTGCAGTCGCTGCCGCCCGGTTTGCAGGCGATCAACCAGCAGCGGCCGGACCTGGTCCGGATGTTGACCGCGTTGAATTCGCTGTCCAGCGTCGCCGTCGACACGATCAAGCGCAGCAAGAACGACTTGGTCGCGGATCTGAAAGCGCTGGAGCCGACGTTGCGCCAGCTGGCTGCCTCGGGGCAGGCGCTGCCGCAGTCGTTGCAGGTGCTTTTCACCTATCCCTTCACGGATTACTCGCTGAACGCGATCCGCGGTGACTACCTCAACGTCTACCTGTCGGTGGTCGCCGCACCCGGGACCGTGCTGATCCCACCGGTGTTGCCAGCCGCTCCTACCGACCCGAATCCCAGCAACGCGGCGAACAACGCGGTGCCGCTGCCACTGCCGCCGGTGAATCCAACGACCACCGGCCAAACTTTCGGCCCACCCAGCCAATCTCCACCGGGCCGCCCCGGTGGCAAGCCCAAACCGTCCGGTTCAGGCTCCTCGTCGCCCTCCGGATCGGCACCGTCGTCCGGCTCGCCGTCCCCATCCGGTGGCAGCCCGAGTCCCACCGGGAGCCCGTGATGTTGACCGTTGGAGTACGGGCGAAAGTCATCGCCTTCGCGGTGATCGCGGTGCTGGTCATCGCTTTCGTCGGCTATCGGTACGCCGGCCTCGGCCCGCTGGTGGGTCTGCGCGGCTATTATGACGTGACGGTGAATCTGCCGTCTTCGGGCGGCATTTACACCAATGCGGACGTGACTTACCGGGGTGTTTCGATCGGCCGGGTCGGCGAGCTTCGGCTGACTCCGGACGGTATTCAGGTCGATCTGCAAATCACCAACGGGACGGCCAATATCCCGGTGAACGCGCGGGCCGTGGTGACCAACCTGTCCGCGGTCGGTGAGCAGTATGTGGACCTGCGGCCAACCAGCGACTCCGGACCGTATCTGAGCAACGGCTCGACGATCGCGGTCGAGCAGACTCAAACTCCGATCCCGGTACAGACTTTGTTGCTGAGCGTGGACAGTTTCGCCACCTCGGTGCCGACCGAGTCGCTGCAGGTGGTGGTCAACGAACTACACGCGGCGCTGCAGAACCAGGGGCCGAACCTGCAGATCCTGCTGGACACCACCGGCGACTTCGTGCAGGCGGCGGACCAGAACCTGCCGGCCACCTCGGCGCTGATCGTGAATGGGCGTACGGTCCTGCAAACTCAGGCGGACCAGAGCGCCGCGTTGGTGTCTTTCGGCCGGGACGCGAAACTTTTCGCGCACCAGCTGGCCACCTCCGACCCGGACCTGCGCCGGCTGATCGCGGCCGCTCCCGGTGCGGCCACCCAGATCAGCGGCCTGCTCACCGACACCGACCCGGGTTTGGGCGTGTTGCTGGCAAACCTGCTCACCACGACGAATGTCGTAGAGACCCGAACCGGCGCGCTGAACCAGCTGCTCGCATTGACCCCGACGGCCACCGCGATCGGATCGACCGTGGTGCAAGGAAACGCGCTGCACCTGGGCATGGCCGTGACGTTCTTCAACCCGCTGCCATGCGTGGCGGGCTATGGCGGCACCGACTATCGGAACGGTCTGGACACCACCCCGCAAGCACCACTTAACACCGCGGCGAAATGCACTTCTCCGGCCAGCAGTGGCATTCTCGTCCGCGGCTCCGCCCACGCGCCGTACGGCGGGGGAGTGCCGACGGTGGTCGATCCGCCGCAGGCGCTGGCCGGCACCGCCGCCGGGTTGACCGACCCGCCGGCTCCGGTGCCGAACAGCATGGATGGGCTGTTGGGGGTGTCGAAGTGAGCCGTCGCTGGAAAATCGGCGTGGCCGTACTAGCTGTCGCGGTCGCCTTCGCCGGCTGGTCCGGATGGACGCTGCAGCAGGCGAACGCCAGCTCCGCCGTCCGGTACGGCCAGCTGCGGGACGGTGTTTTGAGCGCTGGCCGGCAGTCCGTGGCCACTCTCACCACGGTTCGCCGGCAGAGCCCCGAAGTGGACGTGAACCGCTGGCTGTCGTGTACCACCGGCGCGCTGCACCAGGAATTGGTACGGGTAAAGGCAGACACCGTCAGCCAGCTGCGCAAAGCCAGCGCCACTGCGGTTGGCACGGTCACCGCGGCCGCGGTGGTGACGATGGACGAATCGGCCGGGACCGCCACACTTTTGACCACCGTAAGCCTGGAAATCACCCCGAGCAGCGGCTCGCCGACCACCGAGCGGCACCGCTATCGGGCCGTGCTCACCCGTGCCGGCGCCGGCTGGAAAGTCAGCTCACTCAGTCCCGTACCGACTGGGAAGGCGTGAGATGACCACGACAATGCAGGCTCCGGCGCAGGTGGAGCAGGAAAAGGCGCGCAAGCCCTGGGGTTTCGCGGTGCTGGTCGTGGTCATCCTGGTGGCCGTGGTCGCCGGTGGGTGGCTGCAGGTGGAAACGGCGAAGGTGCGGGGCAGCGTGGCGGCCACCAACCGGGCCGTACGCGACCCGGCCGCAGGCCAGGTCGCGACCCAGCTCTCCGCTTCGGTCGCCCGGATCTTTTCCTATACCGCAACAGATCCGACGGCCACCAGCCGGTTCGCGGACCAGGCGTTGACCGGCACCGCGGCGGCTCAGTACAAGCTGCTTTTCGGCCAGGTCAGCGCGCACGCGGGGGAGCAGAAGCTAACCGTCGCGACGACGGTCGTCTCGACCGCCGTCAGCTCCCTCACCGACAACCACGTGGTTGTGCTGTTTTTCTGCGACCAACGCGCGGCAAGGGCCGGCCAGCCGGCCACCGTCGCGGCGGCCGACCTGCTCGTCACCGCCGACCGGACGAACGGCCGGTGGCTGATCAGCGCTATCCAGGCTGTCTGAGCGTCCCGAGAGGAAGGAACGCGATCATGAAACGACTGCTATCGGTACGGGTGTGGACCGCTCTCGTCGCGCTGGCTGTGGCGGCCGGGGCGGTCCTCGCGGCCGCGCCGGCGGCGCAGGCCGACACGATCCTGAACGCCGTCTACGATGTGAACGGCACGTCGATGATCAAGAAAACCGGGTCGGTGCTCACTCTCGGGCCGACCAAACTGTCGGCTGTCCTGGACCTGGACACGTCGACCTTCACCGCCGACCTACCGCTGCCGCCGGCGCAGTCGACCTTCAAAATCCTCGGACTGCTACCGGTTTCCGCGACGACCACGTTCGTCAACGTTGGCCAGACGACCGGCACGGTCGACCAGAACACCGGCGGGATGACCAGCATCTCCAAGGTCATCATCCGGCTCAGCAACGTCAAGGTCGGCGGGATTCCGACGCTGGTCGGGCCGCACTGCGAGAGCGTCTCCCCGGCGACTATCCAGCTGACCGGCAAGGACGGGTTCAACGCGGTGCTCGGCGGGCCGGTCGGCGGCACGTACACGATTCCGCCGTTCGGGCACTGCCTGCTCCAGCAGTTGCTGATCAACCAGCTGATTCCCGGGCCGGGCAACACCATCGACGCCACCCTCGGCCCGCCGGTCATCACGGAGCAGCCGTGAAAACCCTGCTCCGCCGTGTTGTCCGCACCGTCCCGTTGGGTGCGCCAGCCGCAAGTAAAGCGGCGTTGCGGACAAAGCCGCTGGCCAACCGCTTGTTGGTCAACCCGGTGCTGGTCGCGGCGATCGCGCTGGTGGTGATAGCGGTCGCGGCGGCTGGGTGGTGTGGCTGGTCGTACCAGCAGGCCGCGCACGACGAGTCGCTGCGGTATTCGCAGCTGCGGGACGAAGTACGTCAGGCCGGCGAGCAGGCGGTCCAGAACCTGAACACGTTGGACTACCGGAACGCCGCCGCGGGCCTCGCGGTGTGGGCCCAGTCCACCACCGGTGACCTGCACCAACAGCTCACCGACAACCGGCCGCAAGTGACCGCGCAGCTGCAGAAGGCGCAGACCGTCACCACCGCCCGGGTGTTGGAGGCGGCGCTGACCACGCTGGACGACCGGGCCGGCACAGCGACCGTGATCGTCGCGCTCAAGATCACCGTAACCCCGTCGACCGGCGCGCCGGTCGACAAGAGCAACCGCTTCGAGGGACAGCTGACCCGTACGGACGACGGCTGGAAACTGGCCGCCGTCGGCCCGGTGCCCATCGGCACCGGCTCGGGCTGAGAGAGGAAACGCGGTGCCCGCGAAACAAACCGACATCGAACCGGCGCAGGTCGACGAGGTCGAGGAAGTCAACGGCAAGGTCGTGCCGGCCGTACGGCTGACAAAGCCCGCTGTGGGCGAGAAAAAGCCGCTGTCGTGGCGCTGGCCGGCGGCGCTCGCGGTCGTCGCGGTGCTTTTCGGTGGCGCGGCGACATGGTGCGGCGTGCAGGCATCGCAGCTGCGTACGAGCGCGTCCGCGACGAACACCGCGCTGACCGACGCGGCCGGCACCGCGGCGGTGAAAAGGCAGATCACCACCGCGGTCAACACCGTTTTTTCGTACGACTACGCGCATGTGGACACCACCGAGAAGGCTGCCGGCCGGTTGCTCACCGGATCCGCGATCCAGCAATACACCAAGTTGATCGCGTTGGTGAAGCAGCAGGCGCCGCAACAGAAACTGGTGCTGACCACCAGCGTGGTGACGGCCGGTGTGGTGAGCCTGCAGGGCGATCGGGCCCGGCTGCTGGTTTTCGCCGACCAGCGCAACGTACGCTCGGACACCGGCCAGGCGAGCTACGCCGGCACCCATTTCGCGGTGGACGCGGTAAGGGTGGGCGGTGTCTGGAAAATCGCCAACCTCGACTTCTTCACCAGCTGAGAATCTACTTGTCTGACCGGCGTCGCAGCACGGCCTCCATCGACCAGCGCGCGTCCGGGTCCTGGAGCTGGCCGGGCAGCGCGTCCTCCAGTTGGCGGATCCGGTAGCGCACGGTCTGCGGGTGGATGTGCAACTGCTCGGCCATCAGCGCTGCGCTGCCCTGGGTTTGCAGCCAGGCCAGCAAAGTTTCGGCCAGCCGGTCCCGCTGCTTGACGGCCATGTCGTCGAGCGGGCCGAGCACCCGCTCGCGGATTTGCTCGACCAGCGCCGGATCGCAGGCGAGCCACAGCGGGATCAGGTGGTCGTCGCAGCGTACCGCTGGCTCGTCCACCACCTGCAGTGCCTGCCGCGCCCAGCGCAGCGAGTCCGCGGCCTGGCCGAGCGGCACGGTCAGGCCGATCGCGAGGCGCGTTTCCCCCAAGCCGTCCCGAAGTCTGCCCAACTCCAGGTCGTCGATCGGCCCGGCAGCGAGCAGGCACGGGTCGGTCGGATGCAGGTCAGCGAGCACCGACGGCGACAGCAGCGGGTCATTGGGCAGGTCACCCGGTTCGACCGCGACCAGCGTCACGGTCGCCGGCAGCGCCCATTCGGCCGCCTCGGCGAGCTCGGCCAGATCGCTCGCACCGACCAGAATCGCCCGGAGCAACCGTCGCTGCCCCTCCCGGCGGGCCTGCGCGGAACCGGCCTTCGCCCGCGAATAACCGTCCAGCGAGAGCGAGGCGAGCTCGTCGATATACGCGAAAATTCGGTCCGCCAGCATGGAAACCGCCTGGCTGGAGAAGCTGTAGCGGCGCCCCACCTTCATGATCCGCTGCCACGCCACTCGGGCGCCGACTCGGTAGGCCGCCTGCAGCGGATCCATGCTGCGGCCGGCCCGTTCCTCGTTCTCGCCGAGCCGCCGGCACACCTCGTCCCGGTGCATCGAAGACACCGGCAACCCGCCCAGCTGATCCACGAAACCGGTGATCGCCTCCGCCGTCCCCACCCGCAGCGCGTGCCCGTACGGACCGTCCAGCGGCTGCGCGTATTCCGGGATCGACCGCCTGATTTCGTCGATGATTTCGGCGGCCAGGCTGGGAAGCTCCGGCCGCAGCGTCTCCGCCAACTGCCGCAGCTGGCGCGGCGGTGGACCTCCCGATCGGCTGGCCTCCTGCAGGTTCGCAGCCACAGTGCTCCCTTCCCCGTTGGCCCACAGAGTGAGCTGGCCCACAGTTAGCAGGCTAAACCCTTCTGTGAGGGACCTGTCCCACCGAACGGGAAATCCTTTACGCCGAACGGCCACATTCGGGTTACTTTTCGCGACATAACTGCTGTGTGGAAGGTGGCCGCTTCTGGTCATCGGTCGGACGTCTGCCTTTGCGCTGCCAAATTGGCATCTTTCGTACGATTCATCGTCCGTACCGACCACGGTGCCCCAAAAGGACACCTCCTCGGACCCGCTACCTTTGACCCGACACGGGAGGCTTGTCGGTGGACATCAGTTTCGAGGTACCGGTCGATCGCGCGTACATCCGGGCGGTGGTGCGAGCGAGCCTGCGGTGGCGCCTCGTTCTCTTTCGCGTGCTGGGCCCATTGATGCTTGTCTGCGGCGTGTTTTCGCTGGTCACATCCCAAGAAGTGGATTACACGGTGGTCTTTCTGACCGTGATGGGTGTCTTCGTGTTCTTCGTGCCCACGCTGATTGGCTGGGTGTCGTGGCGGCAGGTCGCGAAGATGCCGAGGCAACCCTGGCTCTACCGGATTACCGAGCAATCCCTGGACACGACGACGCCTGTGGGCAGCATGCAGCGGCCGTGGTCAGCGGTCCGTACGGCGACGGTCAGCCGGTCGATGCTGATGTTGCGGCTCCGGCCCGGCGGTTTGATCGGCCTGCCGCGAACGGCCATGACCGAGGGGCAAATCGCCCAATTGACCGCTTTCCTCAGCGCACGGGGTCTGCTGACAACCTAACGGCCGCCGGCACGCGGGTTCGTTCCGCCCAGCGTACGGCCGGGCCCATCGCGGTGCCGGCGAGCAGGAACAGCACGCCGAGCACGATCCAGCCGGGCGTGCCCCACGTGATGATCAGGGTGGTCAGCGCCAATGGTCCGGCCATCCTCGCGATGGCTGTGCTAGTGCCGAAAAACCCCTGGTATTGGCCCTGTTTTCCGGCCGGAGCCAGGTCGAAACCAATTTCCCAGGAGCCGGCGCCGAGCATCATCTCGCCGATCACCTGCAGCACCGCGCCGGCCAGCAGGACGAGCCCGGCGAGCCAGGCCGACGAGCCGAGGGACGACAGCGCGAAAACCGCGCAGGCGGCCAGCATCGCGATGCCGGCCAAGCGTACGGACCGGGCCGCGGACGTGAGGCCAGTGACCCGGCTGGCCACCCGTACTTGGAAAATCACCACGCTGAGGGTGTTGAGCACCAGCAGTGCGGACACCATCCAGTGTGGCGCCGCGGTGCGCTGGACGAGCCAGAGCGGGATCACCAGGCTGAGCAGCGGCATATAGAAAAGCATGATGGTGTTGAGGAAGGTCACCAGGGTGTACGGTTTGTCCCTTAGTACGGCCAAAGCCGGCTCGCCGGAGGGTCCGCGCGGGCTAGCGGCGACGGCCGGCAGCCGGCGCAGCGCCAGCGCGGAAAGCAGGAAACTGACCGCGTCGATCGCGAAAACCACCAGGAAGGCCGTACGGGTGTTCAGCGTCAGCGCGAGGCCACCCAGGGCCGCTCCAACCGCGAGCCCGGCATTGACGGTGGACTGCAGATAAGCCCGCACCTCGGTGCGTTTTTCCTTGTCCACCAAGCCCGCCAGCAGCGCCTGCCGGGCCGCGCCGAGGCCGCACTGGCAGCTGGCGTAAAGGCACGCGGCGATCAGGAACGGGACAAATGACCGTACGAGCAGAAAAGACGCGACCGACAGGCCGGTCGCGACCGCCAGCAGGACGGCTATGCCACGGGGTCCGCGACGATCGGCGAGATACCCCAGCGGCACCCCGACCACCGAACCGATCGCCCAGCCCAGGGTCAGGCCGAGGCCGACCTGGGTGGGTGTCAGGCCGATGAAAAGGGTGAAATAGAGCGCGGACGTCACGTAGTACGCGCCGTCGCCAATCGCGTTCGTCAGCTGCGCCTGGGCGAGCATCCGCGCCGGCCCGGCCGGTGGGACGATGCGGATCGCCATCACGCGAGGGTGTTGTCGTATTTGTCGTAAAGCGTGGCCCACTCCGCCTCGGAAAGTTTCCGCTCGTTGTTGCTGATGTCCATCAGCTCACGGAAATACTCCTCACGGGCCTCGCCCGGCGCGAAGATGACCATCATCGAGGCCGGTTCGTCGCTGACATTGCGAAAGGCGTGGATGCCGCCGGCTGGTACGTGCACGAAATCACCCGGCGAGCTCAGCACCCATTCCGTTCCGTTGTAGATCTCCACGGTGCCGGCGGTGATGAAGAATGACTCGGAGAACTTCCGGTGGAAATGCGGGTCCGATCCGCCAGATCGCGGCTGCATATTCCATTCGTACAAGCCGAACTGTCCGTTGGTCTCGGCGCCAGTGGCGACGAACCGGGCGAAGGACCGCTTGGTCCTGGTCGTCTCGACTTCGCCGTTGCGGCGAACGATCGCGCTGACCTCGCCACTTTCCTTGTTGTATGTCACTTTTTTCGCTTTCTTGCGCGGATCAGCTGAAATGGTTGTCGTGCCGTACGAAGAACTCGGTCCATTCCTCGTCGGTGAGTTTGCGCCCGGTGTTGCGGATCTCGGTCAGCTCGCGGAAGTAGTTCTCCCGGGCTTCGCCGGGAGAGAACAGGATAAGCATCGAAGCCGGCTCGTCGGTGTCGTTCCGGAATCCGTGCAGACCACCCTCGGGCACGTGGACGAAGTCACCCGGGACGGTTTTCACCCATTCCCGGCCGTCGTAGATCGTCACGCTGCCGGACAGAACGTGGAATGACTCCGAGTAGGTCCGGTGGAAATGTGGATCCGGACCGCCGGCCCGCGGTTGCATATTCCACTCGAAAAGCCCGAACTGGTTGTTCGTGTGCTCGCCAGTGGCCACAAAACGGCCGAAAACCTTGGCCGTACGCACGGTTTCGGCGGCAGCATATGGCCGTACGAGTGCGCTGACCTCGCCAGTGTCCTTTGTGTAAGTCATTTCGCTCCTTTTGGCGACCGGATGAGCAGGCCGACCCGCGCCGCGGCCGCCTCCCTAATCGAACGATAGCTGGTCGCGGGAACGCTTCAGCTCCGCGAAGCCGCGCACCCCGCTGACCAGCACGACGCCGTCCCACAGCCGCCCAGCCTCGTCGCCGCGCGGAATCCGCGAAAGCACCGGTCCGAAGAACGCGTTTGGTTGGCCGTCCGGCCCGGGCAGGTGGATCGACGGCGTGCCGAGGTTCTCGCCGACCGGATCGAGGCCGGCGTGGTGACTGGCCAACAGGGCCTCCTCGTAGTCCGTGCTGTCGGCCGCGTCGGCGAGCTCGACCGGCAGTCCGACCTCCGCCAACGCCGAGACGTAGAGCTCGCGGCTGATCGGCGTTTTGTCGTGGTGGATCCGGTTGCCCAGCGCCGTGTAGAGATCGCGCAGCACGTCGCCGCCGAACTTCTGCTCAGCGGCGATCGCTACCCGCACCGGCCCGCGGGTGTCCTTGAGCCAGTTCGCGTACCAGTCGTCCAGGCCCTCGCGGCCGTCGTTGAGGATCGACAGGCTCATGACGTGGAAGCGAATCCGCACGTCACGTACCTTCTCGACTTCCAGCAGCCAGCGCGAGTTGTTCCACGCGAAGGGGCATTTCGGGTCGAACCACATGTCGGCCGTGGTGGTCATCGGTGTCTCCTCGGATCTCCAGCTGTCTACACAGGACACTAAGCAGTAGATTGGCCGGCGGTAAGGTCCAATTCTCGGTAACTTGATTGGGTCATTCGGTGGACTTCCACGTCAGTCTCGCCGGCCGCGGCGACCTCGCCGCGCGGATCTACCGGCAACTGCACGACGCTGTCCTGGACGGCCGGCTGCGGCCCGGCGAGCGGCTGCCGTCGGCCCGTGACCTGGCCGCCCAGCTCGCGGTGTCCCGCAACACCGTCGCCGCCGCGTACGAGCGGCTGACCGCCGAGGGTTTCCTGGTCGGGCGGGTGGGCGCCGGCACTTATGTGCAGGCCGAGAAGCTGGGGCAGGGACGGTCGCGGACCGCGCCGGGCGGTGCGGTCGTACGACCGCGGGCGCTGTGGCGGGACCTGCCGGCGGCCCGGACCCCGACCGCGGCGGCGCCGTACGACTTCCGGGTGGGGATGCCGGACCCGCGGCTGTTCCCGTTGCAGAGCTGGCGCCGGCTGGTGACCCGCGAGCTGCGGCCCGGCCTGCTGCATTCGGCCGAGTACAAGGACCCGGCCGGCCATCCGGGCCTGCGCGCCGCGATCGCCCGGCATCTGGGTGTTTCCCGGTCGGTACGCGCCGGCGCCGACGACGTGGTCATCACCCACGGTGCCCAGCAGGCCATCGACCTGATCGGCCGGGTGATGGTCGACCCGGGCGACACGGTCGCGGTCGAAGAGCCCGGCTATCCGCCCGTACGCGCGCTCTTCGAGAGCCTGGGTGCGCGGGTGGTGGGCGTACGAGTCGACGCCGAGGGCCTCGACGTGACGGCGCTGCCGGCCGCCGCGCGGCTGGTCTACACCACGCCGTCGCACCAGTTCCCGCTCGGCACCACGATGTCGCTGCGCCGCCGCGACGCGCTGCTGGAGTGGGCGGCACGGCACGGCGCGGTCGTCGTCGAGGACGACTACGACAGCGAGTTCCGGTTCTCCGACCGGCCGCTGGAGCCTTTGCAGAGCATCGACCGGTACGGCCGGGTGGTGTATGTCGGGTCGTTTTCCAAGACATTGTTGCCGATGTTGCGGCTCGGCCTTCTCGTCGCGCCCGTCTCGCTGCAGCCCGCGCTCCGGGCGGCGAAACAACTTTCCGACTGGCACAGCGAAATGAGCACCCAGGCGGCGCTCGCGCGGTTCGTCGAGGACGGCCTGTTGGCCCGGCACATTCGCCGCGCGACTCGCGAATACGCCGGTCGCTACGAGCTGATCCACGAGGCACTGCAGGGAAGTCTCGCACCCTGGTTGGATCCGGTGCCCTCGGTTTGCGGTCTGCATGTGTGTTCCCGGTTGCGCGCGGACACCGGAATCGATGTCGCCGCGGTGGTGGAGCGGGCGGTGGCCGCCGGTGTCGCGGTGGAACCGTTGTCCGAATACTGCGCCGGCGAACCCGCCCAGGGGCTGGTGCTCGGCTACGGCGGCATCGCGATCGCCGACCTGCCAGCGGGATTGCGCAGGCTGGCGGACAGTTTCCAGGCGGTCTCCGGTGAAATCGGATGATCGGTCGGTAGTCAGGACATTCTCTGGCCCATTCGGGCACTTCGGGGGCCTTGTCGAGCACGGGGGGCAACCTTGTCGGCGGGTTCAGTTGTCCTTGCGTTCGTACGTTCGCTTTCCAGGTCTGGATGGGATGTCGATGAGGCGAAGACCTTTCATGGCCAGTGGGCTGGCTTTTGTGCTGGTGGCGGGCATGGTGGGGGTGGCGCCGGCCGGCGCCGCACCGCCGTCGCCGGGAAAACCCGGGAAGGCGACCGGGAAAAGTCAGGTGGTCACGCTGATCACCGGCGACAAGGTGACGCTCTCCGGCAGCGGCGCGCAGCAGTCGGCAGTTGTGTCGGCGGCCCTTGGTAGAACCCACATGTCCTTTGTCATCAACAAAGTCAAGGACGACGTGACCGTCCTGCCGGCCGACGTGCTGCCGTTGTTGGCCGCTGGCAAGGTGGATTCGCGGCTGTTCGACGTGAGCCTGCTGGTTCGCGACGGCTACGACGACGCGCACCGAGCCGACATCCCGTTGCTGGAGACCGGCCCGGCCGGCGCCCGGCCGGCCGTGTTGCCGGACGCGCAGAACAGCGTCTCGTTCGCGAAACTCGGGATCATCGCGACTCGGGTCAAGAAGCCGACCGCGACCGCGTTCTGGCAGGCGGTCCGGGGTGGCACGGGTGCGCGGACGCTGGCCGCGGGCGTACAGAAGCTGTGGCTGGACGGGAAAGTGCACGCCGCACTGGACCAGAGCGTGCCGCAGATCGGTGCGCCCGAGGCGTGGAAGGCCGGTTTCACCGGGAAAGGCGTGCCGGTCGCCATCTTGGACACCGGTTTGGATGCCGATCATCCGGATTTCGCTGGTGAGGTGCTGGCGAGCAGGGACTTTTCCGGTTCCACCACCGGAACGCAGGACCATTTCGGGCATGGCACCCACGTGGCCTCGATCGTTGCTGGCAGCGGCGCGGCTTCCGGTGGGAAATACAAAGGTGTCGCGCCGGGCGCGAAGTTGTTGATCGGCAAAGTGCTGGGCGACGACGGCTCCGGCTACGACTCGGGCATTATCGCCGGAATGCAGTGGGCGGTTGATCAGCATGCCCGGGTGGTGAACATGAGCCTGGGATCGGACGAACCCAGCGATGGCACCGATCCGATGTCGCAGGCGGTGAACATGTTGACCGCACAGTCGGGCACCTTGTTCGTGCTGGCGGCCGGAAACTCCGGGCCTTCTTCGCAGGTCGGGTCGCCCGCCGCGGCGGACGCGGCGTTGACCGTGTCCGCGGTCACCAAACAGGACCAGTACGCCACCTTCTCCAGTCTTGGCCCGAGGCTGGGTGACTACGCCGTGAAGCCGGATATTTCCGCACCGGGGGTGGATATCGTGGCCGCGCGCGCCGCCGGCAGCGATATCGGCGACCCAGTCGGAGATTCGTACCAGCGGCTGTCTGGCACGTCGATGGCGTCGCCGCACGTGGCCGGCTCGGCGGCGATTCTGGTGCAAGAGCATCCGGATTGGCAGGCCGACCAGCTCAAGGCCGCACTGATGTCCACCAGTAAGCAGATATCCGGTGCGAATGTCTACCAGCAGGGCGACGGTCGGGTGGACGTGGCGCGAGCGTACGCGCAGAAAGTCACCGCGACCGGCAGTCTCTCTTTTGGCTATCTTCGGTGGCCGCACATGGGGCAGCCGCCGGAGACCAAGACCATCACCTACCGCAACGACGGCGATACGGCGGTGACCCTCGCGGTGACGCCGGCGGTGACAGACGCGAGTGGGAAGCCGGCGGCGGACGGGAGTTTCGCGCTGTCAGCGACCAATGTGGCCGTACCAGCACATGGCAGGTCCACTGTGGACGTCATCTTTGATCCGGCCAAGGCGCCAGTCGGCCAGTACGGCGGATGGATCACCGCGACCGCTGGCGACACCGTCGTACGCACCGCAGTCGGGGCGTACCAGGAACCGGAGAAATACGATCTGACCCTCACCGTGCTTGGCCGGGACGGAAGACCAGCCACCAACGGCGAGGTTTTTGGCATCAACCGGGCGAACATGCAGCCCTTCGGTGTTCAGGTCGGGCCGGACGGGACGGTGAGGTTGCGGCTCGACGCGGGCCACCTCGCGTTCGCGACCACGGTGTACCAGTTTTCCGGCGATGACGTCGTCTCGACCGCCGGGATTTCCACGCCGGATCTCGACCTGCATGCCAACACCAGTCTGACGATCGATGCCGCGAAGGACGCCCAGCCGTCGGTCATCACGGTCGACCAACCGGGTGCCCAACAGCTCAGCCAGATGTTGGGGTGGCATTTGACCGGGATGCCGATCGGGCTCTACCTCGCCCAGCTCGTGGGCGGCGGTGCCGCACTCTACAGTGGCTCGGTGGGCAAACCAGCGGCGGATTTCCAGCTGGGGCTGGAAAGCACGTTCGCCGAACCCGAGGCGGTGGTGACTGGCATAGGCTCGGGCGGTTCTCGGGTTGTGCTGTCGTACGCGGTCAACTCGCCCCGGGCCACCACCAAGGGCACCCGGCAGCTGGTCAGTGGCGGCACTGGAACACCGGCCGATCTGTCCAAAGCGGAGGTGAAAGGGCGGGTGGTTTTGGTCGCGCCGGCCGGCAACGACCCGGCGGTGATCGCGGCCGACGTCGCCAAGGCAGGTGGTGTCGGGATGATCGAGGTCGGTCGGCTATTCAGTGTTCCCAACGACACCCCCATCCCTGTGTATGAGGCCGGCACCGAGGCGGACAGTCAGCTGTTGTTGGACGCCGTCGCGCACGGCCCGACAACGGTGTCGCTGACCACGGTGGCTTCCAGCCCGTACCAATATGATCTGTTCTATCCGATCAGTGGGGCGTTTCCGGTCGGTGGTTTGCGACATGAGACCAAGAGCCAGCTCGCGCACATAAAGGCGAAATTCCGGGCCGCCGGAGTTTCTTACGGATACACGTTTATCGCCGGTGACTTCAATGGTTTCTTCAGCAACATCGAGATCCCGGTGGGGCTGCCTTCCACCCAGGATCAGTATCTGTCGCCGAGAGTCAGTTGGCTGGTGGGAGGCATGATCGGCAGCTATTTCGACCAGACGAACTGGTTCTCGGCTCGGCAGAGCCTGCCCGCCCAGGCGTTCCGCGCCGGCAGGGCCGTCGAGCAGTCGTGGAACGGAGCGGTCTTTTCGCCCAGGGTGTCGACCGCGCCGGTATTCACCACCGACCCGCCATACGCCTACCGGTCCGGTGACACGCTTGGCTTCGGAATTCCGCTGCGAGTGGACAGTTCCGCCGACCATTCCGATTACACCTGTTACCTCGGGATGGGATCGAATCAGCTGCTTCGCAACGGCACACCGGTCACCACCGGACCCGGCGCCAGTCCGTGCCCGGGCGGTGGGGAATGGACCGTCCCGGCCGATGACGCCGCTTACGAGTTCAAGGCACAGATGGCAAGCGATGCGCCGGCCTCGACATTCTCCAGCAGGGTGTCCGCGACCTGGGATTTCCGGTCGGCGCACGTGGCTGGGAATGCGAACCAGCCGCTGCCGTTGCTGGATGTTGGCTATTCGCCGCCTGCCGATGACTACAACCGGGTCCCGGTCAATGCGGTGGTGCCGATTTCTGTTGGTCGTCAGCGGGGCTCGGCGGCGGCACGAGTGTCGTCGGTGCAGGCGTGGGCTTCCTTTGATGACGGCAAAACCTGGTCGCTCGTACGGGCCGTTGGCGCTGGTGACACCTGGGTGTTGCCGGTGCTGGGTGGAAAGTCCGGGGGATTCGTGTCGCTGCGGGTGAAGGCGACCGACACCGCTGGCAACTCGGTGGACGAGACGATGGTTCACGCTTACCAGCTGCGGTAAGGCGTACGTTGGCAACGCCCGCGGGAACGACGCGTTTTCGCGGGCGTTGTTTTAGAGCTGTCGGGCGTCCAGATGGGCGAAAGGGCCGTCGACGACGCGGAGCTGGGCGGCGAGGGTTTCGGCGGCGCGGCGGTGGCCGGCGTAAAGGAGATCGGCGAGCTCAGCGACCTGGGCGGCGTGTTTCGCGGCCCTGCAGCGGGCGTAGTGGGCCGCCGAGTCCTTCGTGACCATGAACGCCCAGTCGCTGGAGAGGGCGAGCAGCGCCTCAGTGGCCAACTGGTCGAGCACCGGGTCACGGTCGGCGGTACCGAAGTCGTCCACTGTGGACAGCAGGCGATCGGCGACTTTCGCGTTGTCCGCCACCAGATCGGCGACCTGCTCGCCGTCCCATACTCGCCAGTCCTTGCCGGATCCCCACGATGACGCCGGAATCTCCCGCTCCGGCCCGAGATGGCCGGCCGCGAGCGCGCCGCCGAGAGTCGTCACCCGTACGCCCGCCTCGGGCAACCGGCGCAAGACCGCGGCCAGCCACTGTGGTCCTTCGTGCCACCAGTGCCCGAAAAGCTCGGTGTCGTACGCCGCCACCACCAGGCTTTCCTGGCCGTGCTGGTCAGCCAACGACACCAGCCGGTCACGAACCCGAGCCACGAAGTCGTCCGCGTCCGCGCTGGCCTGCGCCGCACCGGCCGCCGGATCCCACGGCTTCTTCGCCTCGGAGGGAAGGTGCTTTCCGGTGACCTGGACCGGCCGAAAACCGGAGGCGTGGTCAAAGGTGTGGAAATCCCGGTACGGTGCGGATCCCGGATATCCGGCCTTGGGCGACCACACCCGGTAAGTGACCTCCAGGTCCCTGGCGAAAGCGACCACGTCGGTGCCGACGACCGGATATGCGGCGTGCGTCTGGCCCTGGACGGCCGGACCATCAATCAAGAACCGTTGGACGCCGGCGTCTACATAGGACGCTTCAAGGCCGGGCCGGTAACCACATTCCGGTGCCCAGATTCCGGCCGGCGCGAAGCCATACCGCTGCCGGGCGTCGTCCAGCCCGACGGCGAGCGCGAACCGCTGCAGCCGAGAAGGCAGCAATGGCTGGAAAGGATGCATCGCCGGCCCGCCCAGCAACTCGACCGTGCCGCTGCTGGCCAGCTGTCCCAGCACCGGCGAGCCACCGTGCATCCACCGGCTTTCGAAGTCGTCCAGGCACGCCGAGGCGGCCCGCCATTCGTACGAGGCCAGGGATTTGAGGTGTGGCTCTGGTCGGCCGGCCAGCTCGGCGGCGCGGAGTTGCCAGTTCGCGATCCAGGTGTGCAACTCCCGGAGGGTGTACGGGTCGTCCAGCATCGCCGCGACCGTCGGTGTAATGCCTAGAGTGAGCACGTCCGGCCGGTCCAGCGCCTCGATCACCCTGACGACCCGCTGCCAGGAGGCGGTGAATGCCTGGTACGTCCATTCCTCGCCGACTGGCCAGGTGCCGGCGTGCGGCAGCCACGGCAGGTGGGTGTGCAGGACCAGACAGAACGTGCCGACTGGCTGGCTCACTTCTTCACCGCGATGGCGAAAAGATCGAGGCTCGCATCCACCTTGTCTTCGGTGACCACGAAATCCGAGGCCCGTACGGCGGTCACCGCCCGGCGCAGCTCCGGATGCCAGGTGGCCGGCGGCTCGGCCAGTTGGGCCGCCACGAAACCGTCGAAATGTTTGTCCGCTCGGCGCAGCCGCGGTCCATGATGGACACCGAGCATCCGCGACACCCGGAAATGCGGCGCCAGCAGCTCGTCCAGCTCGGCGGCGGTGAGTTCCCTGGTGTGGAACGGATTCAGCGGTTTGTCCAGACCGGGGGAGAACGTCAGCCGGTTCGGGGTGGAGATCAGGAAAGTGCCGGCCGGTCGCAACACCCGGGCGCATTCGGAGATGAATTCCGGTTGATTCCAGAGATGTTCGACGGTCTGCAGGCTGACCACCGCGTCCACCGCCGCATCGGCCACCGGCAGCGCGGCGAGATTGCCGCGGATCGCCGACACCTGCGGGTATTTGCGGCTCACGTGCTCGATAGCGGAAAGGTCGTAATCCAGTGCGAACACCTGTCGCGCGGAGGTCGCCAACACGGCGGCGCCGTATCCCTCGCCGGCGCCGGCCTCCAGCACATCGGCTCCACGCACCCACGACAACGCGTACTGATAGGCGACCTCATGCCGGCGGAACCAGTAGTTCTCGTGCGCGATGCCCGGCACCGTGCGCTCGCCGGTCAGCGGGAGAGCGTCCCACTCAGCTGCGGAGATGCTACTGATCGTCACACCGCCTCGGAGAGGTCCTGTTCTGGTCGTCAGCACAACTTAGCATCGCCGCGGGCAACACCCTACCGGCGAGTACCCCGACCGAAGTCGGCCATTTCGTAAGTGTCGGGCTTTCGATTGTCAACGTGCGGTGAACGGTTCAAAGCCGGATGGAACAGCTTGTGTCCCGGGGATGTCGCCACGATGGTGACTGGCGGAACTCCCCCTTGATCAGAAGAGAGGTTTCGCATGAGGTCGAAAATCAAGCGGGCCGGATGGACGGCCGCTGGAGCTGTCCTGATGGCCGGCGCGCTCGCCGCCACAGTCACTCCGGCCGCCGCCGCACCAGCGAATGGCGGACCGTGGGAGTGCGACGGTGTCACCAACTGCCAGCGAATCGCCAACCTGAACGGCGGAAACATCTTCGTCGACATCGATGCGTGGGGCGGCGGCGATGAGAAGCTCGCCTGGCAGATGGAAGGCGTCGGGAACTGCGACAACGTCACGACGATCAATGCCCCGGCCCAGACGTGGGAATGCTGGGGTGTGCCAGGTGGTGCGTACACGTTGAAGGCTTACGGCAACGGTGGCATCCACAGTTTCCGGATGGCCTGGCGCCAAGCGCCGTAGTTTCTCCACTGAGAAAATGGCTGGGTCGGTGTCGGCTCCCGGTTGCCAGGAATGGACTTATTGCCAGGATCCGTCCTTGGTTCCAGCTGTTTCCCCTGCGCCAAAACGGCCGC
>NZ_BAAANY010000011.1:14714-112426 GCF_039530045.1 Fodinicola feengrottensis | reverse complement strand
GCGGCCGTTTTGGCTCAGGTCAGGTCGGCGCGCTCGACCAGCTGCCAGAGGACCCGCCGGCTGGTCGAGTCGCGGCGGCCGTTGACCAGCTCGACCAGCGCTGTTTCGGCGGCCATCGCGATCAGCAGCCGGGCGGCGGCGACCGGCTGCCGCCACCCCATCGCCCGCAGGTCTGGCGCCGCGAACTGCGCGAAAGCATCGTTGCGCAGCGCCACCTCAGCGGCCACCGAGTCATCGTTGCGGGCTTCCAGTAGTAGGGCCTTCACTCCGCGGGCGGCGAGGCACGCGTCGAGATAGGTCGTCATGCCCTGCCGGAGCCGGCCCAATCCCGGCTCCAGTCCGGCCGTCGCCGCGGTCACCGCCACCGTGACGCGATCATGGAAATTGCCGTGCAGCGCGCTCAGAAATGCGCTGCGATCGGGAAAATGCACGTAGAACGTGCCTTTCGCGACGCCCGCCTGCGTGACGATCCGGTTCACACTCATTCCGCCCAGCCCATGTCGCTCGGCGACGGCGAGGCCGGCGTCCAGCAACGCCTCGCGGGTCAGTTCGGCAGCTGCTTGCCTTGTTGGCATGCCTCCAGGATAGCCCACTGACCGACCGGTCACCCACTGGTACAGTTTCAGTGACCGACCAGTCGGTCACTGAAACTCGAGAGGGGATCCCATGCCGTACGTGTCGACCACTGCCGGGCGGGTGTTCTACCGCGAGCGCGGCGCCGGCCCGCCGATAGTGCTGTTGCATGCGGCGCTGCACGATCACACCGATTTCGACCTGATCGCCGAGCCGCTGTCGGCCGACCACAAGGTCATCGCGGTGGACTGGCCTGGGCACGGTGAGTCCGACCCGGCGCCAGCGCGGCTCAGCGCGCGACTTTTCGCCGACGTCCTGGCCGAAGTGGTACGAGGCCTGCCACCCGCTGTCTTTATCGGGAATTCCGTCGGTGGATATGCGGCGGCGAAACTTGCCATCGACCGCCCGGACCAGGTGAGCGGGCTGGTGCTGGTCAACGCTGGTGGCTTCATCGCGCAGAACATCGTGACCAGGGCCTGTTGTCGGCTACTGGGAGTAAAAGCGGTCAATCACTTGGTCATGCCGCGAATGGTGCCCAGCTATATGAAGGTGCGTACCGATTTCGACCGCGCGATCGCCCGACGGGTTGTCGACAAGGCCAAAACCGCTGAGGGCGCCCGGATCGACGCGGCGCTGTGGAAGAGTTTCGCCACTGTCGATTTCGACCTGCGGCCGGCGGCCGCCCGGTTGACCGCGCCAACCCTGCTGGTCTGGGGCGAGCGAGATCCGGTGATCCCGCTCAGTGCCGGCCGTACGACCCACCAGTCGCTGGCCGGATCCCAGCTGGAAACGCTGGACACCGGACATGTCGTCTTCGCTTCCGAACCGGACCGGTTCCTCTCGCTGGTCCGGCCGTTTATCGAGACGGTCAGCGGAAAAGCCCGGGCCTGATGGGCCTGCGCCGAACGGGAACCCGCGCGTGGACATTCGCGCGATCGCGCCGCCGACGCTGGTTCATTGGCGGCGGGTAATGGGGGATCCCGGCTTCGGGCTGAGGCCTGGTTGACATTCGCCGCTGCCAGGGCCAGGATCGGGCTCCATAACTGACTGACGGATCAGTTATTTATCGATCGGGAGTGGCCGCGATGCCGAGCGGGACGGGGCTGGAGGTGTTCCGGGATCCGGCGTCGGTGGCGGTGGTCGGGGCTTCCGCGGATCCGGCGAAATGGGGGCATTGGTTGGCGTCCGGCGCGCTTGCCGGGCGGCATCGGCGGCGCGTCGACCTGGTGAACCGTGGCGGCGGGCAGGTGCTGGGGCAGCGGTGCGTACGGCGGCTGTCCGAGCTCGCGGAGCCGCCGGAGTTGGTCGCGCTGTGTGTGCCGGCCAACGCCATCGAACGGATCGTCGACGAGGCGCTTGAGATGGGTGTGCGCGGCTTTGTCGGCATCGCCGCCGGGGTGCCGGACGAGCGCCAGCTGGCGGCCCGGATCCGGGCCGCCGGAGCTCGGCTGGTCGGACCGAACAGCCTCGGCATCTTTGACGCGGCCAGTGACCTGCGGCTGGCGTGGGGCGGTTTCACCGCCGGGCCGCTCGCGATCGTCTCGCAGAGCGGGCAGATTGGCTCGGAGATCGCGACTCTTGGGGCGCGCCAAGGGATCGGGATCGCCCGGTTGGTGTCGGTCGGCAACCAGTCGGACGTGACGGCCGTGGAAATGCTGGCTGATCTGGTAAACCATCGGCTGACCAGGATGATCGCGCTCTATCTGGAGAGTTTCGCCGGCGGCGAGGCACTTTTCGAGACCCTGCGCGAATTACGGGCCGCCGGGAAGCCGACGGTCGTCTTGACCGTGGGTGCCAGCGCGGCGAGCAGCCGGTTGGCTCGCTCGCACACCGGATCGCTCACGTCGTCGCTGGACGTGGTCGACGCGGCCTGTCGGGCGGCCGGGGTGGTACGGGTGCAGACGCCGGCCCAGCTAGTCACGGCGGCCCGTGCCTTCCTTGCTGGCACGGCGATCCCGGCTGGTCGGCGGGTCGCGATCGTGGCAGACAGTGGCGGACAGGGTGGCATCGCCGCCGACCAGGCCGCTGGCGCTGGGTTGTCGGTGCCAAGCTTTTCGTCCGCTCTCTCGGAAAGCATCGGCTCTGTGCTGTCGGCGGCCGCGGCCCACGTGAATCCGGTGGATCTGGCCGGTGCCGGCGAGCGGGAGTTGGCCAGCTATGCCGAAACCATCGATCGGGCGCTCGCCACCGACGAGGTCGACGGGGCCATCCTGACCGGCTATTTCGGTTGTTATGGCTCGGATACGCCGACGCTCGCTGAGCGCGAGCTGGAGGTCGCGCAGCGGCTCGGGAAGATCGCCGCCACTTACCGAAAACCGCTCGTCGTGCACACGATGGGCAGCCAGGGCCCGGTCACCGAGGAGCTCTGGGAGGTCGGCGTGCCGGCCTTCCCGACCATCGAGGCCGCGGTGTTCGCGCTCGCTCGGTTGGCTGATTTTAAAGATGTGAAACGAGAAAGGCCGGCAGGCCCGGTGCGTACGACCAGGATCCCCGGCGGATACTGGGCGGCCCGCGAAGCGCTGTCGGCGTACGGCATCCCCTTCCCCGCCGCCCGGCTCTTTCCCTTTGTCGACGACACGTTGTCGCCGCCGTACGTGCTGAAAGCCGGTTGGCTGGACCACAAAACCGAGGTCGGCGGCATTCGGGTCGCACTGGCGGACCGGGACGCGGTGTCCGCCGCGTACGAGCAGATGCGCGCCAGACTCGGCGATGGCGAATATGTGGTGGAGGAGCAGGACCTGCGGGAGGACGTGGTCGAAATGTTGGTCGGCGTCCGCCGGGACCCGGATTTTGGTCTGGTGGTGGCGATCGGCGCCGGTGGTACGGCCGCCCAGCTGCAGCGGGACCTTGCGGTGGAGCTGGCGCCGGTGTCGCCGGAGACAGCCGCCGCGATGATCGACCGGCTGCGCTGCGCGCCCCTGCTGCATGGCTGGCGTGGTCGTGCGCGGACCGATGTCGTCGCTCTCGCCCGGCTGGTGGCCGAGATTTCCCAGCTGCCGCTGGAGTTCGCGGAGCTGGAGCTGAACCCGGTCCGGGTCGGCCCAGCCGGCGTGCTTGCGGTGGACGTACTGCTCGTACCGGAAGAAGGACGGTCATGACGATCCCGGCCTGGCCGTTGACCGACGAACAGCGGCAGATTGTCCAGCTGTGCCAGGACTTCGCTCGTCGGGAGATTCGTCCGCGCGGCCGTGAAGTGGATGAGGCGGACGTGGTCACCCCGGTCGACATCTTCCAGAAGGCGGCGCAGGTCGGCATCGCCGATTTCATGCTGCCAGCGGAATATGGCGGCGGCGGGATCACCGATGTGTTCACCCAGTGTCTGGTCCAGGAGGAGCTCTGTTGGGGTGATCCGGGGATCGGGAATTTGGTGTGCTCCAACGGTTTTTTCGCTGACCCGATCTTGATGCTGGGCACCGAGGACCAGCGGAAGCGGTGGCTCACCCCGCTGTCCGGCGCGGACGCGCCGATGACCGCGTTGGCCACCACCGAGGCGGAGTCCGGATCGGACGCGGCCTCGATTCGTACGACCGCGACCAAGGTCGAAGGCGGTTATCGGCTCAACGGCCGGAAGACCTGGATCTCCAACGCCGGCGCCGCGGAGGTCTACGTCATCTTCGCCAAGACCGATATTAGTCAGCGATCTGGTGGTGTTACCGCGTTCCTGCTGAAAAAGCCGGCCGCGGGAATGACTTTCGGTGCGCCGATGCGCAAGATGGGGCAGCGGGCGATCGTCTGCCGGGAGATCTTTCTCGATGACGTGTACGTGCCGACGGAAGACCGGTTAGGTGAGGAAGGGCAGGGTTTTCGCGGCCTGATGGGGACCTTCGATGTCTCCCGGGTGGTGCTCGGCGCGGCCGCGCTCGGTGCGGCCCGGGCCGCGTACGAATTCGCCTTGGACTATGCGAAAACACGCAGGCAGTTCGGCGTACCGATCATCGAGCATCAGGCGGTCGCCTTCCGGTTGGCCGACATGGCCACCAAAATCGAGGCGGCCCGGCTGCTCGTCCACCATGCCGCCCGGGTGATCGACAGTGGCCAGACAGCCACCGGCCTCGCGGCGATGGCCAAGCTGACGGCCTCCGAAACGGCGATGTTCGTGACCTGGGCGGCCGTGCAGACGCTCGGTGGCTGGGGCTATTCGCGGGAATTCCCCGTCGAGCAATGGATGCGGGACGTGAAGCTGGAGGAGATCGAGGAGGGCACCTCTGACATCATGCGCCTGGTGATCTCCCGGAACCTCGGGTAACGCGATGCCGCGCCCCAGTGTGGAAGTCGAGCGCCGCCAGCAGATTCTGGACGCGACCTGTGCGGTGATCGCGAAATCCGGCCTCCAGCAGCTTCGGGTGGCGGATGTGGCGACCGCGGCCGGCGTCAGCACCGGGACCGTACACTATTACTTCGAAACGAAAAAAGAGCTGGTCGACGCTGCTTTTGTCTTCAATTTCGAGGAGTCGCTGGCACGCCGGCAGTGGATGCGTGAGTCGACGCGGGAACCGTTGGAGTTGCTGCAGGAGATTGTCGAGTCTTACCTGCCGTCTTCCGGAAAATCGCTGCGGGCCTGGCGGGTGTGGGCGCAGCTGTGGGCCGAGGGCATCCGCGATCCGGCTCTGCGGCGGGTGAACGAGGATTTGTACGGCCAGTGGCGGCAGTTGGTGGCCGAGGTCATCAAGGCCGCCCAGGATGCCGGCACGGCCCGCGCCGGCGACCCGGTGCGGCTGGCGAACATGCTGGTCGGGATGGTCGACGGTCTTGCCATGCAGGTGCTTTTGCGCTCACCCAGCATGTCCTTGGCCACCATGCGGGAAACCTGCCGCGTTTTCGTCACGGACTTGGTCGGCTGCTGACCCCTTTCGCTGTTATTCGGGCCATTCGTTGCGCAGGATCGTGTCCACAAAGTCCTCCCGGACAAACGATGGATCGAAATGGGCAAGTACGTCGGCGTTGACCGTGCCGAAGGTCGTCCGCGGGCGGTTGATGACGCCACGGGTGAACGCGGCCAGGATCTGCTTCTTGAATTCCGGCCGCGGATGCGCTGCCGTCACCTCGGCCACCAGCCCGGGGTCCAGGTCGCGGTAGCCGATGCCCAGTACGTCGGTCTCCACGCCCGCGGAGACCAGCGCGGTCTCGGGCTCGAGGAACTCCGGAACGCCGGGCGTGGTGTGCAATGCGATGCCCAGCCACACTTTGCGGGCAGCGTCGGCGGGCACGCCGTGTTCGGTGAGGAACCGCGCAGCGGTGTTGGCGCCGTCCACCTCGAATCGGAGATCGGTCGAGGCGTACTTCTCGGTGAGCCCGAGGTCGTGGAACATCGCGCCGACGTACAGCAATTCCAGATCCGGACTTAACCCGCGCCGCTGGCCTTGGAGGGCACCGAACAAAAACACTCGGCGCGAATGGTGGTAGAGCAGCTCGTCAGTAACCGCGCGTACCAACTCGGTGGCTTCCCGCACGAGGTGGGTATCCGGGATGCTCACGCCGGCAATCGTCTCGGTCATGGTCGTTCTCCCTCGCTTGCGTTCGTGCTGAACACCGTCATCCTCGGCCGCGTACGCTGGGCCCGGCCATGTCCGGCCGGACAGCTATCCCACAGATACGGACCTCTGGAGGCGACCGATGGCAAGGGTCGGGGTGCTGGTGTTTGACGGCGCTCAGCTACTCGACGTGTCGGGTCCTGTCGACGTACTGGCCGCCGCCCGCGCTCGCGGTGCCGACTACGACGTCACGCTGATCGGCTGGCCACACACCGAACCGGTCACCTCGGCCGGCGTACGGCTTCGTTGCGACACCCCTGTCGAGGCAGCCGGTCGGCTCGACACCCTGATCGTCACCGGCGCCGACGACCTGACCAGGCTGCCCGCTGATACTCAGGCGCGGCAGCTGCTGACGACGCTGGTCTCCCCGCGGACCCGGGTCGCGTCGGTCTGCACCGGCGCGTTCGTACTGGCCCGCGCCGGCCTGCTCGACGGCCACCAAGCCACCACTCATTGGCGATATGCGTCGGCGTTGGCGACCCAGTTTCCCCAGGTGGACGTGCGACCCGACGCGATCTTCATCCGCAGCGGGCGGTTCGTCAGCAGTGCCGGAGTGACGGCTGGCATCGATTTGACGCTCGCGCTCGTCGAGGAGGACCACGGTCCCGACCTCGCCCGCGAAGTCGCCCGCGAACTGGTCGTGTTTCTGCGCCGTCCCGGCGGACAGTCGCAGTTCTCCGTCCGTACGGAGCTGCCGCCCGTCCAGGACCAGCGGCTGCGGCAGGTCATCGACCTGGTCGCGGCCGCCCCGGCCGAGGAACACACCGCCCAGTCCCTGGCCCGCGCCGCGACCATGACCCCGCGCCATCTGCGCCGCCTGTTCCGCGACCAGCTGGGCACCACGCCGGGTCACTACCTCGAACGGGTCCGTCTGGAGGCCGCCCGCGCACTTCTGGAGGCTGGTACGACAGTGACCAGCGCTGCCCGTGCCAGTGGCTTCGGCAGCGACGAATCACTCCGCCGCGCCTTCCACGCGACCCACAACGTCTCGCCATCGACCTATCAGCACCGGTTCCGCACCACCCGCTGACGCCGCCGGAGGCGAGCCACTCCAGAACCGAGGCAGATACCTTCCCTTGTGGGCTTGCGCGCGTCCTGGGGAGCCGGGTGTCGTGAGATGAGCCATACTTCCGGCAGGTGCCCAGGTAGCTACTGGTAAGTAACATGTGGGTGGCGAATGCAACAACCGCTGCACGTTGACCCTGCCCCCAGGAAGCGGAAGCCTCGGGGCACCCGGGTGAGGCGTGCCGCACACGGTGGTCGTAGGAATAACGTCGTACGAACAACTCAGTGGTCAGCGCCGGTAGGAGGTCGAGCCAGCAGTGAACATCGTCGTACTCGTCAAGCAGGTGCCTGACTCAGGACTTGAGCGCAACCTTCGACAAGACGACAAGACCGTCGACCGCGACGCCGGCAACCTCGTCATCGGTGAGCTGGACGAATACGCGATCGAAGAGGCATTGAAGCTAAAAGAGGCGCACGGCGGCGAGGTCACCGTGCTGACGGTCGGCCCCGAGAAGGCCACCGAGACAATCCGCAAGGCGCTGTCGATGGGCCCGGACAAGGCCGTCCACGTCAGCGACCCCGCGATTCACGGTTCGGACACGGTTGCCACCTCGGCGATCATCGCGGCGGCGCTGGGCAAGCTGGAGTACGACCTGGTCATCGCGGGTGCGGAATCCACTGACGGGCAGACCGGCGCACTGCCGGCGATGCTGTCCGAGCGCCTCGGCATCGCCCAGCTGACCGGCGCCCGCAAGCTCACCGTGGACGGCGACAAGCTGACGATCGAGCGGCAGACCGACGACGGCTACGAGGTAATCGAGGCCACCACGCCGGCGATAGTCAGCGTTTGGGACACCATCAACGAACCGCGCTACCCGTCCTTCAAGGGCATCATGCAGGCGAAGAAGAAGCCTGTGGAGACGTACTCGCTGTCCGACCTCGGCGTCTCCGCTGACCAGGTCGGTCTGGACAGCGCCTGGTCCGAGGTCCTGGAGTTCTCCGGCCGGCCGCCCAAGGGCGCCGGCGTGAAGGTGCCGGACGAGGGCGATGGCGGCAGCAAGCTGGTCGAGTTCCTCGCCACCCAGAAGATCGTCTGACCCGTAGCCACCATAGATTCAGGAAGGATCCATCCTCATGGCAGAGGTCCTCGTCGTAGTTGAGCACTCCGGTGGTGCGGCGAAGAAAATCACGTCCGAGCTGTTGACCGCGGCCCGCGCGCTGGGCGAGCCGTCGGCGGTCGTCTTCGGCGCCGCCGGCGACGCTGACAAGCTCAAGGACACGCTCGGTGAGTACGGCGCGCAGAAGATCTACGCGGCCGAGTCCGCGGACGTGACCGACTACCTGGTCGCGCCGCGGGCCGAGGTGCTGGCCGGCCTGGTCAAGCAGGCCAGCCCGGCAGCCGTGCTGCTCGCCTCGACCACTGACGGCAAGGAAATCGCCGGCCGTCTCGCGGTCAAGATCGAGAGCGGTTTCCTCACCGGCGTGACCGAGCTGGCCGCCGACGGCACCGCGACGCAGGTCGTCTTCGCCGGCGCGGTGATCGTGAAATCCAAGGTAACCAAGGGAACCCCGATCCTGACGATCGCGACCAACGCGGTCACCGCCGAGCCGGCCGCGGCGACGCCGTCGGTGGAGGCGGTCGAGGTGAGCGTCTCGGACGCGGCCAAGAAGGCCAAGGTCGCCGACCGGGTGTCGGAGAAGAAGAGCAGCCGGCCGGAGCTGACCGAGGCCTCGATCGTGGTCTCCGGCGGCCGCGGCGTGGGCAGCGCGGAGAACTTCGCGCTCATCGAGGGCCTGGCCGACTCGCTCGGCGCCGCGGTGGGTGCCTCCCGGGCCGCCGTCGACTCCGATTTCTACCCGCACCAGTTCCAGGTCGGCCAGACGGGCAAGACCGTCTCGCCGAACCTGTACGTGGCGGTCGGCATCTCCGGTGCCATTCAGCACCGCGCCGGTATGCAGACCTCGAAGACCATCGTCGCCATCAACAAGGACGAAGAGGCGCCGATCTTCGAGCTCGCCGATTTCGGTGTCGTCGGTGACCTTTTCAAGGTCGTACCGCAGGCCACCGAGGCGATCAACGCCCGAAAGGGCTGATTTCTGGCAGGTAACAGCGTTTGAGCCGGCGTACGCACGACGTACGCCGGCTCAGTCGTCTCGGGCCTGGGGAATGTCGGTGTCAGACTAGGCTGGACCACGTGACTTATCTCGACCACGCGGCCACCACCCCGATGCTGCCTGAGGCCAGGGATGCCCTGGTGGCGGCGTTGGGGGAGCACGGCAACCCCTCGTCGTTGCACGCGAGCGGGCGGCGGGCGCGGCGGGCGGTGGAGGAGTCGCGGGAGCGGATCGCGGCGGCGATCGGCTGCCGGCCGAGCGAGGTGATCTTCACCAGCGGCGGTACGGAGAGCGACAACCTGGCCGTCAAGGGCATCTTCTGGTCGCGGCGGGACGCCGATCCGGCCCGTACGCGGGTGCTGACCAGCGCCATCGAGCATCACGCCATCTTGGACACGGTCGAGTGGCTCACCGAGCACGAGCGGGCCGCCGGCGAGTTCCTGCCGGTGGACGCGTACGGCCGGTTGACCGTGGACACTCTCCAAGGCGCGCTCGCCGAGCGGGCCGACAGAGTCGCGGTCATCAGCGTGCAGTGGGCGAACAACGAGGTCGGGACGGTCCAACCGATCCCGGAGCTGGCTGAGCTGGCGCACCAGCACGGCATTCCCTTCCACACCGATGCCGTCCAGGCGGTCGCCCAGGTCGCGGTCGACCCGACGCTGGTGGACGCCTTGACGCTGACCGGCCACAAGCTCGGCGGCCCGGTCGGCGTCGGCGCCTTGGTGCTCGGCCGCCAGGTCGCCGCCACTCCCGTCCAGCACGGCGGCGGCCAGGAGCGGGACGTGCGTTCGGGCACCCTGGACACCGCCGGCATCGTCAGTTTCTCGGTCGCCGTCGACGCCGCCGTACGCTCGCAGCCGGAGCGGACCGCGCGCGTCAGGGCCCTGCGCGACGACTTGATCGCACGCGTACGCGACCTGGTGCCGGACGCGATCCTCAACGGCGATCCGACCGACCGGCTGCCCGGCAACGCGCACTTTTCCTTTCCCGGCTGCGAAGGCGACGCGCTGCTGATGCTGCTGGACGCGGCCGGGGTGGAGTGCTCCACCGGCTCGGCCTGCTCCGCCGGTGTCGCCGAGCCCTCTCACGTGCTGGTCGCGATGGGCGCCGACCCCGCCCGCGCCCGCTCGTCGCTGCGATTCTCGCTCGGCCACACCTCCGTGCCAGCTGATGTCGACGCGCTGGTCAAAGCCCTTCCTGGGGCCGTCGAACGGTCCCGCCGCGCCACTGGCGGCTGATCAGGCGAAGCGCGAGAAGCGGGAGGAGTCCGGCGAGCGTCCAGGGAATCACGTTGAGCACGACCGGACCGAAAACCGCCACCGTGAACCCGCAGTAGCGGGTGTCCGGGGTAGGGCACACCGTCTGTACGAGCGATCCGTAAAAGAAGCCTTTGGTGAGAAGGAACAGGACCATGGCGGCAACCACGGCCGGCACCGCGGCTATCCCGCGGCCGACACGATCGCGCCAGAACCAGGCCGCCACCAATACGACCGCGGCCAGCAACGTCAGGGGATACCGGTAGAAGTCCCGGCCTGACCAGGTCTCGACCAACCAGCTGGTCGCCAGCAGCAGGCCAGTCGAGACGGTGACCAACAGCAGGCTCGGCCGCGTGTTGCCGGCCCGGGCCGCCGGCCACCAACTGACCATCAGCAAGGCCACAGCCACCGCAGGCAGTGCCAGGAACAACCACCCGTTCAGCAGTAGCTGGGTGCCGGCCAGTGCACCGGTGCCCATCAGCCCGAGAACCGCGACGAAGTACGGGTTGCGGCGCCGGGATTCGGTCATGGCGCTGATTATGACCGGCCGGTTGACGGGTTTTACGTAGAGAGCTGTAACAACTCGGTGACGGTTACGAAGCGGTAGCCGCGGCCGCGGAGTTGGTCGATGATGGGGCCCAGCGCGTCCCGGGTGGGCTGCCGGCTGGCGTACATGCCATGCAGGATGACGATCGATCCGGGCCGTACGTGCGAAACCGTGTAGGCGGTGGTGGCCGCGGCGCTGCGGTCGATTTCCGGGTACGAATTCGGTTCCACGTCCCACATAATCGTCCTGCGGTTGTGCTGCGCCAGATACCATGGCAGGACGACGAGCTTTTTGCCGTTTGGCGGCCGAAAATCGATCTCGCCCCGATAGCCGGTCTGTCGGATCAACGCGTCCGTACGGGTGATTTTGTCGGCGACATAGCCGGGCGTACGGAAAACCATCCGCTCATGCGAATATGTGTGATTGCCGATCTGCTGACCGGCGGCCGCGATTTTCTTTCCCAGCTCTGGATATCTCTGCAGCGCGCTGCCGATCAGGAAAAACGTTCCGTGCACCTGTTCGCGCGCGAGAGTGGCGAGCAACGCGTCGGTGCCGGCCGGATCGGGGCCGTCGTCGAAGGTCAGCGCGACCACTTTCTGAGTGGTTTCCACGCGTGCGGTCAGGCCGCCGAACAGTTGGAACGTACGGGAATCCATAAGTTGCACGGTGCCGTACGCGCCGAGGCAAAGCACCACGATCGCGGCGACAGAGCCGATGAGTAACCGTCGTCGACGCAAAGGGGTTTTCTTTTCCACTTGGCCAGCCTGTCGCATGCGGACCTTCGCTGGGAAGCGGCGAAGGATGTAGGCTGTCTCAGCCTTAGGACGTGTGTGCCTGGGCGATCAGCGCGGCCTGCGTACGACTGCTGACGCCGAGTTTTCCAAGCACGTTGCTGACGTGTGTTTTGACCGTACGCTCGGAAAGGGTCAGCCGGCCGGCGATGTCCTGATTGGACAGTCCGGCGCCGAGCAGGTCCAGGATCTCGCGCTCGCGGGCGGTCAGGGCACCGAGCGGATCCGGCCCACCGGACAGCAGCTCGGCGGCGGACGGGGTCAGCGCGGTAATGCCGGCGTGGGCGGCTCGTACGGCCGCGGCCAGCTCGGCTCCGCTGGAGTCCTTCAGCGCGAAGCCGGCCGCACCGGCCGCGAGTGCCCGCTGGATCTCGTGCTGGCGGCCCACCGTTGTCAGCATCACCACCCGCGGCCCGCGGATCTTCGTGAGCAGGTCGAGCCCGTCGACGTCCGGCAGGTGGAGGTCCAGCAGTACGACGTCCACCTCGTCGTCGCCCAGACGGTTGAGCAGCGCGGTGCCGGTGCCGAGCTGGCCGACCACGGTCAGGTCCGGTTGCGCGTCCAGGATCAGCGCGAGCCCCTCTCGTACCAGCGCATGGTCGTCGACGACCAGGATCCGGATCACTCCCGCAGACTACGGTGACTGGCGTGAGAGAGCGTTTGGCGGACGGAGTTCTCGTCCTGGTGTTGGCGGCGGTTTTCGCGGTTTCCGGCACTTGGCGGTCGTGGGCCGACGCGGGCCGCTGGGACGCCGTCAGCCTGGCTCTGTCGATCGCCTGCATCGCGGCCCTGCCGCTGCGCCGGAGAATGCCCGCGACAGTGCTGGTCGTGCTGACCGCGGCGACTGCCGGCCACCTGCTGCTGGGGGCTTCCCGGCTGATCTATCTGCCGGTGCTGGTGGCGCTCTATGCCGCTTCCCTGCATGGCTCCCGCTGGGTGCGGTGGGGCCTGTGCGCGGTCGCGACGGCGGTGGTCACGATCGCGGCGACCACGTTCGCGGGCGTGACCGAAGGTGGCGTGCTGGCGTTGGTGATCTTCGGGGTGGCGTGGCTGCTCGGCGCCGAACGGCATCGGCACAGCGCCGAGCGCTCGGCGCTGCTGGCCGAGCAGGCCCGCCGCGGCGCCGAGATCCAGTTGGCGCACCAGCATCGCGCGCAGGCCCGGGAGCGGGAGGTGATCGCCCGGCGGCTGCATGACGCGCTTGCGCACACGGTCACGGTGATGCTGGTGCAAGCCGAGGCTGTGCGTACGATTGGCCGTCTGACCAGCGACGATGCCGTGAGAGTCGACCAGATCCTGGCTGCTGGCCGGGACGCCCTCGCGCAGGTGCGGGCGACCCTCGCGGACCTACATGACCCGCTGCCGGACGCCACCGACCTCGGTGGCGTCCTGGAGCAGTTGCGAGGGGCCGGCCTCGACATCGCTCCGGTGCCGGACCTGCCGTCCGGCCCGCTGGTCAGCCGGATCGTCATCGAGGCGGCCACCAACGCGTTGCGGCACGCCGGTCCGGGCACCGCGGTGGACGTACGAGTGGAGCCAGCGCCGCGGCACTGCCGGCTGGTGGTCCGCAGCGGGCCACCGGCGGCCGGCTGGCCGTCGATCGGCCCGACTCCGGGCCGTGGGCTGCGCGGACTGGCCGCCGAGGCGACCGAACACGGCGGCCGGCTGGCGTACGGGCCAACCGTGGACGGCGGCTGGACCGTGACCGCTGAGCTCCCTCGTTCGTACAGCTACCCTGGTGGGGAGTGATTCGCAGCAGGAGGGAAGGGCTATGAAGGTGCTCGCCGCCATGTCCGGGGGCGTCGACTCGGCGGTGGCCGCCGCGTTCGCCGCCGAAGCCGGGCACGACGTGACCGGGGTGCACCTCGCGTTGGCCCGCAACCCGCAGACCCACCGAACCGGTGCTCGCGGCTGCTGCACGAAGGAAGACGCGCACGACGCCCGCCGGGCCGCTGACGTGATCGGCATCCCGTTTTATGTGTGGGACATGGCCGAGCGGTTCCACGAGGACGTGATCGAGGACTTCGTCGCTGAGTATGCCGCCGGCCGTACGCCCAATCCGTGCCTGCGCTGCAACGAGAAAATCAAGTTCACCGCGGTTCTGGACCGGGCCCGCGCGCTCGGTTTCGACGCTGTGGTCACCGGACACCACGCCCGGCTGTCCACTGTGGACGGTGTGCCGACGTTGCGGCGCAGCGTTGATTTCGGCAAGGACCAGTCATATGTGCTGGCGGTGTGTACGAGCGAGCAGTTGCGGCACGCGATGTTCCCGCTCGGGGGCATCACCAAGGACGAGGTGCGCCAACAAGCCGCCGACCGCGGGCTGGCCGTCGCAGACAAGCCGGACAGCCACGACATCTGTTTCGTCTCCGACGGGGACACCGCCGGGTTTTTGCGGCGGGCACTGGGAGAGCGGTCCGGTGAGATCGTGGACGCGGCCAGCGGCGAGGTGGTCGGCGAGCATGACGGCGCGTACGCGTTCACCGTGGGGCAGCGCAAAGGACTGAAGATCGGCCGGCCGGCGGCGGACGGCAAACCGCGCTATGTGCTGGATATCGAGCCGGTCTCCAACACTGTCCACATCGGACCCGCGGATGCGTTGGACGTCACCGAAGTGCGCGCCGAGCGTCCAGTGTGGACAGACGGCGTCCAGCCGTCTTTTCCGGTGCGGGCACAGGTGCAGTTGCGGGCCCACGGCGAGCCCATGGACGCGACCGTCAGCCTGGACGGCGATCAGGTGGTGGCCACCTTGGACAGTCCAGCCCGTGGGGTGGCGGCCGGACAGGCGCTGGTCGTCTATCGACCCGACGCCGCCGGGGATGTCGTGCTCGGATCGGCCACCATCATGCGGTCCGGCCAGCCGGCGCTGCACTGACCGCCGGCGGATGGGCTACTGGCAGACTGGCGCGGTGACCGTGTTGATGGCCGCAGTGTTGATGGCCGCAGTTCCTGCGGCGGCGCGTCCGGTTCGTGTCGCCGGGGCGCCCAAAGGGCGGGCACCCCACCGCCACGAACCTGGGCGGCCTCCGGCCGCTGCGCGGGCGTGGTTGGGTTGGCCTGGGGTGATGACGATGGGGACGTTTCGGCGACTGGCTGACGGTGGTGTCCAGTTTTGGTGCATACACGAGGCAACCGAGGTGATCGCGATAGATCTGCACGGCGGCGCCGGCTTTGAGCGAATCTTCCTGCAGGTGGCCGATCCGGCCGCGGTCGTACGAGAGTTGGCGGCCGCATGACTTATGAGCAGGCGTGGGATGAGGCGGCGGCCGTACAGGCGGGAACGCCGACAGCCCGCTGGCCGGTCGGGGCGGCGACCGGGATCGGGTCGATGCCCGGCACCGATGTGGTCGAGGCGACCGCGACCGTCCTGGGGGAGCTGCCGGACTTCCCACATTTGCCCGAGTTGCCCGGCCGGGGCGCTGGCGCGGACCTGATCGGGCGGTCCACCGGCATCCTGGTCGAGCTGCCCGTCGAGGTCGCGGTGACCGCGTGGCGGATGGCATCGCGGCCGGGCCGGGACACCCGCCGGATCGCCGACCTGTTGGCCCGTGACCTGGACACGCTCTCCGAGCAAGCGGACGGTTACAGCGGCCCGCTCAAGATCCAGGTCGCCGGCCCGTGGACCCTGGCTGGCCAGGTCGAGCTGCGCAACGGCGAGCGGGTGCTCACCGACCACGGCGCCACCGCCGAGCTGGTCGCGTCCCTTGCCCAGGGGCTCGCCGACCATGTCGCGGACCTGCGCCGCCGAGTTCCCGGCGCGACCATCGTCACCCAACTTGACGAGCCAACCCTGCCCGCTGTGCTGGAAGGTTCGCTGCGTACGGCCAGCGGCTACCGCACGGTTCCGCCGGTCGAGACCACTGTCGTCGAGCGCGACCTCCGGGCCGTCCTTACCGCCGCCGGCGGCCTGACCGCCATCCACTGCTGCGCCCCAGACGTGCCGCTGGCGCTGCTGCGTCGTACCGGCGTGAGCGCCGTCGCCGTCGACATGTCCTTGCTGGACCTCGCGGACTCCGCCGAAGTGGACAGGATCGCCGAACACATCGACTCCGGCGTCATCCTGATGGCCGGCGTGCTCCCCGGCGACGGCACCGACCCGTCCACTCTGCCAGCCGCCGACGTACTCGCCGACAAACTCCGCAAACTGGTCACCAGCGCCGGCTTCGGACTGGAACGAGTGCCAGCGGCACTCACCGTCACCCCCTCCTGCGGCCTCGCCGGCGCGAGCGCCGACTACGCCCAGGCAGCACTCAAACGCTGCGTAGAGGTAGGCCGAGCCCTCGCCGCCGGCTGATTTTCTCACCCGCGCCACGCCGGTTGGTGCGCGAAATTGTCGTAGGTGTCTGTTTTTCTTTCCCCCTCCCTTTGAACGGGCGGGGGGTGGGTTGAGAGGTGGACCCTAATTTTTTAGTTGAACATTGGTCCTCGAACCCGCCCCCCACCCGTCACTGGGTGGGGGCAAATCTGCCGGAGGGGTACGACAGTTTCGCGCCGGGCCTGGTCGGGAGGCTGCCGCGAGGCGGAAGGTCGTACCCGTCGGCCACAATGCAGTCGTGGCAGAAGAACAGCAGGCAGAGGCCGGCACCGAGGTCCCGTCGAAGGCGCGGCATCGCGCGGCGGAGTTGACCGAGCAGATCGACGGGCATCAGTTCGCGTATTACATCAAGGACGCGCCGACCGTCTCTGACACCGAGTATGACCATCTCCTGCGTGAGCTGATGGCGCTGGAGGACCAATACCCGGCGCTGCGCAGCCCGCAGAGCCCCACCCAACGGGTCGGTGGCACGTTCTCCACGGCGTTCACCGCGGTCGATCATCTGGAGCGGATGCTCAGCCTCGACAACGCGTTCTCGGCGGACGAGCTGGCCAGCTGGAACGAGCGGGTGGAGCGGGAGATCGGCGCCCGGGCGCATTTTCTCTGCGAGCTCAAGATCGATGGACTTGCGGTGAACCTTTTGTACGAGGATGGTCGACTTACCCGGGCTTTGACCCGTGGCAACGGGGTGACCGGTGAGGACGTGACGCTCAACATTCGGACCATTGACGCGGTGCCGGTGGAGCTGGCCCGCGACTCCGCGGCGGGACCGCCGCCGGAGCTGCTTGAGGTGCGTGGCGAGGTCTTCCTGCCGGTGGCCGGCTTCGCGCAGCTCAACGCGAGCCTGGTGGAGGCCGGCAAGGCCCCGTTCGCCAACCCGCGCAACTCCGCGGCCGGGTCGCTGCGGCAGAAGGATCCGAAGGTGACCGCCAGTCGGCCGCTGACGATGCTGGTGCACGGTACGGGCGCGCGTCGCGGCTTCGCGCCGGAGCGGCAGTCCGAGACGTATGACAAGCTCCGCGCCTGGGGGCTGCCGGTCTCGACCCGCTACCAGGTCGTGGACACGCTCGAAGAGGTGCAGGCCTTCATCGAGTATTACGGCGTCCACCGGCACGATGTCGAGCATGAGATCGACGGCGTGGTCGTCAAGGTCGACGAGGTCGCGCTGCAGCGCCAGCTCGGCTCCACGTCGCGGGCGCCGCGGTGGGCGATCGCGTACAAGTATCCGCCGGAAGAGGTCAACACCAAGCTGCTGGACATCCGGGTCAACGTCGGCCGGACCGGCCGGGTGACGCCGTACGGCGTGATGGAACCGGTGCAGGTGGCCGGGTCCACCGTGGAGATGGCGACCCTGCACAACGCCGACGAGGTACGCCGTAAGGGCGTGCTGATCGGCGACACCGTGGTGTTGCGCAAGGCCGGCGACGTGATTCCGGAGATAGTCGGGCCGGTCGCGGATCTGCGTGATGGCACCGAGCGCGAGTTCGTGATGCCGGCATTGTGCCCGGAATGCCACACCCCGCTGCGCCCCGAACGCGAGGGCGACAAGGACATTCGCTGCCCGAACAGTAGGTTTTGTCCAGCCCAGCTGCGCGAACGACTGTTTCACCTTGCCTCCAGGGGCGCATTCGACATCGAGGTGCTGGGCTACGAAGCGGCGGTCGCGCTGCTGGATTCCGGTGTGCTGACCGACGAGGGGGATCTCTTCTCACTGACAGAGGAAAAGCTCGTTACGGTTGAGCTGTTTACCAGGAAGTCTGACGGCGAGCTCACCGCCAATGCCAGGAAATTGTTGGATAACTTGGAAGAGGCAAAAGATCGTCCACTGTGGAGAGTGATGGTTGGACTGTCCATAAGGCACGTCGGACCCACCGCCTCGCAGGCCCTCGCGACCGAATTCGGTGACCTGGACGAGATTCTGCAAGCGCCCGCCGAGCGATTGGCCGAGGCGGACGGGGTTGGCCCGACCATCGCGGCCGCGCTGCTCGATTGGGCAACGGTGGACTGGCACCGCGAGGTTGTCCGCAAATGGCGGGAAGCTGGGGTGCGGATGGTCGACGAGCGGGCCGAAGGCATTCCACGTACGCTCGCCGGCCTTACCATTGTGGTGACAGGGTCGCTGGAGGAATTCTCCCGCGATGACGCGAAAGCTGCCATTCTCGGCCGAGGTGGTAAGGCAAGTGGCTCTGTTTCCAAAAAAACCGATTTCGTCGTAGCGGGCGAAAAGCCGGGTTCCAAGTACGACAAAGCGATCCAATTGGGGGTGCCGGTCCTGGATGAAAGCGGGTTTGGGGTGTTGCTGGCGGATGGGCCGGACGCAGCCCGCGCTGTCACCCTCAACCCGCCGGCGGCGAATCCGCCGGAATAGTCCACAAGCGCGCCCGCGCGTGCACGTGCATCGACGCGCTATCGTCGCGGGAGCGACCTGATGTGCGTCATGGGGGTTTGGTGACAACAGCCGATCCGCGCGACCTCACGCCTTCTTGGCGTGAGTGGCGATTCTGGCTGTTCGTATGCCTGGCGGCGCTCGCCGCACTGGCCGTGATCAGGTACGGAGCGGCCACCGACATTGGCTCGTTGGGTAAACTTCCGCCCTCCTTCTGGGTTATCGCGGCAATGGTGGTGATTGGCGAACTCTGGCCAGTGGCGGCCATGGCCACCGACGGTCGCCGGCCGACCGCGCAGGGCAACGGTTTGGTCGCGTCGACCACTTTTGTCTTCGCCGTCCTGATCTTTTGGGGCCTCGGTGCCGCGATCGTCATTCAGATCATCGGCATCATGCTCGCCGACCTGCCGCGGCGGCGGGCCATCTACCGGACGATTTTCAACATCAGCCAGTACTCGCTCAGCTGGGCGGCCGCTCACGTCGTCCTGACCGTGATGGTGGCCGACCGGCATCCGGGGTCGCCGCTGGACCTGCACCCGCGGGTGCTGCCGGCGATAGTGCTCGCCGCGGTGGCGTATTTCCTGGCCAATGACCTGCTGGTCTCGATCATGGCGAAGCTGCACATGGGCGGCACCCTGCGCAGCCATTTCTTCTACGCCTTTGGTTACCACCTTTTCAGTGAAGGTGCGTTACTCGCGCTGGCCCCGATCGTGGTGATCGCGCTGCAGCAGAGCCCGTGGTATTTGCCGCTCCTGTTGGTCGCGTTGATAGCTGTGCAGCAGAACGCGAGGGTGAGCAACCGGCACCAGCGGCTGGCGCTGCACGACGAGCTGACCGGGCTCGCCAACCGCAAGCTGCTCTACAACAGCGCGGTGCAGGCGCTTTCGGACGCGCGCGAGACCGGCCGGTCCGTCGGCGTGCTTTTCCTTGACCTCGACCACTTCAAGAGCGTCAACGACACCCTCGGCCATCACGTCGGCGACCAACTGCTGCAGGACGTGGCCAACCGGCTCACCCGGTCCGTACGCGCCGACGACATCGTCTCCAGGGTCGGCGGCGACGAGTTCGCGGTGTTGTTGCCCGGCTTGGTCGACCAGTGGACCGCCGCCGAGGTGGCGGACCGGGTGTCCGACGCGTTGGCCGCGCCGTTCAGCCCGCACGGCGAGGCGGCCGTACGCATCGACCTTGGCGGCTCGATCGGGATCGCGTTCTTCCCGGCGCATGGCGAGGACGTGGACACGATTTTCCAGCACGCCGACGCGGCCATGTACACCGCGAAGTCCCGAGGCCTGGACAGCGTCGTCTATTCCGACCACAGCACCGAAGGCATCGGCGGCGCGATCCTCACCGAGCTGCGGGAGGCGCTGCAGTCCGGCCCGGAGACGGCCGGCCTCGCCGTGCACTACCAGCCGCAGGTTGAGCTTGGCTCCGGCGAGGTGGTCGGCGTGGAGGCGTTGGTCCGCTGGCGGCATCAGCGGCTCGGCTGGATCGCGCCCACCGAGTTCGTCCCGATGGCCGAGCGCGGGGTGCTGATCGGCGAGCTGACCCGCTGGATGCTGGACACCAGCCTCGCTCAGCTGCGTGACTGGGAGGACGCCGGCTTGAAGCTGAGGGTCGCCGTCAACATCAGCGTCCGGGACCTGCAGTCCGTCGAGTTGGCCGACTTCCTGGCCCGCCGGCTGGTGCACTACCAGCTGCCGGCCGACCGGCTGCGGGTCGAGATCGACGACGCGAGCAGCATCTCCGGCCGGGAGAACGTGCAGGCCGCTTTGGATGCGCTGGAAGACCTCGGTGTCGGCATCAGCCTGGACCACTTCGGCATTGGCTACTGCAGCCTCACTCGGCTGCGCCGGCTGCCGGTCAGCGAGGTCAAGATCGACTCGTCGTTCGTCTCGCGGCTGATGTCCGACGACGATGATGCCGCGGTCGTACGCTCGATCGTCGACCTCGCGAGCGCGCTGGAACTCGCGGTGGTCGCCGAGGGCGTGGAGGACGAGCCGACCTGGCGGGCCCTCGCCGCGTTGGGCTGCAACGGCGCCCAGGGCAACTACTTCGCTCACCCCATGCCGCCCGAGGACGTCGTGCTGCTGCTGCGCGACGGCAGCCGCTTCCCGCTCCTGCGCGCTGTCTCGTCCTAACCCGTGCGGGGCGCTGCGGACCTCAGCTGAGGTGGGTGGCGAAAAAGGTGAGCACCCGGCGCCAGGCGTCCTGGTTGGCGTCGTGGTCGTAGCCCAGGCCGGCGATCCGCATCAGCGGAGCGAACGGGCCGACGGGGAGGCGGTTGGCGAACCCGTGGCCGGCGCCCGCGTACTCCTTGACGTCGTGTACGACCTCGCGTTCGGTCAGCAGCTGGTCGAGCTTGGCGGCCGCCCCACGCAGCCCGAAGTCGCGTCCGCCGAAGCTCGCCACGATCGGGCAGGCGTCGTCGAAGGCGCTTTCGTCCCGCGGCATCGGTCCGTAGTAGGGCGCGCTCGCGTCGAACCCGCGGGCCGCGGTGACCAGCGCGAAGCCGCCGCCCATGCAGAAGCCGGCGACACCGACCTTGCCGTTGGAGTTCGGATGCGAGAGCAGCTCCTGCCGGGCGGCCTCGATGTCGTCGAAGGCCTGGCCCTTCGCGGCAAGCAACTGGCGGAAGACCGACTGGACGCAGCGGACGAAGCCGCCGCGATGGAACAGGTCCGGCACCAGCGCGAAGTAGCCGGCGGTGCCGAACCGGTCGGCGATCTCCCGTACGTCGTCGGACATCCCGAAGGCGTCATGCACGATCACCACGGCCGGCCACGGCCCGTCGCCGGACACCTCCGGCTGCGGCACGGCCAGGTAGCCGTGGATGGATCCGGCCGAGGTGGGGATAGTCACGTCCACGCAGCTGAACCTACTCCCAGTTTTCTCGCTCGGGAGGGGTCCCACGCCGTCGTTCGTACGATGGGCATCCGCATCGAGGAAGGAAAGCGCTGTGATGGCCCGACCTGTGTTGCCTGAGGATCTTCCGCAAGAGGCCAATCAGGCGTACGGATGCATGGCGATCGCCCTGGGGCTGACCGCGCTGGTGATGGTGGTGAACCTGCTGCTGGGCGGCAACCCCTCTGGCGTACTCGGCCTGTTGTTGACGCTCGGCACGTTCTCCGGGACCCAGGCATTGCGACGGCGTGCCCGCTACGGCCGGACTCTCGCGACGATCTGTGGTTCGGTGCTGGTCCTCATCCAGCTGGGCACGATCGTGCTGATCGTCGCGCTCGCCGCCACTTTCGGTGCGCTGGCGGTCATCCTGACCACGCTCATTGGCCTTGTCATCGTGGCCCTCGTGGTGGCCACCCTGGTCTTCATGTTCCGCCCCAGCGTCACCGCGTTCCTGGAGGCCACGCCAGCACCGGCCCGCTGAGCCAGCCGGGCGTAATGCAGTGGAGGTCGGGTACGGGTGAGTCCGTAAACTGAGTGATCGATCCATCGCTCACGGACGAAAGCGAGCCCGCATCAGCATGTCCGTCATCACCCGAGCCGAGGTTCAGCATCTCGCCAAGCTGGCCCGGATCGAGCTCACCGACGACGAGCTCGATCACTATTCCGGCCAGCTCGACGTGATCCTGTCCTCGATCGCCCAGATCTCCGAGGTCGCCGCGGATGACATCCCGCCGACCTCGCACCCACTGCCGCTCACCAACGTGATGCGGCCGGACCAAGTGCGTCCGTCGCTGCCGGCCAACGACGTGCTGGCCGGCGCGCCGGCGGCCGAGCAGCAGCGCTTCCGGGTGCCGCAGATCCTGGGAGACGAACAATGAGCGACCTGACCGCGCTGACGGCGGCTGAGCTGGGCAGCAAGATCGCCAGCCGCGAGGTCAGCAGCCGGGAGGTCGTGGATGCCCACTACGACCGGATCGCCAAGGTCGACGACAAGGTGCACGCCTTTCTGCACCTGGACACCGAAGGCGCCCGCAAACAGGCGGACGAGGTCGACGCGCGGATCGCCAAGGGCGAGAAGCTCGGCCCGCTCGCCGGGGTGCCGCTCGCGCTCAAGGACGTGATCGTCCAGAAGAACGTGCCCACCACCGCGGGATCCAAGATCCTGGAAGGCTGGCGCCCGCCGTACGACGCGACCGTGGTCAAGCGGCTGCGCGAGGCCGGCATCGTCATCCTCGGCAAGACGAACATGGACGAGTTCGCGATGGGCTCGTCGACGGAGCATTCGGCGTACGGGCCGACCCACAACCCGTGGGATCTGGAGCGCATCCCGGGTGGTTCCGGCGGCGGCTCGTCGGCGGCGGTGGCGGCCAGGATGGCGCCGTTGGGCATCGGTACGGACACCGGCGGCTCGATCCGGCAGCCCGGTGCGGTCACCGGCACGGTCGGCATGAAACCGACGTATGGCGGCGTCTCGCGTCATGGCCTGATCGCCTTCTCCTCGTCGCTCGACCAGGCCGGCCCGGTCACCCGCAACATCCTCGACGCGGCGCTGCTGCACGAGGTCATCGGCGGTCACGACCCGATGGACTCCACGTCGATCGACGCACCGGTCCCGCCGGTCGTCGAGGCCGCCCGGGCGGCTGACGTGAGTGGCATGCGGATCGGTGTCGTACGAGAGTTCGCCGGCGATGGTTATCAGCCCGATGTGAGCGCCCGCGTCGACGAGGCGGTCGCGTTGCTGACCAAGCTCGGCGCCGAGGTCGTCGAGGTGTCGTGCCCGCACTTCGTGCATGCCCTCCCGGCGTACTACCTGATCGCCCCCAGCGAGTGCTCGTCCAACCTGGCCCGCTTCGACGCCATGCGTTATGGCCTGCGGGTCGGCGACGACGGGACGAAGTCGGCCGAGGAGGTCACCTCGCTGACCCGTGCGGCCGGCTTCGGAGCCGAGGTCAAGCGCCGGATCATGATTGGGACGTACGCGCTGTCCTCCGGCTACTACGACGCCTATTACGGCCAGGCGCAGAAGGTGCGGACTCTCATCACCCGCGACTTCGAGGCCGCGTTCGAGCAGGTCGACGTGCTCGTCTCGCCGACCACGCCCACCACGGCGTTCAAGATCGGGGAGCGGGTTGACGACCCGATGCAGATGTATTTCGCCGACCTGTGCACCATCCCGTCGAACCTGTCCGGTGGTGCCGCGATGAGCGTTCCGGTCGGGGTGGACTCGAACAACCTGCCGGTGGGCCTGCAGGTGATGGCACCCGCGATGGCCGACGACCGGCCGTATCGGGTGGGTGCCGCGC
The DNA here is from genome assembly GCF_039530045.1 of Fodinicola feengrottensis. Taxonomy (NCBI): domain Bacteria; kingdom Bacillati; phylum Actinomycetota; class Actinomycetes; order Mycobacteriales; genus Fodinicola; species Fodinicola feengrottensis. The sequence goes on along the minus strand of NZ_BAAANY010000011.1, from coordinate 88,703 downwards.
TGGAGGCGGCGCTGACCGAGCAGTGGGGCGGCTCGCTGCTGAGCCGCGCGCCGGAGCTGGAGGAGTCCAAGTGAGCGACTTGATGCCGTACGACGAGGCGGTCGAGAAGTTCGACCCGGTTTTCGGTCTTGAGGTGCACGTCGAGCTGGGCACCGCGACCAAGATGTTCTGCGGCTGTTCGACGGTGTTCGGCGCCGAGCCGAACACCCAGACCTGCCCGACCTGTCTGGGCATGCCCGGCGCCCTGCCAGTGGTCAACGAGCTGGGCGTCGAGGGCGCGATCCGGATCGGCCTCGCGCTGAACTGCTCGATCGCGCCATGGAGCCGGTTCGCCCGGAAGAACTACTTCTATCCGGACATGCCGAAGAACTTCCAGACTTCGCAATATGACGAGCCGATCTGTTTCGACGGCTATCTGGACGTCGAGGTCGACGGCGAGACGATTCGGGTCGGCATCGAGCGTGCGCACATGGAGGAGGACACCGGCAAATCGCTGCACGTGGGCGGCGCTACCGGTCGCATCCAGGGCGCCTCGCACTCGCTGGTCGACTACAACCGCGCCGGCATCCCGCTGATCGAGATCGTCACCAAACCGGTCGAGGGCATCGGCGCGCGTACGCCCCAGGTCGCTCGCGCGGTTGTCGGTGAGATCCGCGAGATCGTCCGCGGCCTCGGGGTGTCCGAGGCACGGATGGAGCGCGGCCAGCTCCGCTGTGACGCCAACCTGTCGCTGCGCAGGTCGCCGGACGTGCCGTTCGGCACCCGGTCCGAGACGAAGAACGTGAACTCGCTGCGCAGCGTCGAGCGAGCCTTCACCTACGAGATCCGCCGGCAGGCCGCGCTGCTGACCGACGGCGGCACGGTCGTACAGGAGACCCGGCACTTCCACGAGGACAACGGCTCCACCACCTCCGGCCGGATCAAGGAGGAGGCGGAGGACTACCGCTACTTCCCGGAACCCGACCTGGTCCCGGTGGCGCCTCCCGCCGAGTGGGTGCAGAAGCTGCGTGCCGCACTGCCCGAGCGGCCGAGTGAGCGCCGCCGCCGGCTGCAGTCCGAGTGGGGATTCTCCGACAAGGACATGGCCTCCGCGGTCGGTGCCGGTGCTGTCGACCTGATCGAGGCGACGGTGGCGGCTGGTACGACCTCGGACACGGCCCGCAAGTGGTGGCTGGGTGAGTTGGCTCGGCGGGCCAACGAAAACGGCCTGGACCTGGACGCCCAGGGCGTCACCCCGGCGCAGATCGCCGAGCTGCAGTCGCTGGTCGACTCGGGCCGGTTGAACGACAAGCTCGCTCGGCAGGTGCTGGAGGGCGTGTTGGCCGGCGAAGGCTCGCCGACCGAGGTCGTGCAGGCCCGCGGCCTGGAGGTGGTGTCCGACACCGGTGCGCTCAGCGCCGCGGTGGACGAGGCGATCGCCGCCAACCCGGACGTGGCCGACAAGATTCGCGCCGGCAAGGTCGCCGCCGCCGGCGCCCTCGTCGGTGCCGTCATGAAGGCCACCAAGGGATCTGCCGACGCCAAGACCGTCCGCGACCTCATCCTCGAGAAGCTGGGCACCGTCTAAGGGCGGTCGCGGAGGTCCTCAGAACGTGCCAGCCCCTGGGCGACGGTCCCTCTCGTGGCGGTGAGACGCCTAGCGTCTTGCTAGTCGGGAAAGAAAACCGCATGGGGGTTGGGATGTCCGCACCACTGGTACCAGTTGTCATCGATTCGACCGCCGACGCGAGGGTCAGCTTCGGGCCGAACCAGCTGTGTCAGTTGCACAAGGGCCGCAACCAGTTCGGGTTGCGGCCGGGCGCGTACCACGCTGTGATGTCCATCCGAGCCCTCGGCGCGACCAAGGGCCTCGCCGAGGTGAACTTCGTGGCGCGGCCCGGGCAGCCGGTTGTCCTGCACTACGACGGCCCACTGCTCGGCCCGCTCTCCCAGGGACCGGGCGTGAACCACGGCACAGTTGGGTTCGGCCCGACCGGTGGACCGGAGACCGATCGGCGCCGTCGAAACCGGGCGCTGTTCTGGGTGTTGATCGCGGTCGGCCCGGCGATGGGCATCCTTGCCGCACTTATGGCCGTTATCTTCGTCGCGTTGGCGGCCCACTGATGACCACTGGGCCGCGGCCGATGGCCTTGAAGGAGCCTCAGCTCGTCACTCGGGGGCCGTTTCGCACCATCGTCTTCAAGGTCCGGCGCGGCACCGGCGTGGAACTGCCGTCGTGCTGCGTCCGCCATGGGCTGCCGGCGGTGCTGCGAGAGGACATCACCGCGACCTATCCCGCGGTCCGATCCGAAGCTATGCGACGCGCGTTGTTCCGCCAGCGGGACGAAGGAGGTTTCACCTATCCCGTGTCGATCGCCGGGTGGCCCTTCTGTCGGCGGTGCGTACGCAGACGTACGGCCGTCCGCCGGGCCGTCGGATACGCGTTCTTGGTGGTCTGGGGAGCGTTGTTGGCACTCATCGGGGCGTACGGCTACTTCGGCCTCGGGTCCGTGGTGGCCATCGGGTTCGCCTTGTTCGCGGCTGTTCCGGTGTCGGCTGTCCTGGTCATTCAGCTCCAGCGCGGCAACTGGGAGCTGGTCGCTCACATCCACTCGACGCACGAGGGCCAACGGGTTGAAGTACGACAGCCTTCGGATGCCTTCGTCGAAGCACTCGACATTAGAGCTGGCTGACGCCTCCGCCGCCCGGCGGAACGACGCGGAGGATCTTGTCGTCGTCGGCGGCGGGGGAGCCGCGGCCGTCCTTGTTGGAGGTGGTGACCCACAGCGAGCCGTCGGGGGCGACCATGACCGTACGCAGCCGGCCGTACTGACCCTTGAGAGCGTCCTGCGGCTTGCCGGTCACCTGGCCGGTGCTCGCGTCGAGTCCGACGACCCAGAGGCATTTGCCGGTCAGCGCGCCGAGCACGGCGTTGTTGCCGGCGATGGCGAGCCCGGCCGGCGAGGCCTGCGAGGTCGGCCAGGTCTGCAGCGGGTTCACGAACTTGGGGTCCTGGCCGGTGCCTTCCACGGTCGGCCAGCCGTAGTTCTTGCCGGGCTGGATGAGGTTCAGCTCGTCGAACTTGTCCTGCCCGAACTCGGTGGCATAGAGCCGGTTCTTGGCGTCCCAGGCGAGGCCTTCGACGTTGCGGTGACCGTACGAGTAGACCAGTGAGTTGGGGAACGGGTTGCCGGGCGCGGGCTTGCCATCCAGCGTCATCCGCAGGATCTTGCCGCCGAGGCTGCTGGTGTTCTGGGCGTTGGCGGTGGTGCCGGCGTCGCCGGTGCCCGCGTACAAATAGCCGTCCGGGCCGATCGCCAGCCGACCGCCGTCGTGGTGATCGGCGACCGGGATGCCGGTCACGATCGGCTGCGGCTGGCCGCCCAGCACCAGCTTGGCGATCCGGTTGTCGCTGGCCGTCGAGTAGTAGATGAAGACGGTCTTGTCCGTCGCGTATTTCGGCGAGACCGCGATGCCGAGCAGCCCGCCCTCACCCTTGCCAGCGACCTGCTTGAGGGTCTGCACGGTGGTCGTCGCGCCGTTCGGCGCGACCTTCAGGATGCGGTGGCTGTCCCGCTCGGTGACCAGCGCGTTCTTGTCCGGCAAGAAGGCCATCCCCCACGGCACCGCGAGGTTCTTGACCAGCACCTGCACGCCCAGACCGCCGTCGTCGGTGGGCGACTGGGACGGCGAGGGGGTCGGCGACACGGTGGGCGTCGGCAGGTTCGGCGGCTCGCCGGAGGTGTCGCCGGGCGGCCCGAAAGCGCAGCCGGCCAGCGCGAAAACCAGGACTCCGGCGGTCAGGGCGCTGACGCCTGCGCGAGTACGAGTACGAAGGCGTGGCGACGCTGGCATGAGTTCAAGCGTATGCCACCTCCGCCGCCGCTCCGGGACCGCCCGGAATGCCCGATTGTCACGTTGTCGGGGAGAATGCCAGCTCAGCACCCCAATAACGGCACAATCGGATTCCGATTGTCACGACGCGGCGAGGTCCTGCTTGCCGGCCGCGAGCAGCCGCGGCAGGTCCGCGGACTGCACCGCCGGGAAGCGTACGAGCCGGCCGTCGGTCAGTTTCAGCGAGACCCGGCGGCGGTCGGTGATGAACCCGGCCACCTCCGACCAGGCGAAGGACCGGGTGGTGACCGCGGACCGTACTCGGATGCCCGACGGCGACACATCGACGCCGGTGCGCAGCCCGTAGATCAGCAGCGCGAGCGGGATGAGCATGATCGGCGTCGTCCACCACACCTGCGCGACGGCGGCCGCGGAGCCGAAGAGCGCGACGGCGGCGGCGATGGGGACGGCGACCGGCTGGCGGAACTTGACGATCTCGGGATGGCGTGCCACGCCCCAGATGCTCGCAGACGCCGAAGCCCGCCGTAGGCTGGGGTTTACCGTCCAACCAGCCGACCGCCCAGCGCCGACCCCGGGTTGCTGGACCGGCCGTTCACTGCCAGTACGCGCCTTCGCGTACTGATCGCTCCCGAGGGACCAGAACACCGATGACCAGCACCGAAGAATCCCGGTACGCCCCCAAGCCACGCAGCACCGAGGTCACCGACGGCCTCGAGCGGGCCGCCGCCCGCGGCATGCTGCGGGCGGTCGGGATGGGCGACGAGGACTTCAAGAAGCCGCAGATCGGCATCGCCAGCAGCTGGAACGAGATCACCCCCTGCAACCTCAGCCTGCAGCGGCTCGCCCAGTCCGCGAAGGAGGGCGTACACGCCGCCGGCGGCTATCCGTTGGAGTTCGGCACCATCTCGGTCTCCGACGGCATCTCTATGGGCCACGTCGGCATGCACTTCTCGCTGGTCTCCCGGGAGATCATCGCGGACAGCGTGGAGACCGTCATGCAGGCCGAGCGCCTCGACGGCTCGGTGCTGCTGGCCGGCTGCGACAAGTCGCTGCCCGGCATGTTGATGGCCGCCGCCCGGCTCGACCTCGCGTCCGTCTTCCTGTACGCCGGCAGCACGCTGCCCGGCAAGGTGGGCGATAAGGACGTGACGATCATCGACGCCTTCGAGGCGGTCGGTGCCTGCGCCCGCGGCCTGATCACCCGCGCGGAGGTCGACGCGATCGAGCGGGCCATGTGCCCGGTCGAGGGCGCCTGCGCCGGCATGTACACCGCGAACACGATGGCCAGCGCCGCCGAAGCGCTTGGCATGGCGCTGCCCGGCTCGGCCGCGCCGCCGGCTGTGGACCGCCGCCGGGACGGGTATGCGCGCGCGTCCGGCGAGGCCGTCGTACAGATGCTGCGCCTGCGGCTGACCGCCCGCCAGATCCTCACCAAGGACGCCTTCGAGAACGCGATCACCGTCGTGATGGCGCTCGGCGGCTCGACCAACGCCGTGTTGCACCTGCTCGCGATCGCCCGCGAGGCCGGTGTTGACCTCGCCATCGACGACTTCAACCGGATCGGCGACAAGACGCCGCACCTGGCCGACGTGAAGCCGTTCGGGCGGTACGTGATGAGCGACGTGGACCGCATCGGCGGGGTGCCGGTGGTCATGCGTGCGCTGCTCGACGCGGGGCTGCTGCACGGCGACGCGATGACCGTCACGGGTCGTACGCTCGCGGAGAACCTCGCCGACATCAATCCGCCGGACGTGGACGGCACGATCATCCGGGCGATGTCCAAGCCGATCCACCCGACCGGTGGCCTGACCATTCTGCGCGGATCGCTCGCCCCCGACGGCGCGGTCGTCAAGAGCGCCGGCCTGCCGTATGAGGTTTTCGAAGGCACCGCCCGTGTTTTCGAGCGCGAGCAGGGCGCGATGGACGCGGTCACCAACGGCACCCTGAACAAGGGTGACGTGGTGGTGATCCGCTACGAGGGGCCCAAGGGTGGCCCGGGCATGCGCGAGATGCTCGCGGTGACCGGCGCGATCAAGGGCGCTGGGCTGGGCAAGGACGTGTTGTTGTTGACCGACGGCCGGTTCTCCGGCGGCACCACCGGGCCGTGCATCGGCCACATCGCGCCGGAAGCGATCGTGGGTGGGCCGATCGCGCTGGTCGAGGAGGGCGACAGGATCCGGCTGGACCTGAAGGCTCGTACGCTCGACCTGCTCGTCGACGACACCGAGCTGGCTCGCCGCCGGGAGCACTGGAAGCCGGAACCGCCCCAGTTCACCACCGGTGTGCTCGGCAAATACGCGAAGCTGGTCGGTTCCGCCGCGCAGGGCGCCATCTGCGAGTAGCGCGACCGATTCCCGCGCTCATGGGCTACCGTGGCCGCCGATTCCGTTGAATGAGCGACTTCAATCAACGGAATCGGTGGCTAATGGCGTTGACAGTGGGCTGTCCGCCCACTCAGAATGGGGCTCATGCCGGGAACGGGTGGTCGGGAGTCGGCGCTTGACGACACGTCACGTGCCATTGTCGCGCAGCTGCAGGCCGACGGCCGCAAGTCGTACGCGGCGATTGGCAAGGCGGTCGGGCTGTCCGAAGCCGCGGTGCGCCAACGCGTACAGCGGCTGCTCGACAACGACGTCATGCAGATCGTCGCGGTCACCGATCCGCTCACGGTGGGCTTTCACCGGCAGGCCATGGTGGGCCTGAAAGTCAGCGGAGACGTGGAAAAAGTCGTCGAGAAACTCGTCGCCGTCGACGAGATCGACTATGTCGTGGTGACCGCCGGCTCGTTCGACCTGATCGTGGAAATCGTGGTGTCCGACGACGAACACCTGCTCCGGCTGCTGAACCACACCATTCGGGCCATCGATGGAGTGACCTCGACGGAGACTTTTGTCTACCTCCGGCTGGCCAAACAGACCTACTCGTGGGGAATCCGATGACCGATCTTTCCGCCTCCGCCCGGGACCACCTGTGGATGCATTTCACCCGGCTGTCGTCGTACGAGCAGAGCCCGGTGCCGGTGATCGTGAAGGGCGACGGCCCGTACATCTGGGACTCCGCCGGAAAGCGTTACCTGGACGGCCTTTCCGGCCTGTATGTGGTCAACGCTGGGCACGGCCGGACCGAGATCGCCGAAGCCGCCGCCCGGCAGGCCAGCACGCTCGGCTATTTCCCGGTCTGGTCGTACGCGCATCCAGCGGCCATCGAGCTGGCCGAGCGGCTGTCGACTTTGACGCCCGGTGATCTCAACCGGGTTTTCTTCACCAGCGGGGGATCCGAGGCCGTCGAGAGTGCCTGGAAACTCGCCAGGCAATATCACAAGGTCACCGGAAATCCGCACAAATTCAAGATCATCAGTCGCAACATCGCGTATCACGGCACCACGATGGGCGCGTTGTCGATCACCGGAATTCCGTCTATCCGCACGCCTTTCGAGCCGCTCGTGCCCGGCGCGGTCAAGGTGCCGAACACGAATTTCTATCGCGCCACCGAGCACGCCGACAATCTTGACGAATTCGGCCGCTGGGCCGCCGACGCGATCGCGCAGACGATCGAGATCGAGGGACCGGAGACGGTCGCCGCGGTGATCTTGGAGCCCGTGCAGAACTCTGGCGGCTCGTTCCCGCCGCCGCCCGGATATTTCCAGCGCGTACGCGAAATCTGCGATGAGAACAATGTGCTGCTGATTTCCGACGAGGTGATTTGCGCCTTCGGTCGGTTGGGGGAGTATTTCGCCGCCAACCGCTACGGCTATGTGCCGGACATCATCACCTGCGCCAAAGGTCTCACGTCCGGCTATGCGCCACTCGGCGCGATGATCGCCAGCGAGCGCTTGGTCGAGCCGTTCCTGAGCGGCGAGAACAGCTTCTCGCACGGCATCACCTTCGGCGGCCACCCGGTGTCGTCCGCGGTCGCACTGGCGAACCTGGATATTTTCGAGAAGGAAGACCTGAACGGCAACGTCCAGCGCAACCAGGCCGCTTTCCGCGCCACCCTGGACAAACTTGCCGACCTGCCGATCGTCGGAGACGTACGCGGCGACGGGTATTTCTACGCGCTGGAGCTGGTGAAAGACAAGGCCACCAAGGAAACCTTCAACGACGACGAGGCCGAGCGCCTGCTGCGCGGCTTCCTCTCGGGAGCCCTGTACGAGCAGGGCCTGCACTGTCGCGCCGACGACCGCGGCGACCCGGTCATCCAGCTCGCGCCGCCGCTCATCTGCGACCAGTCCCATTTCGACGAAATCGAAGGCATCCTGCGCTCCGTCCTCACCGAAGCCTGGTCCCGCCTATAAAAGGTCGTGAGGGGAGCGGGCTCGGTCACCTGCCCGCGAGGACGAAGATGGCCGGTGACAGCACCACGAAGACCAGCCAGCCGGCCAGTGTCCACGGCCAGCCGCGGCGAGGTCGAGACCGCTCCCAGACGACTCCGACGGTGCCCAGCAGGACTCCGATGACGCAGAAAATCGCCGGGCCGATCATGGTAAGTGTGTACACCAGATCTGATCGGCAATAGAGCGTTTCCGGCAGCCCCGGAATGCAGCGAGGGCCATCCGCGAATAGGACCGTGACGACTGTCCAGAGGAAGGTGATCGGCAGGCCAAGCGCAGCCTCAATAATGACCATGGCCAGCAAGCCCCGGTGCACCCGCCTGCTGTCCCCGGTCGCTGTCATCTCTTCAGCTAACAGGCTGGCCGCCAGATCTGTAAGACCAGTCGAGCAGCCGCGAGGGCAGTTATCGGCACCGCCCCCGAAGTCACACCTTCTGGCCTTCGGCGGTGTCGGCGCCGGTCGGCGCGGTGGGCAGGGTCGACTGGCGTAGGTCGCGGGCGGCCAGCCAGCCCAGCAGGGGCGCAGTCGCGTACGTGCTCGCCTGCCAGCCGAAGCCGAGGCACAGCAACAAAGTGCTCACGCCGGCAGGCAGCAGGAACGGGATCGCGACGACCACGGCGATACACGCGACACAAAGGGCGATCTCGGTCCAAGCCTCAGAGACCCAGCGCAAGCGGCTCGACGTCGTCCGGAACTTGCTCGTACGCCGCCAGAGCGCCGGCTTTCCCAGCAGCACGCTGAAAGCCGCCGTGGAGATCGTCGGTTTCACCGCCATCAAAGCGATCGCGCCGCCCATCATCTCCGCGAGGCCGGTGCCCACGTACGTACGGAAGATCAGCCATCGCATGATCCGGCGCCCCAAAAGCACGGCTACCAACGGAATCAGGAGGACTGGGCTCAGCGGCAGGGCTTCGTGATGCACGATCATCGAGACGAGCAGGGCGACACCTGCCGGTAGGCTCAGAACCGTACTTCCCGTCACCAGCACCAAAAAGCCATAGTGACCGTGCCGCAAGCGCTGCCGTCCGGTCAGCTTCGACGGCTTGCCGCCGAGCCAGCCCGGTAGATAAAGCCGCGCGTGCGCCTTGAATTCCTGGCCCGGTCCGTACGTCCACCGGAAGCGCTGCTTCTTCAGCTCGGTCAGGTTTTCCGGAATGAGACCGAAACCGTACTGGCGGCGCAGGAAGATGGAACGGTAGCCGACCGCGTGCGCCCGGATCGCGAACTCCGAGTCCTCGGTCTGGCACCACCCTGCCCAGCCGCCGGCCACGTCTAGTGTCTCCAGCCGGATCATCGACATTGTGCCGACCGTGAGACCGGCGTCCTGCTCGTTGCGGGACACCATCTCCGTTCCCTGGGCCCACATGTAGCCGGTGTGCACCATTCGTGCGTACGTCGAGTGTTCGAAATCGCGATATCCGTGCGGGCACTGGACGAAACCGAGCTCCGGGTCCTCGAAAAGCCCTACCGTCTCGGCCAGCCACCGCGGCGTGACCTGGTAGTCGGCGTCGACGAGCGCGACCAGTTGGGTTCGTGGATCGACGTGCTGGCGGGCCCAGTTCAGCGCGCCAGCCTTCGCGCCGGTAATGCCTTCCACGTGCAGGAACCGAAAACGCGGACCCAGCCGTTCGCAGTGTTCCTGGACCGGGCGCCACAGTCGCTCGTCGGCGGTGTTGTTGTCGATCAGCATGACCTCGAAATTCGGGTAGTCCAGCCGCGCGATCGCGTCGAGGGTGGCGATCACGATTTCTGGCGGTTCCGCGTACGTCGGCACCTGGACGGTCACGAAAGGCGCGTCCGCCGCCGGCACCGCGCCGGTTCGCGGATCCCGGGAGTGCCGCCAGACGCGGCGAAGCGCGACCTCCCAGTTCTCGAAGGTCTGCATGAGGCTCGAGGGCGTACGCAGGACGCTTATCACCAGGCCAGCGCCGATCAGGATCGCCGTCGTCAGGCTGGCCGTCATGCCGAACAGGTGCAAGAACGCGACGACGATGCCGGTGACCGTACTGGCCAGCAGCGATGCCCACGCGACCGTGGCCGCCGGCCGAAAGTCAGCGGCGCGCCAGGTCACGAGCAGCGCGACCACCGCCGCGGGGACAGTGACGACCCCGACCGTCCACAAGTCCATGCCGGCACCTCCGGCGACCAGCCCGCCGGCGACGAAACAGCCGAGCGGGTCGGTCCAGTCGGCGCCCGGACGTTGGCGACCGCGGCGTACGTCCAGGGTGAGCAACAAGATGGCGCACAGGTGGGCAACACCCGTGACGACGAACAAGACCTCGCCAGCGGCGAGCGGCAACACGGCAACTCCTGGGGACTCAAGCGTGATTGGAACGTTTCACCACGTTCCACCCCAGCAGTGTGACAACCGTCAGCAACCGGGCGGCGACCCCGATTCCCACATATTGGGACGAGCCGACAGCTCCGGTCAGCCACGGATGATTGGCTGGATATCAGCGATTCAGTTGAGCAGAAAGGCAATTACACACAAGGGGCCGAACAGGCGACTGACCGTCGGTTCGCCTGCCAAGTGGAGGTGCTGAAGCGGCCCGATTGTCGCCATGTGCGTCAGGGGCGGGGTGGTTGGGGGCCGCGATGTGGCTGTCGTGCTGGCGTTGGGGGATCGCCGGCTGGTTGTCGGCCGGGTGGGGGCGGACGGCGGCGGGCCGCGGGGAACGGCTCGGCCAGTTGTCCCTGTTGCGAGCCCCAGGCGGAGCGCGGCACGGTCGTTGCTGGTCCGGGGCCAGGTGGTACGGGAGGTTGCTGGGAGGCTCTGGCCGCTGGCGCGGCGCGCGTCGGGCCGGGCTCGCCGCGGCGTCGTGGTTGTGCGGCCGTACGAGCGGCTTGGGCGTCGATGCTGTCCGCGTGCTCGTTGATCACGAGATGTTGGCTGTTGACGTGCGCGTACATGTGGTCCAGCCCGGCCGCGTTCTCGTTTGTCGCCCGTAAAAGGGTGTCATGGCGTTCGTTGAGGTCGTTGAGACCTCTCGTCACGTCGTTCGTCGCCACCTGAGTGTCCTCGACGCGTTCACTGAGATCGGCCTCGACCCGACTGACATCTGCTTGTAAATGACCGTCCGCCGACTGTCTCTCGGACCTTTCGGTGGCGGCCTGACTGGCCAGCTCCGTGATGGCGTGTTGGCGGGTTTGGCTTTCGTGCCGCAGTTGCGAGTCGAACTGACCGATTCTTGCGTCCTGCTGAGCGATTTTGGCCTCTTGCTGGGCAATTTTGGCTTGGTACGGTGCGACGGCCTCAGCGACGGCCTGGTTGATCGTTTGTTGCATGTCCGCGCGGCTGACGTGCGTCTCTTGCATCGCGGTGATGGTGTCGGCGACATCGGACATCTCGGTGGAGAGCTGCCGGCGGTCGTCTCGCAGCTGTGTCTGCAGGTCGCGGTCGCGTATCTTGCCTTCGTGCTCTACCCGGTCCAGTTCGGCCAATGGCTGGGCTTCAGGATTCTGCCCGCGATCACGCTGAACCTTGAATTTCTGCGACTCCTTTTTCGCGCCGCGTACGGTGAAATACGCCTGAGCGACGAGTTGCAGGCCAGCCCCGCCGAGGAGCTTCAGGGTGGCCTCGGTCATCGACCCGGAGAACGCGGCCCACCCTGAGCTGAACCAAAGACTCAGCGTGGTTGCGGTAGTAAACGCCAACTGCGCCGGCATTGTCCTGGCAGTCGTCGTTAAACTGTCCCTGAGCTTCTTGAGCGCATTCTTCTGCGCCCCCGGATCAACCACGTCTGCCTTAACCAGCAGATCGGTTTTCCAGTTCGCGAGGCCGCTTCTGGAAAAACTCATGATGCTTGTAAGAATCCGCAGCGGTTAGCGACGATCATTGGCAGAGCCTGAGCGACGTTCGTCGCGACATCGTCGGGGCTTACCTCAATTTCCTCGGCGTACGCGACTACTGCGTCCCAGATCGAGCGATGATAGGCAGCTATGCACCAGATCGCATAGACCGGTTGGTTCGCGCGGATCATGATGCGCCCTTCACGGGCGATTTGATAGACGCCTGGCTCGTTTTCGATGGCGCCAAAGCCATCGGCGAGAGGGAAGAGTCGATGTGACTGGAGGAACTCGGCGGGCTTGTCAGTGTCCAGTTCGGCAAGGAGGCGGTCGTCGACGAGAGCCTTCGTGTGTTCGGCCGCAGATGCGATGCCCAGTTTCGTTGACGCCTGGATCAGCCGGTCGCGGCTCAGCGTGAGTGAGGCGGCTGACTCAAGATCTGCGAACGCCACTGTCCAGACTTTCCAGACGTCTGGTGGCAGTGGGGCGTAGCCGCCCGGCAAGATCACTTCGTGATGCTGGCCACCGCCCTGGTAGCGAGGTCCGGACTCGAAACCGATCGGGATGAGGACGGTTGGCATGCGGCGAGCCTAGCAGCGATCTTGGCGGTGCGGAGAGTTACCGTTTTGTCTGACTCACGAAGGCCTGCCACGCCGCCGACGAGAAGAACAAGGCCGGCCCTGCCACGTTCTTGGTGTCCCGGACTCCGACCGTGAGGGCGGCCACGCCGACCTCGACGCACTCGGCTTGGCCGCCGCTGCGAGTGCTCTTACGCCAGCTACCGACCTCCACGCACTCGGACTGGCCAGTGCTGCGAGAACTCTTGCGCCAGCTGACAATTAGTGTCATGTGTCGACTCCCCTGATGAGTTCGATGGACTCTTCTGGGGTCAAGCATGCACGACTAACGCGATCGAACATAGCCTGATACCGCAAGATTCTTTCGCTTGCGGTGACGTGAAGTTCCTTCGTCTCGGTTTCCACCACAACGACCTGTGGTGCGTTGCCTATGTCGAAGATGTAGAACGAGTTCAGTGGTGCCGACTCGTATCCGAGAACTGCTCCGAACGGCAGGATTCGGAGGTTGACGTTCGGGTGAGCGGCCGCTTCGATCAGATGCTCGAGCTGTTCAGCTTGTACGTCGGGCGGCGCCGTTCTACGCCGGATAACGCTTTCGTCAAGTACGACAGCATATTTCGTGGGGCTGTCGTCGCGGTCCAGGATCTTTTGGCGCTCCCGGCGGCCAGCGATCGCCGCTTCGTCGTCCACTGGCATCGCGGCTTCCTTGTCCGCATAACGAAGTGCCATGTACGCGGCAGTTTGCAGCAGTCCGGGAATGAACATCAGCGAGAAGACCCGCAGTCGGCGGGCCTCTGCTTCCAACTCGGCGAAGGCGGCCTCGCGTTCGGGCATGTTGCTGGTTTTCCACCAGCCGCGGTCGTTTGCGTCGCGGGCCTGCCTGATCAGGATTTTGGCCTGGTCCGGTGGCGTTTCCAGTACATCGAGGATTTTCATCACCAGTGCCACGTCCGGCGTGGCCTCGCCGTTCTCCAGGCGCGAGATGCGCGTACCGGAGCAGCCGCAGCGGTTGCCCAGCTCGATCTGGGTCAGCTTGGCCGCGATCCGCAGCGTACGCAGCTCGTCGCCGACCTTCACCCGACCCATTCGCGGCACTGATCCCTTCTCCGTAATTTTGCGATAACGCGTGCGATTCGACCCTGCTTCGTCGGTCATCGCCAGCCTCCCCGTATTGTCCGCCCATGAAAATCCGGTGATACCGTCGCCAACATGGCAGAGATTCGCGGATTTCACAAATAGTCGTCTGGCGCATAATTCGAATACGAGAATTTACGCTGCCATTAGCAATGGAGTGAGCATGAGTTTCGTTCTTGTCGTCGCGCAAGGTCCGTCAGCCGCGGCTGTTTGTCTGGAGTTGGCCACTCGTGGCATCAGACATGCGCTGGTGGATGTGACGCGATTTCCCCGGAGAGCGACGTTGCGGGCGCGGCTCGAGCGGAACAAGACCCGCGCGCTGTCCACCAAATGGGCCGGGACCCTTTGCGCTGGCGGAGATCCCATCGCGCTCGAGGACGTCACCGGGATCTACTGGGACATCCCGCTGCGCGTCGCCGATGAGGCAACTGCCGCTATTACCGGTGTGCTCTGCACGCTTGACGTTCGATGGGTCAACTACCCGCCCGCCGTTGCGGCTGACAGTTGGACCCGCCGTCTGCACCGAGGCACCATGCTGTTCGGGGCGAACCCATCTTTGATCACCAACGACGAAGGCGCGGTGCGGCAGTTCATCGCTGAGGCCGGCGGATCGGTCTCGTCCAAGAGCCTGTTGGACGGCCGGCGCGAGTCCTTCAAGGTCACCAACCGGCCGCGCAAAGGGCGATATCTCTATACCAAGCCCGTCAGCGTCGAGCGCGTGATCCACTTCTTCGTTGTCGGCGAACAGGTCTTCGGTCTCGCCGTTTTCGAGGGCAGGGAGACCGTTTTCGACGTGCCCGAAGACGTCCGGTTCACGTTGTCGGGCTACGCGAAGGTCGGCGGGCTGGTTTACTCGACGGTGACTTTCAGTGCACCCAAGATCCGAGAGCTGACGACATTCCTCGGGTCCGACGCACTGGGGGACTGGGCGTCGTACGCCGACCGTCCCGGCCTCCCGATCGCGGCCGCCATCGTGGACCTGCTCTGCCCAGCCGATGAGGCGCCCTGATCACCGCGAACGCCAGATTTTGTTGACCTTGGCCAGCTCGCGCTTTCGAAATGGGTGGTGGGTCGCCGAGTGCGGGACAATATCCCGCAGTCGGCGGGAGCGTCCAACAGGTGGGACGGTTTGACTCGTGGGGTGGGATGCGCAAAGCTAGGCACGTGCAGGTGAAGATTCTCGTACTCAGCTAGCGCGTCGCCAGGTTCCCACCAGGCGTCGCGCTAACCCCGGTTGCTTCGGCAAGCGGGGTTTTTTGTTGTCCAGCTCAACTGTTCAGCCAAGACTGTCCAGCCAAACTAGGGGTCAGGAACGATCATGAGCTCACCCGGACAATCCGGAGTCACCGGCGCGCAGTCGCTGGTCCGCTCGCTGGAATCGGTTGGCGCGGACGTCGTGTTCGGCATTCCCGGCGGCGCCATCCTGCCCGCGTACGACCCGCTGCTGGACTCCACCGCGGTAAGGCACGTCCTGGTCCGGCACGAGCAGGGCGCGGGGCACGCGGCTGAGGGA
Organism: Fodinicola feengrottensis; assembly: GCF_039530045.1. Classification (NCBI taxonomy): domain Bacteria; kingdom Bacillati; phylum Actinomycetota; class Actinomycetes; order Mycobacteriales; genus Fodinicola; species Fodinicola feengrottensis. The sequence goes on along the minus strand of NZ_BAAANY010000011.1, from coordinate 73,527 downwards.
TATGCGCAGGCCACCGGCAAGGTGGGCGTGTGCATGGCGACCTCCGGGCCGGGCGCGACCAACCTGGTCACGCCCATCGCGGACGCGTATATGGACTCCGTGCCGATAGTGGCGATCACCGGGCAGGTGCCCAGCGGGGCGATCGGTACGGACGCGTTCCAGGAAGCCGACATATGCGGCATCACCCAGCCGATCACCAAGCACAACATCCTCGTACAGACCGCCGAGGAGATCCCGCAGGCGATCGCCGAAGCTTTCCACCTCGCTGGTACGGGCCGGCCCGGGCCGGTGCTCGTCGACATCCCGAAGGACATCCTGCAGGCGCGGACCACCTTCCACTGGCCGCCGACGATCGACCTTCCGGGCTACCGGCCGACGCTGCACCCGCACGCTAAGCAGGTCCGGGAGGCGGCGCGGCTGCTGACCACGGCGAAGCGGCCGGTGCTCTACATCGGCGGTGGCGTGTTGAAAGCGCGCGCTTCGACCGAGTTCCGGGTGCTCGCCGAGCTGACTGGTGTGCCCGTGGTGACCACCCTGATGGCCCGCGGCGCGTTCCCGGACAGCCACAGACTGCACCTGGGCATGCCCGGGATGCACGGCACGGTCGCCGCGGTCACCTCGCTGCAGAAAGCGGACCTGATCGTGGCGCTCGGGACCCGGTTCGACGACCGGGTGACCGGAAAACTGGACAGCTTCGCGCCGTACGCGACCATCGTGCACGCCGACATCGATCCGGCCGAGATCTCCAAGAACCGGACCGCCGACGTGCCGATCGTGGGCGACGCGCGCGAGGTGATCGCGGAGCTGGTGGTCGCGGTGCAGGCCGAGATCGACGCCGGCCGGGTCGACCCGGAGCGGCTGACGGACTGGTGGACGCAGCTGGACCGGACCCGCAAGACGTATCCGCTGGGCTGGGAAGAGCCGGCCGACGGGGCGCTCGCGCCGCAGCGGGTGATCAAGCGGATCGGCGAGATCGCCGGACCGGACGCGCTCTATGTCGCCGGCGTCGGGCAGCACCAGATGTGGGCCGCGCAGTTCATCTCGTACGAGAAGCCGTACACCTGGCTGAACTCCGGCGGCCTCGGCACGATGGGGTACGCGGTGCCCGCCGCGATGGGCGCGAAGGTCGGCCGGCCGGAGGCGACGGTGTGGGCCATCGACGGCGACGGCTGCTTCCAGATGACCAATCAGGAACTGGCGACCTGCGCTCTGGAAGGCATCCCGATCAAGGTCGCGATCATCAACAACGGCAACCTCGGCATGGTCCGGCAGTGGCAGACGCTGTTCTACGACAAGCGCTACTCGAACACCGACCTGAAGACGCACAAACACCGCGTGCCTGATTTCGTACGGCTTGCGGAGGCGCTGGGCTGTGTGGGCCTGCGCTGCGAGTCGGCCGACGACATCGACTCGACGATCGAGAAGGCGATGGCGGTCAACGACCAGCCGGTCGTGGTCGACTTCACCGTCGGGCAGGATGCCATGGTGTGGCCGATGGTGCCGGCTGGTACGAGCAACGACGAGATCCTCGCCGCGCGCGATGTGCGCCCGGTGTGGGGCCCGGACGACGTGTGAGGACACGAAAAACATGAGCAGGCACACACTTTCCGTCCTGGTGGAGAACAAGCCCGGCGTGCTGGCCAGGGTGTCCGGGCTGTTCTCCCGCCGCGGCTTCAACATCGACTCACTCGCGGTTGGCCCGACCGAGCATCCGGAGATCTCCCGGATGACGATCGTGGTCACCGTCGAGGAGTTCCCGTTGGAGCAGGTGACCAAGCAGCTCAACAAGCTGATCAACGTCATCAAGATCGTAGAGTTGGAACCGACGGCCTCGGTGCAGCGCGAACTCATGCTCATCAAGGTGCGTGCGGAGCCCGCCACCCGGTCGCACGTGCTGGAAACAGTCCAGCTGTTCCGTGCCAAGGTCGTCGACGTGTCCACCGACGCGGTCACGATCGAGGCCACCGGTACGCAGGACAAGCTGGATGCGTTGATCCGCGTCCTGGAGCCGTACGGGGTCAAGGAGCTGGTGCAGTCCGGGGTGGTCGCGGTCGGCCGCGGCGCCCGGTCGATCACCGGCCCGGTGGTGGCGCTGCGAAGCGTCGAGCGCCCCGCCTAAGAAAAGCCATTCAAGAGAGGGAAGTAATGCCAGTCACCATGTACTACCAGGACGACGCGGACCTGAGCATCATCGGTGCCAAGAAGGTCGCCGTGATCGGGTACGGCAGCCAGGGCGAGGCGCACGCGCTGTCGCTGCGGGATTCCGGTGTCGACGTGACCGTCGGTCTCGCTGAGGGTTCCAAGAGCCGCGCGAAGGTCACCGACGCGGGCCTCAAGGTCGCCACGCCGGCCGAGGCGTCCGAGTGGGCCGACGTGATCATGCTGCTGGTGCCGGACCACGTGGCCCGCCATGTGTACGCCGAGTCCGTCGAGCCGCACCTGACCGCCGGCAAGGCGCTGTTCTTCGCGCACGGCTTCAACATCCGCTTCGGCTACATCAAGCCGGCCGCGGACATCGCCGTCATCATGGTCGCCCCGAAAGGCCCCGGCCACCTCGTACGCAGGCAGTTCGCGGACGGCAAGGGCGTGCCGGCGCTGGTCGCGGTCGAGCAGGACCCGAACGGCGACGGCCTCGCGCTTGGCCTCTCGTACGCGAAGGGCATCGGCGCCACCCGCGCCGGCGTCATCGAGACGACCTTCACCGAAGAGACCGAGACGGACCTGTTCGGCGAGCAGTCGGTGCTGTGTGGCGGCGTCTCCTCGCTCGTACAGTCGGGTTTCGAGATCCTCACCGAGGCCGGCTACGCCCCGGAGATCGCGTATTTCGAGTGCCTGCACGAGCTGAAGCTGATCGTCGACCTGATGTACGAGGGTGGCATCGCCAAGCAGCGTTGGTCCTGCTCGGACACCGCTGAATACGGCGACTACATCTCCGGCCCGCGGATCATCGACGACAGCGTCCGGGAGCGGATGCGCGGCGTGTTGGCCGACATCAAGGACGGTTCCTTCGCGGCCCGCTTCATCGCGGACCAGGACGCCGGCGCACCGGAGTTCAAGAAGCTCCGCGCGCAGGGCGAGGCGCACCCGATCGAGGAGACCGGCCGCAAGCTCCGCAAGCTGATGAGCTGGGTCGCCGCGGACGACGACTACACTGGCACCGCCGCCCGCTAGCGCCGTAATGCCCGCGGGGACCCCTACTAATGCTCAGCGTTTAGTAGGGGTCCCCGCGGGCATTTGGGCTGGCAGGCGGTGGGACGTCTCAGTCCGTGAGAACGCCGTCTCAGTGAGTCCGATCACGATGCGGCCGTACGAGTAGGTGGTGTGCGGTGTCCGGCTCGTACGATTGGGTGGCCCGGAAACCTACAGCTGAGGGAAGTCGCCCGTGGCCCAGAACCATGCCACCAAGCCAGTGGTCCTCGTCGCCGAGGAACTCGCCCCGTCCGCGCTCGACGTGCTGGCGCACGACTTCGAGGTCCGCTCCGTGGATGGAGCCGACCGATCCCAGCTGCTGCCCGCGCTGGCGGACGTGGACGCCGTGCTGGTCCGGTCGGCCACCAAGATCGACGCCGAAGCGCTCGCCGCTGCGCCCAAACTCAAGGTCGTCGCCCGTGCCGGCGTCGGTCTGGACAATGTCGACGTGCCAGCGGCCACCGCCCGCGGCGTGATGGTCGTCAACGCCCCGACCTCCAACATCGTCAGCGCCGCCGAGCAGGCCGTCACGCTGCTGCTGGCCACCGCGCGCAACACCGCGACCGCCAACGCCTCGCTCAAAAAAGGCGAGTGGAAGCGGTCCAAGTTCACCGGCGTCGAGGTTTCCGACAAGACCGTCGGGGTCGTCGGCCTCGGCCGGATCGGCGTGCTTTTCGCGCAGCGGATGAGCGCCTTCGGCGTCCGCCTGATCGCGTACGACCCCTATGTGCAGCCGGCCCGTGCGGCGCAGATCGGCGTCCGGCTGGTCAGCCTGGAGGAGCTGCTCGCGGAGAGCGACTTCATCTCCATTCACCTGCCCAAGACCCCGGAAACCCTTGGTCTCATTGGCGAAAAAGAGCTGCGGCTGGTCAAGCCGAGCGTACGGATCATCAACGCGGCCCGCGGTGGGCTGGTCGACGAGCAGGCGCTGGCCGACGCGATCGCCGACGGCCGGGTGGCCGGCGCCGGCATCGACGTGTTCGCCAAGGAGCCGTGCACCGAGTCGCCGCTGTTCGCCCATGACAGCGTCGTGGTCACCCCGCACCTGGGCGCCTCCACCAACGAGGCCCAGGACAAGGCCGGTCTCGCGGTCGCGAAGAGCGTGAAATTGGCTCTGCAGGGTGAATTCGTGCCGGACGCGGTGAACGTGCAAGCCGGCGGGGTGGTGGCCGAGGACGTACGCCCGGGCCTGCCGCTCGCGGAAAAACTCGGCCGCGTCTTCACCGCGATCGCCGGCGGGGTGGCCCAGTCGATCACCGTCGAGGTCCGCGGCGAAATCGTCGAGTACGACGTTTCGGTGCTGCAGCTCGCCGCCCTCAAGGGTGTTTTCGCTGACGTGGTCGAGGAATCCGTGACTTTCGTCAACGCGCCGCTGCTCGCGAAGGAGCGCGGGGTCGACGTGGGCATCACCACCAGCACCGAAAGCCCTGAATACCGCAACCTCATCACCGTCCGCGGAGTTCTCGGCGACGGCCGCGAGGTGAGTGTCTCGGGCACCCTGACCGGCCCCCGGCAGGTGCAGAAGCTGACCGAGATCGACGGCTTCGACACCGATCTGGTGCCCGACGGCCACGTGCTTTTCCTGACGTACGCGGACCGTCCGGGTGTCGTCGGCACCCTCGGCGGCACCCTCGGCGACGCCCGCGTCAACATCGCCAACATGCAGGTCGCGCGCAAGGAATCCGGCGGTGACGCGCTGATGGCGCTGACCGTCGACTCCGCCGTCGGCCCGGAGCTGCTGTCCGCGATCGCGCACGCGATCGGCGCTTCGGCCGCCTCCGTGGTGGACCTCACCGAGGTCTGATCCGAGACTGACAGTGGCCCCCGACCGAACCTGGTCGGGGGGCATTCTCTTTAGATCACCACGATTTCGTGCGCGCCTGCGTCCATTTCGATGGTGCCGGTGACCTCGTACGTACGAGTGTCGATCACCGTCGTCGTGGCGTCCATCGCGTTGTTGACGTAGAGAATGCCTTCATCGGAAGTGATTCCCAGTGGTCCGGCGCCCGCCCCGATGTTCTGCAGGACCGTGCCGGCGTCGGGGTCGATGATGCTGACCGATCCCGGGTCCGGGTGCTCGAAATCCCAGCTGTCGCCGAAATGTGAGGTGACCACGTGACCGTTGGGGAGCACGTGCACGCGGTGCGGTCGCCTGGGCAGCGGCACCTGGCTGATCAGGTTGTCGGTGCTGGTGTCGAAGACTCGTAGCAGCTTTTCGCTGCGGTCGCTGACATAAAGCCGATCTCCCACCGCTTCGAGATCTTCCGAGCCGCCCAGCATCGGAAGCTTTCCGGTCATTGTCCCGCTGGCGAGGTCGTACGCCGAAACGAACGGCGCTTCTTTGTTGCCGGTGTACGCCTTGCCGCCGTCCGGTGTGATGGCGAGCCAGTGCGGACCGACCGTACCAGCCGGGATATGGCCCCAGATCCGGAAATCCGGCAGGTCGAGCAGGAGCAGGCAGCCGCCGTGCGATTCGCACGCGACGACCAGTTGGTCGCCGACCACCGCGAGATCATGCGGTCCTTCGTACGGCGAGATGTCCACGACTCGTACGACAGCCCAGTTTTTGGGATCTATGACGACAATCTCGTGGCTGCGGTCGCCATGAGCGTCGTAAATGCCGTCTCGATACGTAATCGCCACATAAAGCAGCTGGCGCTGGGCGTCGAACACCAGCATGTGCGGCTCGGGTGGGGTGGGAATGGTCGCGATTCGCTCGCGCGAGGACACGTCGACCGCGGTGACGGTGTGCGCGAGCTGGTTCGCGCTGACGATGGTTTTGTTGGCTTCCATGGCAAAAAGGTAAGTCGGCTTGATAGATGCGTCCAGTGCACAGTTGATAATCGAGCTTTGCGTTTGACGCAGCATCCACATAATGGGACCGATGTCCGGTTGATGGGATCTGCTGCGTACGCTGGAGACCGACGATGAGACGTAAGAGGAGGTAGCGGTGGGCGGCGTGCGGCTGGCTGTGGTGGGTGGCGACGGCATTGGACCCGAGGTGGTCGCGGAGGGGCTGAAGGTGCTGTCCGCGGTGCTTCCGGACGTGGAGACCACCGACTACGACCTCGGCGCGACGGCATATCACCGGACCGGTGAGCCGCTCCCGGACTCCGTGCGGGCCGAGCTCGCCGGGCACGACGCGATCCTGCTCGGCGCGATTGGCGACCCGTCCGTGCCGCCGGGCGTGCTGGAGCGGGGTTTGTTGCTGCGCCTGCGATTCGCCTTCGACCACTACGTGAACTTGCGGCCGGCGAAGATCTGGCCGGGCACCGCGACACCGCTCGCACATCCGGGCGAGGTCGATTTCGTGGTGATCCGCGAGGGCACCGAGGGCCTGTACGTCGGTGCCGGCGGCACGCTCGCGAAGGGCTTCCCGCACGAAGTCGCGACCGAGGAAAGCATCAACACCCGGGTGGGCGTCCAGCGGGTCGTCGAGGACGCTTTCACCCGAGCCGCGGCGCGCCCACGCAAGCATTTGACGCTCGTACACAAGACCAACGTGCTGACCCAGGCCGGCGGCCTGTGGTCGCGGGTGTTCGCTGAGGTCAGCGAGCGGTTCCCGGCGGTTCAGACCGCGTACCAGCATGTGGACGCCGCCTCGATGTTCATGGTCACCGACCCGAGCCGCTACGACGTGATCGTCACCGACAACCTGTTCGGCGACATCCTCACCGACATCGCCGCCGCGGTGACCGGCGGGATCGGCCTCGCCGCCAGCGCCAACATCAACCCGACCGGCGCGTTCCCGTCGATGTTCGAGCCGGTGCACGGCTCCGCGCCGGACATCGCCGGCAAGGGCGTCGCGGACCCGATCGCCACCATCCTGTCCACGGCCCTGCTGCTGGAACACCTCGGCCACCCCAAGGCGGCCCTGCGGGTCCAGGAGGCCGTCGCCGCCGAGCTCATCGCGCGTACCGCGGGCGCCCCCCTCCGCACCGCGGAGGTGGGCGACCGGGTAGCCACCGCCGTTTCCTAACTATCCGGCGTATTGGGCGAACGTACGGGTGAAGTCCCAGGAGTTCTGGGAAACGCCCGAGCAGGTGTCGTCGTTGCGGTAAGCGCCGTTGCAGTCGCGGTCCCGGTTGGCCGACCAGAAGGTCAGCCGGCCGAGATGGTGCTGGTTCGCGTACGCGAGGATGGTCTGGAAATTCCCGACGGTGACCGTCTCCTGCGAGTCGGTGATGCCGTTCATCGACGAGATTCCGCTGTGCCGGTAGGCAACGTCGTCGCTGTAGCCGTACGCGTTGCGGACGATCGACTCCAGGCCGTTGGTCGCCTGGATCGTCAGGTTGGCCATGTTTTGGCCGGCCGCACCGAAATCAAAGGGCATGATCGTCCAGGCGTCGACGGTGAGTCCGGAACTGGCGGCTCGGTTGATCATGCTGCTGTCCGGACCCGTGGTGTCGGATGGGAAGGTCACGTAGACGGTGAAGTTCGCGTTGTTCGCCTTGACAATCTTCAACGCGTCCACGACCCGCTGCTGGATCGTACCGTTGTCGTAGGTGCCACCTTCGATGTCGATGTCGATCGCTTTCAGCCCGTACGCGTTGATGACCTTCTGGTACGCGCCGGCCAGATCGTTGGCGTTGTTGCAGGAACTCTCGAGGTTCGCGCCATTGGCGCCGCCAAAGGACGGCACGATGTCACCGCCGGCGCTGCGAACGGTGTTCACGGTGCCCTGGTCGACGCCTCCGGTCAGCGGCCGGCCGCCGTCCCACATCGGATTGCAGTAGCCGTTGCTGAGAATGAAGGCCATCGTGAACCACTTGACTCCGGTGGCCGACATCACCGTCCGCGGGTCGGGCGGGCTGCCCCAGCCGTTGTAGTAGTAGGGCGCGACCGCCATCGAGGTGTTGGGCGGTGGGGGAGTGGTGCCGCCGCCGGACGGCGCGGTCCATTTCTGGTTGGCGCTGCCCGCGCAGTCCCAGATCTGTAGTTGATTGCCATTGGCCGAGCTGTTGTTGGTGGCGTCCAGGCATTTGCCGAGCCCGCGGATCGTGCCGTCGGCACCGATCGTCCACGACTGTGCGGAGCTGCCGTTGCAGTCGTAGAGCTGGATTTTGGTGCCGTTGGCGGAGTTCGCGGCTGCCACGTCCATGCATTTGCCGAGCGCGCGAATGGTGCCGTCGGTGCCGACCGTCCACGACTGCGCGCTGGTGCCGTTGCAGTCATAGAGTTGTACGGCCGTGCCGTTCGCCGAGCTGGCACTGGCCACGTCCACACATTTGCCGCCGAGGCCGGTGATCGTGCCGGTCGCGGCGACCGCGGCGGCGGGTGTCAGGGCAACCGCCACGAACACGGCCGGCAACAGCATAAGCGCCTTTTTCATGACGTGACCGTCCATTTCTGGTTGGCGCTGCCGGTGCAGCTCCACAGCTGGAGCGCAGTGCCGTTGGCGGAGCTGCTGTTCGCGGCGTCCAGGCATTTTCCGAGTGCGCGGATCGTCCCGTCGGTGCCGACGGTCCAGTTCTGCGCGGCCGTACCATTGCAGTCGTAGAGCTGGGTTTTGGTGCCGTTGGCGGGGTTCGCGCCGGAAACGTCCAGGCATTTGCCCAGCGAGCGCAACGTGCCGTCGCTGCCCTTGGTCCATTTTTGGGCAGTGGTCCCGTTGCAGTCGTAGAGCTGGATTTTGGTGCCATTAGCGGGGTTCGCGCCGGCCACGTCGACGCATTTGCCGCCGAGCCCGGTGATCGTGCCGGGGGTGCCACCGGTCCCGCCGCCACCGGAGCCGTTCACGAACGAGGTGGCCAGCTGTTGTCCCAAGGAAACCGCGGTGGAATGGCTCTCGATGGGATTGACTGAGGAGCCAGGGAAGACGATGTACGTGACGCCGCTGGCCACTCCGCCGGTCTTGGGATCGGGGTCAATGCCCAAAGCCTGTGCGGTGGCGTACGACGACTCACCAATGATGTCTTCCGGGCCGGTGTCCCCGAACACCGCGTATTCCACCTGGTTGTTGTAAATCACCGCCACCACGGCACCGCCCTCGATGCCGGATTGCTCGTAGTTCCAGATGCCGGACGGCTGCGGCAGCACGATGTAGGGCAGTTGGGCCGCGTTCAGTGGTTGGTCGGTGGACGTGTGGAAAGCCGTGTCATTGAAGAAGCAGCAGTCCGTGTTCTCGTTGCACTGGGCCGTACGCACGCCGTCGCAGTCGATGTCCATGTCCGCCTTGAAGAACACCGCGCCACCGGCCTGGCAGACCGGGATGGCGCCGCCGGCACCCTCGTCGGTCGCGTACGTGCCGTTCGAGATCTGCTGGCAGTTGGTGACTTTCGCGAGCAGCTGGCTCGCCGACGGGCCGCCCGGATCCGAGGCATCCGCCGGCGTCGCTGGTGTCGCGCTGACGGCCAGCACCGCCAACAAAAGTCCGACGAGTGCGATGATCAGCGGCCGCCTGCGCATCAGCCGACCGTCCATTTCTGGTTGGCGCTGCCGGCACAGTCCCAGATCTGCAGCTGGTTGCCGTTGGCGGAGCTGTTGTTGGTGGCATCCAGGCATTTGCCGAGCGCCCTGATCGTGCCGTCAGAGCCGACGGTCCATTGCTGGGCCGCGCTGCCGTTGCAGTCGTAGAGCTGGATTTTGGTGCCGTTGGCCGGGTTCGCGGCCGCCACGTCCATGCACTTGCCGAGTGCGCGGATGCTGCCATCGGAGCCGACCGTCCAGTTCTGCGCGGCCGTACCATTGCAGTCGTACAGCTGGACGGGCGTGCCATTCGCGGAGTTCGCGGCCGCCACGTCGACACATTTTCCACCGAGGCCGGCGATCCGGCCGCTGGTGCCGCCGCCCCCGCCGGTGTCACTGGTGGTTACGTGGACGTAGTCGACAACCAGCTGACCAGGGAAAGGCGTGCTGCCGTCCGGATTTCCGGGCCAGTCACCACCGACCGCGAGGTTGAGAATGATGAAGAACGGGTGGTTGAAGACCCACTGGTTGCCGTTGGTGTCGGCCGGCGTACGGGTCTCGTACGCGTTGCCGTCCACCGAGAAGGTGACCGCGCTCGGCGACCAGTCGGCCGCGAAAGTGTGGAAGCCGTCCGCGAAAGCCTGCCCACCGGGCAACGTGTAGCCGCCACCGAGCCCGTTCGCGCCGGAGTATCCAGGGCCGTGCAGAGTGCCATGCACGGTGCCCGGCTCACGGCCGATGTTCTCCATGATGTCCATCTCGCCGCTGCCCGGCCAGCCGACGCTGCCGATGTTGTCGCCGAGCATCCAGAACGCCGGCCACATGCCCTGGCCGCGCGGAATCTGCATGCGGGCCTCGAAATGTCCGTACGCCTGGGTGAACTTGTTGGCGGTGTTCATTCGCGCGGAGGTGTACTGGCAGGGGCCGTTCCAGCAGTTGTAGCCGCCGGGATTCTCTCTTTTGGCGGTGATGACCAAATGGCCGTTGCCGTCCATGGCCGCGTTGCTCGTACCGCCGGTGTACCACTGCAGCTCGTGGTTGTTGCCGGCGTTGTTTCCGGTCTCCTGCTGCCATTTGCCGGTGTCGACACCGCTGCCGGCCGGGCCGGAGAAGTCGTCGGTGAAGGTGGCCGCGGCCGGCGCCGCCGCGGCGGCCGGGATTCCCTGCGGCACCAACGCTGACGCGGCCAGGATCGCCGCGACGAGCAGGCACCATCGTGATTTGGGCATGGTCGTGCCGCCTCTCCGAACGGGGTTTTCGCGAACCCTGCGTGCGCGCGGCGGGGCGCATATTTTCCCGACTGCGCGCGGCGAGTTCGTACGGGACGAAAAACCTTTGATAGGCGCGAACTTCGCGTGTCCTGGCAAGTGAGAGTATCCGAGTCAAAGGCCCACTTGGCAACAGTTCAGAGACACATTATTTGCGACTAGGATAAAGTCGCGAACTTTCTAACATTTCACTTTTCTGGCATAACGGTCAGGCAGTCAGGTACCTCCGGGCTATTCTTGATCGAATCCGATGCCTCGCCCCCAGCCGTCCACGCGCACCCTGATCTGCCTTAACGTCGGTTGAGGTAGGTTCACTGTCGGAAGTCGCGTTCGACCGCAGAGTAGAAAGGGGCGCTCACCATGAGCACCGCCGCGCCAACGCTGTCCATCAGTCTGCACCCGAGCGCGACTCCAGTGTCCGTCGAGCGGCGCGCCGAGTTGCTGCTCGATCCGGGCTTCGGCCGGGTCTTCACCGACCACATGGTGACCGCGCAGTATGCCGACGGCGGCTGGCGTGACGCACAGCTGAGGCCGTACGGGCCGCTCAGCCTGGAACCGGCGACCGCGGTCATGCACTACGCGCAGGAGATTTTCGAGGGCCTGAAGGCATATCGACAGCCCGATGGCGGCACCGCGCTGTTCCGGCCGGACCGCAACGCCGCCCGCTTTCGGTATTCGGCGCAGCGGCTCGCGATGGCGCCGCTGCCCGAACAACTGTTCCTGGACTCGGTCCGGGTGCTGGTCGAGCAGGACCGGGCCTGGGTGCCGACCTTCCCGGAGGGCAGCCTGTATCTGCGGCCCTTCATGTTCGCGAATGAGCAGTTCCTGGGCGTACGCCCCGCCCTGCAGTATTTCTACGGCCTGATCGCGTCGCCGGTCGGCGCGTACTTCCCGCGGGGCGTCAAGCCGGTCAACCTGTGGCTGTCGACCGATCGGGTGCGGGCCGTCCCGGGCGGCACCGGGGACGCGAAGACCGGCGGCAACTATGCGGCCAGCCTGATGGCGCAGGCCGAGGCCACCGAGGCCGGCTGCGACCAGGTGGTGTTCGTCGACGCGGTGGAGCGGCGCTGGGTCGAGGAACTCGGCGGCATGAACATCTTCTTCGTCTTTGACGACGGTGCCGGCGGTCGCCGGCTCGCCACTCCGCCGCTGACTGGTTCGCTGCTGGCTGGCATCACCCGCGACAGCCTGCTCACGCTCGCCGCCGACCATGGGCATCCGGTCGAAGAGCGACCGGTGTCCGTCGAAGAGTGGCGCGGCTCGGCCGCGGACGGCTCACTGGTCGAGGTCTTCGCCTGCGGCACGGCGGCCGTCATCACCCCGATCGGCCGGGTCCGCAGCCGCGACGGCGAGTTCGTCATCGCCGACGGCGAGGCCGGCCCGGTGACCATGGCGCTGCGCCAAGCGCTGCTGGACATCCAGTACGGCAAGGCGCCCGACAAGCACAACTGGATGCACCGGGTCTGACTCACATCGTTCCGCGGCCGACACGAGGCGGTTACCGAGCGAAGGCGTTGAGGTGGGCCAAGAGCGCCGCGGGCTGTTCCTCGGCGATGAAGTGGCCGCAGTCGGGGATGGCCTCACCGCGCAGGTCGGGAGCGTACGGCCGCCAGGCGTCGAGGACGTCGAGCTGGGCCGGCAGGCCGGTGGCGCCCCAGAGCGCGAGGACCGGCATCGACAGCCCAAGCCCTGCGTCGAAGTCGGCGTTGTCGAGATCGTCGTCGTACGGGAAACCGGCCCGGTAGTCCTCGAAACCGGCCCGTAGAGCGCCTGGCCGGGAGAAGGACCGTACATACTCGTCGACCGCGGCCGGGTCCAGGCCGGCCCGCTGGAATGTCCAGCGCTCGAAGAAATACTCCAGATAGCCGCGGATATTCGGCCCGACCAGCAGCTCCGGCAGGTCGCGTTGCAGGTGGAAGTGCCAGTGCCACGGCACCGCGCAAAGGCCGGTCTTGGGGTTCCCGCGCCGCCAGGCCTCGCGGGTCGGGACGATATCCAACACCGCCAGGCGGGACACGTTTTCGGCGTGGTCCAACGCATAGCGGTGGGCGACCCGCGCGCCGCGGTCGTGGCCGACGAGGGTGATGGGGGAGTCGTCGGTGAGGTGCCGGACCAGGGCCCGTACGTCCGCTGCCATCGTGCGTTTGTCGTAGCCGCCGACCGGTTTGTCGGTTCGTCCGTAGCCGCGCAGGTCCGGCGCGATCACCGTGTGCGTTTGGCTGAGCGGGCCGACAATGTGCCGCCAGCAGTGACTGTTTTGTGGCCAGCCGTGCAACAGCACGGCCGTCGGCCCGTTTCCCTCGATCAGGTAGTGCATCTTGATGCCGTTGACCTCGGCCGTGCCGGACATCGAATCCTCCGTAACCACTTCAACAGGTTATTTGCCTAACCGTATCATGGGGTTATGGTGAGCGACTGGAGGTGGGACGGCGGGCGGCCGAGCCTGGACCTGGTGAACACGTACCGGGACCGCAAGACGGGCGGCCGGGAGTTGTTGGCGACGCCGGCGAACCTGGCCGAATGGCTGCGGCTGGCCGGATATCCCGACGCTCAGCCTGGCGCGGCGCGGCTGCGTCAGGCGGTCGAGCTGCGCGAGGCCGTCAACGACTGCGTCACCGCTGTGATCAACGTCGAGCCGCTGCCGACTGCCGCGGTCGACGTGGTGAACCGGTGGGCGGCGAGGCGGCGGCCGGCGCTCGTACGACTGCGCGTACGAGCCGACGGCGCACCGCTGGTCGAGGCCACGCCGGCCGGCGATCCGGTGGTTGCCGCGCTGGCCGAGATCGCCGTCGACGCAGTTCAGCTGCTTGGCACCCAGGACCGGGCCGGTTTGCGGATCTGTGGGAGCCTCGACTGCGGCCAGCGGTTCGCCGATCGCTCGCAGGCCGGCCGCCGGCAGTGGTGCTCGATGAGTCGTTGTGGCAACCGCGCGAAGGCCCGTGCACATCGGACAAGGTCCCGAAAGTAGGCCTTTTCGGGCAGAGATCCGCCGAGCGGTCTGGATCATGACCTGCTAATGTCTCTGACAGATATATCTGACAGAGATATGAGGTGGCCGATGAGTGTCGACGAGTGGGCGGACCTGACGCCGACCGCGCGGACGATCCTGGGCTTCGTGGCGCAACACCCGCGCAGTGGGTACGACATCCGGGAGGCCGCGCGGCGCTCCGTGTCGTACTTCTGGGGCGTCAGCGACGGCCAGCTGTATCCGCAGCTCAAGCTGCTCGCGGAGCTGGGGTTGATCGAGTCGCCGCAGGAGGATCCGGGGGCCCGGTCCAAGTCGGTATGGCACATCACGCCGGCTGGTCGCGCGGCGCTCACGAAGTGGATCCGCAGCCCGTCCGCGCCGCTGCGGATGCGCGACGAGAACCTGGTGAAGATGATGTTCGCGGCCGAACTGGAGCCGGCCGAGGTGCTCCGGCTGGTCGACGAGCGCCGCAAGAGCTTTGAATGGTTCGCCAAGAACGTCGCTTCGCCGGGGCCGGCGCAGAGCTGGCAAGCCGACCAGAAGCTAGGTTCTCGGACTACGAGCGAGCTTCTTCATGAGTACGGCAAACAACACACCGAAAACGCGTTGGCCTGGTGCGACCAGGTCGAGGAAGCACTGCGAGGGATAGCGAATGACCGTGCCTGACAAGAAGGCTCCTGGAGCGATCACCTGGATGCGGGTGCTGCTCACCATCTCCAGTTTCCTCACCCTGGTCAACGGCATCATCGGCTTTGGCCCCGATGCCGGCACCACCTACCACTGGATCGGCGCCGGATTGCTGGTGGCCGGCCTCGCGACCGGCTGGATGGTCATCCGGCTGCGCCGGCCGGCGCGGTCCACTTCGGTGCTGTTGCTGACAGTTATGGCGTTCGTCGTGGTCGTACGGGTCCTGCAGTATGTGGCCTTCGACAGCGTGGCCATCCTCGCCGCGCTCGTCCTGCCGGCCGTGGTCGCGTTGCAGTTGCGCAAAACCAACGTCCGGGAGTGGCTGAACCTTGGCCAGTCCGAATGGGACACCGTGGTACGGGAAAAGCGGGCCGGCTACTCGGGTTTCCAGCGTTTCGTGGCGGGTTTGGGCGCTGTCGGCCTCACGTCGGCGGTGCTGCTGGTGGTCCTGGGCGGCGGAGTCGCGTACGCCAGTTGGCCTTGCTCTTTTCCGCCGGTGGCGGTCGGCGGGCTCAGTCAGAGCCAAGTCGGCGACGCGCCGATCGATACTCCGCCCAGCGGGTACGTGCCGGCCACCGACGGCGTGAAGCTGGCCTATTTCGCTTACGTGCCAGCGAAACCAATCGCGACCCTGGTCTTCTACCACGGTTCCGGCGCACACAGCACGGCCGGTTATCTCGACCTCGGCAAGCAACTCGCGGCCAAGTACGCCGTGGCGACCTATCTGGTCGACATCCGCGGGCACGGATCCTCTGGCGGTCAGCCGGGTGACGCACCGAGCGAGCAGCAGGTGTGGCAGGACACCAAAACCGTGGTGGACTTCGTGAAAGACCGCTATCCCCATCTGCCGGAATACGTCGGCGGTCACTCGGCCGGTGCCGGGGTAGTCCTCAACAGTGTGAGCCTGATCAACTCGACGGTGGCCGGATATGCGTTCCTGGCGCCCGATTTCGGCTTGCACTCGGACACCGAACAGCAGGCCGGCGCGGCCAACTTCGCCACCGTCTGCGAGCGCGCCTTCGTCGCTGAAGCGGTCACCGAGGGAATTGTCGACGCGCACGCGAACGCGCTGGGATTCGCGTACACGAAGGACCAGATCTCCAGCGCCCACCTGGTGAACCGCTACACGGTCACCATGGCGGTGGCGCAGAACCCGGCCAACAGTGCGGACGTGTTGGCCGGGCTCGACAAGCCGCTCGGGGTCTGGATCGGCTCGCAGGACGAGGTTTTCAACCCCGCCAAGGAACTCGCGTACGCGGCGAAGGCCCACCAGGTGAAGCCGACGCTCGGCACCATCCCAGGTCGTACGCACCTCGGAGTGCTCTCCAACGGCGCCGACTCTCTCGGCCCGTGGATCGGCACCCAGGTCCAGGCGAAATCCTGAGGGGTAGGGCGTCCTTCTTTGAAGCGAAAGACCGCGATGTTGTCGTTGGTGTAATTCGTGCCGCCGACCAGGACCGCCGTGTTGCTGTAATCAACGCAGACGGCGTCCGAGTCGGCGGCCGGGTTCGCTTCGAAGGTCATAGATCTTCCCGTTTAAAGGCGGGCTGGATCTGGCCCCTGTCCCGCATGGTGGGACGGATTTCCCGTTCCGCGATTCCGGTGGCACACTCTGGGCATGCACACCGGTCGACTCATTATTGGCACTTAGCGCGCACGCAGCCTCATCGCGTACGCGCAGACCTCCCACGCAGTGGGGGGTCTTTTTGTTTGGGTACAAACTCCGACCGGGCCACCTCGAAAGGACCTGTTCCGTGATGGACGACAGCTTCCACGTCTTCGACACCACTCTTCGCGATGGTGCGCAGCGGGAGGGCATTACCTACTCGGCGAACGACAAGCTGACGGTGGCCCGGCTGCTGGACGAGGTGGGCGTCGGGTTCATCGAGGGCGGCTGGCCTGGGGCGATGCCGAAAGACACCGAGTTCTTCGCCCGCGCGGCCAAGGGTGAGCTGGTGCTCAAACACGCGAAACTGGTCGCCTTCGGCGCGACCCGCAAGGCTGGGTCCAAAGCCAGTGACGATCGTCAGGTTCTCGCGCTTCGGGATGCACAGACCGAGGTTGTCACCTTGGTGGCGAAGTCGGACGTGTGGCACGTCGAGCGGGCATTGCGTACGACCCTGGAAGAAAACCTCGCGATGGTCAGTGACACCGTTTCCTTCCTGGTGTCCGAAGGCCGTCGGGTTTTCCTTGACTGCGAACATTTCTTCGACGGCTACCAGCACGACCGGGACTATGGTCTTCGGGTTTTGCAGGCCGCTTTCGACGCCGGCGCCGACGTGGGTGTGTTGTGTGACACCAATGGCGGCATGCTGCCGATGGGACTTTCCCAGGTGGTACGGGAAGTCGCCGAACGCGGCGGGTTCCGGATCGGCATCCACTGCCAGGACGACACGGCCTGCGCGGTGGCCAATACGCTGGCGGCGGTCGACGCCGGCGCCACGCACGTCCAGTGCACCGCCAACGGCTACGGGGAGCGGGCCGGCAACGCCGACCTTTTCCCGGTGGTCGCCGGGCTGGTGACGAAAATGGGGCGGTCAGTGCTGCCGGACGGCTGCCTGACCGAAATGGTGAGGGTGTCACACGCCATCGCCGAAATCGCGAACATCGCACCCGACACCCACCAGGCTTATGTCGGGTCCAGCGCTTTCGCCCACAAGGCGGGGTTGCACGCGAGCGCGATCAAGGTGAGTCCGGAACTCTATAACCACATGGAGCCGGCCACTGTCGGAAATGACATGCGCATCCTGGTGACCGAGATGGCCGGCCGGGCCTCCGTCGAGCTCAAGAGTCGCGAGCTCGGCGTGGATCTGGCCGGCCACCCCGAAGCCGCTGGCCGAGTGGTCGAAAAGGTCAAGGACCTGGAGGCCGAAGGCTGGTCATTCGAGGCCGCGGACGCTTCTTTCGAGTTGCTCGTACGGTCCGAAGTGGACGGTCGAAAGCCCAGCTATTTCACCTTGGAGTCCTATCGGGTGCTGATCGAGCACCGGGACGACGGCCGGGTGTCGTGCGAGGCGACCGTGAAACTGTTGGTCGGCAACGAACGCATTATCTCCACCGCGGAGGGAAACGGTCCGATCAACGCCCTCGACCAGGCGCTCCGGGAAGGCCTCGTCGGCCGCTATCCGAGCCTGGCGGGAATGGACCTGTCCGACTACAAGGTGCGCATTCTGGAAGGCCGGCCGGGCACCGACGCGGTCACCCGGGTGCTGTTGGAGACGACCGACGCCGAGCGTGACTGGACGACCGTGGGCGTACACGGAAACATCGTCGAGGCCTCATGGCGGGCCATGGTCGACGCGCTCACCTATGGCCTTAGTCGCTATCGCGGCGCCACGAAAGGCTGAGACCCCGCGCGGCCGATAAGATCTGGGCGTACTGGCCAAACCGGCCGGCAGACGGAGGCGCCCGACGATGAGCGACGACCGCGATTACGGTGACGGCGGCCGGTTGGACGCGCGTCGCCTGTGGGCCGGCGCGGTGGTGAGCGCGGTGATCGCCGCACTGGTCGCCATCGCCGGGATCCTGGTCGCCCGTGGCATTTTCAATGTGCCCTTGTTGGCGCCCAAGGGACAGGGCGTGTGGGGGACGGTCAGCGTCGGCGCGTACGCCCTGGCCGCGGCCGGTCTGACCCTCGCGGCCGCCGGCGTGATGCAGTTGCTGTCCCTCGCGGTGCCCCGGCCGACCTGGTATTTCGGTTGGCTGGTGGGGTTGGCGACGTTGATCGGGACGCTCCTGCCGCTCACCCTCACCGTCGATTTCGGCAGCAAGGTCGCCACCGCGTCGATGGATCTGGTGATGGGGATAGTGGTTTCGGTGCTGATCACCGGCACCGCGAGGAGTGCGCGCACTTTCCGGCTGCGCCGCTGAGAGTTCTCACAAAAGCGTCAAGACAACGCAAAGAAATGGCGACGTGACCAGGGTTAGCCAGGCGGCGAGCGCCCACGGCCAGCCTCGGCCCGGTCTCCTGCGGTCGGAGATGACCCCGACCATGCCGATGGCCAGGCCGAGCAGCCAGGCAGCGGGCACGGTAAGGAAAACAACCCACTGATAAGTACCCGAATGGCAGAAAAGCGTCTCGTTTCCCACGGTTTGGCCGAGGCAGCCATCGCTGAGGAAGACGCTGGCGTACGTCCAAATCAGCAAGGCGGGCAGGCCCAGCCCACCTTCCAGCAGCAGGGAATTCCAGAGCAGCGGGCTCGACTGACGGGTCAGCAACTGCGCAGGTGCCGCCACCTCGCTTCGCTGGGCTGTGATCACCCCACCAGCAGACCACGGTAAAACGTCTGCGGCTCGCCCTGTCGGGCGGACAGAGGGGCCGGCTATTTGCCCGCGGTCACGGTCTTGAGCTGGGCAAGCGACTCCCGGGTGAAGAAGCGGAATTCGCGCTGCCGGTGGTCGTCGAGCCAACGCTCGAAACCGATTTTGAAGACGGCGATCGCGATCTCCGCCGCGAGGCTCGCGGCGGTGTCCGGGACGCCGCGGTCGCGCAGCGCGCCGGCGACCGCCGCGGCGAGGTTCGCCAGCTTGATCAGCTCGCGTTCACGCAGCTCGGCGTTCGCGACGATCACGGCCTGGCGCTGCCGGGAGGCTTCGCGGCGGTCCTCGAACAGGTGGGCGGCGGCGTCGAGGCCGACCGCGATCGCTTCGATCGGGGTCGCCGAGTCAGGTGCGCCGGTGACCGCGGTCACGAAGAGCTCCTCCAGCTGTGCCGCGCCCCAGAACAACACCTCGCGTTTGTCCTTGAAGTGGCGGAAGTACGTACGTTCGGTGAGCCCGGCCTGCCGGGCGATGTCGGCCGCCGTGGTCTGTTCGAAGCCGCGCTCGCTGTACAGCGTGAGGGCGGCCTCCACCAGCCGGCCACGCGCGTTGGGCTCCCATCGACTCATGCCTCCCAGTCTAGTTGATGACAGCGACTGACATCTCGAGCTACGTTGATGGCAGTGGCTGACATCGATCCTCAAGTGCAGGACGGGCCACCTTCTGGAGGATTCTCATGCGCGTTTTCGTCACCGGCGCGTCCGGCTGGATCGGCTCCGCGGTCGTACCGGAGCTCATCGACGCGGGACACCAGGTCATCGGCCTCGCCCGCTCGCAGGGTTCGGCGGCCGCTCTCGCCGCGACCGGCGCCGAGGTGCGTCGCGGCTCCCTCGATGATCTCGACACGCTGCGCAGCGCGGCGGCCGAGTCTGACGGCGTGATCCATCTCGGTTTCAAGCACGACATCGCTTTCAGCGGCGACTTCCAGGGCGCCGTCATGGCGGATCGCCGTGCCGTCGAGGCGTTCGGAGACGCGCTCGCGGGTTCTGACCGGCCCCTCGTCATCGCGGTGGGAACGCTCGGGGTCGCACCGGGACGGATAGCGACCGAACAGGATGGGCACGAACCGTTCCGGGCTCGGGCCGAAGGTCTGGCGGGGCGGCATGCCAACGGGGAGTTGACACTTTCCCTTGCCTCGCGCGGCGTTCGGTCATCGATCGTACGACTTTCCCCTACTGTCCACGGCGACGGAGACTCCGGCTTCGTCCCCTCGTTGATAGGCATCGCCCGGGAAAAGGGCGTATCGGGCTATCTCGGCGATGGGTCCAGCCGCTGGACCGCCGTACCCCGGCTCGATGCCGCGCACCTTTTCCGGCTGGCGCTGGAAAAGGCTCCAGCGGGATCGACGCTGCACGGAGTCGCCGACGAGGGCGTACCCATCCGCGCCATTGCCGAGGTGATCGGACGGCATCTCGACCTCCCGGTCGTCGCCGTCCCGACGGAGCAGGGCGAGGCGCATTTTGGCTGGCTGTCTGGATTTTTTGGGCTCGACAGTCCGGCGTCCGCCGCGCTGACCCGCGAGCTGCTGGGATGGCAGCCCACTCTTCCCGGGATTCTGGAGGACCTCGAGAAGGGCCACTACTTCACCACCCCTGCGGCCTAACTACCGCGGCCGAGACTGGTCTCGGCCGCCAGGTCCTAGCATCGGCTAACCGATGAGGTGTGTTTACGACACCGCGGGCCGCCGCTATGTCGTCCCGCGCATCACGGCTTCATTTCGGCGGGTCTGTTGGGACAAGGTCAACGACCTGCGGCGGCAGTGGCTGGCGTACCGAGGTCAGCATTGGGCGCCGCTGCCAGTCACCACCGCCGCCATCGAGCGCGACACCGCCCAACCGATGGCGGCGACGGCGATCGCGCTGCTCGCCGCCGGTGTCTCTGGACTGGCGCTGATGATCGGATACATTGGCCTGTTCGCCAGTTCCCTGGTGCTGTTCCTCACCTCGTCACCCGACAGTGCAGTCGAAGAGGTGAACGTTTTGGTGGCGGCTCTCAAGTTCTGGTCGCTACCCGTGATCGCGGTGGTCTTTTTCGGCACTCTGCTTGTCGTCGTACTGTTCCGACGGCGATCCGTACGAGCGAGGAAGCGTCTCGTGTGACGGCACCAGATTGGCATCGATCGACGCCCGTTCAGCGTCGTTCATGCCGCCTGCCGCGAGAATCCGCTGAATAGTCGCGTTTTTGCCGCGGCCGTACTCGTCGATGTTCGCCGCCGTCGCGGCAACACGCAGCTTCACCGCTGCATACTCCTCCCGCAGCGCGGCATTGGAACGCAACACGTCGCGTACGCACAGGTGATTGCGCAGCGACAACGCGCCCTCAACGATCACGTAGGTGTTGGTGCCCGCTAGCCGGGCAGGTTCCTTGAACGCCCATCGCCGCGGGATTCCCAGTTCTCCCAACGGCCGGAAGCCGAGCCCCACCAGCACCGCCGAGGCGGCCTCGACATCGGCCGGTGCAACGATGATGTCGCAGTCGATGACGGGTTTGGCGGCGAGGCCGGGCACGGACGTACTGCCTACATGTTCGATCGCCACCACTGGCACATCAGCCGCAGCCATCGCTCGCGCGTACTCCTGCCGGAGAACCTCGAACCGCGGCGGCCAGGCAGGGTCATAGTCGACGACGGTGATCACCCACAACACCCTAAGCCTGTATCCACCGATTCGAGTGTCGGTTTAGCGGGGTTGTTGCGGCGCACGTCAGCCGACCGATGAGAAATGGGATTGTCTCTGGTCATAACTGCGAAGCCAAGACCACAGGAGGTCGAGATGTCCGTATCGGTGCTCTACATGTCGATGTCGCTCGATGGCTATATCGCCGG
Source organism: Fodinicola feengrottensis (assembly GCF_039530045.1). Lineage (NCBI taxonomy): Bacteria > Bacillati > Actinomycetota > Actinomycetes > Mycobacteriales > Fodinicola > Fodinicola feengrottensis. Next base: position 51,863 of record NZ_BAAANY010000011.1, on the reverse strand, counting down.
TCCCCATGACGAGCCGGGCAACCCCGGGGGCGACGACTTTATGCGGCTGCACGACTGGTTCGTGTCTGATGCGGGCAATTTTGTCCGGCCGGATGGGCCGGCGGCGGAGTTGTTCGACGAGTTCCACAACCACGGTGCGGTGCTGGCGGGGCGGCGTACCGTAGAGCAGGTCGATCACTGGGGTGGTGACCATAGTGGGGTACCGATTTTTGTGCCCAGTCACCGGCCGCCCGGGCCGACGGTCGCCAACTATCCCATGGTGACGTACGTGAATGACGGGATCGAGAGCGCGATGGCCCAGGCGAAGGCCGCCGCCGGGGATCGGCACGTGCTGGTGCATGGCGCGTACACGGCACAACGGGCGCTGGAGGCCGGGGTGCTGGACGAACTGCAGATCCACCAGATCCCGGTGCTGTTTGGCAGCGGCCGACGAATGTTCGACGTGTTGCCGTCGCGGATCGAGCTGGACATCGTCCGAGTGATCGACACCCCAGCTGCCACTCACCTTCGCTATCGCGTCCTCCGCTGACGGGTGGCTGGACCCGACTGCGGGTAAAGTCCAGTGGCCATGGGCCCAGGGAAACGTTCCGCAGGTCTCGCCGCCATGCTCGCACTGGCGTTTTTGGCTCCACCGCCGGTGATTGCCGCTGCGGCGCGTACGCCTGAGTTAGCGGTCACGACACGTCTGGCTGATCGGCGGATGCTGGTCACCGGCGACCGGTTCTGGTCAATGGGAACGGCAGACGGCCGCTATCCGGCGGCCGGATTCCATACCCGTGGAGAGATGGGCGGTTTCTTCGCGCCACCGATCAAGGTGTTGGACGGGTTGTGGTTCGGGGTTGATGGACAGTGGTTGCCGGCGGCGAACCGGATGCGGTCGGGTTGGGGATATGTCCGGACCGAGTTTCCGACCAACGACGGGCTGCGCATCACTCGTACGGATGTGGATCCCGACGGGGAGCGGGCCGGGCTGGTCGGTCTCACGTTGAGCAGCAGCCAAACCCGCACGTTGACGCTGTCCGTCGACGCGCATTCCGAGCTCATGGGCATGTATCCATGGGGAGAGACCAAACCTTCGCAGACGACAGTGAATTTGCCGGACACCGCCAGTGTTTCCGGCAACGCGTTGCTGTTCCGCGATGTGGGTACGCCACCGGGCCCGAATCAACTCAAACATGACTGGGCCGCGTCGGTGGGATCGTCGCTGACCCCGGTCTCGTCGCAGGTGGGCAATGATTTCCGCGGTCCGCAGGATCCGCCGGTGAGGTGCCCGGCCTCCGGACCGGGCACTGCGGACCTGCCGGCGCGATGCGACGACACCGCGTACGGGAACGGCGCCGGCGGTCGGTTGGACTACCGGATCACTTTGGCTGCCTGGAAACCGCTGACCGTGTGGTTCGCGGTGGCCGGCTCGGACACCGGGCCAGCGGCCGCGCAGAGCACACTTTCGCGTGTCCTGCGCGATCCCGACGCGGAATTTGAGGCCAAGCTGACCGCCCGGAAGGCGGTCGACGCGCGTACCGTGGTGGACCTGCCGGGTGATCCGCTGCTCGCGCAGAGCGTCGAGTGGACCAAACAAAATCTGGCCGATGCCGTGCAGGAGACACATAATCTGCAACTGCGCCCGACCAACGGTGGCACGGTCTATCCCGCGCCGGTAGGCACGCTCGACTCGGCTCGCTGGATAGCTGCGGGGTTTCCGGATTACAGCTGGCTTTTCGGTACGGACGGGGAATACACCGCGTTCGCCGCGGTGGCCGCTGGCCAGTTTGAGAACATCGAGGCGCACCTGCGATCGCTGCGCGATGTCAGCGACAAGGTCAACAGCCGCAGCGGAAAGATCGTCCACGAGGTGACCCCTGATGGGCAGGTCTACTTCGGGGCCAACGCCGATGCGGGCAACACCGACGAGTCGGCGAAGTTCCCGAGCGCGGTGGCGTTGGTGTGGCGGTGGAGTGGGGACCGGCATTTCCTCGACGACATGTACGACGCTTCGGTACGGGCGATGAAATATGTGACCAGCCTGGACGCGGACGGCGACGGTTGGCCGGAAGGGCTGGGAAATGTTGAGCGGCCGGGGATGGGCGCGGAGAAGCTCGACAACACCGTCTACACGATCCGCGGGCTGGCCGATCTGGTTGACCTGGCGACCGCGAAGGGCGACAACGCCACCGCCCGCTGGGCGGCGGCGAAGGTGGCGAACCTAATGCACCGGTTCGAAAACGCGTGGTGGAACGGCGGCGACACGCAGTCGTACGCGGACTCGCTCGCCGATCCGGGCAACACGAAGGTTTTCCAGCGGCACTGGATCGGACTCACTCCGGCCGAAGCCACGCTGCCCGACGGTACGCCGATCGCCTCCACCGATCACGCGGTGGCGACCCTTACCCAGCACGAAAAGCCTTGTTACAGCGGCGATCTCGGCCTCTTCCACACTGGCACCGGGCCCACCAGTGACCCGGCCGGCAACAAGGGTGCCTCGTGCGACATCGCGGTTTCCAGTGTCGCGGCCGACCGGGAGGCTTTTACCTTGACAACGTCGATTATGGCGGTGGCAGAGGGAAACTATGGGCGCTCAGCGGCTCGCTACACGACCGACATCGCTCGGGTGCAGCTCGATCCGACGCTGTGGGAAATGCCTGGGGCGATGCCGGAGATCGCGCCGAGCCCGGACTTCGGCGCAAATATTGACAAGAAGTTGACGGAGCGTTCGATGGTGTTGCAGGCGTGGGGTTCGTACGGGATCCTCTGGCCGGTCGTGCACCAGCAGCTCGGCGTGGACCCGGACGCCGGCAATGGCTGGATCCGGGTGGTGCCGCAAATCCCGGCTGGGCAACAGCGGATTTCCGGTCACAACATCCGAGTCGGCACCGGCGCGGTGTCGGTCACCGCCGTCGAGTCTGGACAGACGATCACGGTTACCGCGAGCGGCCCGTTGAAGATGACGATCGGGGCGGTGCTGCCGACCGGCGCTTCGGTGAAATCGGCCACCCTCAACGGAAAACCGGTCCAGCCTGAGGTGGTACGTACGACCCGTGGCCTGGAAGCGACCGTGCCCGGCTCCGGAAACCTCACACTCGTACTGGCCTACTAAGCCGGTAGTGGGTTAAGGGACATTTGAGGCGTGGCGCAGGGTGGTTGGCGGAAGAGCATTTGGCGGTGTGGGAGGTTGTTGGCTCATTTGTGCAGCAACCGTCGGACCGCGGTGGTCGCCAATTTTGGCGGCGAGCAGGCGAGGATCTACTGTCACTAGCGGGCTGGGCCTATCCTCGTACCGGTAGTCAGCAAGCCAGTTGTCAACCGCGGACGGGCCAGCACCCAGTGCCAGGCGGTCCTGTGGTTGGCGATAAACAGCCATAAACCAAGTCGATTCCGGCCCACCGTCGTCGGAAAGCTCACTATGACATCCCCGTCTTGGTAGTAGACGTGCTTGACTCAGCGACTCTCGTTGGCGGTGGTGAGCCCGGGTTCACCGGGCGCCGTTCCTGCCGTTAGAACGGTGGTGGTGGGTATTGGTCGTTTGGTGTGACGTCGTAGGTGCGTCCGGTGGGGCTGGTCCACAGGAATCGTCCTGGTGTGGGTTGGGTGACGGTCCAGCCGTGTTCTTTGATGTCGTTATGGAACTTGCAGGCCGGCCCAGCGCTGTCGTACGCGGTCTTCCCTTCCGGATCGCGGAAAGGGATGGTGTGGTCGAACTCGCAGGTCGCCGCGGGCCGGTTGCAGGCGGGTCCGCAGCATCGCTGGTCCCGTGCGTTGACCAGGTCCCGTAGCGCTTTGGTGGGGCGATAGCGCGTACGGCCGTGGTCGATCACGACACCACTGACTGGGTCGGTGAGGATTCGGTACCACTCACTGGTGTCATCTCCAGCGAGTTCGCGTGCGCGTTGCGCGGTCATCGGACCATAGCCACTCAAGATCGCTGGGTTGTCGTCCAGGCCCATCAAGGTCGTGGCGTCTACGCGGAGTTCGATTTTGGTGCGTACGTTGCTGGGGACGCCCAGGCAAAGGTCGGTGAGGGCGTCGGCGCGGAGTGCGTCCATGGTGCGGGACTCGTCTTTGGTTTTAAGGCTGCGGGCGATGGTGTCGATGCGACGGTAGATCGCCTCCGCTGATTCGGCGGGCAGGAACGCGCCCAGCAGAGCCATCCCGTCTTCGCAGGGTTGTTTTTCTACTCGCCTCTCGGAGACGAGCTTTTTGCGGCGGGTTTCGGCGGCTGCTGGGTCGATTTTGATGACCTCCCGCCGGGCCCTGTCTCGGATCGATCGAGGCGTCTTGGAGTCCGCGCCGGGCAGCACCGTCTCTTCGACTTTCCGAGCGTCCTCAGGGCAGAGGTGGCCGACCTGGTCCGCGAACGTGAACGCCTTACGCAGGTCAAGGTCACCGTGAGACATCCCAGCCATGGTGCCCGGCAGCTCATGGACCAGTTGGTACGCCAAATTCAACCGCTTCTGAGCGGCCGACAGGCTCCAGGTCAGTGATGCGGCGATTTCACCGGCCGCGTATTGGAGAAAGGTGCGCCGACGGCTGGGCGGGCGTTGGTGAAGCGGTCCATGAACCGCATCTGCATCGCCTGCGTATACGAGATCACCTTGTCCAGTGTTTCGATCGCGGCCAGCGCGGTGTCAGCGTCGGCTCGGCCGTACCGGTCGAGTTCTTCCAGCATTTGCAGGGGGACCCAGCTCGGTGGCATGGTGCGCCACGGTTGCTTGTTCGGGTCGGTGAATTCCGGTCGCCTTCGTTTTCTGCTCATGACCCAATTTTACTGGCCGCTACCGACAGCCGGGGCGTCAGTTTTCGTTTCTGTGGATAAGAAACGGACCACTTAACCCCCTGTGGAGAACTCGTATTTCAAAGCGCGCTCTGGCCCGATACTCAACTGCTTGTTTCCTACGAAGCGGTACTGACGCCCATTCGTCCCCACATGGTGCCACTGTGAAAATCGGACCTGATCCAGGGCCTCGTCGGGCGAAGTACACCACCGCACCGGTCTCTTCGCAGCCGCGACAGAGGAGGAATATTCGTCGCTCTTCCAGGTCTGCCCGCCACAAACGGTCGCCCCGGCGACAGGCCCATATTGCGCAGCAACCGTCCGACTAACACTTGACCAGCCGTATCACCAGCCCATCGGCCACGTCCGGGGAAAGTCCACTACGACACCCCCACCGGAATAACCAGGCAGGACCTAATGGGGAAGCCGAGCGACCAGCGCGCTGGCTAGTACGGTGGCGGCCGCGCATTCGGTCTGAACGTTGCTGGTGTCTTTGTTCTCCAGGCTGACGATGACCGTTTCCTCGCGCTGGGGCGGGGTGCCTTTCTCGGACGCCACAGTGGGCGTGTAGCGCCGATGTACGAGCGTGAGATCGCATTCGTCGCGGCGGCCGTCGTTGGTGGAGGTGTCCACGTACGCGAGGCGTCCGCTGACGGTTGTTTTGGTCCCGTCCGGTGGATCGCCCTCCAACGGGTATTCCCGGCCGAAGGAGACGGTGACCTGCCTGCCGCCGTGTTCCCAGTAACAGGTCCAGTTTCCGTAGTCGGGTTCGGCACTGACGGCCGCGCCGATCGCGGTGGAAATTTCCTTGCCGGACAACAAAGTGCACGCGTCCAGGGCACCGGTGGAAGGAGATTTATAGGCCGGCCGGTGCGGGATGGGCCCGTTCGCCAGCAGTCCGTACGTGCCCAGTGCGACAGCCTCAGCCGCGCCGCACAACGGCGCGGGTTGGTTATGCACCTGCCGGGCCGAAATCACCACGAGATAGAGGTTGGGCAACGCGATGCTGCGCTGGCAGCGATTCTCGGTCGGCGGCACGGGCTGCACCTGGCCGAGCTTGCCGGGCACCGGTGGCACAGCCGGATATTCTTCTGGCAGCTGGAATTCCAGCGACACGTCGATGATGTCGCTCTTGCCGGTGGTGTCCACGGTGAGATCGCAGTGGTTGAAATTTCCGTAGTTGGGTTCCAGCGCCACCTTGCCGAATCGGGCCAGCGAGCCGGGTACGAGCAGCGCGCACGGGTCGGCCGTACGCGGATCGCCGAGGGCGCCCGGGGACGTGGCGGCGGCTGGCTTCGAAGGCGCCGCGGGTGTTCGATGCCGAATGGCCGCGAAGACTCCGGCACTCACCAGCATGACTCCGACGACCACCGCGCTGACCAGCACCAACCGCCCCCGGTGCGGACGCCCCGGGGTAAAGACGCGGTCGGTGGTGTCCCCACTCAGCAGGCCCTGCACCTGGTCGGCGGTCGGCCGGCGCGCGGGTTGTTTGGCCATCAACGCGCCGAGCACGGGGGCGAGGCCACCGGTCGGCGGCATCGGTTCGAGGTCGTACGCGGCGGCCCGGCGCAGTTGCGCTGCCGGACCCGAACCGCCCCACGGCGAGCCGCCAGTGACGGCGGCGAACAGGGTGGCGCCGAGCGAGAAGATGTCCGAGGCCGGGCCTGCTTCGTGGTCGTCGGCCGCTTCCGGGGCCAGGTACGCTGCGGTGCCACCCGCGTACGCACCGCCGGTCAGCGTCGCCTCCGCCCAGCGGGCGATGCCGAGGTCGGTCAGTTTCGCGGTGCCGTCCTGCGCGATGAGCACGTTGCTCGGCTTGATGTCCCGATGCACCATGCCTTTCGCGTGCATCACCGCGAGCGCGCCGGCCAGCTCGACCCCGATCCTGCGGACCTGGTTCGGTGGCAGCGGCCCGTCGTTGGCGAGCACCTCCGCGAGGCTGCGCGACGGCACGTATTCCATCACCAGCCAGCGGTCGTCGCCGTCGACCGCCACGTCCAACACGGTGACCACATGCGGATGGGTCAGCCCGGCGCCGATCATGGCCTCCCGCCGGATCTGGCCGGCGTCACCGGTCTGTGATCGCTTCAGCGCGACCTTCCGGCGAAGTTCGAGATCGGTGGCGAGCCAGACGATGCCCATCCCACCCGCGCCAAGCTCGCTCTCGAGCCGATATCGCCCGGCAATCAGCTGACCACTCGCCACCCGGACAGTGTGCCAGGCAGCCGGAAATCGTTTCTCGGGACGTCTCCCATCTCGCGTCGGTAAGGATCGAATAGCGAGGTACGCGACGAAAAGGGAGGTTCGTATGGACACGGTACGACGCTGGACGCGAACGGTGGCCGCCGTCGGAGCCATCGCTCTGGTGGCCGGTTTCGGCACCACCGCGGGGGCCGATGCCTGGGATGCGCGCCAGCCCGGCCCGGCCGAGTTGTTCACCGGTACGGACGGGTCCACCAACTACTTCCGATCCGCCATCCCGGCCAATCCCAAGCTCGACTCCCACTCGGCCTCCATGGTCGCCACCATGGGCAGCAACACTCCACGGGTCAACGGCCCGCAGTGGCAGATCACCATTTACGACGCCAGCAACAGCGATCCGGTTTATCACCCGTCTTTCAGCGAAAGCGACTGGGGATGTTCGGTCGGCGGCAGCATCCACATTCCCGCGTACGCGACTCGCGAGCTGCCGGCTCCAGGTGACGAGTGGATCGTCGTACACAACAAGGACGACGGCACCATCAAGTCCATTTGGGGAGCGAGCAAGTCCAGCGGGCAGTGGAACGGCTCCTGCGGTGGCAACTGGCCGGCCGCGAGCGGTGGCGGTGCGGCGTCCAAGACCGAGGGCGTTGGCACCGGCGCGGAGGTGCAGGCGGGCAGCGGTTTCATTCTCAACAGCGAGATTCAAACCGGCTCGATCGAGCACGCCCTCTATTTCACCTCCACCAAGAGCTGCCGCGCTTTCCGTGCGCCCGCTGGTAAATCAGACGGCGATGGTTCCGGAAACAGCTGCCTGCCGATGGGCGCCCGGATGCAACTCGATCCGTCGGTTCAGTGCGACACCCTCTCCGGCGCGTCCGCCGGAGAGAAGATGATCTGTGTCGCCATGCAGAAATACGGTGGCTACATCCTGGACAGTGGCGGCCCGGGTCCGATCAGTGGCATCGGAGTGGCCGGTGACGACCTCACCGACCCGAGCCGGTCGCCGTGGCAACGCCCCGGCAACGGCATGCGCGACGGTGGGATCCTGGACAACGTCGGCCTGGACGGCTCCACCGGCGCACTGCACCACATTCCGTGGAACAAGCTCCGCGTGCTGGCCACCTGGAACGGCCAGTAGGGTTATTTCGCGGCGCTGCCAGGCCAGTTGGTGTTGGTGGGAAGCTCCGGATGGGCGCCGGTGAAGGCACCGGCGGCGGTGGTGTCGCCGCGAAGCTGGTACGTGAGCCAAGCGGTCGCGTAGCCGAGCAGCCCATCCGGAGTGCCGCCGGAGGCGATGTCCTGGGACGCCGAGTGGTCGGCGGCCTTGCCGTCGGAGTTCTGGATAATGCCGAGCGCGCCATGGCCCGGCAGACTGGTGAAGTAGCCTTTTTCGGTGGCAGGGCTGGCGATGATGCCGTCCGCGCCGCCGTGCGTACTGATCAGGAAAGCCGGCTGGGTGACCTGCGCCGGGTTGTACATGCAGTCGCTGGCGGTCGGACAGTCCGGGTTGGAGCCGACCCAGATGGTGTTGGGCAGCGAGAAGGTCATCAGCGTGGTGATCAGCGCCGGGTCGCTGGTGGCGGCCCGGGTGGCGCCACCGGCACCCTGCGAGTGTCCGACCGCGGCGACGTGATGGATGTCGAGATTTCCGTTGAAAACACTGCCAGTCGTGCTGTTCTGGGTGACCAGGTAGTGCGCGGCGGCGTCGATTTCGTTGCCACTGCCGGTGTTCGGCAGCGTGGAGGCGATCACGGTGAAGCCGTACGAGGCGAGATGGCTCAACAGCGTGGAATACATCGTCGGGTTGGCGTTGGTGCCGTTGCCCCAGGTGATGATCGGGCTTTTGAAGCCGAGCGTCGCGTAGTTGCTGGGGTAGTAGAGGTCGTACGTGCTGCCGACCGTGCCGGTGGTGGTCGCGTACGGACCGGCCGCGGTGTAGGCGGATTCGACGGGATAGGTGGCGGCGTTGGCCGGCGACAGCGATCCGAGCAGGATCGCGGCGGCGGCCGCGGTGACGGTGAGTACGTGCCGAAGCCTGATGTGGCTTGTTTTGGACATGGCTCTGCCCTTCAAGGGTCGAAAATGACGGAGTGTTGCCTTTCTGCGGCGGTTATTTGGCTCCGCGGATGGGAATCACGGCGAGCGCGCCGAGGACGGCGAGCACCCCGCTGCCGACGAAGACCGCCGGATATCCGCCGACATGCAGGACGAGGGCGGAGGCGATCAGCGGCGCGACGATCTGCGGCACCGCCATGGACATGTTGAGAATGCTCAGATCGCGACCGTTGTCGCGGTCCGAGGGCAGCACGAGGGTGGCCAGCGCGGTGTCGACGGACAGATAACATCCCAGGCCCAGGCCCGAAACAATGCTGAATGCCAGGACGCCGGTCCAGGTCGGGGAAATCAACGGAATGACGCAGGCGACGCCGGCGAGGCAACTGGCGCCGAAGACGAACGGCTTACGCCGGCCGAACCGGTCCGAAAGCGCGCCGCCGACGACCGTCGCGACCACGGTGGCGACCGCGCCGATCGGGCTGAGAATCGCGATCGCGGCGGTCGCCGAAAGACCGGCCGGCAGCCGGTAGTAGTCCTGCAACAAATAGAGGTTGTATGTCGCGACCAGGAAATATCCGAGGATCAACAGGGCGCGGCCGATGAAAACCCAGCGAAAGTCCCGATGGGCGAGGCTCGACAGCAGCGTACGCAGCCATTCCCCGGTCCGGATCCGAGTCGTTTCGGCGGCCGCCACCGGCCGGTCTTTTGTTAGCGTGGTGAACAAAATCGCCACCGCAATCACCAGCAGTGAGAGCGTCAGGTAGCCGGTCAGCAGGGTCGCGGCGAGGGCGGCGGCCAGGATCGCGCCGACCGCGTTGCCCAGCGGAATGCTCATCCCGATGACCGCCGAGGCGATGCCGCGCCGGGTCGCCGGCACCCGGTCCGGCACCACCGCGGTGATCGACGCCTGGTAGGCGCCCATGGTGATTTGGGTCAGCGCCCAGAAAACGAAGAGCAACGCGATGGTTCGTACGCTGCCCAAAATCACCATGCCGACCAGCGAGGCCAGCGCGCCGCCAAGGATCCACGGCGCCCGCCGGCCGAAGCGGCCGCGGGTGCGGTCCGAGAAGCTGCCAGCCAGCGGGGTGAAGATCACCGCGGCGAGCACGCTGACGCCGGTGACCAGCCCGAGGTTCGCGACCTTGTTGGCGGGGTCGATGGCGGCCACCTGTAATGGCAGCAGAACCCCACTGACGCCGGCGTAGAGCGCGAACATCCCGACGTTGCCCAGCAGCAGGAGCGGCAACAGCCGGCCGAGCCGCTCGGCCGGCCGCGACCGGCCGGGTTCGGTCGTGGACACGGCGGTGGCGCGGGTGACCTCGGCCATGTGGCATCCCTCACAATTCGTCAAGTTGTACGGACAACTTAACTCCCTCTGAAGTGATCCACCAGGCTTTTCTCGTTTTGGTTGGCGAATATGATCAGGTGGTCCTAATGAATTAAGGAAAGTCACCTTTTGGCGTTTTGGCGCTGATTGGGTGCCGCATGGCGGGATTTTTGGTGACTGGATCCTTGGCGAGGCCGGCCTGTTGGCGTCCGCGTACGCGACGATGTGGTCACCGTCTGCTGACTACAGCGATGTCTGCCCGTCGTAGAGGACGTCGACCGCGGCACTTTATCCCGCACTCGACGTCGAGTGCGGGACAAAGTCCGACACTCGGCGATCACTGCCACGCCGTATCCGAAGCCGGCATCCAGCGTCAAACGGCCGGCTACACCATGCCCGACGCAGGTCTACCGAAGGGCGAAGGCGCGGGCCGGGTTGACGGTGAGGGCGGCGTCGACCAGGTCCGCGTGGCCCTCGGCGCGCATGCGCGGCGCGAAGACGCGTAGCAGGTAGTCCAGGCCCGGACCGCCGCCGAGGCTGCGCCAGTAGCTGCGCCGGGCCAGGTCGCAGCCCAGCAGCAGCCGGTCGGCGCCGCCGCGCTCGGCGACCGCGACCAGCAGCGCCACCGAGTCGCTGTCCGGCGCGTACTTGATCCGGCCGGGCCGGTCGAAGGCGAGGTACGCACCGCGGGCGGCCAGCTCGGCGAGCAGCCCCGGGTCGGCGTTGTGGTCGATGTGGCCCAGCACCACGTGCCGTTCCTGGACACCGGCCGCGACCAGCGCGTCCAGCACTTCGTGGCCGCAGGTGCCCTTGTCGTTGTGGGTCGCGACCGGCGCACCGGTCTCCTGATGCGCCATGCCGACGGCCTCGATCAGCTTGCCGATCGAGCGGCCCAACCGGTGGTAGCGGGTGCCGATCTTGATCACGCCGGCCCTTGCGTCCGTACGATCCGCGTACGGCCCAACAAGGCCGTATTCGTCCATCCCGACGGTGATCTCCTCGATCAGCAGCCGGCTGATCTGGTCCGCGCTGTAGCGGTGTAACCAGTGCAGGTCGTCGTAATACTCGACCTTGTGGAAGCCGGTGGTGGCGATGATCGCGACGCCGGTCTCGCGGGCCAGCTGGGCGAGCCCGCGCGGGCTGCGGCCGAAGCCGAGCGGGGTCATCTCGACGACCGCGGACAGCCCGTGTGCCGCCGCCGCGCGCAGTTCGGTGGCGGCGGCCGGCAGGTCGTCGAGCCGGTAGTCCGGCTCGTGCAGGACCGGCCAGCCGCCGGTCATCAGCAGGTGCTCGTGGGCGAACATGACACCGAGCTGGTCGGTGTCGACATCGCCCATGACCGTACGTACGCGGCTCACAGCAATGCTCCCTGGTCGATCAGTCGCTTGCGCAGTACCTGAACATCGAGGTCAGCCGGGTTTTCACCGAAGCTGGCCGCGGTGCCGGCGGCTTGCCCGGTGGCGAAGCACTGGGCCATCGACCGGACCGATGCGTGCGCGCTGTGCGTCGCGGACAGGCAGCGGCCGGCGACCAGCAGGTTGCCGACCTCGACCGGCAGCAGGCAGCCGTACGGCACGCCGTAACTGCGTCCGGTGGCCGCCCCGCCGACGTACTCCCACACGGTCTTCGAGCCGCCGTCGTGGTCCTCGACCGGCGCCCCGCAGCGGGCGATCGCGTCGGCGAACTCACGTGCCTGCAGGACGTCATAGCGAGTCAGCAAGTAGCGGCCGCGCAGCCGGCGGCTCTCTCGTACGCCGATCCTTATGGACGTGTTGATCAGGTACGCCTGCTCGTAGCCAGGCACTTCGGCGGTCAGGAACCGGACGTATTCGCGGACCTGTCGACGGCCTTCCCGCTCCGCGTCGGACAGCTGCCACGGGTCGGTCGGATCGGCGCCGCTCACGCGCGTCAGGTTGGTGTGTACGACCCCGGGCAGCATTGTCCGGTGAGTCGAGCCTTCCCGGCGTGGCAACACATAACCGGTCGCCTCGGCCATTCGGCGATGCAGGTCGGCCGCCGACGTACGGGCCAGATCCACACCACCAAGCCGAAAAGTCGCGGTCATCGGCTGTCGGCGGACCTGGTCGCGCGGCGCGTCCACGGCAGCGCCGGCCCGCCAGGCCAGCTCCGCGTCGCCGGTTGCGTCGATGTAGACGACCGCTTTCACCGACCGTGGGCCGGCGGCCGTGTGCAGTCCGAGGTGGCTGACTTTGTCGCCGTCCATAAGGACATCGGTGACGGTCGCGTGCAGCAAGGTCGTGACATCGGCGTCGGCCAGCAGGTCGTCCCAGACCTGTTTGAGGATCTCCGGCTCGTACGTGACTCCCGTGCCGGCGCCATAGGTGTTCGGACGCTCGAAAGCCGCTTCCCTGGCGAACAGCGCCTCGCACACCTCCCAGCCAATGCCGCCGACGACTCTCTCGTTGCCGCCCGGGGGATAGAAGCCGTAGAACGTGTCCAGGACGGCCGCGCCGGTGCCGCCGAAGAACCCGGCCGATTCCACCAGCAGCACCGACGCGCCCTCGCGGGCGGCCGCGACGGCTGCAGCGCAGCCCGCCGAGCCGCCGCCAGCCACGATCACGTCACCTGACCACAGCAGCGGATCGCTCATAAGTGCCACCCGCCATCCACTGGCAGCGAGGTTCCGGTGGTACGCCGGGAAGCCGGCGACAACAGCCACAACACCGCCGCGGCCACCTCTTCCGGCGTGCAGGCGTTGCCGCCGAGCGGCATCAGCTCGGGAAGCCGGTCCTGGATTGCTTGGGTGGTGAGCGCGCGCGTCGCCATCGCCGTGTCCACCAGTCCCGCGGAGACGATGTTCACCCGTACGCCGGCGCGTGCGGTCTGGTGCGCGACGACGCGGGCCAGCGACAGCAGGGCGCCCTTGGCGGTCGCGTACGCGACGGTGCGAAAGTCCGGATCGGGATCGGTCGCGAGCGCCGAGCCGATCAGTACGATCGAGCCGCCGCCGGCCTCGGTGAGCACCGGCACGGCCGCTCTGAGCAGCCGAAACGCTGATTCCAAGTTGACTCGCAGAACCTCGGCCCAGGCTTGGTCCGTACACGACTCGATGGGTCCGTCGCCCTGTCGGCGGCCGGACATGCCGATCGCGTGCACCACGCCGTCCAACCGGCCGAGCTTGTCCACCGCGGTGGCGACGGCCCGCTCGGCGCCGCCGGGCAGCGTGATGTCGGTGTCGTCCCGGTCGACGCCATAGACCGCGCCGCCGTCGGCCTCGACGGCTCGTACGCACGCCGACCCGATCCCGCCGGCCGCGCCCGCGACCAGCACGTTCACGGGGTAGTCCGGAGCACGGCGGCGGCCCGGCGGGCATGCTCGGCGCAGGCCGCGGCGAACAGTTCGTCGCTGCGTTCGCGGCCGACCACGCTCGCGCCAGTGATCACCGGGGGCGGGCAGCCGGCGTCGACGAGCTTTTGGGCCGTCCGCACCTTGATCTCGTTCACCACCGCGACCGCGGCCACCGTGCTGCCCGGACCGACCCGCTCGGCCAGACCGTCCACTGTGGACAGCGCGTCGCCCGGTGGCGTACAGAGGTCGATAACGACATCGGCGTGATCGCACAGGCGCGTACCGGTTGGATGGGTCGGCTCGGCCGCGTACGACTCGGCGAGGCCGGTCACCGCGATCACCCGTACGCCGGCTTTTCGCAGGCCGATCGCCATCTCGACGGGCAGCGCGTTGCGGCCGCTGACGCTGAACACGATCGCCGAATCCGTTGGCCGCAAGGCGAAGTTGCTCAGGATCACGTCCGCGAGGCCCTGCACCCGCTCGACGAACATCGCCTGCCGCAGCCCGTTCGAACCGGTGACCTGGGTGTGGAAGGTCGACGACAGCTCGACGATCGGGTGGAAGCCCGGATATGAGCCGTAGCGCGGAAACATCTCCTCGACCGGGATGCGCGAGTGGCCGGTGCCGAAGGTGTGCACGACCCCGCCGCCGGCAATGGACTCCGCCGCGAGCACGCTGGCCCGCTCCAGCGCCGCCAGTTGGGTGTCCTCGATCGTCCTCAGCAGCTCGATGGCCTGCCCGATCCAGGTCATGGTCCCTCCAAAGTCCATAAGGCCGCGCCGATCGCACCCGCATGCGGGCCGAGCGCGCCGGGGTGTACGTGACAGGTGCCGAGCATGGCGGTCCGGTCATCGAGTTCGGCGACTATCGCCGGCAGCATTTGCGGCAGCGCGCCGGCGACGCCGCCACCCACCACTGCGGTGGAAAAGCCGAGAAAGGCGAGCGTGCTGCTGATCGCGAGGCCAAGCTCCCGACCGGCCCGCAGGATCCGCCGCGCGCTGGTCGGATCGCCTTGGGCGGCCGCCGCGGCGACCTGCTCGGCGGTCGCGGTCTTGGTGGCCAGCGCACGGGCGCTCGCGACGGTTTCCAGGCAGCCGCGGTTGCCGCAGGTGCAGCGATCGCCGTTCGGCCGTACGGTCATGTGCCCGATCGCCCCGAAATTGTCGCGCCGGTTATGCAAAACCCGGCCGCCAACCGCCAGTGCACCGCCGATTCCGGTGCCTACCACCACGAAAAGCGCTTCGGACAGGCCTTTCGCGGCGCCCTGCCGGAGCTCGGCGAGCGCGAACGCGCGGCCGTCGTTGATGACGGTGGCCGGTGTGGACGTACGCGCCGCCAGCCGTTCGGTGAACGGGAAGCCCGCCCAGTCACCGCCCACGTTGGGGATGAACAGGGTGGCGCCGCTGGCCGTGTCGACCAGGCCCGGGACGGCGACCCCGATCGCGGTGGGCTCTTTCGACTGCGCCGCGAGCTCGGCGACCAGCTCGATCACCGCCGCCGGCCCGGCTCGCGGGGTGGGCGTCGAGCCGGCGTCCAGCATGGCGCCGGTCTCGTCGAGTAGCACCCACTTGGTCGCGGAGCCGCCGACGTCGACGCCGAGTCTTATCCCTGTCACGTGCCGGCCACCCTCACCTCAATTGGTCCGTACAACCGTATCTTTATTGAGGAGGATTGGCCGTGTCAACGACCCAATCAGGTGAACAGTGCCGGCCGTAATGCCGGATCAAGGCTGGAGTGGTCGCCGAGCTGCCCGCCGGACGCACCCAGCTCGATGAGAAACGAGCAGCGGTCGCCGCGGGCGTGCCGGAGGGTGTATTCCAGGTGCGTGCCGCTGTCCGTGCTGGTCGTACGGGAGGTGGCCAGCACGGCCGCGGCCATCGGGATGTCCAGCAGCCGGGCCAGCCGCTGGTCGGCGTTGACCGCCACGATCGACTCGGTGCCCTGCGCCGGCACCAGCCCATATTGCAGGCTCAGGGTGTCATAGAGCGAGCCGTCCAGGTCCCGGTCGAGCAGGCCTGGCACCAGGTCGGCCGGCAGGTGCGCGCGCTCGACCATGCACGGCTCGCCGTCCAGCAGTCGCAGCCGTTCCAGCACCACCACCTGGTCGCCGGCGGCCAGGCCCAGCCGCTCGGCGATTTCCGCCGAAGCAGCGACCAGCTCCGCTTCGAGCACTTTTGTGCTCGGCTGCCGCCCCAGCCGGGCCATCGTGTCGGTGAAGCCGCGTGGGCGCCGGCCCAGCTCGGTGGGCACCCTGGCCGGCGCGGTGTAGGTCCCGCTGCCCTGCCGGGTGACCAGCAAACCCTCGCTGACCAGGTCGGCCACCGCCCGCCGGATGGTGGCCCGGCTGACGCCGGTGAACTCCATCAGCGCCCGCTCGGTCGGCATCGGGGTGTCCGGCTCGACCTCGCGAACGGCGATCCGCAGCCGCTCGCGCAACTGGTGATACAACGGCATGGCGCGGCTCGCGTCCACCGCCAGCCGGCGGGCCCAGTCGATCTCGTCCGCGCTCATCCTGTGATGGTAGCGAGAAAGGTCGCGTCCACCGGACAGCCGGACCAATTTGTCAGATGCCAGAAAGGTCAGCAGAACATCGCGGCGGCGGCGTCGGCGGTGTCCAGGGCCCGCCGGGCTTCGCCGGCCCGGGCGTCGCCCAACGCGTCGAGGGTGCGCTGGGAAGCCCGCCAGGCCTCTCGCGCGGCATCGACGTCCCCGGTGGCGATCAACGAATATCCCAGGTGGAGTTGGGTTATCGCTTCGCGTTGGCGGCTGCCGACCAGCCGGTAAAGCAGCAACGCCTGCCCGAAATAGGCGATGGCTCGCTCGTGCTTGTTCAGCGCCGCGTACGCCCGGCCGAGGTTCGCCAGGTTGTAGCCCTCGTTGTGCCGCCAGCCGCACCGCCGGTTGATCTCGAACGCGCGCCGCCAGCACGCGATCGCCGGGGCGTATTCCCGGCAGCCGAAATGCGCCATGGCGAGGTTGTCGAAGTTGACCGCCTCGCCGCGGTGGTCGCCGAGTCGGCGGTAGAGCTCCAACGCGGTCTGCGACCGGGTCTTCGCCCGCTCGTACTTTCCGCGCTCGGTGTCCACTAGGCCGAGGTTTCCCAGCACCTGCGCCTCGCCGGGTTCGTTCCCCGCCGCCTGGAACCGAGCCAGCGCATCCTGGTAGCAGCGTTCCGCGTCGTCCGGGCGTTGCAGCTCGGCAAAGCCATTGCCGAGGCCGTTGAGCAGTCGCGCCTCCAACACCGGATCGTCCAGGCTCGCGGCCGCCGCGATCGCGATCTGGTGCAGGTCGATCTGGTCCTGCGGCCGGTTGCTCCGGTTGATCATGATCTGCAGAAGCCAGGTCAACCGGCACGCATATCCGGGCTGATCCTGGTGGACGGCCCAGTCGACGAGCGCGACCAGAGTGCGATATTCGGCCTCACACCACACATCCGCGGCCCGCTCGTCCGCCAAAGCAGGCGGTGTCACCAGGATGGACGCGGACTCCACACCGACCCGCTGCCGGCTCGGCTCCAGTTGCCGATAGACCATGTTGAGCCCACGGACGTACCACTCAAGGACGCGTACGACTGCCTCGGCCCGGTGCGGTTGGCTGTCGTGGGCCAGCGACCGTTCCTCGGCGAATGCCCGTACGAGGTCATGCAGCTCGTAGCGGTCGTGCTCTTTTTGTTCCAGCAAATGGGTGTCGGTGAGCCGGTCCAGGACGACGCGAACGTCCTTGGCGGGGAGCCCGACCATCGCGGCCGCCGCCGAAAGACTGATGCTGGCGCCCGGAAACAGCCCGATCAGCCGCAGCGCGCGGGCCGCCGCCGGGTCGAGTTGTTCGTACGACCACGACAGCACTATCCGTAGGTTGGTGCTGTCGTCGTCGCCGGTGTCGAACGCGTCCAGCACCGATTCCTGCGCTTGCAGGGCGTGGACGAGGGTGCCCAGAGACGTGCTGGACTGGCGGGACAGCCGGTCCGCGATGATGCGCAGAGCCAGCGGAGTGTGGTCACAGAGCTGGGCGATGTCCGCGGCCCGCTCCGGTTCGTCGGCCGCGCGGGCGCCGACAATGTCGGTCAGCAGCCGTACGGACTCGGCTGGAGCGAGCCGGTCCAGGCTCACCCGAACGGCGCCATCGCGGGCGACCAGTCCGCGAAGCTGGCTCCGGCTGGTCACCACCACGGCACCGCCGGGACCGGGCAGCAGCGGGCGGACCTGTTCGCTGTTCCGGACGTTGTCCAGAATGAGCAGGATGCGTTTGTCCGCGGTGACCGTACGAAGAAGCGCCGACAGGCCTTCCACCGTCGCCGGCAGGTGATCGCCGGCGATTCCCAGCGCCCGCAGGGCCAACTCCAGTGCGTCGTGTGGTGAAAGGCTTTTGCCGGGGCTGTAGCCGCGCAGGTCGAGATACACCTGGGCGTCCGGAAAATCGGCCCGCACCCGATGTGCCCAGTGGATCGCCAACGTGGTCTTGCCCATGCCACCGCCGCTGTCGATCACCGCGATGGCCGGACCGGCCCACGGCTCCGGCGCACGGGCGGCGACCAGATCGTCCAGCGCGACCAGGGCGGCTTCGCGGCCGACGAAATGACCACCGGCCGGCGGCAGCTGGCGCAGCGGTTCGACTTGCGGAACCTCGACCGGTGGTGGTGTGACCGTGGGCGCGCCGCTCACCAACCGCTGGTGCAACCGCTGGAGCTCGGCGCCGGGGCTGACTCCCAGATTTTCCCGCAGCGTCGTACGAACTTGCTCGTACGCCATCAAGGCGTCGGCTTGCCGCCCGCTCGCCGCCAGCGCCATGATCAGCCGCTGCCACAGGCTTTCCCGCAGCGGATGTTGGGCGGTCAGATAGTGAAACTGGGCGATCCAGGGCAGCGGCGTACCAGCTGCGAGGTCCATGTCGGCTCGGCGTTCGAGCGCGGCGAGCCGCAACTCCACCAGACCGGGCAGCTCGTCCCGTTCCAGCACCTCGGACCGCAGCCCGGCGAACGGCTCGGCCCGCCAGAGCTGCAGCGCGGCATCGAGCAGCGACCGCTCCCGTTCGGTGTCCGCGCTGGTCGCCGCCTCCGTCAGCAGGGACCGGAACCGCAGCGCGTCCACCAGCTCCGGGGTGGTTCGCAGCTGGTAGCCGCCCCGCACGGTCTGGATAGCGCCGACTCCGAGCGGCCGGCGCAGTCGGGTGACCAGGCTGGCCACACTGCCGGCGACCCGTGCCGGCAGCTCGTTGTTCCACACCCGCGACGCGAGGGTGTGCACGCTCAGCGGCTGGCCGCCGGCGAGGGCGAGCGATGCCACGATGACCCGGCACTTGTCTCCCACCACGGGAACCGGGACGCCGTCCGCCAGGATTTCCAGATCGCCCAGTAGCCGGACCGACACGTCCGGAGCAGCGGAGTCCCGGGTTTTCCTATCAGCGATTTGCGCGCTGGCCATAGTGCTCAAGATACGACTCGCCAGCAATTCCACAAGAGAGACGTCACATTCACCGCCACAATACCGAAAGTGAATGGCAGGCCGATTAATTCGCGAGCGCACCAGGGTGCCACGACCCGATGCCATGACGTTGTCATATCGATGTCATCGGAGTCGGCCGGTCTCCGCCGTCGCTGCTCGTGTCGTGATGACAACTCGGCAACATCGGTGCGACAAGAGCGGCTGGCATGCTCAGCGACGGGAAATGGCGCCTCACCTGATCGGAGCTGAAGAAAAGTGACGGGTAAGCGTCATCTGGAATCGGTTCCCGAGGCGGGTGTCGTCCCAGTCGACTTCGGGTCGCGTCGCCAGCCAAGCGACGAGGTCCGGGATGACTGCCAGCTCGAAGGCACGGTCATCCCGCTGCCGTTTCCGGTCGACCCGGCCTCCGTCCTCCCGGACCCACCAGCAGATGACGACACTCTCGGTGACGTTGATCTTGCTGGCGGCGATAGTACGGGCTTGGTCTGAGTCGCCTGCGTTGGCGCTCGTGGTCGCCGCGGCGGTGGGTTTCGCCGGATGTCGATGGTCGAAGGGCTGGACCGACCGGCACCGGCTCGCGCTGGTCGCCGGGGCGTTGACCGCGAGCATGGTGGCCGGTTTCCGGCGAACCGCTTCACCGCGACCGATCTGCTGGCCAAGGTCGTGCTGAATGTCGCCGCACTGGCCGGACTGTTGGTGCTGGCATTGCGAGAGAACGGGCATGAGTTGGCCGCGAAACGGCCGTGAAGCGGGGTCTGCACCTGTCAAGGCCAACGGGAATTTCGCATCCGGACGAGTTGTCCGGGCCTTGGGCGGTCTACTCGTACGGACGTGCCGGCCAGCAGTTCGGCGTGGATCCGGTAGAGTTCCGGGCCGGGGTCCACGCCGAGCTCGTCGGCCAACCGGGTGCGGATGTGGTGGTAGAGCGCCAAAGCCTCCGCCGACCGGCCGTTTTGCCGTAGAACCACTAGCAAGCGCACCCAGAGAGACTCCCTGTGGGGGAATCGTAAGGTCAGTTTCCCCACGAGAATCACACGACTTTGCGCTGTCTTCGGAAAGCCTATTTGTCGGTGGCGCCGAGAACGGCCATTGCCGCGTTGTGCCCGGGGATGCCGCTGACCCCGCCGCCGCGGGCCGCGCCGGCACCGCAGAGCAGGACTCGTTCGTACGCCGTCTCCACGCCCCACCGCCCGACCTGCGCCGGATCCTGCGCGTACGGCCAGGACAGGTCACGGTGGAAGATGTGACCGCCGGGCAACCCCACCTCCGCCTCCAGATCCAGCGGCGTTTTCGCTTCTATGCAAGGGTTTCCGTGACTGTCCCGGAGCAGGCAGTCCTCGATGGGCTCGGCCAGCACGGCATCCAAGGACGCCAGCGTCGCGCGCAGCGCCTGCGCCCGGGCCTGGTCATTGCGGCCAGCGAACAGCCGGGCCGGCATGTGCAGCCCGAAAAGGGTCAGGGTGGCGACCCCAGCGGCTTTCTCGGCTGGGCCGAGGATAGATGGGTCGGTGAGCGAATGGCAGTAGATCTCGGACGGCGGCAGGGTCGGGATCTGGCCGGCGGCGGCTTGCGCGTACGCCGTCTCCAGCTGCTCGAAACCTTCGTTGACGTGGAAGGTGCCGCCGAACGCGTCGACTGGGTCGAGGCCGGGCTGCCGCAACCGGGGGAGCCGGGAAAGCACCATGTTCACTTTGAGCTGCGCGCCTTCGGGCTCCTCCGTCGGTTCCTCGCCGAGCAGCCGTGCGAGCGTGGGCGGAGCGACATTCGCCAGTACGTAGTCTCCGCGTACGACATGCTCGTCGTCGCCGTGTCGATAACGCACCTCGCCGTCCGGCGTTATGGACAGCGCCTCGGCATCGGTCCGTAGCACCGCGTTGGCCTGCCGCGCGACCCCGGCGAGCGAACCGGTGACCGCGCCCATCCCGCCCACCGGGACATCCCAGTCGCCGGTCCCGTTGCCGATCACGTGGTAGAGCAGGCAGCGGTTCTGCCGCAACGTCGGCTCGCCGGCGGCCGCGAAGGTGCCGATCAGCGCGTCCGTCAACACCACCCCACGGACCGTGTCGTCTGCGAACCGCTCGAGCAACGTGTGCGCTATTGGCCGCTCGAACAGCATCGACCAGGCGGCATCGTCGCGCACTCGGGCCTTCAGGTCGTCTTTGCTGGTCAGCGGCTCGGTCAGGGTGTCGAAAACACGCTGGGCCACCAGCTCGGTCTGGCTGTAGAAGTGTTGCCAGGCGGCGAAATCCGCGTCCGATCCGGTGATCGACCGGAACGACGCGGCAGTCCGCTCGCGATCGTGGGTGTCCACCAGCAGGCCGCGATCGCCCAACGGTGTGTACGACGAGATTCGCCGCCGCCGCAGCGTCACATCGAGCCCGAGGTCAGCGATGATTTTCCGCGGCAACAGGCTGACCAAATATGAATACCGGGACAGGCGTACGTCGACGCCGTCGAAAGCCCGGAAGGACACCGCCGCGCCGCCGACCGCGGCACCGCGTTCCAGCACGATCACCGACCGGCCGGCCTGGGCGAGATAACTCGCCGCCACCAGGGCGTTATGCCCGCCGCCGACAATAACCACGTCGTATTCAGCCGTCATGACCACTAGGTTTCTTTCGGTCGAGGGTTGAGCAGGGTCGCGAAGTCGGAGCGGTTGGTGGTGCCGAGTTTGGTGCTGGCGCGATAAAGGTGCCCCTCGACCGTACGCACCGAGACGGCCAGCCGGTCGGCGATTTGTTGGTTCGACAGGCCCTGTGCGGCCAGGCTGACGATCTCGCGTTCGCGGCCGGTGAGGGGGAGCGGGCGGGTCGCGGCCAGCAGCGCCGGGGTACGGGCGCCGCCGCAGTCGGCGGCCAGCCGGTCGGCTCGGGCGATCGCCTCTCGGGCGGATTTTCCTTGCTCGTATGCCACCGCGGCCTGCGCGGCGGCGTCGGTGGCGGCCACCAGGTCGCCGATCTTTTCCCACTCATAGGAAGCGGCCAGCAGTGCGTCGCCGTCGTTGGCCGCCAGGGCGAAAGCGTGTGCGGCGACGGCCGCGCCGCGGGGACCGTCGGCCACCGTGGCGAGGGTGCCGAGGCGGCCCGCGACGGTGTCATCGCCGAACTGCAAAGCGGTTTGCAGAGCCAAAATCTCCTGCGCGTGCCGGTCGTCGGCGCGGGCCGTACGCGCCGCGTCGTGGGCGAGTGCGATCGCCGCGGTGACGGTGCCTTCGGCGGCCGCCACCCAGGCCCGGGACAGCTGCAGGTCCGGCTCGAACAGCACCATGACCGGATGCGGATTCGCGTCCAGCTGGGTCAAAGCCTCCCGGGCGGCGGCGACCTCACCGAGCTTGGCGAGCGCCTCGACCAGGCCGGTCAGGCACGCGTTCTGGTAGCCCGCGGTGTCGGTCAGCAACCCGGCCCGGCCTTCCCGGAGCCACCGGACGGCGACTGTCAAGCGACCCCGAAAAAGTGCGGCGAGGCCCATCAGGGTGGCGCCGTACGCCTGCGGGGTGCCCGGGATCTCGCCGCCGCGGGAGCGTCGCTCGATCGCGATCTGCTCGGCTTTTTCCAGATATCCGGCCATTCGCAAGGTGAAGACGTGCGTCATCGCGAGGCCGAGGCTGGGCACCGCGCAGTCGAAGGAAACATCGGCGGCCGCGTACGCGCGATCGCCGGCCGGCAGTGCGGTGTCGGCTTGGCCCAGGACCGTGAGGCCGGCGACATAGCTGTACGACGTCATGACCAGTGGCTGGGCCGGCAGTCCCGGCGTGGCCAGCGCGATTTCGGCTTCACGAATGACATCCCGTGGCCGTCCTAAGTGGACCTGGAAGGTGCATCGGAGGCCGATCAGGGCTTGCTGGCCGACCTTGTCGGTGACCGCGGCCAAACCGGCCTCCAGCACGGCGATCGCCTGCGTCGGCCGGCGCAGCGCGTAGAAAAGGTTGGCGGCGCGCGGAAAAGCGGCCCGGACCCGCTCCTGGTCGTCGCTCGCGATCTCGGCCAGCCGAACGTACTCGGCGTCCGCCGCTTCGCCGCGGCTCATCCACGACAGCGAGTCGGCCAGCGTGAGCCGCGCAAGATAGCCGCCGCCAGCGGCCACCGCGGCGCGGGCCAGCCGTTCGGCGAGCGGTAGGTCCAAAAGTGCGATCGCCGCGCCGGCGGCCGTGGTCAGCAGCGCGGGGTCCGGGGTGAGGTCGGAATCCAGCACGAGGACCGCGCGGCGCAGGGTGTCGTCGGCGCGGCGGCCGCCGGCGTCGGCGAGCGCGGTGGCGATCGCGCCGCGCAGCCGGCGGGCGCGCAGCTGACCAATGCCGTTTCGGCGTACTTCCCCATAAAGCGGGTGCGCAAGCCGCGCCTGCCGCCGGTGACCGTCCTGCTCGATGCCCACCAGGCCGGCCGCTTCCGCCGTCCGTACGGCTGTTTTCCCCGTCAGGTCAACCAGAAGTTCGGTGCCCAGCGGCTCGCCGAGGGCGAGCACGTCGACCACCTCGCGGGCCTGGTCGGTGAGGCCGCCCATTCTGGCGCGTACGAGTTCGGCCAGTACGGGCGAGACTCCGGCCGCGCCAGACCATCGCCACACCCCGCCGACATCGACCAGCCGGCCGGCGTCCAGCTCGCCAAGCACCAGCTGCCGCAGGAAAAGCGCGTTCCCGTGCGTCATCGACCACAGCTTCGCGGTGCCATTGCTGTCCACTGGGCCGCCGAGCGCGGCCGCCACCAACTCGGCGGTGGCTGCCTCGGGCAGCGGCTGGATTTCCAGCCGTGGCAACAAACTGCCCTCCCACAATGCCGTCACGGCGGCCGGCGCCGGCTCGCCGGTGCGGACGGTCACGATCACCTTGGCCGCGCCGGCGCCCACCAGCTGGTAAAGCACCAGCGCCGACAGCTCATCCAGCAAATGGGCGTCGTCCACGCCGACGACCACGTCCGTGCCGGCGGCCAGCGCGTCGGTGGCGTGTCGTAGCAACTGTGCGGGATTTCCGTCCGTCACAGAGATAATCGGGCTGAGAGCGCCCAGTGGCAGGCCGCGTGCGGAGGCGGACGCGAAGGCCCAGCGGGTGGTCGAGCCGCGGCGGGCGGCGGCCTGCAGGACTTCCCGCGCGAGCCGCGTCTTGCCCACGCCGGCCGCGCCGGCCAGCACGATCCCGCGCTGGCGGCCCATCGCGTCGGCGACGAACTCCCACTCCTTCGACCGCCCGACGAGCGGCCATGCCGCTGGCATGTCTAGACCTCCGAAAACGTGATCAGCCGGTCGCGCAGCGGAGCCGCCCGCTCGGCCAGCGCGCCCTGCGCCAGCGCGTACTCCCGGCGACCGGCCGGTGTTTCGATGTGGACCGGCTGGTAACCGTACGCGCTGAGGTCGTACGGCGAGGCCCGCATGTCCAGCTCCCGGGCATCCATCGCCAGCCCGAAGCAGTCCAACACCAGCTCGGACGGCGTCAGCGGAGAGAGTGTGTACGCCCATTTGTAGAGGTCCATGGTGGCGTGCAAACAGCCCGGCTGTTCATTGTCCACTGTGGACTCGCGGGTGAGCTGGATCGGATTCAACGGCCGAGCTTCGTCAGTAAAGAAACGGAAAGCGTCGAAATGGCTGCATTTCATCGGCAGTGTTTCGACGACCGTGTCGGTGCCCTCGGAGCCGAGCCGCAACGGCACGTACGAGTGTCGCCGGTCGGCTGGCTGCCGGTAGACCATCGCCCACTCGTGCAGCCCGGAGCAACCCAGCCGAGGCGGCCGGCCGGCGGTCGCCTTCAGCAGCCGGTGGACATTGCGAGCCGCCGTGAGCTGCCGCTCGGGCAGCGCTGCCGGATCCACCGATACCCCTTCTGGCCTGCGGACATAGCCCGCAGTAGCGAGGAATTCGTCGGCGTTTTCCAGGACCGCGCCGGCGCCGGGATGCCAGCGGCGCAGCTTGCCGGGGCGAAGCGAGTAATACGTGAACAGGAAGTCGAAAACCGGGTGTTTCTGCTGCCGCCGGGAGCGCTCGCGGTGACCGGCCGTCAGCGCGTCGACGGCGCTCTCGTAGGCCGCGCGCCGCGCTCGCCACTCCTGCTCCTGCACTCGTCCAGCGTATGCGATCGGTAAATCACCAGGTCGGGGACCGGTTATGGTGGGCCGGTGAGATTTGGAGTGCTGGGGCCGCTGACGGTCTGGACGACCGCCGGTGACGTCGTGCAGGTGCCCGGCGCCAAGGTTCGCGCGCTGCTCGCGGTGCTGTTGATCGCGCAGGGCCGGCCGGTGTCCGCGGACCGGCTGGCCGAGGATCTGTGGGGCGACCGACCGCCGAGCAATCCCGGCGCGGCGCTCGCCGTCAAGGTGTCGCAGCTGCGCCGGGTGTTGGAGGACGCGGAGGCCGGCGGCAAGGCGTTGGTGGTGTCCGGACCGGCCGGGTACGCGTTGCGCTCGGATGAGGTCGACGCGCTCCGGTTTGTTGCCCTGACGGAGAAATCCGGCCGTACGGACGCGATCCTCACGGAGGCGTTGGAGCTGTGGCGCGGGTCCGCGTACGCGGATTTCGTCGATGAGTCTTTCGCCGGCCCGGCCATCGCGCGGCTGGCCGAGCAGCGGCTGACCGCGCTGGAGGATCGAGCGCAGGCGCGGCTCGCGATGGGGCAGGACGCGGCGCTGGTCGGCGAGCTGAGCGATCTGCTGGCCGAGCACCCGCTGCGCGAGCGGTTGCGGGCCGCGCACATGCGCGCGCTCTACCGCTCTGGCCGGCAGACCGAGGCGCTGGACAGTTTCCAAGAACTGCAAGAAAGGCTGGCTGAGGACCTCGGCCTGGATCCGAGCCCGGAGCTGTCCGACCTCCGGCAGGCCATTCTGACCCAGGACGCGGGCCTTGAGGCGCCCCGGTCCAGCGGCAATCTGCCGGCGCCGCTGGGCGAGCTGATTGGCCGCGACGACGCGATCGCCCGGATCCAGGCCCGGCTGGCCACCGACCGGCTGGTGACGCTGACCGGCCCGGGCGGGGTCGGCAAGACGCGATTGGCCGTACAGATAGCCGGTGAACTGGTAAAACGCTTCACTGGCGGGGGCTGGCTGGTGGAGCTCGCCGGCTACCACCAGACCTGCAGCGACGCGCTCGCGGACGTGGTGATGAACGCGTTGAGCGTCCGTGACACGTCCGGTGACACGCAGCGCTCGGTCGACCGGCTCGCCGCCGCGCTGCGTGAGCGGGAGCTGCTGCTGGTGCTGGACAACTGCGAGCACGTGATCGACGAGGCCGCCGAGCTGGTCGATGCGGTGTTGCGGGCGGCTCCGGGCGTACGAGTGCTGGCCACTAGCCGGGAGCCGCTGGCGTTGCCCGGCGAGGTGGTCTGGAATGTGCCGCCACTGGAAAATGCCAGCGCCGTCAGGCTTTTCGCGGCCCGTGCGGCCGCCGCGTCGCGGGATTTCGCGCTGGACGAGGAAAACGCTGGCCCGGTCGCGGTGCTGTGCCGCCGGTTGGACGGCATTCCGCTGGCGCTGGAACTGGCCGCCACCCGGGTGCCGGCGCTCGGCGTTCAGGGGCTGGTCGCCCGGTTGGACGACCGGTTCCGGCTGCTCGCCACCGGGCATCGCGGCTCGCCGCCGCGCCAGCAGACCCTGATGGCGATGATCGACTGGAGCTGGGAGCTGCTCAGCGAGCCCGAGCGCCTGGTGCTGCGCCGGCTGGCGGTCCATCCGGACGGCTGCACTGTGGAGGCCGCCCGAGCCGTCGCGGACTTGCCCGAGGACGAGATTTTGGAGCTGCTGGGCCGATTGGTCGATCGCAGCATGGTGGTCGCGGTGCACGGCCCATACGGGCCACGCTATCGAATGCTGGAGTCGGTCGCGGCCTACTGCCAGGACCGGTTGGCCGATGCCGCCGAGCTGCCGGCCCTACGAGCCCGCCAACAGCGATATTACGTTGCCCTGGCGGAAAAAGCCGACCCGCTGCTGCGCGGTCCAGATCAACGCGAGTGGCTGGAGCGGCTGGACGACGAGGCCGCCAACTTCCGCGGCGCGCTCGATGGCGCGGTCGCCGACCAGCACGGTGAGATGGCCGTACGACTAGCTACCGCGCTCACGTGGTACTGGTTCCTGCGCGGTCGTCTGACCGAGGCCAAACGGTTCTTGCGGACCGCGCTGTCGGTTGCCGACGACCCGGTCGCATTCGCTTGGTACACCGGATTTTCTCTTCTGCAGGGCCAAGAAGGTGACGTCGAGGAAGCGCTGGGGCAGCTGAAGGGCCAGCCGCGGCTGCGCTGGTTCCTGGTGTCCAGCCAGACCGCCGGGTCGCCGGGCGGTGCGTCGCTGGCCGAGGCGATGGCCGGCCTGGAAGCCGACGGCGACTGGTGGGGGACCGCCGCCGCGCTGCTCACGCGAGCCAAATTCGCGCACGTACGAGGAGATCTCGACGCGATCAAGCGGGACGCGACTCGGGCCAGTCGGCTGTTCGCGGACCTCGGGGACCGGTGGGGTCAGCTGCAGGCCAACGAGTGGCTGGCCGCGCTGGCCGAGTTGGTCGGCGACCACCGGCGGGCCGCCCGGCTGCACCAGGAGGCGCTGCCGATCGCGCAGGACCTTGGCCTGTGGCCGGACGTGGCGACCCGGCTCGGCTGGCTGAGCTGGATTTCCATGCAGACCGGGGATTTCCCGCAGGCCATCGAGTTCGGCGGGCGGGCGCTGCGGCTGGCCACCGAACAGAATTCGCTGCTTGGCCAGATCATGGCCAGGACCGGTCTTGCGTATGCTGGCCGCAAATCCGGCGACTTCGCGCTCGCCGAGCTGCATCTGAACCAGTTGCTGGACCAAGCGCGGGACGAGGGCACGCCGATCTACTTGTCGATGGTCCTGGTCGAGCTCGGTTTCCTCGCCGAACAGCGCGGCGAAGCGGCGGCCTCCCGGGCGCTGCACCTGGAAGCCCTTGAACTAGCCGAAAAAATGGATGCGCCGCGGGACACCGCCTGGGCCTTGGAGGGGCTCGCCGGCGCCCTCGCCATCGCCGGTGAGCAGACGGCGGCCGCCCAGGTGCTGGGTGCCGCGGCGGCCGCTCGTACGGCCGCTGCCATGCCGGCCGCGCCGGCCGAGCTCATGGACGTTGACCGGATCACCGCCCTCGCCCGCGAGGCGCTGGGCGACAAGGCCTTCGAAGAAGCCTTCGAGGCCGGCCGCGAACTCACCCCGGCGCAGGCTCGACAACTGGCCTGACCTGCGGTTCCGTCGCTTTCGAAGGTGACGGTAAGGAAACCGTAAACCGCTGCGGTCAAGCTGTGTCCAGCGAACGAGCCAGGAGGTGAGACGGATGTCAGGGAACGCCAAACTGCGGCTGGTGGTCATCATTGGCAGCACTCGGCGCGGCCGTTTCGGCCCTACCGTCGCCGAGTGGTTCACCGGCCGGGCCGGCCGGCGCGGCGACCTGGAGGTCGATGTCGTCGACCTGGCCGTCACCCGGCTGCCCGAAGTCCTCACCGATGTGGACGAGGAGCTGCCGGTTTCGGTGCGAGAGCTCGGATTCCGGCTGGCTGCCGCGGACGCGTTCGTGGTGGTGACACCGGAATACAACCACAGCTTCCCGGCGCCGCTGAAGACCGCTCTCGACTGGTTCTATGAGGAATGGGCCGCGAAGCCGGTGGCTTTCGTGGCGTACGGCCGGGAATCCGGTGGTCTGCACGCGGTTTCCCAGCTGCGACTCGTCTTCGCGGAATTGAACGCTACCGCCATCCGGGCCGCGGTCACCCTGCCTGACTACTGGGACCTATTCGCCGCCGACGGCAGCTGGCCGAAGCCGTCCGCGGCCTGTCACACGATGGTGAAAACGATGCTCGACCAGCTGACGTGGTGGGCCTGCGCGCTGCGCGAGGCCCGTGCCCGGCAACCATATTTCGGGAGTGAGAACTGATATGTACGCCACTGTGAATGGCCTGAGGATGTACTACGAGGTCCACGGACGTGGAGACCCGCTGCTTCTGCTGCATGGCGGCGTCTCCACTATCGAGACCTCGTTCAGCAAGATTTTGAGCGTACTAGCCGAAAATCACCAGGTGATCGCGGCCGAGCAACAGGGACACGGCCGGACCGCCGACCTCGACCGCCCGCTTTCGTACGAGCAGATGGCCGATGACACCGCTGCCCTCCTGCGGCACCTGGACCCCACCTCCGCGGATGTCCTGGGCTACAGCAACGGCGCCGGCCTCGGTTTGCAGCTGGCCGTCGATCACCCCGCACTGGTACGAAAACTGGTGATGATCACGCCGGCATATCACCTGGGCGGCTTCCATCCGGGCTTTATGGACGGGCTGGCCGACCTCACCGCGGCGGCCTTGGACGGCACGATTTACCAGCAGGCGTACGCGAAAATCGCGCCGCGCCCGCAGGACTGGCCGGCTTTCGTACAGAAGACCAAGATCATGGACCAGGCTTTCACCGGCTGGACGGCGGAGCAGGTGCGCGCCATCGCGGCACCGGCCCTGGTGGTGGTCGGCGACTCGGACATCGTGACGCCCGAGCATGCCGTCGAACTGTTCCGCCTCTTCGGCGGCGGCGCGTCGGGCGACGAGGTCGGGCTCCCACCGTCCCAGCTCGCCATCCTGCCCGGCACCACCCATCTGTCCATTATGGACCGAGCCGCCTGGCTCGTCCCGATCGTCGAGGAATTCCTCGCCGTTTCTCCTGTCAAGTAAGGAACAATCATGGGAAAGATCACCGCTTCGATTTACGTCACGCTGGACGGCGTGGTGGAGAGCCCGGCCTGGACCGGGCCGTATTTCAACGACAAGGCCGGCGAACACGCACACGAGCTGCTTTTCGCCAGCGACGCTCTGTTGCTGGGCCGGCTGACGTACGAAGGCATGGCGAAAGCCTGGCCGACGATGACCCACGAGGGTGAGTTCGCCGAACGAATGAACAGCATTCCCAAGCATGTCGCCAGCTCCACTCTCACCGACTTCGAATGGAACGCGACCGGCATCGCGGGAGACGTGGTGGAAGGCGTAAGGGCGCTGAAGGAATCCGACCAGGACCTCCTCATTTATGGCAGTGCCGGCCTCGTCAACACACTGTTCCCACACGGCCTGATCGACGAATACCGGCTCTGGCTCGCGCCGGTCGTGCAGGGCACCGGACGGCGGCTGTTCGACGAAGGTATCGACCCGACCACGCTGGAACTGATCGGTACCCGTGACCTCGGCTCCGGCGCTCTCGTCCTGTCTTACAAACCCGCGGAGAAGTAGGTCTGCTGTACGCGAATGTAACGATACGGCTCACAAAGCCGAGCCGTATCGTTACATTCGAAGAGTCTATGTTTCCTGGAAACCGACGGCGGCCAGCAAAGTGCGGGCGCACAGGTCTCGTACTTGGTCGCGGGTGAGGTCTGGATTGTCCAGCCAGTCCAGGCAAACCGACTCGATGAAGGCCAACCAGCCCCGCACGGCGATCCCGGCGGTGGCGTTGCTGGCGCCAAGGGCGGCCACGATCCGGCGCTCGTGGGTGGCCAGCGTCTTGTCATAGATGGCCCGGATTTCCTCGTCCACGTTGATGGCCGACCGGTGCATCAGTTGGAAACCGATTTTGTGGTTCTGCGCGTAGTCCAGATATGCCTCAAGCCCGGCATTCAACTGCAGAGGCAACGGCAGTCCAGGGTCGGGCGCGGTCAGCCGCAGCAACCGCTCGACCTCGACCTCGACGACGGCCATGAAGAAGTCCTTTTTCGTGGCGAAGTAGTGGTAGAGCAGGCCGCGTGAGACCTGGGCGATCTCGGCGACCTCCTCGATCCAGACCTGCTCGTACGGCCGGCTGGCGAACAGCTCAGCGCCGATGGCGATCAGCTGTCGCCGCCGGTCCTGCGTGCTGAGTCTGGTACGCACCTTCGGAACTCTACTTGACACGGGTTCAGTACGGGCGAATGCTGACACTATTGGAATTGAGTTCAATAGTGGGGAGTGGAGCTGTGGACACCACCGGGTTGCCGCACCCGCCATGGCGGATCCCGTTTCTGGGAGATCTGATCGGGGTCCATCCGCGGACTCCGGTGCAGGACACCCTCCGGTTCGGCCGCGGGCTCGGGCCGATCTTCACTCGGAAGTTCTTCAGCCGCCCGATCGTGATCGTGCAGGGTGCCGACCTGGTGGGCGAACTGGCGGACGAGAAGCGGTTCGCCAAGCACGTCGGGCTCGGCGTACGAGAGCTCCGCCAGATTGGCGGCGACGGACTTTTCACCGCACATAACGACGAACCCAACTGGCAGCGGGCGCACGACATCCTGATGCCAGCGTTCACCCAGAAATCCATGCAGGGCTATCACCCGGTGATGGTCGACGTGGCCCGCCAACTGACCGCCGCCTGGGATGCGCGGGCGGGTGGGCCGCCGGTGGATGTGGCCGCGGACATGACAAAGCTGACGCTGGAGACCATCGGCCAGACCGGTTTTGGCTACTCTTTTGGGTCGTTCGACCGATCGGAGCCGCATCCGTACGTGTCAGCGATGGTCGGCGCGCTGCGGTTCGCCCAGCGGCAGGTTTTCTACCTGCCGGGGATCAGTAAGATCCTGGGCCGGAAGGCGATCCAGCGCAATGCCGTCGACCTCGCCACCATGAACGCGCTGGTGGACGACGTGATCGCCGAGCGCAGCAAACCCGGTGCTGGGCAGGCGCAGGACCTGTTGGGGCTGATGCTGTCCGTACGCCATCCGGAGACCGGCGAGCGGCTGGACCCGCTGAACATCCGCTATCAGGTGCACACTTTTCTGGTCGCTGGCCACGAAACCACGTCTGGTGCGCTGTCTTTCGCGCTCTACTATCTGACTCGGCACCCGGCCGCGTTGGCGCAGGCGCAGGCCGAGGTGGACCGGGTGTGGGGCGACGACCCGGAGCCGGACCCGACTTTCCAGCAGGTGACCAAACTCCGGTACGTCCGGCGGGTGCTCGACGAGTCGTTGCGGCTCTGGCCAACGGCTCCGGCGTATTTCCGCGAAGCACGCGAGGACACCGTCATTGGCGGCCGGCTGAAAATGAACAAGGGCGACTGGGTCATCGTGCCGCTTCCCTTGCTGCACCGCGATCCGACCGTCTGGGGTGACGACCCGGAGGCCTTCGAGCCGGACCGTTTTGCCCCTGGCCGCGCGAAAGAACGGCCCCCGCACGCGTACAAGCCTTTCGGCACCGGGGAAAGGGCGTGCATCGGACGGCAGTTCGCCATTCACGAGGCGACGCTGGTGCTCGGGCTTCTGCTGCATCGGTACGAGCTGAAGCCCGATCCGGGCTATCAGCTGCGGGTCACCGAACTGCTCACCGTCAAACCTGCCGGGTTCACCCTGGAAATCAGCCGCCGCGACCGGTCCAGGGACACGGCCGCGGCGGCGACTGCCGAGTCGTCAGCCTGACGCGGTGCCGCACCCAGAGCAGAACCGGGCGCCGGTCGCCAGCTCGGTGCCGCAATTAGTGCAGTGCGGCGAGGTGGCCGTCAGCTGGCCCCCGCAGCCCATGCAGAACTTCGCGCCCGGCGGATTGGTCGCCTGGCAGGAAGAACAGGCCGTTCCGGTGCCGGCGGGCTGGCCGGCCGGAGCTCCCGGCGGGGGACCGGCGTAGCCGCCGGCGGCGACGAATCCGGTCGGCGGGGGAGTGCCCTGCACCGGCCCCGCGGCCGCGGCCGCACCGGCGCCCAACCCGGCCGCGAGGAACGCGCCGCCGACGGCGTTTCCGCCCTTCGCCATGCCCTGCCCGGCGCCGAGCGCCATCTCACCAGCCGCGTACTGGTTGAAACTGCCGGCCAGCCGCGAATAACTGGTGTCCTTCGCGAGGGTTTTGAGCTGTGCGGCGTCTTCCGGCGCGAGGTTGATGTCGAAGTTGCCCATTCGGGTCAGCGCCACGCCATACGCCTGCAGCTGGTGGTTCGCGCCACCGATGACCGCCTGCTCGATATCGGCCGAATAAGCCATCAAACCCAGAATCGGCCAGCCGTTGCGGACGATCTGGGTGGTGATGTCACTGCGCATCACCTTGAGCACCTGGTCGCTGACCCAGCTGGCGATCTTGTTGTTGTCTCGTACGTCCACCGTGCTGACCAGGTTGGTGATCAGCCGGACCGGGTCGACGACGCGCATCGCGTAGTCACCGAAAACCCGGAGGGTGACGATCAGGCCGGTCTGGGCGTCCTGCACCTCGTCGATCCGGCCGCCGAAGGTGAAACCGGTGAATTCCCGGGTGCCGACGAAATAGAGCTCGGCCCGATACGCGCGACCGGCGGTCGCCGCGTCGATCAGGATGCCCAGGCCCGGCAGCTCGTCCGCGTCGACCTGGTGGCGTCCGGGTCCCATTGTCTGGACGACCCGGCCGGTGTTGACGAAAAGCGCCATTTCGTCGGCATTGACGATTGCCTGGGTGAAACGACGGATACTGATGTCCGGCCACTTAAAGACAATTTGACCTTTGCGGTCGTCCGGAACCGCGATGAACTCCCGCCCAAAAATTGCCACTCCGGCCTCCACTGTGTCCCGTTGCGCCCACCATACAACTCCTCGGCTATACATATGCGGCTGGCAATTGGTTGCTAGCGTTTCCCCGCGGCCGGGTATGGCGGGGGTCGCCGGGGTGAAACGGAGGCGGGCGTGGATCGGATCGAATGTCAGTGGTGTCACAGCCAGAATCCGCCGGGTGCGACCAGTTGCGTGACCTGCGGTGCGCCGCAGGACCAGCGCGACAAGGTCAGCGACTCCGGATGGCGGGAGGCGCCCCGGCTGCGGGACATGACCGAGTTTCGGTTCTCCCAAAGCACCTGTCAGGTGGAGGGCGAGCTGGTGCCGGTCGCCGAGCTCAGCCTAGGCCCGCAGGACTGGGTGTATTTCGAGCACCACATCCTGCTGTGGAAAGACGAGCGGGTGCCGCTGACCGCGATGAACACCGGCGGTGGTTTCAAACGTACGCTCGGCGGCATTCCCTTTGTGCTGTCCGTGGCGCAGGGCCCCGGCCGGGTCGCCTTCTCCCGGGACGCGCCCGGCGAGATGGTGGTCCTGCCGTTGCACCCCAACCAGGAACTGGACGTGAGAGAGCACGCGTTCCTGGTCGCAACGGGCAACATTTCCTACTCCTTCGTGCGGATCAAAGGGTTAGTAAACCTGTTGCATGGGGGCAACGGGATGTACATGGACCGGTTCGTGGCCGCGCAGCTGCCAGGCCTGCTTCTGCTGCACGGAAACGGGAACGTCTTTGAACGAGTGCTCCGTCCGGGTGAAAAAATCATGGTCGAACCGGGGGCATTTCTTTACAAAGACTCGACCGTCCAGATGCAGGCCTTCCAAATGAACGTCAAGACCGGCCTGCTGCGACACGGCATGTATCTCGCCGAGATGACCGGTCCGGGACGAGTCGGTATCCAGTCCATGTACGTGCACCACGGCTCGGACTGAGGGGGCTGATAGATGAGTACCCCCAGTGTTTCCGCCTACACCTGCCGATACTGCCGGCAGGCCAGCGACGCGAGCGGCGAGTCGTGCCCGCACTGCGGCGCGCCGGTCGACGTACGACGCGCGATCAGCAAGTCCGGCTGGGAAAAGCAGCCCGGCATCAAGGACATGGCGAGGATCCAGTTCGGCCGGTCGCACGTGCAGATCGAGGGCACCACCGTGCCGGTCGCCGACTTCACCCTGGCGCAGAGCGAGTGGATTTACTTCTCGCACCACAAACTGCTCTGGGCCGAGCCCAACGCGCAGCTGGCCGCGATGAATCTCGGCGGCGGGTGGAACCGCGTGCTCGCCGGACTGCCACTGATCATGATGCAGGGCCAGGGACCGGGCCGGATCGCGATCTCGGACAACCACGCCGGCGAGGTGATCGCGCTTCCGTTGCAGCACAACCAGGCCGTGGCCGTACGCGAACACCGGTTGCTGGTCGCCAGCGGAAATGTCACCTACACCTGGTCGGCGGCCGGAGTGTGGTTCCAGACCGGCTATGGCGACGATCGCGAAATGCACTACCCGATGGGCGCGTATGGGGACATCTTCACCGCCCAGCACGCGCCCGGCCTGTTGCTCCTGCACGCGCCCGGCAATGTCTTCTTTCGGGATCTGGAACCGAACGAGACGTTGCTTATTCAGCCGACCGCGCTGCTTTACCATGACCTGTCGGTAAAAATGCACCTGCATCTGGAATATCCGCGGACCGCCGGCATTTCCTATTACTCGTCCAGGGCCTACGACTACCGGCACGTCTGGCTACGGCTGCTTGGCCCTGGCCGGGTCGCCGTCCAGTCGATTTTCGAACGGCCGGAAACGCACGAGGTGATCAGTCGGCACTCGTACGCGACTCGCCGGAGCTGGTGATGCCCCGAAGGTCGGCGGTCAGCGAGGTCAGCTGACCGGTCGCGTACTCGTCTCGCACCGAGCCGGCCAGCAGTTCGGTCGTTTGCTGCTCCGGCAGCTCGGCCGGCTGTTTGGCCGGTAATTCGGTGGACACCGGGTGGTGCGGCTTGACGGCGTCCAGTTGGTCCGCATACGCGCCAAGGGCAGTGACCCGCTCGATCAGCGCGTCCGTCAATGCCGCGGGCAGCGGCGTTTTCGCGGTGGCGAGCGTGAAGGCCTGCTGGTCGATGCCGTCCAGCTCGGCCCGTAGGTCGAGCTGGAGCCGGTGCTCGTCGAGGGTGTCCCTGTGCCACGCCGGACTGGCCAGAATGCGGCCCACGGCCAGGCAGGCGGCCGACACCAGCCGGCGCTCCGGGCCGGCGGACAGGGTGGCACTCCACGGCTGGCCGGAATGCCATGACCGAGCGCGCTGCCAATCCCGGCGCTCGCGCGCCGAAAGGCGCAACGGGTCGCGCAGAACGTAAACTGCGGACCAAACCGCGGTCACGGTGGTGGCGATGGTGCCGCTGCCGGCGAGCGCGATTCCCACCCATCCGCCGGCCACCGCGAAAACTCCGGTGGCGGCGGCGCAAAGAAATGCCACCGTGCCGGCCGGCACGACCACTCGGTGCCACTGCCGGCCGCGCGGATGATCCGAGAGAGCCAGCTCCTGGCCCGATCGGGCGCCGAGTTTCGCGGCCAGCTCGGCCGCCGGCTCGGTCAGTGGCGCGACCGCGTGCAGGCTCGGTGGCAGCAGCGGGCTTTCCCCGGAATCCTCAGCAAATGCCGCAAGAATGCGGTTTTGCCGGTCGACGATCGGCTCCCATTCATGCACGAGCGGCTGATCTCCTTCCGGGCTTCGGTGGCGCACTATAGGGCACATTGCCGAGTGCTCTCGGTCACCGGACCAAGGCATTCGGTAGTTGCCCACCGCAGGAGTTCCACACTAGCTCGGAAAGCACCCACCACCTCGCATTCTCACGTTCTTCTTTCCTTTACCGGAGGTGTCAGATGACCCGCCCGATTGCCGGCTACGGCTGGATTCCGGATCTACCCGATTTCCGCGACCTGGAGTTCACGGTCGCCGACCTGGTGGCCACCGCGCTGCCGGCCAGCGTCGATCTTCGCGAACACTGCCCGGCCGTGTACGACCAGGGCCACCTGGGTTCCTGCACGGCCAACGCCATTGGCGGTGCCCTGCAGTTCGACCAGATTCGCCAGCAGGAGACCGATTTCGCGCCTTCCCGCCTGTTTATCTACTACAGCGAGCGGGAAGTCGAGGGGACCGTCGGCAGCGACAGCGGCGCGATGATCCGGGACGGCATCAAATGCGTGAACAAGTTGGGCGCCCCGCCGGAGACGGACTGGGCGTACGACATCACCAAGTTCACCCAGAAGCCGCCGCAGCAGGCGTACGACGACGCCGCGAAGCACCAGGCGCTGAAATACCAGCGAGTCACCCAAACGGTCGATGACATGAAGGGCTGCCTCGCTTCCGGGCTGCCGTTCGTGTTCGGGTTCTCGGTCTACGAGAGCTTCGAAAGCCCGGACGTGGCCAAGACCGGTGACGCGCCGATGCCGGCCAAGGGCGAGAAACTGCTCGGCGGGCACGCCGTTCTCGCGGTCGGCTATGACGACGCGACGAGCCGTTTCCTGGTGCGTAACTCGTGGGGCGACGGATGGGGCCAGCAGGGCTACTTCACGCTGCCGTACGACTACCTGACCCACCAGGGCCTCGCCAGCGACTTCTGGGTCGTGCAGTCGGTCGAGTA
>NZ_BAAANY010000011.1:0-14649 GCF_039530045.1 Fodinicola feengrottensis | reverse complement strand
CTCTTGGTCTGCGCTGCCAGCTTGCTGGTCGTAGGATAGTTGGCCGGGAAGCCGTTCGCCACCGTCGGCGCCGGCCGGGCGCCGGTGAACAGCCACACCTGGAAGAAGTTCTTCAGGTCCTGCCCCGAAACCCTCGACGCGTACGCCACGAAGTCCTCGATGGTGGCGTTGCCGTACCGATGCGCGACCGCCCAACCACGCAGCACCTGGTGGAACATGGCGTCGCCGACCTTGTTCCGGAATGCCTGCAGGGCAAGGGATCCGCGGTCGTAGACCGGGCTGTCGAACTCGTGGTGCGGGCCCGGCTCGGCGACGATGAACTTCCACCAGTCGTCGGCGGCCGGGTGGCTCGCGTAAAGCGCGTCAAAGGATTTCTGCGCGCTGTCGCCGCCATGTGTCTCGGCCCACAGCCATTCCGAGAAGCTCGCGAAGCCCTCGTTCAGCCACATGTCCCGCCAGTGGTGCACGGACACGCTGTCGCCGAACCACTGGTGGGCGTTTTCGTGTACGACCACCGAGATGTTGGATTTTCCGCCCGCCCAGAAACCCGGGTCGTAGACCGGTCGGGTCTGGTCTTCAAGCGCATAGCCAATGTTGCCGTTCGGGACCACTCCGCCGATCGCGTCGAACGGATACCGCCCCCACTGCTGTTGCAGCCAGTCGACGATTTCCGGCGTCCGGTCGATGTCCTTGGTCGCGGCCACCAGTTCCGGGTCGGTGCCCTGCGCCACCGCGGTTGTGTACGGAAGTCCCGACTTGCTGACGCCCGACTTCACGTCGTACTTACCGACGGCCATAAACGCCAGGTAGGTCGCCTCCGGCCGCAGCTCGGCCCATTTCCAGGTTGTCTCGCCGCCCGGCGCGGACCGCTTGGACACCAGGTTTCCGTTGCTGAGCGCGGAAAGACCGTTCGGTGCGGTGATCGAGACCTGGTAATAGGCTTTGTCCAGCGGATGATCGTTGGCCGGGAACCACCAGGCCGAGTTCTCCGGCTCGCCCAGTCCGACGGCGCCGTCCGCGGTGGTCACCCACGGCGAGGACGAGAAACCGGGAATATTGATCGAGCTTGGTACGCCCGAATAGTCCACGGTGACAACGAAGGGCACCCCCTCGCGCAGTGGCCGCGACGGCGTGACGACCAACTCGAAGCCGTTCACGCTGGTCTTCGCCGGCTGGTGGTTGACCGTCACCTTGCTGGCCTTGAGGGCGAAGTCCAGGTCGAAGCTGGACAGTGCCTGGGTGGCGGTCGCGACAATCGTGGTGGTGCCGGTGAGCACCTTGGTGGTCGGCTCGTATTTCACGTGAATGTCGTAGTTGGCCACGTCGTACCCGCCGTTGCCGTAACCCGGATAGTACGGGTCTCCGATGCCCGGCGCCCCCGGCGACGGTTTCCCACTGTCCG
This sequence comes from Fodinicola feengrottensis, assembly GCF_039530045.1. Lineage (NCBI taxonomy): Bacteria > Bacillati > Actinomycetota > Actinomycetes > Mycobacteriales > Fodinicola > Fodinicola feengrottensis. The sequence goes on along the minus strand of NZ_BAAANY010000011.1, from coordinate 13,247 downwards.
GCGCGGCGGTCGCGGCGACCGGGGCAAGCAGGATCACCGCGGTGCCCACCGCCGCGACGAGCAGGGATTTTCGGCGTTTCATCCGATCTCCTTCAAAAGGCCGGGTGGTCGAAGGTGACCATATGCGGATCCGCCCGAGTTGGCAGCGAATTATCACTGAACCGTTATACATCGCGGTCTGTTCGGAGTCTTTCTGCACGGATGTCCGAAGTAGTCCGCACGCACCTGACGAATGGACCGATCCGCTCGACGCGGCTGTTCGGTGAGCCGATTGATCAGCGGGCGTCCGCTTGGCGGTCGGGCGCCCATAGTTGGTCGGCGTCGCCGGCGGCGAGTCGGCCTCGGTAGACGTCGATCTTGTGGTCGATGAGTTTGAGATTTTCCCGGGTCTCGGCGAGCTTGACGGCCACGTCGGCGCGGTGGGCCTCCAGGAGGGCGAGTCGTTCCTGCTCGTTGCCGCGCCCGGCGGACACGAGTTGGGCGTAGCGTCGGATGGTCTTGATGGGCATGCCGGTGGCCCGCAGCCTGGCGCAGACGGTGATCCAGTCCAGGTCGAGCTGCTGGTAGCGGCGTCGACCGGCGGCGGTGCGATCGACGGGGGTGATGACCAGGCCGGCGCGTTCGTAGTAGCGCAGGGTGTGCACGCTGACCCCGGTGCGACTGGCGGCCTCGGCGATGCTCAGGCCCGCCTCGGAGGCTATGCGAGTAGATCTGGGCGCTGCCTGCGTCTTGTTGACTTCGAGCACGCTCTAAATCCTAGCGTTGTGGTCATGACAGCAACACTGATCACTGGAGCAAACAAGGGGCTCGGCTTCGAGACCGCCCGCCGACTCGTCGCCGCGGGTCACACCGTCTACATCGGAAGTAGGGACGCCCAACGCGGGCGCCGGGCCGCCGAGCAGTTGGGCGCACGGGCGGTCCAACTCGACGTCACCAACGAAACGTCCGTTGAGGCCGCGGTGAAGACGATCGAGGCCGACGGAGGGCTGGATGTGCTGGTCAACAACGCTGGCATCGCGGTGGAATGGAGTGACACCAACGCCGTGATCGGCGCCGCGGACGTGACAGCCGAGGTCATGAGGCAGACATTCGAGACGAACGTCTTCGGCACGGTGCGCGTCCTGCATGCATTTCTCCCGCTGCTGCAGCGTTCCATCGCCCCGGTCGTGGTCAACGTCAGTAGCGGCCTGGCCTCGCTGACCCGGGCCACTACCCCTGGCGCCCCGGCCTACCCGGGCGTCGCCTATCCGGCGTCGAAGACCGCGGTCAACATGATCACCGTGCAGTATGCGAAGGCGTTCCCGAACATGCGGATCAACGCGGTAGAGCCTGGCTTCACCAAGACGGATCTGAACGGGAACAACGGCCTCCAGACCGTCGAACAGGGAGCCGAGATCATCGTGCGCATGGCGCGGGTGGGCGTTGATGGCCCCACCGGAGGCTACTTCGACGCTGAGGGCACCCTTCCCTGGTAATCCGAACGGGCGCCATCGGGTACACCGAAACGTGCCCAGTTGGGGGGTACGTCGCAGAGCCACGTAGGCGATCACGGCGATGAACTCATGCGCTGGGCATTGGGCAGACAATCCGCGCGGCGACCAGCACAACCAGAGCGCCGAAGCGGCGGGATGAGGACCGTGGCCAGCCGCCACGTACGGGCTGCGTACGCTGACGACCCATGAGGATTGCGCGCTTCGCCCACCAGGGCGGGATGTCGTTCGGAGTGGTCGAAGGCGAGGCGGGGGCCAGCGCGGACGCCCTCACGGTGGCCGAGATCGACGGACACCCGTTCGGGACGGTCACCTTCACCGGACAACGCTGGGCGATCGGCGACGTGCGACTGGTCGCCCCGATCCTGCCCAGCAAGATCGTCTGCGTTGGCCGCAACTACGCGGCGCACGCGGCCGAGCTGGGCAACGAGGTGCCGAAGGAGCCACTGCTGTTCCTGAAGCCGTCCACCTCGATCATCGGCCCGGAGGATCCGATCCGGTTGCCAGTGCAGTCCAAGCGGGTCGAGCACGAGGCCGAGCTGGCGGTGGTGATCGGTGTCCCGGGCGCCCGGATGACCAGCCGCGACGACGCCATGAAGTCGGTCTTCGGCTACACCGTTGCCAACGACGTGACCGCCCGTGACCTGCAGCGCAGCGACGGCCAGTGGACGCGGGCGAAGGGCTTCGACTCGTTCTGCCCGCTCGGCCCCTGGATCGACACGTCTGTCGACCCGTCGGATCTGCGGGTGACCGCGAGCGTCGACGGTGAGATCAAGCAGGACGGGCGTACGAGCCAGTTCATCTTCGACATCGGCACCCTGATCGCATATGTGTCCTCGGTGATGACGTTATTGCCGGGCGATGTCCTGTTAACAGGTACGCCGGCCGGCGTCGGCCCGATCGAAGCGGGCCAGAAGGTCACAGTGGAGGTGGAGGGCATCGGATCGCTCACCAACCCGGTGGTGGCCCATGCCTAAGGCCCGTACGCGCAAGCCCGCCGGCCCACCGGCGGCCATCGAGGCGTCCGGAGTCGTCGTCTCGTTCGGCGGTACGCCGGTGCTCAACAAGGTCGGGGTCCGGGTCGAGTACGGGCAGGCGGTGTCGCTGGTCGGCCGCAACGGCAGCGGCAAGTCGACGCTGCTGCGCTGCATCGGCGGCCTGCTGCAGCCCGATTCTGGGACCGTCCGGGTGGCCGGCGTCGACCCGGCCCGCACCGGACCGGCGCTGTGGCGGGACGTGGTGATGCTGCTCGGCGACGAGGCCTGGTATCCGGACCTCACCGTGATCGAGCACCTGGAGCTGCTCCGAGCCGTCCACGCGCCCGTGCCCGACGACATCCCACGGCCCGCTGACCTGCTGGAAGCCTTTGGGTTGACCGAGCGGGCCGACGTCGTACCAGCCGTGTTGTCGTCCGGCCAGCGGCAGCGGCTGATGTTGGCGACCGCGCTCTGCCGGCCGTCCAAGGTGCTGATGCTGGACGAGCCGGAGCAGCGGCTGGACACCGACATCCGGCCGATCCTCGCCGAGTTGCTGGCGGAGCGGGTCAAGGCGGGCGCGGCGCTGCTGCTTGCCAGCCACGACAAGACGCTGATAGACGGCGTGGGCGCGCGCGTACGGTCGCTGGACCAGGTGTCGGAGTGACGGTGGTCGACGTCCCCGTGGTCGCGCCGGTCTCGGCCCGGCAGGTCCGCCGGCAGATCCACGCGTACCAGAACGAACAGCGCTCGATCATCAAGATCGCCGGCGCGATCTACTACGCGATCGTCGTGGTCGGCATCGCGCTGCTTGTCTTCGGGCAGACGATTTTCGGGTTCTTCGACGTCGTGCTCAGTGGGACGACAGCCGCCGCCGGAGTGGCGCGGGTGTTCTCCAGCGTGGTCGCGCCGGCCGCCGCGATGGCGATCACCGGCGCCATTCTGCGCGTACTGCTGCGGATTGGGCCGATCTGGCTGCCGTCGGTCGAGGTCGCGTGGCTGCTGCGGGCGCCGGTCCGGCGCGGTGGCCTGTTCTTCGGCCGGCTGCTCGCGGTGTCGATGGTGTCGGCCATCTTCATGGCCACCGTGGCCTGCGTCGTCGCCGCGGTGTCGCCGCCGATCACGCCGGTGGGTGTGGTCGCGGTGGGCGCGCTCGGGATCGCGACCGGCCTCGCGCTGGTCGCTATCGGGGTGGTGTTGCAGTACGTCGGTGAGGCGGCCGAGCGGATCGGCAGCGGTGTCGGCGGGCTGCTCTCCGGCATCGGCGTGATCGCGGCCGCGGCGGTGTTGCTGCCGTCGGCTTCGGTGCTCGGCTCGGTGCGGGACGTGCTCGACTGGTCAGGACCCTGGGGGTGGTTCGTGCTCGCCGCGCACGGCGGCTCTGGGGCCCTGATTGGCCTGGTCGGCGCCCTGTTGCTGGCCGCGGCCGCGGTGGTCGCGCTGGTGCTGGTGGCGCCGCGCGTACGCCATGGTGCGGTCGCCGACGCTTCGGCGCGTACGGCGATCATCGTCGGCGCGGCCACCGTGCTGGACCCGGGCGCGCTCGCGCCGGCCGCCGAGGCCCGCCGGGTGGGCCGTCGCCGGCCGCGTGGCCGGCTGCCGAAGTGGCGCGGCCTGACCGCGCTGGTGGGCCAGGATCTGCTCGTACTCCGGCGCCGGCTGGACCGCTTCGCCGCATCCGTGGTCATCGCGCTCGGCCCCGGCCTCGCGCTCGCGCTGACCGGCGGCAGCCGGCCGTCCGCGATCTTCGCCGGGCTGGTGTTGCTGCTGACCGGCACCTGGGCGGCCGGCCTGACCACCGGACCGGCCGGCCGGGAGGCCAACGCGGCGGGCCTCGCGCGGCTGCTGGCGGTGCCGAAGACCTCGCTGCGCAGCGTTCGGATGATTGTGCCGGCGATCATCGGGGCGTTGTGGGGGATCGGTACGACCGCGGTGCTCGGCGCACTGCTGCATGGGCCGTTGTTGTTGTGGATGTTGATGGGCCTGCTGGCCGCGCCCGGCTGGGCGCTCGGCGCGATCCGGGCGGCCAGCCGCGGCCCGGTCCGCAACGACCTGCCGGTGCTGTCCACCCCGATGGGCCTGATCCCCACCGGCCCGCCGTTGTGGCTGGTCACCGGCCTGGACGTGGCCGCCCTCGTGACGCTGCCGGCCTGGATCGCGGTCGGCCTCGGCGAGGTCAACCCGAACCTGCTGCTGGCCCAACTCGCGGTGTCCGTCGTCGCGATCGCCGTCGCCGTCCGCCGCTAGCGTTTTGGCCGCGGTGCCACATCAGCCCCGCCAGTCACAGGCCCGACGCCGAGTGCGGGACTTTAACCCACACTCGACGTCGAGCGCGGAACAAAGTCCCACACTCGACGACAATCTCGCCCCCACCCGCGAAGACCCGACCACCCAAAGCGGACAAAAGGGCATCGTCAGCGGGACAGCTGGTCTGGCTTCCGGCGGGCGAAGGCGGGGATGTGTTCGGGCCGAAAGCCCAGGCCGACGATCTCGCCCGGCAGCCGCCGCAGAAGTGGCGTCCGGGAGATCAGCCGTACGGGCGCTGGCGGTTTGTCGCCGATGGCGCCGGTCAGCGCGTGGTTGATCGCGACGCGGTGCATCAGCCGTTGGACGGCCTGGGTGGCCACTGTCGGGTAGGTCCGGCGGCGTTGCACTCGCGCGAGGTCTCCGGTGGACACCGTGCCGCGGCGCAGCGGGCCGGCCAGGATGGCGGCGGCCGCGACCGCGTCCTGGATCGCGAGGTTGATGCCCACGCCACCAGCCGGTGACATCGCGTGCGCCGCGTCGCCGATGCACAGCAGCCCGTCCGCGTACCAGGTCTTCAGCAGGTCCAGCTTGGCGTTGAGGAACTTCACGTCGTCCCAGCTGGTGATGGTGTCCAGCTGGTCGCGGGTCCACGGGAACAGCTCCTTGACGGTCTCCCGGAACCAGGGCAGGCCCCTCGCCCGCAGCTCGGCGTCGGAGCCCTTGGGGATCATGTAAGCGGCCTGGAAGTAGTCGCCCCGATCGAAGGCCACGATCGCGTGGCCGGTGGTGAAACTCATGACCCCGCCGTCGATGTCGTCGGTCAGCCGCGGCAGCCGGAACCACCAGACATCCATCGGTACGGGGTAGTCGCGGACAGCGCCCCGGCGCAACCTGGAATGCCGGCCTTCGCAGCTGACCGTGAGCGGCGCCCGGAGCTCGCCGGTCTCGCCGTCGGCGGTCTTGAACCGTACGCCCAGCACCTTCTCGCCTGCCGTGATCAGCTCGGTGACCTCGGTGTTCATCCGCAGCTCGAAGGTTGGCTCGGTGCCCGCCTCATCCGCGAGCAGGTCCAGCAGATCCCACTGCGGCACCATCGCGATGTGCTTGTGTGGCCCCTTGAGCAGGCTGAAGTCCGCCAGCGTCGCGACCGTTCCGGTGTACGTGAGGCTCATCTTGGACATGTGCCGGTGCGGGAGCGCGGCGAACCGCTCACCGAGCCCCAGCTCGTCCAACAGGGTCAGCGTCGAGGCGTGCACGGTGTCGCCACGGAAGTCACGTAGGAAGTCGCCGTGCTTCTCCAGCACGGTCACCCCGACGCCGGCGCGGGCCAGCAGGAGTCCCAGCATCATTCCGGCTGGGCCGCCTCCTACCACGATGCAATCAGTCACTTGGCCACCTCACTTAATTCAGCCTGTGTTGAATTACACACCGCTAAAGCTAGTACGCCTCCGCTCGTTAGGCTAGGGAGGCTATGACTACTGATCCCGCGGTACGGGTCCGCTTCTCCCCGTCGCCCACTGGCCACCCGCACATCGGCATGATGCGTACGTGCCTCTTCAACTGGGCCTTCGCCCGCCATCACGGCGGCCAGCTGGTGTTCCGGATCGAGGACACCGATGCCGCCCGCGACTCCGAGGAGTCGTATCAGGAGCTGCTGGAAGCGCTCCGCTGGCTCGGCATGGACTGGGACGAAGGCCCGGAGCTGGGCGGCTCGTACGGGCCGTACCGGCAGAGTGAGCGCTCCGAGATCTACGCCGACGTGGTCGCCAAGCTGCGGGCCGCCGGTCACGTCTACGAGGCGTATTCGACCAACGAGGAGGTCGAGGCCCGGCACCGTGCCGCCGGTCGCGACCCCAAGCTCGGCTACGACAACTTCGACCGGCAGCTGACCGAGTCGCAGCGAGCCGCGTACCAGGGCGAGGGCCGCGAGGCGGTGCTGCGGTTGCGGATGCCCGACCAGGACATCTCGTGGGTCGACATGGTTCGCGGTGACGTGACCTTCCCGGCCGGGTCGGTGCCGGACCCGGTGCTCGTACGCGCGAACGGGAAGCCGCTTTACACGCTGACGAATCCGGTCGACGACGCGATGATGCGGATCACCCACATCATGCGCGGTGAGGACCTGCTGCCGTCCACCCCTCGCCAGATCGGTCTCTATCGCGCGCTTGCCGACATCGGTGTAGCGACGGTTATGCCGACGTACGGGCACCTGCCGTTGGTCCGCGGTGAAGGCAACAAGAAGCTGTCCAAACGCGACGAGCAGACCAACCTGTGGTATTACCGCGAGCGCGGATTCGTACCAGAAGGCCTGATCAACTACCTCGCGCTGCTCGGCTGGTCGATCGGCCCGGACCGCGACGTGTTCAGCCCCGCCGAGCTGACCGCCGCCTTCGACGGCACCGGCATCAGCCCCAACCCGGCCCGCTTCGACGAGAAGAAGGCCGAGGCGATCAACGCCCAGCACATCCGGCTGCTCTCCGTCGACGACCTCGCCAGCCGCCTGCGGACCCACCTGACGGCCGCCGGCCTGACGTACGACCCGGCCGTGCTGGCCGCCGCCACCCCGCTGGTCGCCGAGCGGATCGTCACCCTGTCCGATGCCGTCACGATGCTCAGCTTCCTTTTCGTCAGCGACGAGGACGCGGCACCGGCCCCGGAGGTGGCCGCGAAGAACCTCGGCACTGACGCCCAGCCCGTACTCGCCGCCGCCGTCGCGGCCCTGGAGCCGCTGCAGACCTGGGACACCGCCGCCGTCGAAGGGGCCCTTTCAGCGGCCCTGATCGACGGCCTGGGCCTCAAGCCCCGCAAGGCATATACGCCGATCCGGGTGGCTGTCACCGGTCGTACGATCTCGCCGCCGCTCTTCGAATCCATGGAGTTGCTCGGCCGCGACCGCAGCCTGTCGCGGCTGCGCCGCGCGCAGAGCTGAGTCCCGCGTCACGGCGCCCCGCTTTGGAAGGCTGGAACACCGTCCGGTATTGTTCACAGCGCAGTCAGGGGCGCTGAAAAGCGCATTGGGGTATGGGGTAATTGGCAGCCCGGCAGGTTCTGGCCCTGTTAGTCTAGGTTCGAGTCCTGGTACCCCAGCGGTTCCGGTTCCACCAGGGAACCACCACCCGGCACCGGCAGTATCGGTGCCGGGGGCACGTGTGGAGTTGGTTCTAGGGCCCCGTCGTCTAGCGGCCTAGGACGCCGCCCTCTCAAGGCGGTAGCACGGGTTCGAATCCCGTCGGGGCTACAAGCTGTGAAGCAGGGTTTGACCAGCGCGAATATGGCGCTGACCAGCCGAGATACGGCAAGCGCCAGTCGAGCCTACGTTCGACTGGCGCTAGCTGTATCCGGTGTTGTACGGCTGTCTACGGCAAATGCACGGCCAAGTCGCTACTCCTCGTCCTGGTCGATGCTCGCGCGGTGGTTTTGACGGCACTACCCCACTGACCGGAGCGATAGGTTGACTTCGGCAAGGTGTGAGTGGTTTATTACTCACATGCCGAGAGGATCAACGTCCCGCCAGTTGTCCACCGCGGACGAACGTCGCGAGACCGTGCTGCGGACGGCGATCCACGCTTTCGCGGCGAAGGGATATTACGGAACGACAACCAGTGAGGTCGCTGCTCGGGCCGGCATCTCGCAGGCGTACGTGTATCGGCTCTTCCCGGACAAGGAATCGCTGTTCGTCGAGGTGATCGGGCACTGCTCGTTGCGCATGTCCGAGTGCTTCGCCACCGCGGCGGCCGCCGCGCGGGGCAGCGGCCCCGCCGAGGTGCTCGACGCGTTGGGGCAGGCGTACGCGCGGCTGATCGCCGACCGGGACCTGCTGATGGTGCTCATGCAGGCGAACTGTGCCACCAGCGAGCCCGCGATTCGCGACGCGGTCCGGGCCTACTACGCCAAGCAGGTCGAATATGTACGGGCCGTTTCCGGTGCCGCCGACCCCGAGATCCAGCGGTTCTTCGCGGTCGGACTGCTGTGCAACCTGCTGATCGCCTTGGATACCGCGGCGGTGGACGCCCCGTGGGCGAAGACCCTCGGAGCGGGCATCCGGCACTTCTGATCAACCCCGAAGCCGCTTCGGCGGCCTTCTTTCTGACCGATAAGTGAGTGGTCAACCACTCACATCACAGTAGGAGAAATCGTATGAAGATCGCGACCCTGGCCGCGGCCGGAATGGCCATCGCACTGGCGATGACCGCGTCATCGCCGGCGACCGCGCACGTGCCACCGGCGCCCGAGCGAATCGGGTGGCAGTCCTGCACCCAGCAGGACCTGGCCGGACTGGACTGCGGCACCCTGCGCGTACCGGTGGACTGGACGCGTCCCCGGTCTGGGGAGACCGAACTCTCCCTGGTACGCCGAAAGGCCGGCGATCAGGCGCACCGGATCGGCAGCCTGCTGCTCAACGACGTCGCGGGCGGGTCGAGCATCGAGCAACTGGGCTACGCGCTGCAATTCGGCGTCGGCAATTCCGCCATGGCCCAGCGGTTCGACCTCGTCGCGGTCGACCCGCGAGGTGTCGGCCACAGCGACCCGACCACCTGCGCCGGCCGGCCACAACGCGGACCTGGCGTGACCTACTTTCCGCGCAGCGAGGCGCAGTTCGAGGTGTTGGAGGCCAACAACAGGGCGCTGGCGGCCTCGTGCGGAAAGTCGCAGCAGGCCTTGCTGGCTCATCTGGATATTGTCAGTGCGGCTCGTGACGTGGAGGCCGTCCGCGTCGGGCTTGGTGAGCGCCAGGTGAGCTGGTACGGCATCGGCTACAGCACCTTGCTGGGCAAGACGTACGCTCAGCTCTACCCCGGCCGGTTGCGAACGATGATCGCCGACAGCGCGTTGGCGGACAACCTGTCGCCACTTGACCGCCTGACCACCGAAATCCGTACGGCCGAGGAGTCGTTCGACCGATTTGCCGACTGGTGCCGTACGCAGACCACCGGAACCTGCGCACTGGCCGGCCAGGATGTGGCGGGTCTGTTCGACCGACTCGTCGCGGAAGCCGACCGGCACCCGATCCCCACCAGCGATTCGCGGCGCGCGCTGTCCGGTGAGGACATCCGCGCGGCCGTACAGGACTACCTGAACATCAGGTTTCCGCAGTGGCCGCGACTCGCCACCGCGATTCTCGCCGCACTGAACGGCGACGCCAGCGCCTTCACTGTCGTCCAGGACAAGACCCTCAATCGGGTCGAGGCGCAAACTCACGCCTGCCTGGACACCCCGCCCGTCGCCACCTCCTACCGGCAGCTGGACCAGCTCGAACGGCTCGCCGCCCAGCTGTCTCCACACCTGGGTGGTGCGGTCGCGGGCTGGACCACCATGGCGGGCTGCCTGGGCTGGCCCGTGCCCGCGGACCGGCCCCACACGACTCCGGCGCGCGGCGCGCCACCCGCACTGATCATCCAGTCGACACACCAGTCCTCGACCGCGTACACCTGGGCCTTGGGCCTGTCACGCCAGCTGCCTGGCAGCGTCGTACTGACCCGGGACGGCGATGACTACTCGATGTTCCTGTTCTCCGCGTGCGTTCAGAACGCCATGAACGACTACCTCATCGATCGCGAGCTGCCCGCCCGCGGGACCATCTGCACCGACTGATCACTGCCGCGAATGCGCTGCCTGGCCGCTTCATCGTCATCCTGACCAAGCGCTCAGTACGTCGGTGGCCCAAGCGCGAAGGCGGTCCTCGTAGCCGTCAGCCGGGAAGGTGCCGTCGACCGCCACGTCCGCGATCGTGACGGTGAAGCCTCGCGGCGGCCCGACCAGCTCTGCCGACGCTGTCCGCTTGGCGCTTGGGGGACGGCGATGGGAATTGCGCCGTACCAAGCCCGCGGTGAATTCCCCGAGCCGCCCGCCGACGAAGGCACGCAGTGTCTCCAACCGTTGGTCGTCGCGCGGGATCCGCGTCGCCGTCTCGTGCTGGAGGACGTACGCCGCGACCACCGCGCCGTGCAACGGTCCCCACGGCGGCTGCCGGGAATGGTCGAGCGCCAGCAATGCGTGGAACAACTCCTCGTCGGTAGCCATCTGTTCAGTCTCCGTCAATGAGGTTTGGCACGCTTGGAGCATGAGTACGACAAAGCGCCGGGAGGCCGCCATTCGTGCTGACGATGAGGTCGTCCAGGACGACGTCGGGGCGCAGGCGGCCGGTGTTTTGGCGCGGCGGATCAGTTCGGGCGATCGGACCTGCGGCCCCACCAGCGAAGGGGACATCGCCCTCGCCCTGCACTGACAGCATGCGTGCGATATCGCGGTTGTTCTGACAGGGTCGGATCATGTGCTGCCACGAAACCATGACGCTCGATCTGCCGGCGGAGGTCATCGAGGCGCTGGCCCACTATCGGCGTCTGCGGGACCGCAACGGCTGGGACTGGGGCGATGAGGTCATGCCGGATATTTTCCGGTGGGCACGGTTCTCACTGATCGGGCCATTTTTTGAGGCCCTTGAACAGACCGGCGGAGACTCGGCGGCGGCGGTTCGGCAGTTGATCGGTGACCAGGTTCCGGCCGGGATCGTGGTGGTCGGTGTGAGCGAGTCCGGGGTTCTCGCCGCGCGCTGTGGGCCGGCGCGCCCGGTGATCGCCGGCCACCGGCGACAGATCGATGTCATCGTGGATTCGGCTCTGGATCGGGAAATCACGCTTGCGGTGGCTGGCCAGGACGTGACGATCGCGCCGCGTGCCGCGGCTATTGTCGTCACAGACGTGGAAAATATTCTGGTCGTCCGGTTCGGCGGGGTGCAACTGGACGTGACGGATGCGGTACGTCCGTGCACGGCGGCCGAGCTGCGGCTCTCCGCCTCGCAATGTGCTCGCTGGTCGGTGACCGACTCGACTGGTGGCGCCTGGTTTCCGGACGACGTCCTGAAGAAATGGGACATCCATCATCGGCCGTTTTTCCATGCCGGCACCGTCACTCTTGGCGTCCCGGTCGATGACCTACGTGTCGTCTGTACGCGCGGGATGGAGTTTGACCGTACCGAAATCGAGGTTCGACCGGAGCCGGGCCAGACCGTACCGGTGGACTGTGAGCCGCACCGGCTGATCGATCCGGCGGCGGGCGGCTGGTACGGCGGCGATCTGCACGTTCACCAGAACTACAGTGGCGATCTGGTCTGTCATCCGCGGGATGCGGCCCGAATGCAGGTCGGCGAAGGTCTACATCTGATGAACCTGGTGGCCGGAAACTTCCATGGCGCACACGTCTACGACCGGGAAATGCTCGAATCCTTCGCCGGTGTCGACCTGCCCTGGTCGTCGAGTGACGCGGTGGCGAGGATGGGTGTGGAATACCGGAACAACCTGCTCGGACACGTCCATGGGCTCGGCGTGACCGCGCCGCCGAAAAAGTATTTCTCCGGTTTCGAAGGCACCGAGCACGCTGATGATTGGCCACCCAACAAGGCCGCGTGCGAGGAACTGCGGTCCCTTTCCGCGACCGTCGGATATGCGCATCCGTCGCATTCGGCATTTCCGCCGGACTGGTCGACCGACCAGTTCTTTGGCTACCCACGGTCGGTGGAGGCGCGCGAGCTCGTCGCGGACGCGGCGCTCGGTGTCGTCGACTCGGTGGACGTGTTGTCGCCGTTGATGCACGAAGGCGCGATTTTCCTTTACCACCGGCTGCTTTCCTGCGGTATCCGGCTCGCGGCCACGGCGGGTACGGACGTGTTTCTGTCCTTCTCGCACGGCCCGGTGGTAGCGTCCAACCCGCCCGGCTGGGCGCGGGTCTATGCCCATCTCGGCGACGAACAACTGTCGGTAGCCGCCTTTCAAACCGCCATTCGGGCCGGCCGTACGATCGTCACCAACGGTCCGTGGCTGACGTTCGCGGTCAATGGCCATGGCCCGGGCGACGTGCTGGATCTCGGATCTGGCGACCGGCTGACGATGACCGCGACCGTCACTGGTCCGGGCGTAAAGGAGCTGACGATCGTCGGACCGGACGGCGTATTGGCGGCTGGAGAATCCGGCGAGCTCACTTTCGAGTCCACAGTGGACAAGCCGGGCTGGTATGCCGCGATCGCCCGTGGCCCGAAGCACCTGGACGTGCTGGACAGCAGCGTGTTGGCGCATACATCGCCGATATACGTGGATATCGCCGGTCGTCGGGTCGCGCGACTGGCGGACGCCAGCTGGTGCCTGGATTTTCTCGACACATTGCAGGCGTTTGCCACTGAGCACGGCCACTTCGCGCCGGAGACACGCGACGAGCGCCTCGGTGAGTTGGTCGCGGTGTTGGATGACGCTCGTACCTATTACCGCACAGTCGCCGAAACCGCGAACCAATGACTTGTCGTACCCATGGGGAAAATGCTCTTACAGTAAGGGGTTTGAGTCGGTCCATCCTCCCCGTTTGCAGGGTCTGGGCCGCCGGGCGTGGTGGTGCCTGGCGGCCGGGTGTATTTATGCGGCGAGTTGGTTAATGCCGCGGATGGGTCTTCGTTCGGGGTCTCTGTACGCTGGCGGTATGAATTCGACGGTTCCGTCGATGATGCGTACTTCCCAGTCGCTGTGATGGATGAGGCGATGGCAGGCGTCGC
>NZ_BAAANY010000010.1:195580-248900 GCF_039530045.1 Fodinicola feengrottensis | reverse complement strand
CGTCTCTCCCGGTGTGCAGGTTTAGTTCGCGCCTGGGTTTCTCGTTTTCGCGTTCGGTGGGTGCGGGGCCGTCGGGGTCGAGGTGGTCGTGGATGCGTTGGCCGAGTTCGACGAGCCGGCGGGCGGGGTAGCTTTTCGCGTGTTCCACCAGGGAAGTCTCTGCGTCTTCGCGTTCTTTGATGTTGACGCGGGCGGGGAGTTTGTTGACGATGCCGATGATGGTGTCGATTTGGGAGTCCGCGAGCTCGTCTCGACGCATGGATTCACTGACAATGCCAAGCTTGGGTGCGAGTGTTTCACCGGTGAGGGTTTCGCTGTTGCACAGGTTCAGGGCTCGTTTGAGACGTCGACCGGCTTCGGTGGGCGATAGCAGCAGGTTGTCTTGGAGCATGCCGATGGTGGTTTCGTGCCCGAGAGCCTTCCCGACCTTGTTCTGGTGAATCGCCGCGACAATATCCAGCACCCGCGCTTGCCGGCGCCGGACGTCCTGTTCAGCTTCGCGCAGCAGGTCGGCCAGTTGCCGGGGGCGACACATCCAGAGCTCTGGAGTGGGGACTTCCTCGCCAGCGGCCATGACACTAATTCTACCGTCACCACTGACAGTTTGACCGCGTTTCGCCTATCAGGACATGCTCATTTTCTCAATGCCCCCAACAAAACGTAGAGCGTGCGCGTTCAAGGCCTAAGCACAACACAACCCGGCTATGTGTCGCTTCATCGTACGAGCGCGGTCCTGGCATGATACTGACATGGAACATGTGCTGGGAATTGGCGGATACTTCCTCCGGGCCACCGATCCGGCGGCGCTGGGTGCCTGGTATCGCGACTGCCTGGGCTTGGACACCGACGAGAACGGCATCTGGCGTCCGGAGGCCGGGGAGACGGTCTTCGCGACTTTCGAGTCCGGGACAGACTATTTCGGTTCTCGCGACCAACGCACGATGCTCAACTTCCGGGTCCGTGACTTGGCCGCGATGCTCGCTCAGTTGCGCGCCAAGGGCGCGGACGTGGCCGAGGAAACTCAGGAGATGGAGGGTGTCGGGCAGTTCGGCTGGGTCACCGATCCGGAGGGCAATCGGCTCGAGCTGTGGCAACCCAGCTGACTTCTGGCTCCCGGGCTACGCCTGGAACCAGGAGCCTGTTGAACCAGATGCAGGGGAGTCGACAACGACAAGATCACCGGCGTACGGGATAGCGCAGGTGTACGGCGCGCTTGCCCTGAATGACGGTCGGATCCTCGAGCAGTTGGTGGCCGCCGGCCAGCGCGCCGAAATAGCGGATACCTTCCCCGAAAATGACCGGTGCGAGACTCACCCACACTTCGTCGACCAGGCCGAGTTCCAGCGCCTGCCGGGCGACCGTCGTGCTCGCGATGCAGACATTCTTGTCGCCGGCGATCTCCTTGGCTCGGTCGACGGCCGCCCCGACACCGTTGACGAAAGTCGCCCGGGGCCACTTGCCCGCGTCGGACGGCAGTGAGTGCGTCACGACCACGACCGGCGCGCCGACGGGGTGGTGGTCTCCCCAGCCGTTGGTGATGTCGAAAAGGTGCCGACCCGCGACCAGTACGCCGGTGTTCGCGATGATGTCGCTGAGCATTTCGGCGCTCGCCGGATCAAGGGCGAACCCGATTCCCTCGTTGCCGCTGGGCACCACCACCTCGCCGGCGTCGTACCACTCGAACAACTCCCCAACTTGGTCATCTGGCTGGGCGATATATCCGTCTAGCGACATCGTCATGTGGGTGAAGACCTTGCCCATGGAACCCTCCGGTGATCGTCGACAGTGGAACAGACTGCCACCGACCACAAAACTCATCGCGACGCGGCGCGCAGCAGCTGGAAGCCGGCGTGGTCGCGGAGTCGCTGGCCGGCCACCGACAGATTGGGGCAGAATCCGTGGTGCCACAGATGCCGGTACGCCCGGTGGCGGAGATCGTCGGCGTACCAACCGAAGGAGGAGCGATGGCACTCGCTGCCGGTAGTCATGTGACCACCGCGGACCGTGTACGTGAACTGATCGCCGACCATAAATACTTGGCGTTGGGCACCGCCGACGCGGACGGAACGCCGTGGGTTAGCCCCATTTTCTTTTCCCATCAGGACTGTCGCGAATTCTTCTGGGTCTCCGGACCGGACACCCGGCATTCCCGCAACATCGCTCTGCGTCCGCAGGTCAGCATGGCGATCTACGACTCGCGGGTACCCATCGGGCAGGCCGAAGCCGTGTACCTCAGCGCGCGAGCCACAAAAGTGCCCGACGACGAAATCGAGGAAGCGGCCGCGATCTACCACCGCCGACTTCCGCGCGAGAAACATTTCACCCTCGCTGAGCTGCGTGATTCAGGGCTTTACCGGCTCTATCGGGCAACCGCCCTCGAACATTCCGTCCTCGTACGCGGCGGCGCCACCGGCGCCGACTCTCGAGTCACCGTCGACCTCGGGTAGGTCAGGCAGGGGCTTCGCCGAACTCCGGGATGTCCAGGCGGACGCCGCCTTTGAGCGCTGACTGGTGCGCGATGATGCCCGGCAAGGTGTAGCGGGCCGAAACCCAGGCGTTGACTGGCGGCAACGATCGGGTGTTCACCGCCGTCACGAAATCGTCGGCGAGGAAATGATGGCTGCCTTCGTGGCCGTTGCCCGCGGTGGCGAATTCCGTGGGCAACCGCGACCGGTCGTGTACGGGTGCGGAGCCCGACGTGAAGGCGTCGCGCAGAGCGGGCGCGACGTGGGCGAGGGAGGGGTCGTTGACATCTCGTACGGCACTGGGCAAAAGCTGATCGGTGATGTCCTCGACGCCGTTCTTGTCCTGCCAGAGGCTGACTGTCGCCAACTGCTCCATGCTGCCCTCGGTGCCGAAGAACCGAAAACGGGATTCCCTGATGTGAGACGGATAGCCGACCCGGCGGAATTCGTTCGTACGAAAGGATCCGCCGCCGGCTACCTCGAAAAGTCCGGTGGCGTTGGAAAAGTCGTTCTCGAACATGCTGACTTTCTGGTCGAAGACGCCGTCGCCGCGCTGGTCCACGACACCGATCGCGGACACACTGGTCGCGTACGTCTGCCAGGCACCGAGAATGCCGCCGATGGAATGCGTCGGATACATCAGCGGCGGATAGCTCGCGGTTGACTTCCACTGCTCGCCGCCGCTGTATTGGTACGCCTCGTAAAATCCGAGATCCATGTCGTGGATGTAGTCGCCTTCGGCGTAGAAAAGCCGTCCGAACGCACCCGCCGCGACCTGGTTGCGGGCATGCACGGTCGCCGGGTTGTAGTGGCTGGTCTCGCCCATCATGTACGTCAGACCCGTGTCGCGTACGGCGTCGATGATGTCCGCGATCTCCTGTTCCGTCACCGCCATCGGCACCGCGGAATAGACGTGTTTGCCGGCCCGTAGTGCCCGTACGACCAGCGGGCCGTGCAACCAGCGTTGGGTGAAGATCGCCACCGCGTCGACCTCGGAGTCCAGCACCACGTCGAATGACGGCAAGGCCCCGGCCAAACCATGGTCGGCGACCAGTCGCTCGGCGCGCTCGGGCAACAGGTCGGTCGCGAAAATGTCGCCCACACCCGGATGTAGGCGCCACAGCCGCGCGAACTGGCCGGCGAACTGGCCAGCTCCAACGACAGCAAGAGAAAACACGCTGAGCTCCTCGCTGGGGAACGAATCGTGGACGCCCTTGACGCTAGGAGCCTATGATCCGCGAAGTCTTCAGCGATGAAAGCGAGAAGGTCTTGGATCCTCAGGTCGCGTCCGGGGGACTGGTCGGGTGGGCCGGCGAGCCGGCCGTGATGCATGCCGCCCACCAGCACGATGACCTGGAGCTCAACCTGGTGGCCGACGGCGGCACGATGCTCTACCTGTTCGGTGGCGTCCCGGTCGAGGTCGGGCCTGGCTGCCTGGCCGCGTTCTGGGCCGCCGTGCCCCATCAGCTGGTGGCGAATTCCGCGACCCGCGCGCACTGGATCTACGTCCCGTTCGAGACGTTCCTGGGCTGGGGACTGCCGGATCAGCTGGTCACCCGCCTGCTGTCCGGCGTCCCGCTGGTGTCCGCGCCGGCGGCCGCCACCCCCACGGATCCGTCGCATTTCACCCAATGGGCTGCGGACCTGGCCAGCGCCGAGGTCGAGCGCCGGCAGATCGCGTTGCTGGAGGTCCAGGCGCGGGTCCGTCGCCTCGCGCTGGGTACGGTCGGCCAGCCCGTACGCCAGTATTCCGGGGCGGACCCGACGCTGCGCCAGGTCGTCGCGATGGTCCGGCACATCGCCGAACACTTCCGGGAGCCGCTCACGATCGCCGACATCGCCGCCGCCGTACGCCTGCATTCCAACTACGCGATGCCGCAGTTCCGCAAGGTCATGCACATGACGATCGGTGACTACCTGGTTCGGCGGCGGCTCGCCGAGGCCCGCCGCCTCCTGGTCACCACCGACCTACCGATCGAGCGGGTGGCCACTCGGTCGGGTTTTGGCTCTATCAGCCGCTTCTATACGGCGTTCACCACCACCTGCGGGATGCCGCCGGCGGCGTTTCGGCGGCACCATGATCCGGTCAGCTGACCAGAGTGTCGAACATCCCCGGCTGGTACGAACCCGCCGGCGTACGCACCATGACGTTGAGTCTGTTAGCCGCGTTGATCAGCGCGACCAGGCACAGCAGCGCGGCGGTCTGGTCATCGTCGTAGTGCTTGCGTACCTGCGCCCAGGTCTCGTCGGACACGCCGACGTGGGCATCCGCGATCCGAGTGCCCTCCTCTGTGAGCGCCAGCGCGGCCCGCTCGGCGTCGGTGAACACAGTGGCCTCCCGCCAGGCGGCGACCAGGTGGAGCCGGACCGCGGTCTCGCCGGCGGCCGCCGCGTCCTTGGTGTGCATGTCGGTGCAGAAGCCACAGCCGTTGATCTGGCTGGCCCGCAGGCTGACCAGCGCCTGGGTCGACTTGGGCAGCGGCGACTGGCCGATGACCATGCTGGTGTTGGCGAACCGCTTGCCGAACTTGGCGGCGAGCTCGTTGTCGAACAGGTTGAATCGGGGGTCCATGACTCGTCCTCACTCGTGGTCTTTGTGTGCGGTGGACGAACATGAGATGCCGGCTGTTCGACGGTTGTGACGGTGACCTACGCCACTGTCACAAGACGCTGGTGCTCGGCGTCTGATGGGAAAGCGAAGGAGCCACTTATGGATGGGGCCACCGAGGCATTCGTTGAGCACCGCAATCTGCTGTTCACCGTCGCGTACGAGATGCTCGGCTCGGCCGCTGACGCCGAGGACGTCCTTCAGGAAACCTGGCTGCGCTGGGCCGGCGTCGATCTCGACACCGTCCGGAACCAGCGCGCGTACCTGGTCCGGATCACCACCCGGCAGGCGCTCGGACGGTTGCGGACGCTGGGTCGCCGGAAGGAGTCGTACGTCGGCCCGTGGCTGCCCGAGCCACTGCTGACCACCCCCGACGTGGCCGAGGACGTCGAGTTGGCGGACAGCCTTTCGATGGCGATGCTGCTGGTGCTGGAGACCCTCACGCCCACCGAGCGGGCGGTGTTCGTGCTGCGTGAGGTGTTCGGGCTGGGGTACGAGGAGATCGCCGAAGCGGTCGACAAGAACGCGGCTTCGGTTCGCCAGATCGCCCATCGGGCCCGCGAACACGTCGCCGCGCGCCGGCCGCGTGGGGCGGTTTCCCGGGCCGAGACCAAGGACGCGTTCGAGGCGTTCCAGCGGGCGGTGGAAACCGGCGATCTGCAACAGCTGCTGGACGTCCTCGCGCCCGACGTGGTTTTCCTGGGCGACGGTGGCGGCGTCGTACAGGCCGTACGCCTGCCGATTGTCGGCGCCGACAAGGTGGGCCGGCTGCTGGCGGCCGGGCTGGGGCGGATCGCCACCACGATGTCGCTGCGGCCGGCGCAGGTCAACGGTTGCCCGGCGCTGCTCCTGCACCTCGACGGCGAGATCGACACCGTCATCGCGGTACGTGTCGACGACGGACTCATCACCGGCCTTTACGCCGTACGCAATCCCGCCAAGCTGTCCCGAATGGAGCACGAGACGACCCTGAGCCGCTAAGCGCGTGTCGGGTGAGGCGGTACGGGTCAATGGGACTAATGGGATAAGGACAATTTGCCAGAAATCGGTACTAATGGGACGCTGACCTGGTCAAGGATATGGCTGTGAGCTGCGGTAAGCGTGTTTTGAGCGTGCGGCGGCCGACGTATCCAGACCGAGAACCAGGGAGGACCGATGGAAGGCACGGAACGAAAGCGGTGGCCCAGGATCGTCACGTCCATCACTGTGGTGGCCGGCGCGTCTGTGGTGCTGGCGGCACTCGTCGGCGCGGGAATGTCCCGCGCGGGAGCGGCGTACGACCCCTGCCCGCCACCCGGCGCGTGCCAGCCTTGCCCCGTACCACCACCGACTGACACGGCGGCTCCGGCGCCGACCGACAGCACCCCGGCGTCCGCGATGCCAAGGCTCCGGGACAGCGACGACCCGTCGGCGCCGCCGGTCAGCGCACCGCCAGCGCCGCCCGAGAGCGTTCCGCCGGTGAGTGCACCGCCGGTGAGTGCCCCACCCGTCTCGGCCCCGCCGGTCAGTGCTCCGCCCGTGAGTGCACCGCCGTCGGCCCCGGGCAGCCCGTGCCCGCCGGCCTCGCCGCCGCCACCGTCCACTTCGGACTCCCCGGCGCCGCCGCCGGCCACCGACTCGCCGGCACCTCCGCCGGCCAGCGACTCGGCGGCACCACTGCCGCCTGCCGCTCGATAGAAAATCCCCGCAGCGAGGGTGACGTTTGATTGCTCAAACGTCACCCTCGCCTTTTTTTTTGGAACATCACTGACTTTCGTACGCGTCAACCAGTTCCTGTAGCCGACCGAATGCCACCGCGCTCGCCATCGGATTGGCGTAGTCGCGAGAATGTGCGATCAGGCCGTCCCGGACTGTTATCACCATGATGTAGTCACCGCTCATCGGCTTCCCGGTCGCGGTGACTGTCCGGTGCATAGTGAATTCGGCGATGACGACCTCCGGATCGGCGGTCTCGTGGATTCGTACCGGGTCGATGCCATCAATCGTCCACAGGCCCTCGATCGTCTTGGTACGGGCCCGGAACTCCTCCCGGCCGCCGTCCGAAACCCGCGGAAAACCGGGCGGGGCAAAAGGTATCTCGATGACCACGTCTTCTGCGTAGAAATCGACGAGCTCGTCGTACGCGCCTCGGGCCGAGGCCTCGATGAATCGCTCGACGACCTTGCGGGGGCTGTTGTCAACCATGGGATCTCCTGAGAAAAGGTCGGAATCAGGCGGTGAGTGCCGGAAGTTTCTCGCCGGTGCTGACCGTGACGCCGTACGCCTCGAATTCGACCACGACGACCTGGGGGTCGCCGCCGTTGTGCTTATGTCTCTCCTCGTCCCCCGAAAATGCAAGCGGAACGTACGCCCCGCTTCTTCAAATATACGGAACGCTCGCCCCGTTTGTCAAAAGCCGAGAAAAGGGGATACTCGGGTGATGGCGAAAGAGACCGCGGTTGCCGCTGCCGCGCCGGAAACTGCGGCCCCCCCGATGCGAGCCGACGCTCGCCGCAACCGGCTCCGAGTGTTGGCGGCTGCCGAGGAGGTCTTCGCCGAACAGGGTCTCGCGGTGCCGCTGGACGAGATCGCCCGCCGGGCCGGCGTCGGCGCCGGCACCGTCTATCGGCATTTTCCCACCAAAGAGGCGCTTTTTGAGGCGGTCGTCGCCGAGCGGGTGCAGGGGCTGCTGGGGGACGGGGAGGCACTGCTGGCGACGCCGGACGCGGGCGCCGCTTTCTTCGAGTTCTTCACCCGCAAGATCGAGCAGGCATCGCTGAACAAGGCGTTGGTCGACGCGCTCGAGTTGTCCAGCGGTTACGGATTTCGCGGCGGGTCCGAGCAGATCTGGAAGGTCGCCGGCCAGTTGCTCCGGCGGGCTCAGGCCGCCGGCGCGGTTCGCCCTGACCTGGATCTGGACGACGTGTGGGCGCTGCTGTTTGGCTGCCTGCGAGCCAAAGACCAGCTGCCCGATCCGAGCCGGGTCGGA
This sequence comes from Fodinicola feengrottensis, assembly GCF_039530045.1. Lineage (NCBI taxonomy): Bacteria > Bacillati > Actinomycetota > Actinomycetes > Mycobacteriales > Fodinicola > Fodinicola feengrottensis. The sequence continues at coordinate 240,859 of NZ_BAAANY010000010.1, read as the reverse complement.
CACCTGGTCACCGTCGTCACCGACGGAATGCGCGCGAAGGTTTAGCTCCGACCGCCCAGCACCCGGTCGAGATAGGCGTTGGTGAACAGTCCGGTCGGGTCGAGCTTGTCGCGCAGCGCGACGAACTCGTCGAACCGCGGATAGCGCTCACGCACCGCGGACGCGTCGAGGCTGTGCATTTTGCCCCAGTGCGGCCGGCCTTGCACCTGACCGGCAATCGCTTCCACCGCGCGAAAGTACGGCCAGAAGTCGGTGCCAATGGGCAGGTGGACGGCGACGTAGCCGCTCTCCCGGCCGGCGGCCGTGGACAGTGCGATGTTGTCCGCCGCGGCCACTCGCACCTCGATCGGGAACGGAATCCGCAGGCCGGTGCTCTCGATCATGGACCGGATTTCGGTGACCACAGCCGCCAAGTCGGCGCGCGGCACGGCGTACTCCATCTCCACGAACCGCACCCGGCGAGCCGAGACGAAGATCTCCGAGGAGTAGTCGGTGAACGTACGGGCGCCCAGCGCGCGAGCGGTGAGCTGGTTCAGCCGCGGAATGCCAGCTGGCACCCGCCGGGACAGCCCGATCACGCCGGCGAAGGCCACGTTCGAGAGCAGCTCGTCGTCCACCATGGTTTTCCAGCGTGGCAAAGGCGAAAGCGGGGTGTCGTACGGCAGCCGGGTGTTGCGTTTGGTCAGCGCCACCTCGGTGTGCGGGAACCAGTAGAACTCGAAATGGTCGGTCCCGTCGGCGAGCGCGTCCAGACCGGACAGCACCTCGTCTAGAGGCATTGGTCCTTCTTCCGCGCAAATCGCGAAAGCCGGCTCGGTCTGGAAAGTGACCGTCGAAATGAGTCCCAGCGCGCCGAGCCCGACCCGGGCGGCGGCGAAGACCTCTGGGTTTTCCTTGGCCGTACAGGTCAGCACGGTGCCGTCGGCCACCACCAGTTCCAGCCCGCGGATCTGGGTGGCGATCCCGCCGAAGGTGGCGCCGGTGCCGTGCGTACCAGTGGAGACCGCGCCGCTGACAGTTTGCTTGTCAATATCACCAAGATTGGTCATCGACAACCCGGCTTGGCGCAGGATCGCGTTGAGCGTACGGATAGTCATACCGGCCTCGACGGTCACCAGGCCGGTCGCGCGGTCCAGCGCGACGAGTCCGGCATGCCGGTCGAAAGCCACCTGATGGCCTTCCGGCCGCCCGATCGCGGTGAAGGAATGGCCGCTGCCGATCGCCTTCAGCCGGCCACCGCCGGACCGGACCCGCGCCACCGTCGCGGCTATTTCGGCCGTACCACGCGGATGGTGCACGGTCACGCCGGTGGCGCGCTGGTTGCCGGCCCAGTTGGACCAGCGGGAGATGGGTGAAGTCATCGAACGCTCCGGATCGGGATGACGGCGAGGGCACCGAGCAAGGTGACGACCGCGGCGAGCAGGAACATGCCGCGATATCCGCCGAGATAGGTGATGGCCACCCCGGCCACCGCGGGCGCGAGCACCTGCGGCGCGGAGTTGGCGATGTTGATGATGCCGAGATCTTTGGCGCGGTCCTTGGCAACCGGCAGCACCTGGGTGATCAGCGCCTGGTCGACGCTCAAGTACATCCCGAATCCGAGGCCCAGCACCAGTCCGGTGATCAGGGTGGCCGGCCAGGTCTGCCAGCCGACCACGATCAGCGATCCGATCACCTGGACGATCGAACACCCGAAGACGAAGACCTTGCGCCGGCCCAGCCGGTCGCTGATGGCGCCGCCGGTGATGCAGGTGAGCAGGATGCCGGCGCTGAAAGCGGCCGTGACAATGAGAAAACCGGTCTGCGGATCGGGATAGTGCACGGCGTCGGTGAGGAAGTAGAGAATGTAGAGCGTCATCATGAAGTTGCCGAGCTGGACCAGGAAACGGCACGCCCAGGCCCAGGCGAAGTCCGGGTACGCTCGCGGGCTCACCCAGAAGCCGCGCAGAAATCGGCTCAGGGACCAGGCCGGCCGAGCCTGCGGGGGCAGCGGATCATCCTTGGTCAGCAACACAAACGGCAGCGCCAGCGCGATCAACAGAACGGCCAGCGCGGCGTACGCGGCAGATTGGCTGGCAATAAGGACAGTGACCAGCGCGATGCCGATCAGTGGGCCGATCACCTGCGGCAGGCTGGCCCACGCCGACACCAGGCCACGCTGTTCGGCCGGCACCCGGTCTGGCACCGCCGCGGTCAGCGTCGCGGTCATCGCGTTCAGGCAGAGTTGCACGGCCATCCAACAAATCGCGACGCCCAGCACGCTGGTTTGCAGGCCCACCAACACCACCGCGATCGCGCCGGTGATCATCGAGCACAGGGTCCACGGATGCCGGCGGCCAAAGCGGGAGACCGTACGGTCCGACAGCGCGCCGAAAAGCGGGTTGGCCACCACCGACACCGCGGCGCCCGCGCCGGTCACCCAGCTCAGCGCGATCACCTTGCCGGTCGGGTCCAGCGCGGCGATCTGGTTGGGCAGCAGGATTTCCACCGGCGTGAGGAAGGCCAGCCACAGCCCCACATTGGACAGTGACAGCAGGGCGATCCACAGCCGGGACACCCGGACTTTCGGCTCGGTCAACGCCACCGGATGATCGGCGAGTGGCACCGGTTGTACGGCGCTCACGAGGTCGCCTCGGATTGCTGCTTGATCAGATCTCGGTACCACTGGTAAGAGGCTTTGGGGGTGCGCTTGGCGGTTTCGAAGTTCACCTGCACCAGGCCAAAGCGTTTGGCGAAGCCCTCGGCCCACTCGAAGTTGTCCAGCAGTGACCACACCATCAGGCCGCGTACGTCCACACCGGCCTCGACCGCGTCGGCGACCGCGGCCACATGCGCGGACAGGAAGGCGATCCGCTCGGTGTCGTCACAAAAGTCTTCGGCGTCCGGCTTGTCGTCGTAGGCCGCGCCGGTTTCGGTGACGTACAAGGGCGGCAGGGCCTGTTGGTAGCGCTCTCGCAACATCTGCAGAGTGTCCCGCATCCCGACCGGCGCCACCGGCCAACCGGACGCGGTGTGCTCGTACCCGGGCGGATCTGTCAGTCGAAATGGCAGTGGGTCGCCGTCCTGCGGTGCGCCGGCACCAAGGACGGTGTAGTAGTTGACGCCCAAATAGTCCAGCGGGGTGGCGATTTCCTGCAGGTCGCCGGGCCGTACCAGGGCGCCGTGCGGGTCCATCCCGAACGCTTCCAGCCCGGCCGGATATCCGCCGAGCAGCACCGGATCGGTGAAAAGCCGGTTTTGGATCGCATCCAGCGCGGAAACGGCGGGGCCGTCGGCCGGGTCCGTGGATGCCGGTCGTACGGGTGCATAGCTGTTGATAAGGCCGACCTGCCGGGCGCCAGTGGTCCGCAGCGCCTGCGCGGCGAGGCCGTGGCCAAGCAGAAGATGGTGTGCCACCGAGAAAGCCTCGTCGCCGGTCAGCGTCTGGCCGGGCGCGTGCAGGCCGATCACGTGGCCCAGCGCGAAATGTTCGAACGGCTCGTTCATGGTCGCCCAGCGGCTCACCCGGTCGGCCAGCGCGGTGCCGATTTCCAGGGCGTAGTCGGCGAAAGCGTAAGCGGTGTCGCGAGCGGTCCAGCCGCCCGCGTCCTGCAGGTCCTGCGGCAGATCCCAGTGAAAGAGCGCGATCACCGGGTCGATTCCGGCGGCGAGCAACGCGTCGACAAGACGGTCATAGAAAGCGAGTCCTCGCGGATTGCCCGTACCACGACCGCCCGGAATCACCCGGGACCAGGAAATCGAGAACCGGTACGAGTGGACGCCGAGCCCGGCCAGCAGATCGAGGTCGTCCCGCCACCGGTGGTAGTGGTCGCAACCGGGGTCGGCGAGGTCGCCGCCGGCGATCCGGCCGGGCTCCGCGGCGAAGGTGTCCCACACCGATGGCGTGCGGCCGTCGGCGTCGCTCGCCCCCTCGATCTGGTACGCGGACGTGGCCACGCCCCAGTCGAAGTCCGCCGGCAGGCGGCCCGGTCCGTTGGCTGTCACAGTGGCTCTCAACAGGGCATCCTCTCGCCGCGATGCCGGCAAGTGTGAATGGGTCAACCGTCTTAGTCAAGTGTCCGAAACGCTTGACTAAGACGGTTGGCCGACCGCATTCTGGGATCCTGCGACGGACGAGGAGGCCCCCGTGGTACGAATCCCGGCCGAGGAGCGGCGGCGCCAGCTGGTCGCCGCCGCCTTCCGGGTGATGGCCGCCGACGGCGTCGGCGCGGCCACCACCCGGGCCATCGCCGCCGAGGCAGGCATGCCACTTTCCAGTTTCCACTACTGTTTCCGGTCCAAGAACGAGCTGCTCGGTGAGCTCGCGGAGCAGATGGTGGCCCGCGAGGTGCGGGCCGCGGCCGACGTGCTGACGCCCGAAGACGGTCTTGAGGTGACCATTCGCGGCGCACTCCGGGCGTATTGGCAGCTGGTCGAGGAAGCCCCTGGAGAGCATCAGGTGCTGTACGAGCTGACTCAGGTCGCGCTGCGTACGCCCGGGCTGGAGGACCTGGCTCAGCGGCAGTACGCGCGGTATCAGGCCGGCTGCCGGGAGATGATCGAGCGGATCGGAGTCGCGTGCGAGGTCGAGTGGCTGCTGCCTTTGGACGTACTGGCCCGGATGTTGGTGACGTTGCTGGACGGACTGACGCTGAATTGGCTGGTGGACCGGGACTCCGCGCAGGCCCTCGCGGTGCTGGACGCGAGCGCGGACCAGTTCGCCGCGCTCAGCCGGGCGAACCGACTGGCACCGTCGACGCGGGCCGCTCGGCCGGCCCGTCGAGAACGTCGCCGGCCGGCCGCGGCGGGCCGGGCGTGACGATGACTGTTACTTCTCCCGCAAATCCCGTCCCGCAGCTCAGCCGCGCCATCCTGGACGAGGCCACCGCTGGTCTCGCGCCCCCCTTCGCGGTGGTGGATGTGCCGTCGTTGCGGGCAAACGCGGCCGACTTGGTCCGCAGGGCCGCCGGCCGGCCGATCCGGGTGGCCAGCAAATCGGTGCGCTGCCGGGACATCCTGCGCCAGGTGCTGGCGATCGACGGTTTCGCCGGGATTCTGTCGTACTCGCTGGCCGAATCGCTGTGGCTGGCAGCGGATTTCGATGACGTGGTGGTGGCCTACCCGACCACCGACGCGGGATCGTTGCGGCGGCTGGCGATGGACGCGAGGCTGGCTGCCCGCGTCACATTGATGGTCGACAGCACCGAGCACCTGGACCTGATCGAGGCCGCGGTCGCCGGGATTTCCGGGCCACCGCTGCGGTTGTGCCTGGACCTGGACGCCTCCCTGCGGCTCGCCGGTGGCCGGGTGCACCTGGGCACCCGGCGCTCCCCGGTGCACAGCGTCGCCTCCGCTGTCACGCTGGCCCGCAAAATCGTGGACCGGCCGCGATTCCGGTTGGTCGGCATCATGTCGTACGAAGGGCAGATCGCCGGCCTGGGCGACCGGCCGCCGGGCAATCCCTTGCGTGGCCTCGCGATCCGGGCCGTGCAGGCGGCGTCCGCGGCCGAGCTGATGCAGCGCCGGGCCGCGGTGGTGGCGGCCGTGGCGGTGCTCGCCGACCTGGAATTCGTCAACGGTGGCGGCACCGGCAGTGTCGAGCGGACCGTACGGGAGTCTGCGATCACCGAGGTGGCCGCCGGGTCCGGCCTCTACGCGCCGCGACTTTTCGATGAATACCGGGCCTTCAAGCCTTATCCGTCAGCGCTGTTCGCGCTCGCGGTGACCCGCCGGCCGGCGGCCGGCATCGTCACCGTCGGCGGCGCCGGTTGGATCGCGTCCGGCCCGCAGTTGCCGAACCGGGTGCCGGCGCCGGTTTTCCCAGCCGGGCTGCGGATGATCGACTCCGAGGGCGCCGGCGAAGTGCAGACGCCCTTGCGCGGCGCTGCAGCCGACTCGCTGCGGGTGGGGGAGCGGGTCTGGTTCCGGCACGGCAAGGCCGGCGAACTTTGCGAGCACGTCAACGATCTGCACCTCATCGACGGCGGCCGGATTGTCGACACGGTGCCGACCTATCGCGGCGAAGGTCAGGCTTTCGGGTAGACGTAAGGCTGTGCGGGCAGGTGCAGTGCGGGCAGGTCCAGCGCGAGCTTGAACGCGGTGGCGATTTCCTGGTCCGGCGGAGAAGTGCTCATGTCACTACGGCAGCTGGCCTCCGGGCTTTCTACAGACCGGAAAGTCGGTGGCCGGCTCGTACGACCGAGACGGCGTGCCGGTCGCCGGGGCGGCGGCCGAGGCGCTCGATCGGGCCGGAAATGCTGACCGCGGCGATCACCCGGCCACCGCGGTCCCGAATCGGCGCGGACACGCTGGCCACTCCCGGCTCCCGCTCGCCGGCGGTGGCGGCCCAGCCGCGGCGGCGCACTTCGGCGAGCGTACGGCCGGAAAACCGGGCCCGTGGCAGCAGCGGCAGCACCGATTCCGGCGGTTCCCAGGCGAGCAGAATCTGCGCCGCCGAGCCAGCTGTCATCGGCAGCCCGGCACCCACCGGAACGGTGTCCCGCAGCCCGCTGGACCGCTCGGCGGCGGCCACGCAGATGCGTTCTTCGGCGCGGCGCAGGTAAAGCTGCGCGCTTTCGCCGGTCGCGTCCCGCAAAGCGGTCAACACCGGACCAGCGGCATTGAGCAGCACGTCGGGCGCGGAATTCGCCAACTCGCCGAGCCGCGGTCCCGGCCGCCACCGGCCCTGCGCGTCCCGAATCAACAGCCGGTGCACCTCCAACGCCTGCGCGAGCCGGTGCGCCGTCGCCCGCGGAAGACCACTGCGATCGACGAGTTCGGCGAGGCTGGCGCCGTCCACGGTGGCGGCCAGAATGGCGACCGCTTTGTCCAGAACGCCGACGCCACTGGCGATCGATCGGCCGACCGACCTGCCCGTACCGTCCGCGTTGGCAGGCGCACTGCCATTACCGGCGATGCCGGAGGTCGCTGTTCCGCTGGTAGTCTGTCCCACAGTACGAAATTATCATCCCACTATGCAGGATGACAAGCTGTGCACGATGACAAGACAGACGGGAATTGGCATGGGACGCACCCTCGCCCAGAAAGTCTGGGACAGCCACGTGGTTCGGTCCGCCGCTGGCGAGCCGGATCTGCTCTACATCGATCTTCACCTTCTCCATGAGGTGACCAGTCCGCAGGCGTTCGACGGGCTGCGGATGGCCGGCCGTCCGTTGCGCCGTGCGGATCTCACCGTCGCCACTGAGGACCACAATGTCCCCACTGTCGATTTCGACCAGCCGATCGCGGACCCGGTGAGTCGTACGCAGGTGGAGACGCTTCGGCGCAACTGCGAGGAATTCGGGGTGCCGCTCTATCCACTCGGCGACGCCGAGCAGGGCATCGTGCATGTGATTGGCCCGCAGTTGGGCTTGACGCAGCCCGGAATGACCGTGGTTTGTGGAGATAGTCACACTTCCACCCACGGCGCTTTCGGCGCGCTCGCCTTCGGGATCGGCACCAGCGAGGTCGAGCACGTGCTCGCCACCCAGACTTTGTCGCTGAAGCCCTTCAAAACGATGGCCGTCGAGGTTTCCGGTTCGCTGGCCGAGGGCGTCACCGCGAAGGACGTCATTCTCGCCTTGATCGCCAAGATCGGCACCGGCGGCGGCCAGGGATATGTCCTGGAATACCGCGGCGACGCGATCCGGTCGTTGTCCATGGAAGGCCGGATGACGGTCTGCAACATGAGCATCGAGGCCGGTGCGCGGGCCGGCATGATCGCCCCGGATGACACCACCTTCGACTATCTGCAGGGCCGCCGGCACGTGGCGCGAGGCGAGGATTGGGACGCCGCGGTGAAAGCGTGGCGCGAGCTGGCCACCGATGTGGACGCCGTTTTCGATGAGGTGGTGGAACTCGACGCGTCCGTGCTCACCCCGTATGTCACCTGGGGCACCAATCCCGGGCAGGGCCTGCCGCTGGGCGGGACGGTGCCCGATCCGGAGTCTTTCAGTGATCCCTCGGCCCGTTCCTCGGCCGAGCGGGCGCTGGCGTACATGGACCTCACTCCCGGCACCCCGCTCCGGGACATTTCCGTCGACACGGTTTTCCTCGGCTCCTGCACGAATGGCCGCATCGAGGACCTGCGGGCCGCGGCCGCGGTGATCCGTGGGCACAAGGTCGCCGACAGCGTGAGAATGCTGGTCGTACCAGGCTCGGCGCGAGTGCGGCTGCAGGCTGAAGAAGAAGGACTGCACGACATCTTTACCGCGGCCGGCGCCCAATGGCGTGGCGCCGGTTGTTCGATGTGCCTCGGTATGAACCCGGACCAACTGGCTCCGGGGGAGCGCTCGGCGTCCACGTCGAACCGGAATTTCGAGGGCCGGCAGGGCAAGGGTGGCCGTACGCACCTGGTGTCGCCCTTGGTGGCGGCCGCCACCGCGGTAACCGGGCACCTGAGCGCCCCGGCGGATCTGGAGGACTGAGCGATGGAAAAGATCACCGTGCACACCGGGCGGGCCGTACCGCTGCTTCGGTCCAATGTCGACACTGACCAGATCATCCCGGCGGTCTACCTGAAGCGGGTCACCCGGACCGGCTTCGCCGACGGGCTGTTCTCGGCCTGGCGCAACGATCCCACCTTTGTGTTGAACGACGAGCGCTACTCGGGCGCCTCGATTCTGGTCGCCGGCTCCGATTTCGGCACCGGCTCGTCTCGTGAGCACGCGGTCTGGGCGCTCATGGACTACGGCTTCCGGGTGGTGCTCTCGTCCCGGTTCGCCGACATCTTCCGTGGCAATTCAGGCAAGGCCGGTCTGCTGGCCGCCGTGCTGCACCAGAAGCACATCGAGCAACTGCAGAACGATCTCGTCGATGAGCCCGAGACTGAGGTCACTGTGGACCTGGCTGCCCGCGAGGTGCGGTGGGGTTCTGAGGGCGTGCCCTTTGAAATCGACGACTACACCCGCTGGCGGCTGATGGAGGGGATCGACGACATCGGCCTTTCGCTGCGGCACGTGGACGAGATCGACGCGTACGAACGAAACCGGCCGTCCTATCTGCCCCGGACGACCGTCGACGCCTGACCTCATCGGCTCCAGATGGTGCCCTGCCCGCGAAAGCGGCAGGGCACCTTCGCGTTTTCGGCGCCGCGTTTTGTCGGTCGGGACAGCGGCGGATCGCCGGGTCGGCGTCCGTCGGTCGGGCAGTCGCGGACGCCGAATCGGCCCGGTTGGGGGGATCTGAGGCCGCTGACACGGCCGCGACACGCCAGGACTGGAAAAATTTTTCCGTGGCACTTGGGGCGCGGTCGCGGCGCCGGTCCGATGGCTGTTCAAGGTTGGCCGTCGAGGGCATCGCCGGTGGTCCGGCCACTTTCCTTGCTTGAGTCGATTTTCCTTGTATGGTAATGATCCTGGGGCATGACTGGAACGCCCCGGCCGGTCTTTTGGGCCCTCGCAGGGTCACCGGAGCGTGCGCCCCGGTTTGCCAGTAAGGGCCCCGATCGGGCCCGCCGAGGCCCCCCAAACCGTTGCTGAGCAACGACTTCCGGCCGGCAAATATTTGTGTCTTTGGCGCTTTGGCCTTACGGTTCCCCGGTGAGCGGCCTCGATGGGGCCGGTATGTACCCTGGAGGGGACAATGGTTAACAAGGCCGAGTTCATTGAGGCGCTGACGACGCGCTTCGATGACCGCAAGACCGCGGCGAATGCTCTGGAGCAGATCGTCGACGAGATCCAGCGCACCGTGGCCAAGGGCGACCGGGTGGCGATCACCGGTTTCGGTGTGTTCGAGAAGCGCGTTCGCGCGGCCCGTACCGCCCGCAACCCGCGCACCGGCGAATCGGTGAAGGTCAAGAAGACCGCCGTTCCGGCTTTCCGTCCGGGCACTGGCTTCAAGACCGTGGTGGCCGACCCGAAGAAGCTGCCGAAGACCCCCGGCGCGAAGGCGACCACCAAGGCCACCGCCGTTGGTGCGAGCCGCGGACCGGCGCCGGTCGCGAAGAAGGCCGCCCCGGCCAAGAAGGCCGCTCCGGCCAAGAAGGCCGCCGCGACCAAGGCCACCGCCGCGAAGAAGGCTCCGGCCAAGAAGGCTCCGGCCAAGAAGGCCCCGGCCCGCAAGCGGTAACTCACCGCCGTAAAACGCAAACGCCGGACCGACCCACTGGGTCGGCCCGGCGTTTGCGTGAGTCACCAAAAAACTCTTGGCAATAGCTGCCTTTCCCGGCACGGTTCGGCCGTGTTTAGCCCGCTTCAGCCTAGCGGTCCTTTCACTGCCCGCCACGCTTTGTGGTTAGGACTTCTCCGGCTTCAGAGTCCGGTAGTAGTCGGCGGCGATCAGGCGGCGGCCGGTGAAGCTCAGTGCCCACACACTTCCCTTGCGGGACGGCACATCTTCGAGTGCTATGCCGTCGGCAGCGGCCAGTTCGGCGACCGTGTCGGGAATAAGCCCGCCCTGGCTGCAAATCGCCACCGGCTCGCCGGCCATCGCGAGAGCGCGTACGAGTTCGCCAGCACGCGTCGAGTTCCGGGCGTGCCGCTCCTCACCGAAATCGTCGTCGACGACCACCGGCAGCCCGAGCACTGTCGCAAGTGGACGGATGGTCTCCACGCATCGGACTTTGTCGGCCGAGATCACCCGTCGCGGGCCAAAACATGGCAACACGGTGGCCGCGCGCTTCGCCTGCCGGTGTCCGGTCGGGTCGAGCGGTCGCAGGTCGTCGGTGCCGCGCCACTGGGTCCGGTCGCCGGCGCTGCCGTGTCGTACGAGCAAAATCGTGGTGGTGTCCGGCTCGGCTTGCGCGAAGGCGGCGAGCACGGCCCGGTCGTGCCGGTACGAGACCGCGTCGGTCGCTTTCTCGACGGTCAGCCACCTCAGCTCGTCGACCTCGTCATTGGCCTGGAAATCGCCGTCAGCGGCGCGCATGGCCCAATAGTCGACGACCTTGCGGGCGATTTTCTCGCTGATCGACACCGGATATTCGGTACGAACCAGCCGCCGGCCAAGCGTCGGCGTGATGCCGGTCTCCTCGAGGACTTCCCGATATCCGGCGGTGAGGGAATGCTCGCCGGTGGCCAGCTTTCCCTTAGGCAGCGACCAGTCGTCGTAGCGCGGGCGGTGGACGAGGGCGATGACGGTGGCACCGCTGGGATCGCGGCGCCACAGCACCCCGCCGGCGGCGCGTAACTCGGGTCGCGGGCTCACTTGGCCACCATACGTCCAGCCGTGCCGCTCAGCCTGACCGAGGGCCACCGCAACGCCGGGCCGCGACAATGACGAACAGTGGCACCACAAAGTCGCGCAGGGTGGCTCTGAGCGGGCGTGGTGGCCGTACTGGAGCCGGCCGCCATCGTTGCGGTGATGGGCAAAGTCACCTCAGTCCGCGCGAGATGCGGTGCGGTGCAACAGTTCCTCCTGCGGATCGTGCAGCGGTTCGCCGCCCGGCCCGGTGCGCTGGCGCCACGTGTTGTCCGGCAGCAGGTCGAAACCACCGGTGTCCGCGGCCAGCAGCAGCTCGAAAATGTCGCCCAGGCGCTTGCGGGCGGTGGTGTCGGTGACCTGTACGAGGTCTTCCACCCGCCGGTCCAGGTTGCGGTGCATCAGGTCCGCTGAGCCGATCCAGAACTCCTGGCGGTAGGTCGATCGGTCCGGGCGGTCGGCACTTTCGGCCGGATTCGAGCCGTTCCCGAATCGCAGCACCCGGGAGTGTTCCAGGAATCGGCCGAGCACCGAGCGAACGGTGATGTTGTCGCTCAGCCCCGGCACGCCGGCGCGCAGCGCGCAGATTCCGCGAATGAGCAGATCGATGCGTACGCCGGCTTGCGAAGCCCGGTAGAGCGCGTCGATGATCTGTTCGTCCACAATGGAGTTGGCCTTGATCTGGATCAGTCCCGGCCGGCCGGCTTTCACGTGGCTGACCTCACGTTCGACCCGCCGGATAATGCCCGAACGGATGCCGTAGGGCGCGACCATCAGCGAGCGGTAGTGGGTCTGCCGGGAATATCCGGTCAGTACGTTGAAAAGGTCGGTGAGGTCGGCGCAGACCGCCGGATCCGCGGTGAACAGCCCCAGATCCTCGTAAAGTCGGGCCGTCTTGGGGTTGTAGTTCCCGGTGCCCACGTGTGCGTAGCGACGGATTTGCGAGCCCTCCTGGCGTACCACCAGGCAGACCTTGCAATGCGTTTTGAGGCCCACCAAGCCATAGACGACATGGCAGCCGGAGCGCTCCAGGGTTTTCGCCCAGGCGATGTTGGCCTGTTCGTCGAACCTGGCTTTCACCTCGACCAGCACGACCACCTGCTTGCCAGCCTCGGCGGCGTCGATCAGCGAGTCGACGATCGGGGAATCTCCGGACGTACGGTAAAGAGTCTGTTTGATCGCCAGCACATTCGGGTCGGCCGCGGCCTGCTCGATGAAACGCTGGACGCTGGTGGAGAAGGACTCGTACGGATGGTGCACGAGCACGTCGCCGTCCCGCAGGGTGGCGAAAACGCTGCGCGGCGTCTCGCCCTCGGCGAACCGCGGATGGGTGGCCGGCACGAAGGGTTTGTCTTTCAGATCCGGCCGATCGATGCCGTAGATCTGCCACAATGCCGTCAAATCCAGCAAACCGGGGACCCGCTGCACGTCCGCGGCGCTCACGTCCAGCTCTCGTACGAGCAGATCCAGGATCCGCTCGGTCATCGTCTCCTCGACCTCCAGGCGGACCGCCGGGCCGAACCGGCGGCGGGCCAGTTCTCTTTCCAACGCCTGCAAAAGGTCCTCGTCGCGGTCTTCCTCGACCTCCAGGTCGGCGTTGCGGGTGACCCGGAACACGTGCTGTTCGGCGACCTCCATGCCCTCGAAAAGCTGCGAGAGGTGCGCGGCGATGATGTCCTCCAGCGGCAGGAATCCGCCGTCCGTGACACTCACGAACCGGGGCACGTTGTTGGGCACCTTGACTCGCGCGAACCGCTCGATGCCGTCATCGGGATCCCGTACGGTCACCGCGAGATTCAACGACCGCCCGGAAATGTAGGGGAACGGGTGCGCCGGGTCGACCGCCAGTGGCGTTAGCAGCGGGAAAACCTGCTCGCGGAAATACGTGTGCAGGCGGTCCTGTTCGCTGGCGTCGAGGTCCTCCCACCGGACCAGTCGGACGCCTTCGGTTTCCAGCGCGGTCTGCACCTCGGTGGTGAAACAGGTGGCGTGCCGGGACGCGAGGTCCCGCACCTCGACCGAAATCCGTTCCAGTTGCTCGCGCGGCGAGAGTCCGTCGGGGGAGCGGACCGACAGCCCGGTCGACTGGCGGCGCTTGAGCCCAGCCACCCGAACCATGTAGAACTCGTCCAGGTTGGACGCGAAGATCGCCAGGAACTTGGCCCGCTCCAGCAGTGGGGTGTCCGGCATCTCGGCCAGCCGCAGCACCCGGGCGTTGAAGTCGAGCCAGGACAGCTCCCGGTTGATGAACCGGTCGTCGGGCAGCGGTGCCGGCGCAGGCCGGGTCGGCTGTTCGGGGCGGTCGGTCGGCTCGGCGGCCTGGTCAGCGGTCTGATCCGTAGTCGTACTCACGGCGGCCATCATCCCCCGACTTGGTGAACACCACACCATCAAGTCGCGAACGCTTCGGCCGCCGTCAGCGGCGTAAGTCACGTCCGCGATGATGGGGGACCCCACGCCGACTTGTTCAGGAGGATGCCGCATGTCCCATGTCAGACCGGAATCGAGCGCAGCCAGGTCCGGTCGGCGATGGATCGTGATGGCGGCGATCGCGGTCGTCGCGGTGATAGCCGTCGCGGCGGCGGCCTTCCTGTTCCTGCGTCCCAGCGGCAGTCCCCGCGCGGCGGCGCCGAGCACCCCGGTGGCCCCGACCGGCTCGGCCGCGGCGGTCACGCCGGCCAGCCCCACGCCCGGCCCGGTCCAGTCCGGCCCGTGCCCGCAGGCCGCGAGCACCCTCAAGCCGAAACTGATCGAGGCCGCCTACGCCGCGATCGGCGGCAGCGCGGTGGCCAAGAACGTGACCTTCGTCAACGGCCCGGTATGCGACGGCGGCTCGTACGCGTGGGGCCTGCTCAAGGCCCAGGACGCCGGCGGCGAACCGCTGGACCAGCTGGCGATGCTGTTCAAGGTGGACGGCGGCAAGGTCACCGTCCCGATATGGGCCGCCCAGTGCCTGCAGCCCGCCCAGTTCCCGGCCGGCGCCCCGGCCGGCTCCAAGCAGTCCCTGGCCTGCCAGGCATAGCGCTTTCGTACGCTCCGGCGGCTCGGCCCGCTCCCGCGGCGTTCCGCTCCCCATGACCTGCCAATGCCGTCGACTGCCGCACTTTGTCCCGCACTCGACGTCGAGTGCGGGACAAAGTGCGGCACTCAACGACCGAACCGACTAACTAAGCTCAACACCAATACGTGGGTACGACAGTTTCGCGCCGCAGTCGGTCAACGAAACCGACCTAGCAGGTGGCGGCGACCACTGACACGGCGGCGACGAGCATGCTCGTACGAGGGCCGAGGCCCAGTTCCGCGGCCGTGCCGAGATCGGCGAGCGTGTCCGTGTCCCGGCGCAGGGACGGCCACTCGCCGCCGAGTGCGACCGCGCCGGAAGCGACGTGGGCGGCCGCTGATCCGGAGCCGAAAGCGGGTCGAAGGGGCACTCCGGCCGACGCGGTGAGCAGCGCGGTGCCGGTGCCGGGGGTGTCGGCGACCACGGCGCGCTCGGCGATCCGGGCGGCGGCCAGGGCCGAGGCCAGCTCGGCTGGGCGCAGCGCCGGCCGGTCGCCGCCGAGGGCGGCCACGCCGTCCAAAGGGGCCAGCTCGGCGGCCACGGCGGCGCCGTACGTGAGGGCCGGGTTCAGGCCGGAATCCGGCACGTCCGGAACGCAGATCGCGCCGAGTTTGGCCAGTACTGGGCCGATTTCATCATCGTCCGTCACCACGATCACCCGGCCCACCGCGGCGCAGGCGAGGGCGGCCGCGACGGTGTCGGCGGTGATGGCTGTCACCAACTCGAGGTGACTGACTCCGGGCAGGCCTGGGCGCAGCCGGGTCTTGGCGTACGCGAGCCGTTTGACCGGTACGACGACCGACCATCGCAGTGACGACGACACCGTTTTATTGTCCCACTCGAGCGATGTGACAGGCCGGAGACGGCCTCTGGGAGTTCCCAGCCGGCCTCTCAGGGTCCGCTCAGTCGTTTCATACGGCATTCACAGGCTTGCTCCATAGAAACGTGGAATGCAACGTCGCATCCGGCTGAAGCCGGCATGGGTAATCGCGGGTGTCGTCGTAGTCGTTGTTGCAGTCGGGGGCGGGGCTTGGGCCGTCACCACCGGGTCGAGCGCCAGCAGCAAACCCACATATCTCACTGCGAAGGTGGCCAAAACCACCGTCTCGGACACGGTCCAGGCGACCGGTACGGCCCAGGCCTCGCAGACCGTCGCGCTGTCCTTCGGCGGGTCTTCGAGCTCCAGCGGCGGCTCGTCCGGTGGCGGTGCCTCGGGCGGTTCCAGCGGCGGTACGTCGGGGGCCAGCGGCTCCAGCGGCGGCTCGTCCGGCGGGGTGTCGGCGTCCAGCGGTGCGGCGAAGGTGACGGCGGTGTCCGTCGCGGTGGGCGACACCGTCTCGGTCGGCGAGCAGCTCGCGACCGTCGACGCGACCAGCCAGCAGGCGCAGCTGACGCTCGCCAAGGCACAGCTCGCGCAGGCCCAGGCTGGTACGAGTACGAACTCGACCGGCCAGAGTGCCAGCGGTGGCTCATCCGGCGGGGGCGGCGGTGGCGGCGGTCGTACGAGCACCACCAAACCGACCGGCGGCAAGCCGACGACGAAGCCGACCCCCAAGCCGTCCAGCAGCCCGAGCGCGCACCCGACGCCGAGCCCCACCGCCACCCCCACTGCCCGTCCGGCGATGAACACCGACTCGTACACAGTGGTCGATGTCGACACCACCGACGCCCAGCAGATCGCGATCCAGCAGGCCCAACAGGCCGTCGACCAGGCGCAGGCCGCGGTCGACGCGGCCACCCTAAAAGCGCCCTTCAGCGGCGTGGTGACCGCGGTCAACGTCAGTGTCGGCGTCCCGCCGCCCAGCTCCGACGCGGTGTCTGTACGTACCAGCACGATGACCGTGCAGGCGTCGGTGCCGGAGGCGGACGTCAGCCACATCTCGGCCGGCCAGTCCGCGAGCGTCACCTTCCCGGCACTGGGCAGCGGCTCGACCCCGTCGACCGTGGTGTCCCGGCCGGTCGAGGCGAACACCAGCAGCGGTACGTCGTCGGTGGTCACCTTCCCGATCTCGCTTAGCCTCTCTTCGCTGCCGTCCGGCCTGCTGCCCGGGATGTCCGCGGACGTAAACGTCACGGTCACCTCGCACGCCAACGTGCTCGCGGTGCCGACCTCGGCGATTGGCGGCACCGACGACGCGCCGACCGTGCAGCTCATGGGCGGCGACGGCCAGCCGGTCACCACGCCGGTGGAGATCGGCCTGACCACCAGCCAGTTCACCGAGGTCGTGGTCGGTCTCACGGTCGGCCAGACGGTGGTCACCGGCGTGGTCAACCCGCAGCAGTCGACCGGTACGACCACCGGCGGGACTGGTGGCGGACGTACCGGCTTCGGCGGTGGCGCCGGCCTCGGTGGTGGCGGCGGGGGCTTCGGCACCGGCGGCACCGGCGGGCGTCGTACGGGCGGCACCGGTGGCAACTGATCCGTACCAGGCCGGCTACCAGCCGGTCGACCTTCAGGCCACGTACGAATACCCGGAAATGACCGCGCCCCCGGCGCCGGTGCTGCAGGCGATCCAGCTGACCCGTGACTACCAGGTGGGCGACGAGATCGTCCGAGCCGTCCGCGAGATCGACCTCGCCGTGCACCGTGGCGAGTCGGTCGCGGTGATGGGCGCGTCCGGCTCCGGCAAGTCAACGCTGCTGCACCTGCTCGGCTTGCTCGACCGGCCGACCGGCGGGCGGCTGCTGGTCGACGGCGTGGACACCGTCTCGCTGACCGACGACCAGCTGGCGGGCCTGCGCAACCGGGCCATCGGGTTCGTCTTCCAGAGCTTCAACCTGGTGGCGGGGGAGTCGGCGCTGGAGAACGTCGCCGCGCCTTTGGTCTATGCGCGCGTACGCCGGGCCGAGCGCCTGGAGCGGGCGACCGCGGCTCTGCTGGAGGTGGGCCTCGCCGATCGGTTGAAGCACGACCCGTCGCGGCTGTCCGGTGGCCAGCGTCAGCGGGTCGCGATCGCTCGCGCCCTGGTCACCCGGCCGCAGCTGCTGCTCGCGGACGAGCCGACCGGCAACCTGGACACCACCGCCGGAGCGTCGATCCTTCAGTTGCTCGCCCAGCTGCACGCGGACGGCATGACACTGGTGATGATCACCCACGACCCGGGGGTGGCCGCGATGGCCAGCCGGGTGCTGCAGCTCACCGACGGCCAGTTCACCGACCCGGCGCTCGCTGCGGGGTGGATGTGAGCCTCTTCGAAGCGCTCCGGCTTGCACTGCGCAGGCTGAGCGTCAACAAGCTCCGGACCGCGCTGACCGCGTTGGGCGTCATCATCGGCGTCGCCGCGGTGGTCGCGCTGCTCGGCGTCGGCGACGGCGCCCGTACGCAGCTCACCCAGGGCGTCGCCAGCCTCGGCACCAACCTCGTCTCGGTCCAGGCCGGGGCCGCCACCACCGGCGGCGTCCGCGGCGCGGCCGGTACGGCGACCACGCTGACCACCGACGACGCGACCGCGATCGGCGGGTTGCCGGGCGTGTCCGCTTTCGCTCCGGAGGTCTCGACCAACGCGCTGGTCGTACGTGGCCAGTCGAACACCACCACGACCGTCACCGGCACCACCGCCGCGGAGTCGCAGGTACGCGGCTACACGCTGCAGGTCGGCACGTTCATGAGCTCGCTGGAGTACGACCGCAAACTGCCGGTGGCGGTTCTCGGGCCGACAACGGTGACGGACCTTGGTCTGACACCGGCGTCAGCGGTCGGCTCCAGCGTCAAAATCAACGGCATCCCGTTCACGGTCATCGGGGTCACCCAGCCCAAGGGCGGCGGCGGCATCAACCCGGACGACTACGTGCTCGTACCGCTGACCACCGCCGCCGACCGGCTGGTCGCCGGCGGGACGCTACGCTCGGTGTCCCTGTCGGTGTCCGACCCGTCGGTGACCACCTTCGTCAGCGCCGAGATCACCGCGCTGCTGCGCCAGCGGCACGGCATCGCCGGCACCGCGCAGGACGACTTCAGCATCGTCAGCCAGGACCAGCTGCTCGCGGTCGCCGACCAGCAGGCGTCCATCATCAGCAACTTCCTGATCGGCATCGCCGCCATCGCGCTGCTGATCGGCGGGATCGGCATCGCCAACACCATGTTGGTGGCCGTCCGCGAGCGGACCCGGGAGATCGGCACTCGCAAGGCCATCGGCGCCCGCCAGCGCGACCTGCGGCTGCAGTTCCTGGTGGAGGCGGTGCTGGTCACCATCGGCGGTGCGATCGTCGGGGCCGTCATCGGCGCGATCGCCACCAGCCTGGTCGGCCGCGCGATCAACGTGTCCGCGCACGCCAGCCTCACCGGCGTCGGGATCGCCGTCGCGGCCGCCGTCGTGGTGGGCATCCTGGCCGGCTACTGGCCGGCCCGGCAGGCCGCCCGGCTCGACCCGGTCGAGGCCCTCCGGCACGAATGACCTCGTCACAACAAGGAGAGAAAAGACCATGTCCCAGCCACCCGTGAACCCACCCACGCCGACCGGTCCGCTCGGCGGCCAGCCCGTACCTCCGCCACCTGCCGCCGCGCCGCAGCCCGGCCCGTATGCCGTCGCGCCGGCGCAGCCCGGCATCGTGGGCAGCACGGTGGGCGGCCCGAAGCCGGCTGGCGGCGCCCGCAAGCCGCTGATCATCACGGCCGCGGTCGTCCTCGCCGTGGTGCTCTTCGGCGGCGGTTTCGCGAGTGGTCGGTTCACCGCGCCGACCGGCTTGCAGCGCGGCCAGTTCCGCGGCGGGGAGGGCTTCCCGAACGGCGGCGGCACGCGCGGGGGCGGCGGTGCTGGTGGCGGGCAGGGCGCGGGACAGGGCGGTGGCGGCCAGGGTTTTGGCGGCGGCCGGAACGTGGCCCTCACCGGCACCGTCACCTCGGTGTCCGGCAACACCGTGGTGATCACCACCCGGGCCGGCAACGTGACCGTCACGCTCGCCGCTGGCGGCAAGGTCTACACGTCCACGCCCGGTGCGATCACCAATCTCAAACCCGGCGACAACATCTCGGTCGCCAGCCAGCCCGGCAGCACCGGCACCTCGCGTACGGCTTCGCAGATCACCGTTCTCCCGGCCCCCAACGGCAACTAACTGCCCGCTGTGGTTGTCCGCATGGCGCCGTGCGTGTGTCCAACGCACGCACGGCGCCTATGCGGACAATCCCGCGTACGCAAAGCTGGGCGCCCGCCTCGACAGTGGCGTACGGGGTGGGTGATGATCGGGCGATGCCGATGGGTGTGTCGACTGGGGTGACGGGCGCGTGACGCGGGTGCGGCGGGGTTTCTGGCTGGGACTGGCGATCGCCGTCCTCAAGCCGGCCATCTTGGTGATGACCAGGCACGAATGGCGCGGGCAGGAGCTGATCCCGCCGGACGGCGCGGTGGTGGTCACCAACCACATCTCCAAGATCGACCCGCTGGTGCTCGGGCACTTCATCGTGGACCTGCCCCGGAACCCGCGTTTCCTGGCCAAGGACACGCTGTTCCACAAACCGTTCATCGGGATGGTTTTTCGCGGCGCGCACCAGATTCCGGTCCACCGCAACAGTGCCGACGCGGCCAAGGCGCTGGCCGCCGCGGTCGACGCGGTGGCCGACGGCAGCCTGGTCCTGATGCACCCCGAGGGCACTTGTACGAAGGATCCCGACCTCTGGCCGATGAAAGGCAAGACTGGCGCGGCCCGGCTCGCGCTGCTGTCCGGCGCGCCGATGATCCCGGTCGTGCAGTGGGGCGCGCAACGCATCCACCACCCGGTCACCGGCAAGTTCCGGCCGCGGTGGCGTACGCCGGTCACCGTTGTCGTCGGTGAGCCGATCGACCTCAGCGAATACGCCGATCGCCCGGTGACCGTCGAGCTGCTGGACGAGCTCACCGAGAAGACCATGCTCCGGCTGCGCGAGATGCTGGCCGAGATCCGTGGCGTACCGGCGCCGACCGGTCCGCTGTTCACCCTGCCCAAGGCCGGCCGGAAGCGGGAAGCCACTTCATGACGACGCACAGCGCGGTGCTCGGAGCCGGCTCGTGGGGTACGACGTTCGCCAAGATCCTCGCCGAGGCCGGCAACCACGTGACGTTGTGGGCTCGCCGGCCGGAGGTGGCGGACGCGATCAACGCCTCGCACCGGAACGAGGAATACCTGCCCGGCATCGGGTTGCCGGCCACCCTGACCGCGACCACGGACGCCCAGGAGGCGATCACCGGCGCTGACCTGGTGGTGCTCGCGATCCCGTCCCAGACGCTGCGCGGGCAGCTGGAGGGATGGCGTGCGGCAATCGACGCCGAGGCGACCCTGGTGAGCCTGATGAAGGGCATCGAGCTCGGCACCACCATGCGGATGAGCGAGGTGATCGTCGAGGTCACCGGGGTGTCGCAAGACCGGGTCGCGGTCGTCTCGGGCCCGAACCTGGCCCACGAGCTGGCCGACCGGCAACCAGCCGCGACCGTCATCGCCTGCACCGACAGCGGCCGGGCGAAGCGGCTGCAGCGTACGACGACGACTCCTTATTTCCGCCCGTACACGAATGTCGACGTGCTTGGCTGCGAGCTCGGTGGCGCGGTGAAGAACGTGATCGCGCTGGCTTGCGGGATGGCCGAGGGGATGGGTTTCGGCGACAACACCAAGGCGTCGCTGATGACCCGCGGACTCGCCGAGACCGCTCGGCTCGGGCAGGCGCTGGGCGCCGATCCGCAGACCTTCGCCGGCCTGGCCGGGCTCGGTGACCTGGTGGCCACCTGCTCCTCGCCGCTGTCCCGCAACCACTCCTTCGGCGTACGGCTGGGCCAGGGCGCCAGCCTCGCCGAGGCGACCGCGGCCACCAGGACCGCGGAGGGCGTGAAGAGCTGCCGGTCGATCCTGGACCTGGCGATCAAGGCGGGCGTCGACATGCCGTTGACCGAACAGGTCGTCCGGGTCTGTCACGCCAGCGTGCTGCCGGCGGTCGCGGTGAAGCAGTTGATGGGCCGCGAGACCAAATCGGAGACGGCGTGATCTCGGTCGATGGCACCGCGCCGGACAGCACCTGGGGTGACGGCACTCGGGTGGTCACCGGTGGCGCGTCGCCGGCTGAGCCGGGCCAGCCGCTGATCCCCAGCCCGGTCTTCGCGGCGCCCTTCCACCTCGGTGACCAGCCGGTGGGTACGGCCGACGGCTACGCCCGGATCAGCCATCCGTCGATCCGTGCGTACGAGCGGGCGCTGGCCGGCCTGGACGGTGGCCCGGTGGTCGCCTTCCCCACCGGGATGGCGGCGATTTCGGCCCTGTTGCTGGATTTCCTGCGTCCGGGCGAGGTGCTCGTGCTGCCCAGTGACGGGTATTACACGACCCGTACCCTCGCCGCCAACCACCTGGCGCCCCGCGGTGTCGAGGTCCGTGAGGTGCCCACCGCCGGCGACTATCTGAGCGCGCTGGCCGGTGCTGCGCTGGTGCTGCTGGAGACGCCTTCGAACCCCGGCCTGGACGTGTGCGACATCGCCGAGATCGCCGCCGCCGCGCACCGCGAAGGCGCGCTGGTGGCGGTTGACAACACCACCGCCACCCCGCTCGGGCAGCTGCCGCTGGCGCTGGG
Organism: Fodinicola feengrottensis; assembly: GCF_039530045.1. NCBI lineage: Bacteria > Bacillati > Actinomycetota > Actinomycetes > Mycobacteriales > Fodinicola > Fodinicola feengrottensis. The sequence goes on along the minus strand of NZ_BAAANY010000010.1, from coordinate 219,155 downwards.
CGCGGACTTCGCGGTCTACAGCGACACCAAGGCCATCGCCGGGCACTCCGACCTGCTGCTGGGCCACGTCGCCTGCGCGACCCAGGACCTCGCCGACCGGCTCTCGCTCTGGCGCCGGCTCGCCGGCGCGATGCCCGGCCCCTTCGAGGTCTGGCTCGCGCACCGCTCACTAGGCACCCTCGACCTGCGGCTGGGCCGACAGGCGCAGAACGCGCTCGCCCTGATCCCGGTACTGTCCGAGACCCCGGGGGTGACCGGCCTGCGCTATCCCGGCTGGCCGGCGGACCCCGCGTACGAGCTGGCCAGCCGCCAGATGCGCCGGCACGGCGGCGTCCTGTCCTTCGCCCTCCCCTCGGCCGCCGCGGTCGCCCGCTTCGTCGCCGCCTCCCACCTGGTCGCCGCCGCCACCTCCTTCGGCGGCCTGCACTCCACCGCCGACCGCCGCGCCCAATGGGGTCCCGGCGACGCCGTCCCCGAGGGCTTCGTCCGCTTCTCCGCCGGCTGCGAAGACCCAGCAGACCTCATCGCTGACGTAACAGCGGCCCTGGAACACGCGCTCACCTGATCTCGCCCCGAAGTCACCCTCCGGGACGCTCGGTGTTGATCTTGGTTAGTTGGCCCGTACATAACGGGCATCAGTCCGGAATGTCTTTTTCGTACCGACCAACTAAACAAGATCAACAACGCAAACCACCGATAGTGACCGGTCAGACCCGGTCCGCGCCGATAGCGACGCCGACGATCATGCAGGTCTCGGTGCCATGGTTGCGCCAGGCGTGCCGGGTGCCGTTCTGGACGACCACGTCACCGGCCCGCAACACCGTCCGCTCGCCGTCGTCGAGTTCCAGGGTGACCTCGCCGGAGACAATCAGGACGTAGTCGAGGCTGTCCGTGGTGTGCATCCCTGGCGCGTCGGGCTCCATGGCGGCCATCGCGCCCGGCATTTGCCGCTCCAGTTCGGCCAAAGCCGCGGCCGTGTCGACATTCGTCGGCGGGACCAGCTCGCCGGGCGGGATCGTGTTGATCATGAAACGCGATCCGTCTCGGGGCGGGTAGTATGCCTCGGCGCGGTGTGGCGAGCCGTCGTCCGGGAGCGTGGGTCGCTCATCGCGGCCCCACAGCCGGTAGGCCGCACAGTCGGGCATCAGCCCGGAAGTGATCGGCTCGACATCGCGGTCGTCGACGACGCGGGCCTTGCCTTGGAAGTCGTGGCCAGTGACCACTCGGCGAACCTTCATGTGCTCCATCCCTACCTCCTTAATACTGCACAGTATGGATACGCCACCGTATCCTGCAGTCGTCGAACTGGTCAATACGGTGGCGTATCCTGCTGGCCATGGTGAACGAGTCGACCCGGCTGTCCGCCCAGGACTGGGCGCGGGCCGCGCTGAAGGCGATGGCGGACGGCGGGTTGGCCGCGGTCGCGGTCGAACCACTGGCGCGGACGCTCGGCGTGACCAAGGGAAGTTTCTACGCGCACTACCGGAGCCGGGACGAGCTGATCGCGGCGGCTCTCGCGGAGTGGGTACGAAGTCACGGCGACGACGGACTTGTCGAATTCACCGCGATCGCCGATCCGGCGCGGCGGCTGCGCGAGCTCCTCGTCACTGTCGTGCACGCCGCTCGGCCGCTGGCGCCCTCGGTGCACCTGAGCCTGCTCGGCGACCGCAATGATCCTCGGGTCAGGGACGCGGTGGGTCAGGTGAACCAGGCTCGGCTGCGGGTCCTGACCAGCACCTACCGCGAACTCGGCCTGCCACCGGACCGCGCCGCGTCTCGGGCACGGGTCGCTTACGCGGCCATCCTCGGGCTGTCGCAGCTGGCCCAAACCGATCCAGCGGCCCCACGATCGGACGTGCTCGCCGACGAGGCGGTCGCGGTCTTCTTGTCGCCGTGACAGGCACCGCACGTCGTTACAATCGGATTCCGATTGTGCGCGCCGTGGTGATGTCGTAGGCCGTCATCGCCGCGGCGAGTTGTCGAGCGTCCGCTGGTTTTGTCGCGTCGTAGCCGGTGAGCGTACGAATGCGGCCGAGCCGGTAGGTGAGGGTGTTCCGGTGGATGTTGAGCGCTACAGCGGCCGCGCCGCGGTTGTAGCCGGTGGTGATGAAGGACCGCAGAGCCTCGATGAGATGCGGATGTTCCCGCAATGGCGCCAAAATATCGGCGAGGCTGGTGCGGGCCGGGCTCGGCTGGGCGAGTTGGTATTCGATGGCGAGGTCGGCCAACCAGTAGACGCCCGGTCCGCGGTGCAGATTTTCGGCCAGCGTAAGAATTTCGGTGGCCTCCTGGTGGGCGGCCGGGATACCGGAGTGGTCCGGCGCGGCCGCGGCGCCGGCCGTGCAGGATGACCGCGCGGCCTGGTCGATCCGGCCGAGCAGTTGGCCGACCCGGGCTGCCGGGCCGGGGACCAGCAGCACTCCGCCGTCTCGTTCGAAGGTTGCGAGAACGTCGTGCTCTGCGTCGAGTTTGCTTTGGACCGTACGGAAAAGCTCGGTGGCCGCTCGGCTGCCCGCCGCCGCCTCGACGCCCGGGAGGTGGAACACGACGACGTGATAGCGGTCCGCGAGCTTGCGTCCCGATCGCTCGGCGGCGCGGTGCGCGGGACGGCCGGCGAGCAGCGTACCGGCCAGGTTCTGCCGGCTTTCGCGCTGTTCCCAGTCGATCGCCTCGCGTTCGCGCAAATACGCGGCGGCGACCCTGGGCATCACGATGGTGAGGAAATCCAGGATCCTGGCGCCGAGATCAGGCAGATCCAGGCCGTCCTGCCGGATCGCGAAAGTCCACGCGTCGCGAGCCCCGAGCGGATAGATCTGCAGGACCGCGTCCAGCGGCAGGCCGTCCCTGGCCCGCTCGGCGCCCCATGCGACCGGGAGCGCCAGCTCTTCCTCAGTAGGTGCCCGTTTCGCAGCGAGGGTGCTGAAAAACAGCTCCAACACCGCGCGGGCGTTGGCGACCAGGTCTCCCTCCAGGACGCTCTGGGGGAGCAGTTGGTACGCCGGGATCTCGGTCGCGCAGTGCGCGATCATCTCGGTCGCGATCTCATCGATCAGCGGCCACAGCACGTCCGCCGCATTGGGTGGCTCCCACTCCATCCCGCATTGTCGCCATGCACAAACCCAGAAGGCAAGTCCTCGGTACGTTTAAAAGCCGGTCGCGATAGTCGCGACCGGCTGTGACGAAGGTGCGGGCGATCAGCCCGGCGAGCCCAGGACGCAGACCGCGATCGGCGTCGCGTTTGCCGGGTCGAGCGCGTTGTCGATCAGGTGCCAGACATTCAGGTCGTACGCCTCGCCGATGTGCCCGACCGGGTCGAAGGGGCAGAAATCCTGGACGTACCAGTTGGTGACCCCGGGCTCGCGGACGAAGGAATTCTCCGTCGGCGTCACGAGCTCGTCGGTACGAGACGTGAGGATCGTGTATTTCACGCCTGGCTGGGCGACCGGTCCGTCGTTGAGCGCCACGACGGCCGATCCGCCGGTCAGCTCGTCGGCGAACACCGGCATTCCCAGCGTTTTCACGATCTGGTCGAATTCGGCTTTGCCGCCGGGCAGGATTTTCTCCGCCAACGTCAGCAAACCCGAGGCGGTGGCGCCCTTGGTCGGCGGCGCGAGCGCGACCACCCGGTTGATGTGGCTGGAGATGCCCTCCATCTTGGTCACGTAAAGGGACTGCAGCCCGCCCTCGGAATGGCCGACGATGTCGACCTTCGCGGCACCGGTGTTGGCCCGTACCTGCTCGATGTAGTTCTTGATTTCCACCGCCGACTGGGCGATCGGCGCCAGCCCGCCGACCAATGGGAATTGCGGATAAGCGCCGTACGTCAAGGAAAACGTGCAGTAGCCCTTGCTGGCGAGATCGGCCTGGAAGAAGTTCAGATCTTCGTAGTAGGTGGCGAAAGTCCCGTGCAGCAACACGACCGGGTCCGGATGGGCAGCGCTTGGCCGGCACGAGAAGTCGTTGTTCCCACCGGTCGCTGCCTGCGCCGGCGCCGCCGCGGCGACCGCGCCGACGCCCAGCGCGAGGGCCACCGTCAGTGCCAGCCCCGCTCGTACGAACCACCGTTTCATGCTTCCTCCAGGGCCGGGACGTGCGCGGTTTAAGCACAGGATGCTCCCTTTGTGACCTGCGGCACTACTGGCAGTAGGCGCAGAAAACCGCGGCCGGGGTTTGTGCACGGTGACAGTCCGAGCAGTGGGCGGGGTCGAGTAGCCGACAGGCCGGCGGGGGCCGCCGGGTAGGGTCGCAGCGATGAGCGATGGACCGGTGGGTGGGCAGCGAAAGATCCGGGTCGCGGTGATCTTCGGGGGCCGCAGCACCGAGCACGGTGTGTCGGCCCTGAGCGCCTCCAGTGTGCTCGCGGCACTGGCCGGCAGCGACGAGATCGAGGTCGTACCGGTCGGCATCACCCGCCGCGGCCAGTGGATGCTCACCAGCGGCGACCCGAAGGAACTGGCCCAGAGCGGCCGGGAGATGCCCGAGGTGTTGACCGGCACCGAGGTCGTGTTGCCCGCCGACGCGCAGACTCGCGGGCTGCTCGCCGTACGCCCGGAAGAGGGCGTCGCGGCGCTGTCCGACGTGGACGTGGTCTTCCCGGTGCTGCACGGCGCTTATGGCGAGGACGGCACGATCCAGGGGCTGCTGGAGATGGCCGACATCCCGTACGTCGGGGCCGGTGTGCTCGCGTCCGCGGTCGCCATGGACAAGGAGTATGCGAAGAAGCTGCTCGCCGCCGAGGGGCTGCCCAGCGGCCCGTACGCGGTGCTGCGGCCGCACGAGAAGACGCTGAGTGAGAGCGAGCGGGAGCGGCTCGGCCTGTCGGCCTTCGTGAAGCCGGCCCGCGGTGGTTCCAGCATCGGCATCAGCCGGATCACCGACTGGTCCGAGCTGGAGACGGCGATCGCGACCGCTCGCGCGGTCGACCCGAAGGTCCTGGTGGAGGCCGCGATCATCGGCCGGGAGATCGAATGTGGCGTGCTGGAGGGCGAGGACGGCGGGCCGCCGGAGGCCAGCCTGCCGTCCGAGATCCGGGTGGTGGGGTCGCGGCAGGGTTGGTACGACTTCGACACCAAGTATCTGGACGACGCGACCGAGTTCGACATCCCGCCGAACCTGCCGGCCGATCTGATCGCGGAGATTCGCGAGACGGCGTGCCGGGCGTTCACCGCGCTGGACGGCGCCGGGCTCGCGCGGGTCGACTTCTTCCTCACTTCCGAGAACGAGCTGATCGTCAACGAGATCAACACACTGCCCGGCTTCACGCCGATCTCGCAGTTCCCGAAGATGTGGGAAGCCACCGGCCTCCCGTATCCGGCGCTGGTCGCCCGCCTGGTCCGTACGGCCCTTCGCCGCGGCACCGGCCTGCGCTGACCGGCTGAATCAGACCGAGTCGCGGACCATGCCTTCGAGGCGGTTCTGGGCGGCCTGGTAGTCGGGATGGTCGCGCATGGCGGCGGCGAGCCGTACGTGCCCCAGGGCTTCCGGATAGCGGCCCTGGCGCTCCAACGTACGACCAAGGACGAAGCGGGCCCAGTGGTCGGCGGGAGCGACCTCGACGAGCTGGCGGAGGGTCTCCTCGGCGCGGTTGAGCTGCGCGGAGTGGAAGTACGCCTGCGCGAGGGTGGTCAGCACCTGCGCGTTGGACGGGTGTTCGGCAGCCACCGGCTCGAGGATGCGGGCGGCCTCGGCGGGCTGGCCGGCGGTCCGGAAGAGCTCGGCGCGCGCGTAGACCTCGGCGGCGCTGTCGCTGCCGTTCCCGTTGGCGAAGGGCGCCTGGTGGGTCATGAGTCCTCCCTCGCTTGAAGTCCCGCTCACCAAGATCGACGCCCGGAGGGATCCGGGCGTCGATCGGCGAAGCTGACGTGGCGTATGGGTGAACAGTGAGTCTGCCGCCGGAATTCCGGTCGCGCTAGCGGCTCGGCGACGGATGTGGTGAAGCGCTGGCGGGGACGGTACGCGCGATCGGTGTCGACAGGGTGGCGATCGGGTCGGAGGGGTTGCCCTTGGCGGCCGGCACGGTGATCTCGATAGGGACCTCCCGGTCGACGCTGGTGAAGACGACGGTGCTGCCGACGGCGTGGCCGTACCAAGTCACCCCGTTGATCGCCAGCAGCTGCGCGTCGGGTGGGTACGTGACGGGCGCGACTCCGCAGCGCATGACGACCGGCGGATCACCCCAAGCGACCACTCGCTCCGGCGCCGTGGTCACCGCACGGGAGTGCTGGCCGTTGAGGGTGATCGGCAACGCGCCGATCGCTTTGCCGCAGACCGCGGTCGAGGCGGCCGACGCGCTCGGCGGCGCGGTGACCGGCACCGGACCAGAGGCAGCGGGGCTCGGGCTCGCCGCCGGCGACGGGACCGACGCCGAGCGGAAGGCGAAGAAGGCGAGTCCCGCCACCACGGCTACCGGCAGAGCGACGAAGGCCGCCGTACGGGCCGCGCCGCGGCGAGTGGGGGCAGGGGTGGACGGGGAAGGCACGCAAGCAAGAAAACCAGGTGCTAGAGATGCACCACCGAGCAGGTCAGGGTCCGCGTGATGCCCGGCACGTTCTGTACTCGACTCACTACCAAACTGCCCAGCTCGTCGACGGTCTCGGCCTCGGTGAGGACGATGACGTCGTACGGGCCGGTGACCGAGTCCACCTTCGACACGCCGCCGATATCGGCGATCGTGGCGGCGACGTCGCGGGCCTTGCCCACCTCGGTCTGGATCAGGATGTACGCCTGGACCACCGGGACGCTCCTTGTCGTCGACTCCGCTTCCAACGATCGGACGCTACCGTATGCGCGTTGTCCGGTGATCGGATGCAGGCACTTCGGCGGCCGGGAGGGTCAGTGTCGGTGGGGGAGCTCGGCGAGTTTGGCTTGATTGCGGGGATTTTGGCCAGGTTGCCACAGGGGGCGAGCAGCCTGTTAGGGCCCGGTGACGATGCCGCTGTGGTGCGCGCCACTGACGGCCGGGTGGTCGTCAGCACCGACCTGATGCTGGAGGGCCGGCACTTTCGCCGCGACTGGTCGTCCGGCCGGGACGTGGGCCACAAGCTGGCCGCGGCCAATCTGGCCGACATCGTCGCGATGGGCGCGACCCCGACCGCGCTGGTGGTGGGGCTCGCGTGCCCAGCGGACACCGCGGTGGACTGGGTGAACGACTTCGCCGACGGGCTGCGCGAGGAGTGCGCCCTGGTGGGCGCTTCGGTGGTCGGCGGGGACGTCTCGCGGGCGGATGTGATCATGCTCTCGGCGACCGCTTTGGGCGACCTCGCCGGGGTGCCGCCGGTGACCAGGGCCGGCGCACGGGCCGGCGACGCCGTCGCGGTCGCTGGCAGGTTGGGGCACGCGGCGGCCGGCATAACGGTGCTTACCCGTGGATTCCGGTCGCCTCGAATGTTGGTGGAGGCCCATCGTCGGCCGCAGCCGCCGTACGCCGCCGGGCCGCAGGCCGCCGCGGTGGGGGCGACCGCGATGTGTGACGTGAGTGATGGCCTGCTCGCCGACGCCAGCCACCTGGCGGATGCTTCCGGGGTGTCGATCGACCTGCGTTCGGGCGCCTTCCCGGTGCCCGAACCCATGGCGAACGCGGCGAACGCGCTGGGGCACGACGCCCTGCGCTGGATCCTGACCGGCGGCGACGACCACGCGCTGCTGGCCACCTTCGCGCCGGCGGTGCCGCTGCCAGCGGGCTGGATCCGGGTCGGAGAGGTCCTGGAAGCCGGCGAGGACGGGCCTGCCGTGACCGTCGACGGCGGCCCGTACGACGGCCCCCAAGGTCACGACCACTTCGCCCGATGACGCTCGCGCACATCCGCGTCGAGGCGGTGGCGTACGACGACGTGGTCGCCGCTGGACTGCGGGCCGAGTTGATGGCGGACCTCAGCTGCCGCTACGGGGACCAGGACGGTGATGCCACCGCCGTACGCTCAGCGGAGTTCACGCCGCCCCTGGGCGTCTTCCTGGTCGGCTGGCTGGCCAACCGTCCGGTGGGGTGCGCTGGCTGGCGTACGGTTGGCGAGAACGCTGAGCTCAAGCGGATGTGGGTGCGTCCCGAAGCGCGCGGCAAGGGCCTCGCGAGGACCCTGCTCGCGGCCGTCGAGGAGTCCGCTCGGCAAGCCGGCCGGGCAAGGATGATCCTGGAGACCGGACTGGCCCAGCCGGAAGCCATCGCGCTGTACGAAAGTGCCGGCTACCAGCGGATCCCGGACTTCGGCCACTACGCCAACGAACCAGCCGTCCGCTCGTACGGCCGCAGCCTCTAAGCCCAGACGGGCTCGTACCGAGGGCCGAGCGCCGGACAGCCAATAAGGAACGCGTCCAGAGGCCCCTGATTCGTGCCGTGAGCGGCATTGACGATCGCGGCCCGCAAAATACTGCGGAAAGAAATACGAAGTGCCGTTGGTGACGACCCACGATCGCGGGCCGCTGTCCGCGGGCCCGTCGATCGACTTCAGAAAACTCCGGAAACCGGAGTGTTAGCCGCGGGAGACCTTGCCGGCCTTCAGGCACGAAGAGCAGACATTCAGCTTCTTGGTGGTGCCGCCGCCAGCGGGGGTCCGCACCGACTGGATGTTCGGGTTCCAGCGCCGGTGGGTCCGACGGTGGGAGTGCGAGACCGACATGCCGAAGCCCGGCCCCTTGCCACAAACGTCGCACACGCTAGCCACTTTGCAACTCCAGAACATTAGGTTCGAGCTCAGACGATAAGAAGGCCCGCGTCACAACTCGCCGCAGGCAACCGGTCAAGCCTAACCGGCCGTACGAGCGATGGCCAAACCGGGTCGCCCCCAGCCTCCACGCGCGAGGGGGATCGCGAGGGGATGAGGCATGAGCGAGGCTCGCGGATAGGCTCTGACACCGTGTTGACCAGCCCGTCTCCCGCAGCCGCCGATGGCGTGTTCGACGCGGCCCACGCGCGCCGGTGGTGTGCGGCGGGGCTGGCCAAGCTGCGGCGGCACCGAGACGAGATCAACGGGCTGAACGTGTTCCCGGTGCCGGACGCGGACACCGGTACGAACCTGGTGCTCACGATGCGGTCGGCGTGCCGGTCGTTGGCCGACGCGGGGGAGTCGGACCGAGTCGGTGAGGTTCTCCGGGCGGCCGCCCGCGGTGCGTTGCTGGGGGCGCGCGGCAACTCCGGGGTGATCGTCGCCGAGTTTCTGCGTGGGCTGGCCGACGCGCTCGCCGGTCACACGGTGGCCACGCCGGTGGAGTTGGCGGCGGCTTTCGGTACGGCCGCGGACGCCTGCTTCGCGGCGGTCGAAGAACCGCTGGACGGGACGATCTTGTCGGTGGCGCGCGCGGCTGCCGAAGCGGCCATAAAGACCACCACCGATCTGGTCGAGGTCTGCGAGGCCGCCGCGCGTGGAGCCGCCGAAGCCCTCGCTCGTACGCCCGACCAGCTCGCGGCGCTCGCCGGCGTGGTCGACGCTGGCGGCAGGGGATTGGTGGTGCTCCTGGAGGCGTTGAGCGTGGTCGCGGCCGGCGGCTCGATCTTGGCCGAGGAGCCCGAGCCCGAGGACGAGCCGGCGCCGGCCGGCCGGCCGGTCGCACCTGCGTACGAGGTCCAATACCTGCTGGACACCGACGCGCCGGCGGTCGAGGTGCTGAGGCGACAGTTGGCGGCGCTGGGTGACTCGCTGGCCGTCGTACGGGCCGATGCCGAGCGCGGGACGTGGAACGTCCATGTCCACGTGGACGACGTGGGTGCCGCGATCGAGGCAGGCGTGGAAGCCGGTCGGCCGCACCGGATCTCGGTCACCCGGTTCGCCGACCAGCTCGACCACGCACCGCACGCCGGGCACGTCCACCAGCCCGAGCCGCCACCTGGCCGCGCGGCACTGTTGATCATGCCCGGCCCGGGCCTCGCGGACGTGCTCACCGAGGCTGGCGCGACCGTCCTGCAAGTGCCCGAGAGCAGGCCGCTGACCAGCGACGACGTACGAGCCGCAGTCGATGCCACCGGCGCCTGGGAGGTCATCGTGGTGTGCTTGAGCGGCAAGAACACCGCCGAGGCCGGTTACGCGCCGGTCGAGGCGGCGGCCGCGAGCGCACGCTCCGATGGCCGGCTGATCGCGGTCGTACCAGTCGCCTCGCCCGTCCAGGCGCTGGCTGCGGCCGCTGTCTACGACCCGGTCAGGCGGTTCGACGACACCGTTATCGCGATGGCCGAGACGGCCGGCGCGACCCGCTGGGCCGAGCTGGTGGTGGCCGCGAAGGAGTCCCTGACGGTCGCCGGCCGGGCCCGCGCCGGGGATGTGGTGGCGCTGGTGGAGGGCGAGGTCATCGCGGTCACCGACGGCCCGGCCGCCGCGGCCCTGGCAGGCGCGCTGACCGATCTGGTGGACCGGCTGCTGGGCGCCGGGGGCGAGCTGGTCACCGTGGTCACCGGCGCGGACGCGACCGAGGGTCTGGGTGCGTTGGTTGAGGAGCACGTACGAGCCCGCTGGCCGCTGGCCGAAGTCCAGGTGATCGACGGCGGGCAGCCCTCCCGGCCCGTTCTTGTCGGGGTGGAATGACAAACTCTTAGCCGTTATGCATTCGATGGAGACGCCGCTGCGGACCGTGCTGGGGAACAGCACGGCTAAGAAGCTTGCCGATCGGCTGGACATGCACACGGTCAGCGACCTGATGCACCACTTCCCCCGGCGCTATGCCGAGCGTGGCGAGCACACCGATCTGGGTTCCCTGGAGGTGGGGGAAGAGGTCACCGTGCTGGCGCAGGTGCAGGCGATGAACGAGCGGCAGACGTTCACCTCGCGGGCGAAGGGGAACTCCCGGCTGCAGATCGCCGAGGTCACCGTGGGGGACGGCCGGAGCAAGCTCAAGCTGACCTTCTTCAACCAGAAGCAGCGGATGAGGCAGCTCCAGGTCGGCACGTGGGCGCTGTTCGCCGGCAAGGTGACCCGTTTCAACAACAACCTGCAGATCACCAACGCCGAGTTCAACGCGTTGGATCCGCTGGAGTTGCTCGACCCGGATTTCGCGGACAATCCCGAGGCGGCCGCCAAGGAGGCCGTGGAGGTGTTCGCCGGCGAGCTCATCCCGGTCTATCCAGCCACCGCGAAGGTGCAGACCTGGGCGATCGCGCGATGTGTGCAGGTGACGCTGGCGACCATGGAGCCGCCGCTGGACCCGCTGTCGGTGGCGCTGCTGCGGCGCCGCGGCCTGCTCGACCTGAACACCGCGCTGCGGGAGATCCACCGGCCCTCCAGCCGTGGCCTGCTGCAGAGGGCGAAAAAGCGGCTGGCCTTCGACGAGGCGCTGGCCTTGCAGATCACGCTGGCCCAGCGCCGGCATGAGGCGCGAGCGCACCCGACGGCGCCACGCCCGGGCGTACGAGGTGGATTGCTGGACGCGTTCGACGCGCGGCTGCCGTTCACCCTGACCGGGGGCCAGCGGGAGATCGGCGAGGTGGTGTCGCGTGAGCTCACCGACTCATATCCGATGCACCGGCTGCTGCAGGGCGAGGTGGGCTCCGGCAAGACCGTGTGCGCGCTCCGGGCGATGTTGCAGGTGGTCGACTCGGGCGGGCAGGCCGCCCTGCTGGCACCGACCGAAGTGTTGGCGAGCCAGCATGCCCGCTCGCTGCGCAAGCTGCTCGGACCGTTCGCGATGGCCGGTGAGCTGGGCGCCGTCGAGCACGCCACCCGCATCACGTTGGTGACCGGGAAGAGCTCTATGACGGCCGCGGCCCGGCGAAATGCCGAGCTGGAAGTCTTCAGCGGCGAGGCCGGCATCGTGGTGGGGACGCACGCGCTGCTGACCGACGCCGTCCAGTTCGCCGACCTCGGGCTGGTGGTCGTCGACGAGCAGCACCGCTTCGGCGTCGAGCAGCGGGACGCCCTGCGCGCCAAGTCCAAGCTGCCCCCGCACGTGCTCGTGATGACCGCGACCCCGATCCCTCGGACCGTGGCGATCACCGTCTACGGCGACCTCGAGGTGTCGGCCCTGGCTGAGCTGCCGGCCGGCCGCGCCGGCATCACCACACACGTCGTGCCGGCCGGTGACCAGCGCTGGATGGACCGGACCTGGAAGCGGGTCCGGGAAGAGGTCGCCGCCGGCCGCCAGGCTTACATCGTCTGCCCCCGGATCGGCGAAGAGACCGGCGGCACCGGCGGGCCCGAGGATGACCTGGAGATCCCCGCCGATCTCGATCAGGAGCAGTCCGAGAAGCGTGAGCTGCTGGCCGTGCTGGATGTCGCGCCGATGCTGATGGAGGGCCCGCTCGCCGGGCTGCGCTGCGCGATCCTGCACGGCCGGATGTCCGCCGACGAGAAGGAGGCGGTGATGACCGCGTTTGGCGCCGGCAAACTCGACGTACTGATCGCCACCACCGTCATCGAGGTCGGCGTCGACGTGCCCAACGCCACCGTCATGGTGGTGCTCGACGCGGACCGCTTCGGCGTGAGCCAGCTGCACCAGCTGCGTGGCCGGGTCGGCCGCGGTGGCGCGCCCGGGCTCTGCCTGCTGGTCACCGGGACGGCCCCGGAAACCCCGACCGGGCAGCGGCTGAAGAGCGTCGCTGAAAACATTGACGGCTTCAAGCTGGCCAGGATTGACCTGGAGCAGCGTCGCGAGGGCGACGTGCTGGGCGCCCTGCAGTCGGGGCGGCGATCGCAGCTCAAACTGCTGTCGCTGCTGCGCGATCACGACCTGATCCAGGAGGCCCGAGACGAGGCCACCGCGATTGTGGAGGCAGACCCGAGCCTGTCTGACCACCAGCCCCTGGCCGCCGCCGTGCGCGCCTTCCTGGACCCCGACTCCGCCGACTACCTGTCCAAGGGCTGACCGGCGAGCCGGACCAAGGTCAGTAGGCTCGCGGACGTGACCAGGATCGTGGCCGGGAAGGCTGGGGGGCGGCGGCTGCGGGTGCCGCCGGGGCGGCACACCAGGCCGACCGCGGATCGTACGAGGGAGGCCCTGTTCTCCTCGCTGGACTCGTTGGTCGACCTGGAGTCGGCCCGGGTCCTGGACCTGTACGCGGGGTCCGGCGCGATCGGGCTGGAAGCGGCCTCGCGGGGTGCGCCGGAGGTCACGCTGGTCGAGAGCGCGAGGCCGGCGCTCGCGATCCTGCGGGCCAACATCAGCGAGCTCGGGCTCACCGGCATCGCCGTCGAGGCGCTGGCGGTCGAGCGGCTGGCGGCGACCCCGGCCCCGCACGCGTACGACTGCGTCTTCGCCGACCCGCCGTACGCGCTGCCGGCCGACGATCTCGGCAAGGTGATCACGGACCTGCATGACAACGGCTGGCTCGCCCCGGCGGCGGTCGTGGTGGTGGAGCGGTCGTCCCGGGATCCGGAGTGGGTGTGGCCGGAACCACTGGGCGCCATCCGTCGGCGCACGTACGGCGAATGCGCGCTTTGGTACGGTCAGGCCGTCCCAGCCTGAGCGCAACGGGAGGTCTCGCGGTGCGGCGTGCGGTGTGCCCCGGTTCCTTCGATCCGGTCACCAACGGACACCTGGACATCATCGGCCGCGCCTGTCGGCTGTATGACCAGGTCGTGGTGGCCGTGCTGATCAACCAGAACAAGCAGGGGCTGTTCCCGGTCGAGGAGCGCATCGAGCTGCTGCGCGAGGTGACGTCGTCGTACGGCAATGTCGTGATCGACTCGTTCCGGGGGCTGCTGGTCGACTACTGCCGGACCAACGACATCCCGGTGGTGATCAAGGGGTTGCGGGCGGTCAGCGACTTCGACTACGAGCTGCAGATGGCTCAGATGAACCACGGCCTCGCCGGGGTGGAGACCCTCTTCATGCCCACCAACCCGCTGCACTCTTTCTTGTCCTCCAGTCTGGTCAAGGACGTGGCACGCTGGGGCGGTGATGTCTCGGAGCACGTGCCGGACGCCGTCCGCAAGCGGCTGGTCGAGCAGTTCGGCCGGTCCGGCTCCGAGTCGGGCGGTGCGCCGGCCTGACCGGCGCAGGGGGAAACGGAACCAATGAGCGACATCGACCAGACCGGCAGACACCAGTTCTTCCAGGCAGGAGACCAACCCGTGGACGGCCTAGACGGCTCTGACCTACCCACCGGGGCACTCCCGTCGATGCCGATACCGGAGCGCCGGGCCAGCACCGAGGACTCGCTGGACCGGATCGACGAGCTGACCGCGATGGTGGAGCACGCCCGTGGGGTGCCGATGTCGTCCAACTGCATCGTCAACCGTGGCGAGATGCTGGGCCTGCTGGACGAGCTACGGGTCGAGCTGCCGACCGAGATCCGCCGCGCGCAGGCCCTGCTGGAGGAGCGCGACAAGCTCATCGCCGCTGGTCAGCGCGAGGCCGACCGGATCATCGGGGAGGCGCACGGCGAGCACGCCCGACTGGTGTCCACCGCCGAGGTGACGGTGGCCGCGCAGCACGAGGCGAACCGGATCCGGACCGAGGCCAAGGCCTCGGCCCACCGGCGCCGCGAGGAGACCGACCAGCTCATCGACACCGCGCTGGCCAACTTCGAGCAGACCCTGCAGCGCAACCTCGCCTTCGTCGAGCGCAGCCGGGACAAGCTGAAGGCGCTGTCCGAGATCGGCCCGTACGAAGCGGATGACGAGGCCGGGCCGCTGCCCTTCTGAGGAGCCGGTTTCGACGCTCGGGAGCCGTTGGGGTAGCCTCGTTCTTCGGTTTGCATTCAGACCGTCACGTGCGTTGCCAATCGGAGAAGTCGCCAAGAAACCGCTATGCCCGAGAACAGAACTGGTCAGACTCAGAGCCGCGCCGGCGTTGATCACCGGTCGCCGTTCGTTGTTGGCGTGCGCCAATTCGATCGGCATCCCGGCGAAATGCGGCTTTTCCAGGTGGACGTGCCCGCTCCGGCGGGTCTCGGGCTGGACATGATCGCGGTTCCCGAAGGTGCCCTGCTTGACCTGGATCTGCGGCTGGAAGTGGTGAGTGAGGGCGTGTACGCGTCCGGCACTGTGACCGCGCCGCTGGCTGGCGAGTGCGGCCGCTGCCTGGAGGCGATCGACACCGAGGTGGTGGTCGACGTGCAGGAGCTCTTCGTCTTCCCGGACAGTACGACCGCCGAGACCACCGACGAAGAGGAGCTTCCCCGGCTGAAGGACGACACGATCGACCTGGAGGAAGTGGTCCGCACGGCGATCGTGCTGGCCCTGCCGCCCAACCCGTTGTGCCAGCCCGACTGCGCGGGCCTGTGCCCGGACTGCGGTGGCCGCTGGGATGATCTGCCGGATGACCACAGCCATGACCTGGCTGACCCGCGTTGGGCCGCGCTGCAGGCGTTGACCAGCCCGGACGCACCAACCGGACCGCCGCCGACGGCGGTCGCTGATTCCACGGGCGACCAGCGCCCGGACCGCTTGAAGGAGAACTAAGACCGTGGCCGTCCCGAAGCGCAAGATGTCGCGCAGCAACACCCGTTCGCGTCGCTCGCAGTGGAAGACCACGGCGGTGGCGACACAGCCGTGCCCGCAGTGCCACTCGCCCAAGCTCCCGCACACGGCGTGCAGCGTCTGCGGTCAGTACAACGGCCGCCAGGTCATCGCGGTCTGACCGGCGGCCCCGGACCTTATGCCCGTAGCCAACGGACAGGACATCGGCGTTACTCGCAGCGGCGGTCAGAAGAAGGGCGAGCGGCCGTCCGCGGACCTGCTGGCCGCCGCCATCGGCGTACCGATCGGCGACGAACTGCTGATGCGGGCGTTGACGCATCGCTCGTACGCGTACGAGAACGGCGGTCTGCCGACCAACGAGCGGCTGGAGTTCCTCGGCGACTCGGTGCTCGGCGTCGTCGTCACCACGCGTCTTTACCGGGACTACCCGGAGCTGCCGGAAGGCCAGTTGGCCAAGCTGCGCGCCTCGGTGGTGAACATGCGCGCCCTGGCCGCGGTGGCCCGCAAGCTCGGGCCGGGCGGCCTGGGTGCGCACGTCTACCTCGGCAAAGGCGAGGAGGCCACCGGTGGTCGGGACAAGTCCAGCATCCTCGCGGACACCCTGGAAGCGGTCCTGGGCGCGGTGTACGAGCAATATGACATGGACACCGCGACGATGGTCGTCCTCAAGCTGTTCGGGCAGGTCATCTCGGACGCCGCCGAGCGTGGCGCCGGCCTGGACTGGAAGACCAGCCTGCAGGAGCTGACCGCGAACGACTCGCTCGGCGTCCCTGAGTACAAGGTCACCGCGACCGGTCCGGACCACGACAAGACCTTCTCCGCGGTCGCCGTGGTGCACGGCGAGGAAGTCGGCTCCGGCAGCGGGCACAGCAAGAAGGAAGCCGAGCAGGAGGCCGCCGAGGCCGCCTGGCGGCTGTTGCGCTCCCGGCAGCCCGACGCCGCGTCCGTACCAGCCCTCGCCGACGGCGCCGCCCATCACGTCCGCTGACACTCGCTTCACTCTTTTACCGCATCGACGCGATGCGTGCGTTTGGCGCACGCATCGCGTCGATGCGGTAAAGGCTGGAGTCGTTGCGGACGTGGGTAGCGAGATTGGCCACAGCGGCTGGTACGCGCGAGCTGCCGCGGTAGCGGGGCGGATACAGTTTCGCGGTGCCCGAGTTGCCGGAAGTCGAGACCGTAAGAGCTGGGCTGCAGCAGTGGGTGGCCGGTCGGACGGTGGCCGCCGTCGAGGTGCTGCATCCGCGGGCGATCCGGCGCGAGGCCGGTGGCGCGGTCGGGTTCGCCGAGCGGATCGTCGGGCGGACGGTGCTGTCGGCGCAGCGGCGCGGGAAGTATTTGTGGCTTCCGCTGGATTCCGGTGACGTGGTCGTCGCGCACCTGGGGATGAGCGGGCAGTTGCTCGTCCAGGCGGCGGACTCCGAAGACGAGAAGCACCTGCGGATCCGGTGGGATTTCACCGACGGCGGCCGGCAGTTGCGGTTCGTGGACCAGCGGACTTTTGGCGGTATGTTCGTCGACGCCCTCGTCCCGTACGAGCTGGCGCTGTCTTCGGAAGTGCCGGAGACGCTGCAGCACATCGCCCCCGATCCGCTGGAAGAGGTCTTCTCCGAAACGGCGTTCGCGGCCGCCGTACGGGCGCGTACGACCGGCATCAAACGCGCTTTGCTGGACCAGTCCCTGATTTCCGGCGTCGGCAACATTTACGCGGACGAGTCGCTGTGGCGGGCGAAACTGCATTACGCCCGGCCGACCGAAACCCTGACCAAGCCGGCGATCGGTCAGTTGCTGGGACATATCCGCGACGTGATGGCCGAAGCGTTGAAACAGGGCGGCACCAGTTTCGACAGCCTTTACGTGGACGTCAACGGGAGCAGCGGATATTTCGACCGCTCCCTGAACGCGTACGGGCAGGAGGGCCTGCCGTGTCCGCGCTGCGATACGCCGATCCGGCGCGATCCTTTCATGAACAGATCGAGCTACAGCTGCCCGCATTGCCAGCCGCGGCCCCGCCGGGCGCACTGGTGAAATCCCTACCGGACCTGGTTCGCCGGCTGCCGGTGGATCCGTTCATCCTGGCCATTCTGGCCACCGTCGGGCTGGCCGCGTTGCTGCCGGCCAGCGGGATCGGGACGGCGATTGCCAGCCGTGCCACCACTGTCGTGATTGGACTGTTGTTCTTCCTGTACGGCGCGAGACTGTCGACTCAGGCGGCATGGGAGGGCATCAAGCACTGGCGGCTGCACGCGGTGGTGATGGCGTCGACGTTCGTCCTGTTTCCGGTGTTGGGACTCGCCGCCCGGGTGCTCGTCCCGAGCGTGCTTACTCCGCAGCTTTATGCCGGCGTCCTGTTTTTGTGTGTGTTGCCGTCCACTGTGCAGTCATCGATCGCGTTTACCTCGATAGCGGGCGGAAACGTGGCTGCCGCGATCTGCAGCGCGTCACTGTCCAATCTGGCCGGTGTGGTGATCAGCCCGCTGCTGGTGGGCACCTTCCTGGCCGCGAGCGGTGGCATCAACGCATCGTCCATTCAGGACATCGCGCTCCAGTTGCTGGCGCCTTTCCTGCTCGGTCAGGTGGCCCGGCGGTGGATCGCCGACTGGGTGCAGCGCCATCACAAGGTGCTGAGTCTGGTCGATCGAGGCTCGATCCTGCTCGTCGTCTACACCGCTTTCAGTGCCGGGGTGGCGGCCGGGATTTGGCATCGGCTGTCCGGCTGGCAGCTTTTCGCGCTGTTGCTGGTGGATGTCGTGCTGCTCGCCGTGGTGCTGACTGTCACCAGCCTGTCGGCGCGGGCGCTGAAATTCTCCCGCCCGGACCAGATCACCATTGTTTTCTGCGGCTCCAAGAAAAGCCTCGCCACCGGGCTGCCGATGGCCAATATCCTGTTCGCGGCGCACGGGGTCGGGTTGGTCGTGTTGCCGTTGATGCTTTTCCACCAAATCCAGCTGATGGCCTGCGCGTGGCTCGCGCGCCGGTACGCTGCGAAGGCGGGGCGGCCGGCCGGGGCTGCCAGCGAACCCGAGGTGGGGACCGATGCCGACACGTACCAGCGAGCCGACCGCGAGCGCTGAGATCACCGTCGCCGCCACGCCTGACGAGGTCTACGCGTTGGTCAGCGATGTCACCCGTACGCCTGAATACGCGGTCGAATGCGTCCGGTGCGAGTGGGTCGGCGGCACCGGCCCGGCCGTCGGGGTCCGGTTTCGTGGCAACAACCGGCACGGCAACCGGCGGTGGACGACGATTAGTGAGGTCGTCGCGGCCGAGCCGGGCGCCCGGTTCGCCTTCGAGGTGGTCACCGTCGGCACCCGGGTGGCGCGCTGGGAGTACGAGATAGCCGCTGCCGACGGCGGTGCGCGCGTCACCGAGAGCACCTGGGACCAGCGGCCCGGCTGGTTGCGGATCGCCAGCATCGCGGCCACCGGGGTGCGGGACCGGACGGCCGAGAACAACCAGAACATCCGCCGCACGCTGGAGCGCCTCAAGGTGATCGTCGAGAGTAATGCGAGTCACGCATGAGAAGTTTCTGAAGAGGAGCGAGGCAGGTGGCGGAGTCCGCGGACGACGTTGTACGGCTGACCGCGTGGGTGCGCGGCTACGTCCAGGGCGTCGGTTTTCGTTGGTGGACACGGGCTCGAGCACTCGAGCTCGGGTTGCGCGGGTGGGCGTCGAACCTCGACGACGGCCGTGTGGAAGTGGTCGCGGAAGGGCCCAAAGCGGACTGTGAGCGACTGCTCGAGGTGCTCGGCGGTGGTCGTACGCCCGGCCAGGTCGAGGCTGTCGTGGAGCGCTGGTCGCCCGCTCGTGGGTTGGCGGTAGGATTCAGGGAGCGCTGATCGGCCCAATCCTGGAATTTGGGGAGTTTGTGCTGGTCGCGCGGGGTGTGACCGGGCAGTGGGGGGATGAACTTGACCGGTCGTGCCGCCCGGCGGACACTGGAGTGACCGCCTTGGAGTACAGATAACTGCCAAGGTCAAAAAGTCTGCGCCCGCAACCAGCTGGCGCTGCAACAAGGAGTCATGATGGCGAAGGCCCTGCTCGGCCACATCGGTACGGCGCCCGATCGGCGCTTGGCCGATGAGGTACATCGGCTGCGCGCTCGGGTACGCGCGATGGAGTTCGAGGTCGCTCGGCTGCGTGCCGACAATGACCGGCTTCACGCGGCGGTGTCCGCAGCTGACGATCAGATCCGACTTTCGATACTCGAAGAGCCCGCGCTCACCTGATTTCTCGTCCTTCCAGGTAGCCTGCGCGACAGGCCCTTTCCCCGCCGGTGCACCTCCACTCACTCGGCGTCGGCCTCCAAAAGGAAGTTCACCCGGCCTGATCGCGGCCGGGCAGAGCTGTTGAGTCGACTGCTACGTCCGGAGAGTTTGTGCACCTCAAAAGCCTTACCCTGAAGGGATTCAAGTCCTTCGCGTCGGCGACGCACCTGCGTTTCGAGCCCGGCATCAACGCCGTGGTGGGGCCTAACGGCTCCGGCAAGTCGAACGTGGTGGACGCGCTCGCCTGGGTGATGGGGGAGCAGGGCGCCAAGTCGTTGCGCGGCGGCAAGATGGAGGACGTGATCTTCGCCGGCACCGCCGGCCGGGCGCCGCTCGGGCGGGCCGAGGTCACCCTGACGATCGACAACACCGACAGCGCGCTGCCGATCGACTACACCGAGGTCTCGATCACCCGTCGGATGTTCCGGTCCGGCGAGAGTGAGTACGAGATCAACGGCACCAAGTGCCGTCTGTTGGACGTCCAGGAGCTGCTGTCCGACTCCGGCATTGGCCGGGAAATGCACGTCATCATCGGCCAGGGCAAGCTCGACTCGGTGTTGCAGGCCAAACCCGAGGACCGGCGCGGCTTCATCGAGGAGGCCGCCGGCGTACTGAAACACCGCAAACGCAAGGAAAAAGCGGTCCGCAAGCTGGAGGCGATGGGGGCCAACCTCAACCGGCTCACCGACCTCACCGCGGAGCTGCGCCGCCAGCTCAAGCCGCTGGGGAAACAGGCCGAGGTGGCCCGCCGGGCCGCCACCGTGCAGGCGGATCTGCGCGACTCCCGGCTCCGGCTGTTGGCCGACGATTTCCTGACTTTGCGCGGAACACTGGAAAAAGAGGTGGCCGACGAGGCCGCCATCCGGGACCGCCGCGGGATCGTCGAGCGGGAGTTGGCACAGCGGCGCGAGCGCGAAGCCGAGCTGGACATCGCGGTCGCCGACGTGGCGCCGGCGCTGTCCCGCGCGCAGGAGACCTGGTATCGGCTGTCAGCGCTGGCTGAGCGGTTCCGGGGCACCGCGCAGCTGGCCGAGGAGCGGGTCCGGTTCCTGGCCGGCGAGGCCGAGGAGATCGCCTCCGGCCGTGATCCGGAGGCGCTGGACCGCGAAGCCGCCGCCGTACGGGAGCAGGAGGCCGAGCTCACCGCCCTGCAGGAGACTGAGGGCGAGCGGTTGGAAGACGCCCTCGACTACCGCAAGGACATCGAACGGCGGCTGTCCGAGGCCGAGAAAGCGCTGGTCGCGGCCGTACGATCGGTCGCAGACCGGCGGGAGGGCCTGGCCAAACTGACCGGCCAGGTGAACGCGGCCCGCAGCCGTACGTCCGCCAAGGCCGACGAGATCGAGCGGCTGTCGGCCACCATCGCGCAGGCGGTCGAGCGGGCGCAGCAGGCGCAGGGCGAGTTCGACACGCTGCAGTCCCAGATCGATGGGCTGAACGAGGGCGAGCTGGGCCTGGACGAGCGGCACGAGGCCGCCACCGAAGAGCACCAGACCGCGAAGGCGCGCGTCAACGAGCTGCGCGATGCGTTGCGGGCAGCCGAAAAATCGGCCAGCGAGTGGAAGGCCCGCGAAGAGGCGCTCGCGCTGGGCCTGCGTCGCAAGGACGGCGCCGCCGCGCTGCTCGCCGCCGGCGACCGCGCCCCGGGCCTGCTGGGCAGCATCGCCGCGTTGCTGACCGTGGACACCGGCGCCGAGGTGGCGATCGCGGCCGCCCTCGGGCCGATCGCGGACGCGGTGGCCGCGGCCACCGCCGACGACGCGATCACCGCCCTGAAGCTGTTGCGTGCGGAGGATTCCGGTCAGGCCGGGATCCTGATTGGCGGAGCCGGTGCGCCGGTGGATCGGAACAGCTGGCCGCCGCTGCCGGCCGGCGCCCGTTGGGCCGTCGATGCCGTGCAAGCCCCCGAACACCTCCGACAGGCTCTGCTGCGTTCGCTGGACCGGGTCGCGCTCGTACCGGATCTGCCTGCAGCGCGCGCTCTGGTCGCTTATCACCCGGCCGTACGAGCCGTCACCGCCGAAGGTGACCAGCTCGGCGCGGACTGGGCCGCCGGCGGATCGGCTTCGGCGCCCAGCCTGATCGAGGTGCAGGCGGCGGTGGACGAGGCCGAGCAGCACCGCCGTGAGTACGGCGACCAGGTCAGCCGCCTGTCCGCCGAGCTGGAGGCCGCAACTGGTGCCGCGACGGCGACAAAAGCGCAGGTGGAGACGGCTCTGCAGGGGTTGCACGAGTCGGACGCCCGGATGAACGCGGTGACCGAGCAGCTCGCCCAGCTGGGCGCGGCGGCCCGGTCCGCGACCGGCGAGGCGGAGCGGTTGACCGCGGCCCGGCGCAAGGCCGAAGAGGCCCGCGACCAGGACCTGGAGGCCCTCACCGCGCTGGAGGAGCGGCTGTTCATGGCCGAGGACACGCCCGTCGACGACGAGCCGTCCAGCGATGAGCGGGACGACCTGAACGCCGAGGTGGTGGTGTCCCGGCAGCGCGAGATGGAGGCGCGGCTCGCGGTGCGTACGGCCGAGGAGCGCGTCCGTGCGTTGCACGGCCGGGCCGAGTCGTTGGAGCGGGCGGCCGCCGCCGAGCGGGCCACCCGGGAGCGGGCGCAGCGGGCCCGTGCGGCCCGCATCCGCGGCGCCGCCATCGCCAAGACCGTCGGGATCGCCGGCCGGGAGGCGGCCACCAAGGTCGCCATGTCGCTGGAGATCGCCTCCGCCGAGCGGGATGCGGCCAGTGAGCGGCGGGCCGCGGTGGACGCTGAGCTGGTGAGCCTGCGGGCTCGTACGCGCGAGCTGTCCAGCGAGCTGGACCGGCTCACCGACGCCGTCCATAAGGACGAGATGGCCCGCGCTGAGCAGCGCATGCGGATCGACGCGCTGGAAACCAAGGCGGCCGAGGACCACGGCATCGAGATCGAGACGCTGATCACCGAATACGGCCCGGAGCAGCTGGTGCCGCCGTCGCTGGCCGAGGTCGCCAAGGCCGAGACCGACGGCAAGGAGGCGCCTGGCCCGAAGCCGTACGATCGGGCTGTCCAGGAGAAGCGGGCGGCCCGCGCCGAGCGGGACCTGGCGCTGTTGGGCAAGGTGAACCCGCTGGCGTTGGAGGAGTTCGCGGCACTGGAGGAGCGGCACACATTCCTGTCGACGCAGCTGGAAGACCTGAAGAAGACGCGTAAGGACCTGCAGACCGTCATTAAAGACGTGGACGAGCGGATCCTGGAAGTCTTCACCGAGGCCTACAACGACGTGGCCGCGGAATTCGAGATTGTTTTCCGCACTTTGTTCCCCGGCGGCGATGGCCGGTTGATTCTGACCGACCCCGACGACATGCTGCTGACCGGCATCGAGGTCGAGGCGCGCCCGCCCGGTAAGAAGGTCAAGCGGCTGTCGCTGCTGTCCGGCGGCGAGCGGTCGCTGACCGCGGTTGCCTTGCTGGTGGCCATTTTCCGGGCCCGCCCGTCGCCTTTCTACGTGCTGGACGAGGTCGAGGCCGCCCTGGATGACACCAACCTGGGCCGCCTGCTCGTTCTTGTCGAGCAACTGCGCAACACCTCGCAGCTGCTGATCATCACCCACCAGAAACGTACGATGGAGATCGCCGACGCACTGTATGGCGTGTCCATGCGCGGCGACGGCATCACCCAGGTGATCAGCCAGCGGATCCGCGAACCCGAGCCGGCATAGATGAAACTAAAACTCGATCTGCACGATATTTACAACAAAGGTGACCAGATCGAGAAAGCGCTGCAGGACATCATGGCTGAGGCCGTCACGAAGAAGGCACCCCTGGTCGAGATCATTCCCGGCAAGGGGTCCGGCCAACTGAAGAAGCGAGTGCTGCGTTTCCTGCAACAAAAGGAAGTCAAGGCCCTCTACCACCGGATCGAAAAGGACTCCGACAACTTCGGTCGAGTCTTCGTCCACTTCCGCTGGAAATAGGCGCGGTTTATCGAATCCAGTCCCGTACAAA
>NZ_BAAANY010000010.1:110507-195540 GCF_039530045.1 Fodinicola feengrottensis | reverse complement strand
GCACTCGATGTCGAGTGCGGGACTTTGTACGACAGTCAAAGTGAAATCAGCGGCCTCAGACGACGATTCCGCTGCAGGTCGGATTTCCCGCCTGGCCGTTGTCCGCGGGCAGGGTGGCCTGGCCGCAGGCCTGCAGCGTGCCGCCGGCCTCGTTGGTGTTGATGTCGGCCCATGCGACGGCTTTCGAGGCCCCGACAATGAGCTTGCCGGAGTTGTTGTAAAGCCCGACGTAGCCGGCCGGATAGCCGTTCGCCTCGGCGTGGAAATAGCCGTTGTCGTTGTTCTGCCACAAAGTGAAGGTCAGGTCATACTTGATGCCGGCGATGTGGACGGTGGAGACCCCCGTCCACCACTTGGTGTAGCCCAGCGGGTGAGCGCTGACAGCGCCGGGACCGGCCAGTACGAGCCCGACCGCGAGCGCGATCATCGCGATGGCCGCCGCGAGTTTCCTCATGATGCGATCACCTTTCCAGGTGGTAGTCAGGCTGTGTCTTCGTGGAAAAGCGACCACGGCAAGGTGTCCGGGCTGCTCGCATTCGTGCAGAACCACGTGTTGTTGTATCCGTTGTAGTGGTTGTATCCGTACGATTCGCAGGAGGTATATGAGAAGAAAGACTGCACGTACTTGAAAGTCTGTGGACTGGCGGGCTCGTGCGTTGCCGCGGCCGCTGGTGCGGCGGCGCCGAGAATGGCCGCCGCTGCCATCGCGCCGACAACGACACCTTTCAGGGAACGCTTTGTCATGGGGTGGCTATCCTCTCGCTCTGGGGATTTTCTTGACCAAAGTCAGCACGTCACTCGCTGTTCGCTCGGCGCGAGTGCCAGCACCGACGAGGCCTGGTCATTGTCGTTGGGGGCGACGTTCCGTACGTTGAATCCGTAGTACTCCATGAACCTCTGCTGCCCGGTGTAGTTCGCGTCGTAATACCAGCAGTAAGTCCAGGAGCTCACATTCTCCCAGGACGTCATGCGGTCGTTGAACTGGTAGCAGATCCCACCAACGCAGGCGTTTCCCAGATAGGGGATGCTCACGCCCTGGGGAATAATGATCTCCAGGCCGCCGGCATTGGCGTCGGCGTAAAGGCAGAGATAAAGGCCGGAACAGTTGTCCGCCGGTGTCGCCGATCCCGCTGGGCGCAAGGCAACCCGGGCGCCGGGAATCTGGTGGTCGGCGGCGGTGGCGCGACGGAATTTCACTGTCGTATCGGACTGTCTGAGCATTTGGAGCTGCGTGTCGACACTGGCGGGCATGGCGGGTTTCACCGATGCGCTTACCGGCGCCTGCGCACCGGCGATGACCCCGGCAAGTGCGACGAGCACTACCAGAAGTCTTCGCAATGAACTCATTTCTTCCCTTCCAACAGCAGTATTCGACCGTCAGCTTTTTGACAGTGAGTCGTTGACGAGGCAGCGAAAGAATGCCGAGAAAGTCGGGGCGCCAACGAACTTTCGTTACATTAAAACAGTCGAATGGGCACGTCTAGTGACAGCTGTCATCAGTAGCGCAGATGTTCGCTAGGCCACAATCACTAGCGTCGGCGGGAGTTACAGGTCGGTGAGGAAGCCTTCCAACGGCGGCAGGGCAAGCATCTGGCGCTGCAGGCCGCGGGCGTGGGAGCGGTAGGTGGGGTCGGTGAGGACCTGTTCTACGGCCGTACGCAACGAATCCGCGGTGACGTCTTCCAGTCGGAAGCCGGTGCCAGCGCCGATTTCGGCGATCCGGACCGCGTTTTCCGGCTGTTCGGCGAACATCGGCAAGGTGACCATGGGTACGCCGGCGGCCAGCGCTTCCCGCGTACCGCTGAAACCGGCGTGCGTGATGAAGGCGTCGCAGGCCGGCAACATCAGGTTCTGCTGGACGAACGAGGTCAAGTGCACGTTGTCGGCGCGCGCACCCTGCCACTGCGCCGGGTCACGGCCAGTGCCCAACGCCAGCACCGCGGTGACCGGCAGCTTGGCCAGTGCTGCCACGATGGTGTCTAAAATGGACGGTCCGTCGTCGCCAACGAAATGGGTGATGTTCGAGCCGAGGCTGGCCAATACGAGCGGCCGGTCGCTGGGCAGGTGGGCGATGGCCGGGTCCAACGGCCGGTCGTCCGACGGCACCGGCGGCCGGTAGTAATGGGCATGCGGGAGCCGAGTTTCCGGCCGGTAGAAGGCTTCTGGCACCACTCCGGCGCGGAAGTTCCGCATCGGATGCCACGGGTCGTCGACGGGGTCCAGGCCCAACGCGACACGCTGTTCGTTGATTTCCTGAAGGACCGCGGGGTCCGCGTACGGCGCCATCGGCGTGATGTCGATCGCCGCCTGCGCGATGCCGCGGCGCTCGGCCGCCAAATAGCTGCCGAACTCGGTGGATTCGCGGACGATGAGGTCCGGTTTCCAGTCGTCGATGACTTTCAGCAGATCCTGGGCGAAAGGCCCGCCGAGGGCGCCGACGAAAGTGGCGGCGAACATGCTGGGAGGCAGGTCGGTGGTCGCTTTCCCGGGCCGGGAGCCGGCCGCCGCGAAGCCGACCTTCTTCCGGACCTGGGGATCGGCCATCAGCTGACCCATCGGAATGGAATGCGGAAGGACGGTCGCCTCGAGGCCACGGCTGGTGATCTCGGTGGTCACCACCGGACCGGACGCGACGCGTACGTCGTGGCCAGCTCGGACGGCCGCCAGCGCGGCCGGGATCACCAGCGGCACGAGGTGGGAATACGACGGTTGGGAAGCGAAGAGAATGCGCACGTTCGTAGGATACGTAGCGGTGTCTTAAATAGCAGCATATGGGAGGCCGGCGTCACGCCGTTGACTCGGCTGGATGTGGGTGGATCGGCATCCCGTCCGGTGCTAGTCCACCATCCCACATCACAGACAGACCACTAGACAGGCATCACCAAGGGCTGCGGTAGAGGGCTGCCGGAACGCACCAAGTCGAGTTTTTGGACGGTTTCTGTGAGCCGGTGACGAGGGTGGTGGTGGGAATCTGGGAGGATTGCCGCCATGGACCCGGTGCTCATCACGATTGTCGTGGCCGCGATCATCGTGCTGGCCGCCGTTGTCGGCGGTGCCGCGTACGCCGTGCCGGCGTTGCGCCGCCGCGCCGAACGCCGGCAACTGGACAGCGGAGCGGACAGCGCGTCAGAAGGCAGCGTTCCAGCGGACAGCGTTCCAGCAGGCACGGTCACGACCGACGCGCCTCGCCCTGGAGTCGTCGAGACCAAGCCGCCGGCCCAGGTGCTGCCGACACCCCCTGCCGTGGAGGTGCCGGAGCCGACCGCCGGCCGGTTGGTACGGCTGCGCGCCCGGCTGGCGCGTTCGCAGTCCACGCTGGGCCGCGGCCTGCTCACCCTGCTCTCCCGCGAGCATCTCGACGACGATGCCTGGGAAGCGATCGAGGAGTCGCTGCTCACCGCCGACGTGGGGGTGAAGCCGACCGGCGAGATCGTCGAACGGCTGCGCGAGCGGACCCGGGTGCTGGGCACTCGCGAGGTCGGTGAGCTGCGTGCCTTGCTGGCCGAGGAGCTGGTGGCCGCGATCGGCAAGGACACCGACCGTACGCTGCACACCACGCCACACGACGACCGTCCGGCGATCGTGCTCATGGTCGGCGTCAACGGCACCGGCAAGACCACTACCTGCGGAAAGCTCGCCCGGGTGCTGGTCGCGGACGGCCGTACGGTGCTGCTCGGGGCGGCCGACACGTTCCGGGCCGCCGCCGCCGACCAGCTGACCACCTGGGCATCCAGAGTCGGCGCTGAGGTGGTCCGTGGACCCGAGGGCGGTGACCCCGCCGCGGTGGCGTTCGACACCGTCAAACGCGGCATCCAGGACAAGGTCGACACCGTCCTGATCGACACCGCCGGCCGGCTGCAGAACAAAACCGGTCTGATGGACGAGCTCGGCAAGGTCAAGCGGGTGATTTCCCGGCATGGCGAAGTGGACGAGACGCTGCTCGTGCTGGACGCCACCACCGGCCAGAACGGCCTCGCCCAGGCGCGGGTGTTCACCGAGGTGGTGGACGTGACTGGGCTGGTGTTGACCAAGCTGGACGGTACGGCCAAGGGTGGCATCGTGATCGCGGTCCAGCGCGAGCTGGGCATTCCGGTCAAACTGGTGGGCCTCGGTGAGGGTCCGGACGACCTGGCGCCCTTCGACGCCGAACAGTTCGTCGACGCGCTGCTGGGAGAAACCGCGTGAGCCAGCCGCCGCCTGGACAGCCTGGACAGCCCGGACCTGGTGGGCAGCCCGGCAACTGGCCGGGGTATCCGCCACCCGGACAACCCGGACAACCTGGTCAGCCCGGTCAGCCCGGTCCACCGGGATCGGGCGGCCAGCCGCCGTATCCGCAGCAACCGCCGCCGCCCTATCCAGCGGCGCCTGGCCAGCCGCAGCAGGGCCCGCCGGTCGGGCAGCCGCAACCGCAAGGGCAGCCGTACGGACAGCCGCAACCGCAGGGACAGCCGTACGGACAGCCGCAGCCGTACCAACACCCGCACACCTCGATTGCTCAGCAGGTGACGCCGCCGCACAACTTGTACGGGCAGCCGCCGTCGCAGCAGCGTGACGACGACGAGATCCCGCTGCATGGCGGGAACGTGTCGACGGTGGTCAAGGTTGGCGACACGGTCCGCCGGACCACCGGTCCTTGGACGCCGGCCGTGCACGCGCTGCTGCGGCACCTGGAGTCCGTTGGCTACACGGGAGCTCCGCGCGCGCTCGGCATCGACGAGAAGTCCCGCGAAGTGCTGTCCTTCGTGGACGGCGAGTGTGGCGACTACCCGCTGGCCGAGCACTGGACCACCGACGAGGCGCTCACGACGGTGGCCACCATGCTGCGGCTCTACCACGACGCGCAGCGCGGGTTCGTGCCGCCGGCCGGCGCGACCTGGCGGTCTTTCGGGCCGCCGCCGCCGGACACCGAGGTCATCTGCCATCACGACGCGGCTCCGCACAACGTGGTCTGGCGGCCGGACGGCACCCTCGCGATGATCGACTTCGACCTCGCGAGCCCCGGCGCGCGCATCTACGACGTGGCGTATTCGGCGTGGACCTGGGTCCCGCTGTTCTCCGACCGCGACTCGTCCACCCTCGGCTGGAAACAGCCCGACCGAGCCCGCCGGCTGCGCCTGTTCGCCGACGCGTACGGCCTGACCCCCCGCGACCGCGAGCGGCTCGTACGCGTCATCCGCCGCCGCATCGTCGACCACGTCGAAGGCATCCGCCGGATGGCCGCCGCCGGCGAGCCCGCGTTCGTACGCATCGTCCAACGCGGCCACCTCCGGCGCCCGATGCGCGATCTGCGCATCCTGGACGCCGAGCGCGCCCACTGGGAACACGCCCTGCGCTCCTGACGGTTAGCATCTGGGCATGCGTGTCGCTACCTGGAATGTGAACTCGGTCGTGGTCCGGCTGCCGCAGGTGCTGGCCTGGCTGGGCACGGCCGAGCCAGACGTGCTTTGCCTGCAGGAGCTGAAATGCTCGACGGATGCCTTCCCATACGAGGAGATCCGCGAGCTCGGGTACGAGGCGCAGGCGCACGGCACCGGACGGTGGAACGGCGTCGCGATCCTGTCCAAGGTCGGCTTCGAGGACGTCGTCAGAGATCTGCCGGATCAGCCGGGTTTTCAGGCCGAGGACTCGATGATCGAGGTCAGGGAGCCGCGCGCGATCGCCGCCACCTGTGGGCCGGTCCGGGTGTGGTCGGTGTATGTCCCCAATGGCCGCGAGGTCGAACATCCGCACTATTTCTACAAACTGAAGTGGCTGGACGCCCTGCGCGCGGCTTCGGTCCAGGACGCCGCGGGGGAGCGGCCGTACGCGGTGCTGGGTGACTTCAACATCGCGCCGACCGACGCCGACCTGTGGGACCCGTCGGCGTACGAGGGCATGACGCACGTGACCGCTCCCGAGCGGGAAGCGCTGGCGGCGTTGCAGGGCACCGGTTTGCAGGACGTGCTGCCACGGCCGCTGAAGTACGACCAGCCGTTCAGCTACTGGGACTACCGGCAGCTGGCGTTCCCGAAGAACCGCGGCATGCGGATCGATTTGGTGCTGGGCAACAAACCCTTCGCGACCGCGGTCACCGACGCGTACGTCGACCGTGAGGCCCGCAAAGGAAAATCGCCGTCCGACCACGCGCCAGTCGTGGTCGACCTGGATCTCTAATCAGGCTGGGTGCAGGCCTGGCGTCCCGTCGGCGACGGTGCAGCGTTTCGGTGGGCTTTGCAGCGATAGAAAAGTCTTTCAGACGAGACGCTCGAGCTCGCCCATCGCGTCGTCCAGGAGAGTAAGGATGTCGGCGGACGGATCTCGTTCGGCGGCGAAGAGCGCGGACAGCGAGACGCCGATGACAGCGCCGACGAGCGTACGGGTCGGCAGATCGTCCGGTTCGGCCCCGGTGCGTTCGGCGATCAGCTCGCGCATCAGTTGGGCCGGTCCGTGCAGTTCGTCCAGCAGCAGGGATCGCAGCGGTGGCGCCGAAAGCAGCAATGCGACCCGGGCTCGTACGTCCGCTCGCTGGGTCTGCGTGATCGCCGCGCCGAACACCTGGTGGAAGGTGGCCCGCAAGGCGCTCACCGGACGTAGATCGGTGGGCTGCGCCCGGAAAACCGCGGCGATGCCAGTGCCGAAGTCGTCCCACAGAACCAAGCTCTGTTTGGTGGGGAAATATCGCAGGAGGGTCGTCTCCGACACGTCGGCGGCCTCCGCGATCTCGGCGAGCGTGGTCGCGTCGTACCCGCGCTCGGTGAAAAGCCGCAGCGCGTGTTGTTGGATCGCGTCGCGGGTTTGCGCCTTCTTTCGCTCTCTGCGGCCGATCGGTTGCCCAGTCACAGTTTCATGAGCTTTTCGGCGTTGCCAAAGGCGATGCTTTCCCGGCTGGCCTCGTCCAGTGGCAAACCGGCGAGGAATTCGGTGGCGGTGGCCATTGACCCGTACGGGTAGTCGGTGGAGAACATGATGCGGTCGACGCCCATTTGGGCCAGCAGGATGTCAAAAGTCGGCCGCTCGTTGAAACCGGAGAACGTGTAGCTGATATTCCTGCGCAGATAACCGCTGACCGGCAGCTCCAGGCGGCTCATTCGCTGCGCGAAAGCCACGTCGAAACGCGGCAACATGAAGGGCAGTGTCTCGCCCATGTGGCCAACGATGACCTGAAGAGTCGGATACCGGTCGAAAACTCCGCTGACGATCAACCGCAAGACGTGCAATGCGGTGTCGATATGCCATCCCCAGCCCGTGGTGGACAGCGAGAACGAGATATCGGCGGAGAAGCCGCCGTAAATGGCCTCCGTGACGGCCGTCGGTGGCGGAGTCGGGTGCAGGTAGATCGGCACGCTCAGGCTGACCGCGCGTTCCAGGATGGGCCGGAAGTACGGGTCGTCCAGGTAGCGGCCACGGCTGTGGCCGTTGATGATCGCGCCGGCGAACCCCAGCTCGCCGACGGCCCGGGACAGCTCGTCGGCGGCCTGAGCCGGCGCCGCGGTCGCGATGGTGGCGAAGCCGGCCAGCCGGGTCGGGTTCGCTCGTACCGCCGCGGCGAGCGTGTCGTTGCCGCTCCTGGCCAGCGTGATGGCCTCTTCGGAGGCGAGCTGCTCGACGCCGGGGGCGGTCAGGGACAGCACGGCGAGGTCGACACCGCCGGCGTCCATCGCCGCGATCCGGCCCGCTCCGAGGTCCAGCAATGGCCTGACCACCTGCTGGTATGGCTCCAGCCAGCGGCCCTCGCTGGCCATGTATTCCGGCGTGACGTAGTGCTCTTCGAGCGCGATGGTCCGCATGTCGAACCTCCATGATGTTGGTCAACCATCAACTGGTGGTCGACCACCACCTTAACACATTCATAGCTATACATCCGTACAAGCCGCTGTACGGTCGTATAGTCTGCTGTTCGTGCGTTCAATGAATGAGGATGACCTGACAGCGCGGGCCCGGATCCGCAACGCGGCCCTGCGGCAGTTCGCCGACAAGGGAGTCAAGGGCACCACGATTCGTGGAGTAGCCGAGGCAGCGGGCGTCTCGCCGGCCCTGGTGCAGCACCACTTCGGCTCCAAGGAACAACTTCGAGAGGCGTGCGATGCGTACGTCATGGAATACATCCGCGGCGCGGCCACCGAAGCGGTCGACGAGCGCGGCCTGGACGACCCGCGGTTCCTCGCGTCCACTTACGCGACCGCGCCGCCAGTGATGACCTACCTGGGGCGGGCGCTGGTCGAGGGATCGCCGGCCGCGGCCGCGATGTTCGACGAGATGGTCGACATGACCGAGCAATACCTGAAGACGTACGGGCAACTGCCGCCCGGCGACCTTCGTGCGCAAGCGGTGGTTTTCACCGCCATGAAACTCGGCATCACCGTCCTGCACGGGCATGTCGCGCGGGCGCTCGGCGACGAGGCCTTCGGTCCGGCCACCACCGCCCGGGTCGGCCAGGCCAGCCTCGATGTGGTGTCGCCGGCCTTGGTCGGACCGGAGATGGCCGACCTGGCGCGTGCCGGAATAGACCGCTATCAACAGGAAAACGGGACCAAGGAGCAAGACGATGAATGAGGCTGTCAGCATCAGCGGCCTTGTCAAGACATTCGGCCGTACCCGCGCGCTGGATGGCTTGGATCTGTCCGTACGCACCGGGGAAGTGCACGGTTTCCTCGGCCCGAACGGCGCGGGAAAGACCACCACTATCCGCATTCTGCTCGGTCTTATGCGTGCCACCGCCGGGAAAGTCGAGCTGCTCGGTGGTGACCCGTGGCGGGACGCGACCGAACTCCACCGGCGGCTCGCTTATGTGCCGGGTGACGTGACATTGTGGCCGACGCTGTCCGGCGGTGAGGTGATCGACCTGCTCGGCCGGCTCCGCGGCGGCGTCGACCCGAGCCGGCGGGCCGCCCTGATCGAGCGGTTCGAACTCGACCCAGCCAAGAAATGTCGTACGTATTCCAAGGGAAACCGGCAGAAGGTGGCGCTGGTCGCGGCCCTCGCGTCCGATGTGGACCTGCTGATCCTGGACGAGCCGACCTCCGGGCTGGACCCGTTGATGGAGGCGGTTTTCAACCAGTGCATCGAAGAAGAGCGCCAGCGGGACCGGACGGTGGTGCTTTCCAGTCACATCCTGTCCGAGGTGGAGACGCTTTGCGACCGGGTCAGCATTATCCGGGCCGGCCGTACGGTCGAGACCGGCACGCTGGCCGAGCTGCGGCATCTGACCCGTACGTCGGTCACCGCGGAGCTGGCCGGACCGGTGCCGGCGCTCGGGGATGTGGTTGGCGTGCATGACATCCACGTGGACGGCACCCGGCTGCGGTGCCATGTGGACACCGCCGCGCTGGACGAACTGCTCGTACGGCTGACCGCGGTCGGTGTTCGCGGCCTGACCAGCCAGCCACCGACGCTGGAGGAACTTTTCCTGCGGCACTACCAAACCAGCTCGCCGGCTGGCGAAAAGGCGGCGGTCCGATGAACGCGCTCGCCGGCACCGGCACGTTGGTACGACTGATCATGCGCCGGGACCGGATCCTGCTGCCGGTCTGGATCGTGCTTTCCGCGTTGCTGTGTATGGGAATAGCGGTCAGTACCGCGGACGTCTACAAAACCGCGGCGGACCGGATGACTTTCGCGGCCGGTGCGATGGCCAGCCCAGCGCAGCTGTTTTCCCGCGGCACGATCTATTCCGCGAGCGTCGGCGGTCTCACCGCGTGGACGCTCGGCTCCTCCACGATGATTCTCGGTGGCCTGATCAGCATCCTGCTCGTCATCCGGCACACCCGGGTCGAGGAGGAAGCCGGTCGGCGTGAGCTGGTGGGGGCCGCGGCGGTGGGCCGGCACGCCGCGCTGACCGCGGCCTTGACCGTGGTGCTGGCCGCCAACCTGGCCCTCGGGCTGCTGTCCGCGCTCGCGCTGATCGCGGTCGGGCTGCCAGTTGGCGGGTCTCTCGTTTTCGGCCTGTCGATGGCCGGCGGCGGCTGGGTGCTGGCGGCCCTGGCCGGCATCGCCGGCCAGGTCTCCGAAAGCGCCGGCACCGCCCGTGCCCTCGCGCTCGCGGTGATGGGCGGGTTGTACGTCCTGCGTGGACTGGCGGACATCGGTGGCTCGGCGCTGTCCTGGCTGGCCTGGGTGACCCCGATCGGGTGGGCACGGCTGACCAGGGCCTATGCCGGCGACGAGTGGTGGGTGCTGAGCCTGCTGGGGATCGGTACGGCCGTGCTGGCGGTTTGCGCGTACGCACTCTCGGTCCGCCGGGATGTGGCCGGCGGGCTGCTGCCGACCCGGCCCGGCCGGCCAGCCGCGTCCCGCTGGCTGACTGGATCGGCCGCGTTGGCGTGGCGGCTGCACCGGCCGCAGCTGATCGGCTGGACCGTCAGTTTCGTGGTGGTCGGGCTGTTGTTGGGGTTCGCCGCGGACGGCCTGAACGCGCAGCTCGACACTCCGCAGATCCGGGCGTACGCGATCGCCGTCGGCGGCCCGGGCGCCCAGATCTCGGACGTTTTCTTCGGAGTTCTGCTTTACGTGATCAGCCAAATCGTCACCGCGGTGGCGATCGTGGCCGCGCTCCGGCCGCGCTCGGAGGAGGTCGCCGGCCGCGCCGAGCCGCTGCTGGCCGGACCGGTCAGCCGGCTGCGGTGGGCGACCGGGCACCTGGTCGTCGCGCTCGCCAGCCCAGTGATCGCGCTGCTCGCACTCGGGGTCGGCGCCGGGCTCGGCTCCGGCCTGACCGGCGGCGACCTCGGGCACCAGCTGCCGCGGGTGATCCTGTCGACGTTGGCGTACGTGCCGGCCACCTGGGTGCTGGTCGGGCTCGCGGTGGCCCTGTTCGGCCTGCTCCCGCGGCTCGCCGCGACCCTCACCTGGACGGTGCTCGGCCTGTTCCTGCTGGTCGACCTGCTCGCTGAATTCAAGGTGATCGACAACCCGTCGTACCTGTCCCCGTACGCGGCCACCCCCGACGTGCTGATCTCCAGCGGCCTCGCGCCGCTGAACCTGCTCTGGCTGACCCTGATCGCCGCCGTACTCGTCGCCATCGGCCTCACCGGCTGGCGCCGCCGCGACCTCCTCACTTAACAAGGACGGCGTCCGTGGTGGGAGACGGGCGAGATGCGGTCAGTGCGGGCGGCGGCGGAGGATGCGGCCGCGGAAGGCGTAGGTGATGGCCGTGCCGCCGCCGTCGTCGGAAGCGACAGGGGATCGGCCGATGCCCAGGGCCGACCGGCGGTGCAGGTGGTGGTCGGCGGTCAGTCGCAGGCACGCTCGTACGTCCGCCAGCTCGCCAGCGGCCAGTGCCGGCAGACCGCCGCTGCCAGCAGAACCGGTGCCAGCAAGACCGTCGTCGGCGAGGGCGGTGGCGAAGAGGTAGCCGTCGACCATCGAGCCCAGCGGCGGCCGGTCGGCGGCCCACTCGCCGAAGAGCCGCCGGTAGTCGGGGCCGAGACTGACCGCGAGCCGCGGCCAAGCGGCCCGTACTTCGCCGGCCCGCTTGGAAATCAGCGCCTTCGCGGTGGCTTGGACCCGGGTCGCGTCGAAGCCGGCTGGTACCGGAGCGCCAGCCACCAGCGCTTGGACGAGATCCCGCTGACCGGCCGCGAGCCGGGCTCGCGCCTCCGCCTGCTGCCGGCCCTGCGGAGCGTCTGGTTGGGCGCTCACGTGATGCGGTCCCAGCCGGCCGCGTCGGCGATCGAGTCCAGCTCGGCGGTCAGCTCGACGGCGGGCGGGTAGTTGCCGTCCCGTTCCAGCATCATCGCCGGCGGCGACGCGCGGCGGGCCACCGTGGCGACCAACTCCAGCACCTCCGGCGGGGTCGGGTCGGTGTGCGTGTCGTGGTAGAGCCCAGCGCTCTCGGAGCCGCCGGCGACGTGGCAGTACGCGACTCGGTCCAGTGGCAGCTCAGCCAGCTCGGCGAGCGTGTCGCGACCGTGGTTTCGGGCGTTGGCATAGAGATTCGCGATGTCAAGCAGCAGATACGCGTTCGTACGATCGAGGAGCTCGGTGAGGAACTGCGGCTCGGTGAACTGCTGGTTCGGCCATTCCAGCAGGGCGGCGATCGGTTCCAGCGCGATCGGCACCGGCAGCTCAGCTTGCACTTGTTTCACATTGTCGACCAGCACGTCCAGCGCGTCCCGGCTGCGCGGGATCGGCAGCAGGTGCCCGGCTTCGGTGCCATCTGCTCGTACGTACGCGATGTGCTCGCTGACCAGCGGGGACCCGAGCAGTTCGGCGGCCTTCGCGAGCCCGGCGACGCGGCCGGGCTGGAGCGGCTCGGCGCCGCCCAGTGACAGCCGGGTGCCGTGCGCCACCACAGCCACTCCACGCGCGATGAGGCTGTCCAGCCCGGCCGGCACCGAGTGCTGCGCCGACTCGGCGATCACCTCGCACCATCGCAGTCCCGGCAGGCCCGCCACGTACGAATGGATTTCCGGGCGCCAGCCGATGCCCAGCCCTCGCCCCGCCAACAGCGTCATAGCCGAAATCCTGTCACTTGGGCCGTCGCTCGGGCAGCGTCTGCCGGTCGCTCAAATCGTCAGTCATAAGAGCCTCAAGGCCCAAACGGTCGTTAACCGCCGCAGCCGCCGCCTCCACCACAGCCGCCTCCGCCGCCACACGATGAACTGCTTCCGCCGCAGCTGGAGCCGGACGAGGAGTCGCCGCTCCAGAAACTGCCTCCACCAGACGTGCCCGGTGCCATCACGGCGGCAGCGGCCGCCAGTTCTGGGTCGGCGGCCCAGAAGGCGACCGCGCCGAGCACCGCTACGGTCATCGCCGCGGAGACTCCGCCGACCATCGCCCACGACGAGTCGCCGCGCTGCTGGCGTACCTGGTCGGCCAACTGTTTCCGGGCGGCCCGCGCCGCCGGCGTCTGGCGTGGATGTTTCATCGACAGCATGGTCGCGAACAGCGCGAAGACCCCGCTGATCGCGAGCATGGCGATCAGGAAACCGGTCGGCTTGCCGCCGATCGAGCCAACCACCAACCGGATCACCCCGAGCCCGATGACCGGGACGAACCAGAGAACCGTGAGCGTACGCACGGCGACCCGCGACGGCCGATAGCGGAACCCGCGCTCGGTGAGGTCGGCGATCATCGACCTGAGCACGTCGGCGACGCCGCGGTCCCACCGTACGACTACCAGCGACCTGTTCGCACCGGCCCAAATCGCCCGGTAGACGGCGACTTCCAGCGGCCCGCTGCCAGCCGGTTGCGGGCCGGTGATCTTCAGGCCGCGCCGGTCGTCCGCCGCGCTGAGGGCTCCCTCGGCGCGCAGGAACGCCACTGCGGCCATCACCGCGAGGTTCACGTCGCCGAACACCAGAGCGGCCTCGGCGGGGTGCAGGGCAGGCATGTCGAACCTGCTCCGGCGGCCCCTCATCGCCGCCCAACTAATCAGCCACAGCACTGTCGCCGCGGCCATAAGAGCCAGATAGATGCCGAGGAACGCCGGCCCGGAGATGCCCCAGGTGTCGCCGCTCTCGGCGATGGTCGTCGGTTCCATGTGTCACCGCCCCCGCAGTGTCAGCCAATGGTCAGGCCAGTGTGGCGTACGAACGCCAGCCCGGAGGTCGATGTCTTTGATGTCCGATCCGCCGCCTTACCCGCGAGTCGCCGAAAATGTCGTTGCCTGAGCGGATCCTCGAATTCGGGGGCGGCAAAATTCCGGAGCCGCCGAAAATGCCGCCCCCGAAATCCAGCCTGCCAGGTGGCACTGACTGAATCGGCGAGCACCGGCTGATCGGAAAATGTCGCCCCCGAACTCGAGGATTCCAGTTGGCACTGACAAAACGGACGGTCATCCCGGGACCGAAACGTCAGTTGCTGCTACCGCATGAAGAGCCGCCAGCCGAAGAGCTGCCGCAGGAGGCGCCACCACACGAAGGCCCGCCACCACACGAGAAAGAGGACGAATCGCCGCCGCCAGAATCGGAGCTGGAGTTGCCGCTGGACGGTACGGGTACGCCGGCGGCCGCGGCGAAGTCCGGATCGGACTTCCAGATGGCGTCACCGCCGTAGAGCGCGACGATCAGGCCCGCGGCTGGCGCGCCGATGGTGGGCCAGGCGGTGGCTTTCATGCGGGGTGGAATGCCCTTACGTAACTGTTTCAGCGCCGCCTCCGCGCGGATTGACAGCTGCTTGTCCTGGATAGTGCGGCCGACCAGTACGTAGGTGCACACGCCGACGCCCACCAGCAGGAAGGCCGACAGCTCGCCGCCGGGGGACCGGCCGGACATGCTGAAAAGGCCCAGAGACAGCCCGCAGACGCCGATCGCCACCGCGACCAGCTGGCCAGAAATCCGGACCAGGCGGGTGACTCCGGACGGGAAGGCGCCTTCGACCCGCAGCCGTTCGCGTACGGCCTCGGCGGCTGCTCGTACGCTCGGAGCGCCCGCGAGCTCGCCGTAGCGCAGGCCCGGCCGCCGGCTCAGCTCGGCGCATACGGCGGCGTCCAGCTGGGTGGACCGGGCCGGCATCGGTCCGACCACGACCAGGCCGTCGGCTGTTCTGGGCTGGGTGGGCAGCACGCGTCTGGTGAAGGCCGCCAGCCGCCCGATCACCCCGGCCGGCGACCCCGAGCCGCTCGGGACCGGCTGCGGGTTTCGCCCGGAGGTGACGGTTCCAGTGACGTAGAGATACGTCATCGATGTGAGCACCGCGGCCGGCACCCCGCCCCGCAGGTACGCGGTGGCATCCAGGGGCAGCCGCGCGGGCACCCGACTGGTCTTGTTCACCCGCATCCATCGACCGATCCGCCACCCGATCGACGCTGTGACCAACCCCACCGCCGTGACCAGACCCAGGACGGTGATCACGCCGGACAGCATGCCGACGGTCGCGGTCAACTCGGGTGCAAGCTCCATTACGCCGAGTCTGCAAGCGATACGTCCGAAAAGCCGGCGATCGGGCCGAGCCGGGCCGGACGCCTGGCAGGGCGTCCCCTTCGGGCACCGGTGATTACTTGCGGTGATTTGTCGAGCGCGCACCGGTCCGGTTACACGATCGAAACATTGCGGAACATCAACGAAATGGCAATGTTCCGGCGCCGAAACAGCCACCCGCCACCCTGCTGGACAGAGGAGGATGCCCGTGAAGATTGACTCTGGCGACACCGCCTGGCTGCTGGCCAGCTCTGCACTGGTGCTGTTGATGACGCCCGGATTGGCGTTTTTCTACGGCGGAATGGTACGCGTCAAAAGCGTACTGAACATGCTGCTGATGAACTTCGCGACGATTGGACTAGTCAGCGTTCTGTGGGTTCTGTACGGGTTCTCGTTGAGCTTCGGCCCGGACGCGTTCGGGGGGCTGATCGGGAACCTGAAGTACGTCGGGTTGAACAACCTGACGCTGACCGCCACGTCCGGAACGATCCCGCTGCTGGTGTTCTCGGCGTTCCAGCTGATGTTCGCCATCATCACCCCGGCCCTGATCTCCGGCGCCATCGCCGACCGGGCCAAGTTCGGCGCCTGGATGCTGTTCGTCGGCATCTGGGTCACGGTGGTCTATTTTCCCATCGCCCACTGGGTTTTCATGTTCGACAACGGGCATGGCGGCTGGATCGGTGACCGGCTCGGCGCGCTGGACTTCGCCGGTGGCACGGCCGTCCACATCGACGCCGGTGCCGCTGGCCTCGCTTTGGCCCTGGTGCTCGGAAAACGCCACGGCTGGCCGAAGGAGAAGTTCAAACCGCACAACTTGCCGCTGGTGCTGCTGGGCGCTGGCCTGTTGTGGTTTGGCTGGTTCGGTTTCAACGCCGGCTCCGCGGTGGCGGCCAACGGCCAGGCCGCGGTGGCCTTCGTCAACACCCAGGTGGCGACCGCCGCCGCGTTGCTGGCGTGGCTCGTGGTGGAGAAACTGCGGGACGGAAAGGCGACGACCCTCGGCGCCGCGTCCGGAGCGGTGGCCGGTCTGGTGGCCATCACCCCGGCGTGTGCCTCTGTCAGCCCGATCGGGGCCATCGTGGTCGGCATCGCGGCCGGCGCGATCTGCGCCTGGGCCGTCGGTCTCAAGTACAAGCTCGGCTTCGACGACTCGCTCGACGTGGTCGGCGTGCACCTGGTCGGCGGTATCGTCGGCTCGCTGATCATCGGTTTCCTGGCCACCTCCGCGGTGACCGGCATCCTGAAGAACGGGGACGGCCCCTCCGGCCT
The DNA here is from genome assembly GCF_039530045.1 of Fodinicola feengrottensis. Classification (NCBI taxonomy): domain Bacteria; kingdom Bacillati; phylum Actinomycetota; class Actinomycetes; order Mycobacteriales; genus Fodinicola; species Fodinicola feengrottensis. Next base: position 179,434 of record NZ_BAAANY010000010.1, on the reverse strand, counting down.
GTTCTACGGCGGCGGCCTCGCCCAGCTGGGTAAACAGACCATCGCCGTGGTCGCGGTGCTGGCGTATTCGTTCATACTGAGCTGGATCATCGGCAAGGTCATCGACAAGACGATCGGGTTCCGGATCAGCGAAGAGGATGAGCAGACCGGCATCGACACCACCTCGCATGCCGAGTCGGCGTACGAGTTCTTCGTGACCGGCGGTGGCCTCGCGGCGGGCCGGCTCAACTCCGCCCACGTGGCCGCGCCTGCCAAGGCCACGCCGGCCGAGCCGGTGGGAGCCGGGAAGGAGGAGTCGTGAGACTGGTGACCGCGGTCGTCAAGCCGTTCCGGCTGGACGACGTGAAGGACGCCCTGGCCGCGCTCGGGGTGAATGGCCTGACGGTGTCCGAGGTGCAGGGGTACGGGCGGCAGAAGGGCCACACCGAGATCTACCGCGGCGCCGAATACACCGTCGACTTCGTGCCCAAGGTACGGATCGAGGTGCTGGTCGAGGCCGACGAGTCGGACAAGGTGGTGGAGGCGATCGTGGCCGCCGCCCGGACCGGCAAGATCGGCGACGGCAAGGTGTGGGTCACCACCGTCGAGCAAGTGGTGCGCGTACGCACCGGAGAGCGGGATTTTGAAGCCCTCTGACCTGGAGGGCGAGGACATCAGTCCAGCCGGCCGGCGGGCGATCGCCGGCCGGCTGGACTGGTGGCTCGCCGGGCTGCTGCCGGACGTGCCCGGCCTCGCCCTGGTGGCGGTTGGCAGCCTCGGCCGGTACGAGTGCGTGCCGGGCAGTGATGTCGACTTGGTGCTGGTCCATGATGGACTGTCCACAGTGGCCACCATCGCCGACCAGCTTTGGTATCCCATCTGGGATTCGGGCATCAGCCTGGACCACTCCGTCCGTACGCTCAAACAAGCCACCAAGGTGGCCGGTGAGGACGTACGAGCCGCGTTGGGCATGCTGGACGCCCGGTACGTGGCCGGCGACCAGGCCCTCGCGGACGCCTTTGGCGGCCGGTTACGGGAGGCGTGGCGCGCCAACGCGGCCAAAAACCTGACCGCGTTGCGCGAATCGACGCTGCAGCGCTGGGAAAGTTTTGGTGAGCTCGCGTTTTTGCTTGAGGGAGACCTGAAAGAGGCGCGCGGCGGGCTGCGGGACCAGCTGGCGATCCGTGGCGCCGGCTACGCGCAGGTGGCGCAGGGCCCGTCGGTGGCCGCCCGCGACGCGTACCAGCGCATGCTCGACGTGCGCCAGGCGCTGCACGAGGCCACCGGCCGCGGCAAGGACACTTTGCGTTTGCAGGAACAGGAAACCGTCGCCGAGCGGCTGGGGTTGGACGGCACCGACGCGCTGTTGCGCAGGGTCGCCGACGACGCCCGGAGCATCGCGTACGCGGCGGACACCTGCTGGCTGGCGGTCGAGCGATGGACCGCCGGCCAGCGCCGCACCAGCGTGCTGCGCCGCCGCGGCCCAGATCGCCGGCCGCTGGCCGACGGCGTGGTCGAACAGGACGGCGAGGTGGTGCTGGCCCGGGAGGCGTCGCCGGACACCGACTCGCTGCTGCCGCTGCGGGTCGCCGCGGCCGCCGCCACCGCGCGGCTGCCGATCAGCTCCCACACGCTGGCCCGGCTGGCCCGTTCGCCGGCCACCTTGGCGGTGCCGTGGCCATCGGCGGCGCGGCAGACTTTGGTGACATTGCTGGGAACCGGGGACGCGGCTGTCCCGGTGTGGGAGGCCTGCGACCGGTACGGGCTGGTCGAGCGGTGGCTGCCGGAGTGGAGCCGGGTCCGGTCACTGCCGCAGCGCAACCCGATCCACCGATTCACCGTGGATCGGCACCTGGTGGAAACCGCCGCCGAAGCGGCCCGGCACACCCGCCGAGTGTCCCGACCCGACCTGCTGTTGGTCGGCTCGCTGCTGCACGACATCGGCAAGGGTTTGGATGGCGACCACAGCGTGCTCGGCGCGCCCATCGCGGCCGACTGCGCCCACCGGATGGGTTTCGTCGACGAGGACGTCGAAGTTGTGCGTACGCTCGTGCTGCGGCACCTCACGCTGGCCCAAATCGCTACCCGGCGGGACCTCGACGACCCGGTGACCATCCAGACGGCCGCTTCCGCCGTCCGCGGCGACCGTTCGGTGCTGGACCTGCTGCACGCGCTGACCGAAGCGGACTCGGTGGCCACCGGTGCGGCCGTGTGGACGGACTGGCGCGCCGGCTTGGTGGCGACGCTGGTGGAGCGTACGCACGCGTTGATCGGCGCTGGTGAGCTGCCCGAAGCGCCGCCGCTGAACTCGTCCCTGATCGCGCTCGCCGACTCCGGCGAGCTGGCCGTGTGGGTCGACGACAGTGCGGTCACCGTCGTCGGACCGGACGCCCGTGGGCTGCTCGCCGCGGCCGCCGGCGTGCTGACCGTGCACCGGCTGCAGGTCCTGTCGGCCGATGCCCGTACGGTCGCCGGGATGGCCGTCGTCGTGCTGGTCGCGCAGCCCCGGTTCGGCTCGTGGCCGGACGCCACCCTGCTGTCCGGGGAGCTGCGCCGGGCGGTCCGCGGCGAGCTGGACGTGTCCGGCCGGATCGCCGCGATGCGCCGCTCGTACCGGCCGACGAATCCCGCCGCCCGGCAGCCTCCGCCGCCGCGAGTGGTGTGGGTGGCCGGCGCCGCGAGTGCCGGCTCGGTGCTGGAGCTGCGCGCCGCCGACTCGCCTGGCCTGCTTTACCGGGTCACCGCCGCGCTGGAAAGCGTCGGCGCGAAAGTCGAACGGGCCCGCGTGTCCACGCTGGGCGTGGACGCGGTGGACGCCTTCTACCTGGAGGGCCCGTACGCCGACGCGGCCAGCCGCGAACCGGTCGAAAAGGCCGTCCTCGCCGCCGCCGACCCGACCGCCTAACCAAACCCGAGATGCCGAAGCGTCCCCATCCGGCGAGTTGTCGCGCGAAGCGCAACGCGTCCTGCCGCAGCGCGAGCATGTCCAGGCCGCTGCCGCGTACGACCAGCCTGGCACCGCAGGGGCCCAGGAGTCACAACACTCACAGCCGGATCCTCGAGCGCAGAACAAATCCCGCACTCGACGCTGAGAGCGGGCCAAAGTCCCACAGTCAGCACCCCGACCCCATCGGCCAGTACTCCTCAAGCACCTACAAATCTGTCGCACACCCGGGTATTTTGGTGGATCCAGGTTGAGCGCACTCGACAGTTCGTCGACGGCGACCCACGGCTGGCGGACATCGGCGGGCGGGACTCGTTAGTCTGGTGGGGCTACCCCAAATCGCCACCTGAGGACTGCTGCCACGTGTTCGACACACTTTCCGACCGGCTCGCCAACGTCTTCTCCTCGCTGCGCTCCAAAGGCCGGCTCTCCGAAGCTGACATCGACCGTACGGCGCGGGAGATCCGGATCGCGCTGCTGGAGGCCGATGTCGCACTGCCGGTGGTCAAGGCCTTCATCGCGGCCATCAAGGAGCGCGCGACCGGTTCCGAGGTCGCCCAGGCGCTGAACCCGGCGCAGCAGGTCATCAAGATCGTCAACGAGGAGCTCATCGGCATCCTCGGCGGCGAGACCCGGCGGCTGCAGTTCGCCAAGAACCCGCCGACCGTGATCATGCTCGCCGGTCTGCAGGGCGCCGGCAAGACGACCCTCGCCGGCAAGTTGGGCCTGTGGCTGCGCAAAGCCGGCCACCAGCCGCTGCTGGTCGCCGCCGACCTGCAGCGCCCGAACGCCGTGCAGCAGCTGCAGGTGGTCGGTGAGCGGGCCGGCGTCGAGGTGTACGCACCACAGCCTGGCAGCGGCGTGGGCGACCCGATCCAGGTGGCCCGCGACTCGATCGAGCACGCCCGGCGCACCATGCGTGACATCGTCATCGTCGACACCGCCGGTCGCCTCGGCATCGACGAGGAGCTGATGGCGCAGGCCGCCGGCATCCGCGATGCCGTCTCGCCAGACGAGACGCTTTTCGTGGTGGACGCGATGATCGGTCAGGACGCGGTGCGTACGGCCGAGGCCTTCCGCGACGGCGTCGGCTTCAGCGGCGTCGTGCTGTCCAAGCTGGACGGTGACGCCCGCGGTGGTGCCGCGCTGTCCGTACGCCACGTCACCGGCCAGCCGATCATGTTCGCGTCCACCGGCGAAAAACTGGAGGACTTCGACGTCTTCCACCCGGACCGGATGGCGTCCCGCATCCTGGGCATGGGTGACGTGCTCACCCTGATCGAGCAGGCCGAGACGGCGTTTGACGCCGATCAGCAGCAAAAGATGGCCGCCAAGCTGACTGGCGGCGACGAGTTCACCCTCGAGGACTTCCTGGAGCAGATGCTCGCGGTCCGCAAGCTCGGCCCACTGGGCAACCTGCTCGGCATGCTGCCCGGCGCCGGCCAGCTGAAGGACCAGCTGGCTGACCTGGACGAGAAGCACCTGGACCGAGTGCAGGCGATCATCCGCGGCATGACGCCGGCCGAGCGGGCCGATCCGAAGATGATCAACGGCTCCCGCCGGCTGCGCATCGCGAACGGCTCCGGTGTCACGGTGACCGACGTGAACCAGCTGGTGGACCGGTTTTTCGAGGCACGCAAGATGATGAAGCAGATGGGTGGCGCGATGGGCCTGCCCGGCATGGGACGGCGCAAGTCCGCCACCAAGTCGCAGAAGGGCAAGCGCAAAGGCAAGGGCGTCGGGCGTACGCCCACCCGTCGGGCCATCGGCGGTGGCGTCCCGAACCCGCCCGGCCAGGTCCCGCCCGGCACCGGCGGCCTGCCGTCGAACTTCCAGATGCCGCAGATCGACTTCACCCAACTCCAGAACCGCAAGAAGCCGTAATCCGGCGTTCCTGGTGAGCCAGCAGCGTCTGCTCATCCTGGTCTCCGGTCCACCCGCCGCCGGGAAAACCACGCTGGCCAGGGAATTAGCCGAGCGCCTGTCCTTGCCGTTAATCAGCAAGGACGACATCAAAGAGACGCTCTTCGACACTCTGGGCTGCTCGGCCGATGACCTGGCCGCCTCGCGTCAGGTCGGCGGCGCGGCGATGGAGGTGCTCTGGCGGGTCGCGGCGCGCTGCCCAGTGGCGATCCTGGAGGCCCCTTTCCGGCCGCGCGGCGAGATGGAACATGCCCACCTCGCGCGGTTCGCGGCAAGGGTGATCGAGGTCTGCTGCCAGTGTCCCGACAACGAACTGCGCCGTCGGTTCGCCGTACGAGCCAGGACCGCCCATCCGGCGCACGTGCTCAAAGAGCTGCCGGACGAGGTGCTCGCCCAGTACGGCGGTTCGATGGGAGTGGGCGAGGTGATCGAGGTCGACACCTCGCGACCGGTTGACGTAGCGGCTTTGGTCGCCCGCCTGGAATGTCTGATCGGCTAGATTCTGTCGGGTTTCGCCACGGTCGCTTTCTTAATTTTGTGGCCGAAGACGGCCGGCGGCGGGCCATGGCCTTGTGTAGCGTGAAATATTCCCCTACGTTCCGGGCAACATTAAAAAGGACTTGACCACCATCACGTACGGGGGTGGGAGGTGCGCGACTGGGGGCTGATCGGGGCTGCCGCGCAGGCGATACTGGCCGCAGTGTTCACCTTGTCGGGTGTCTCGAAAACCGTGACTTTCCAGGCTTTCGGGGAAACTCTGGAGCATCTCGGGGTACAGGCAGAGTTTGCCCGCCGGGCGGCTTTTGGTGTTGTCGCGGTGGAATCGCTGACCGGGCTTGGCTTGGCGGTGTTCCCGACCTCGGCTTGGCCACGGCTGGTGGCGCTGTTGCTCGGCCTCGGATTCGCCGGCGCCGGCGTTCGCGCCTTACAAGCCAACGAAAAGATCGCCTGCAGTTGTTTCGGCGGGCTGTCGCAGAGCGCGCTTGGCTGGCGTCAGCTGCAGTTGCTGCCGGTCTGGCTCGTGCTGGCCGGCGCCGCGCAGTGGTGGTCGCCGTCGTGGGATCCGGCCCTTGGCCTGCTCGGGGTGGGTGTTTTCCTGTTGATCGTCACGATCGTACGACTTGCCCGGCATGTTCCAGGCTGGCGCCGGTTGCGTACTGAACGGCTGGTGATCGGCGACCTTCGGGCCGAGGCCGAACTCGCCGCCCGGCAGTAGGAAGTTTCGCTGGCTGCGGCCGGAGGGGAGATCGCGTGACCGTTGCCCTGATCATCGTTGTTTGTGTTCTTGCCGTGGTCATTTTCGTACTGGTAGGTGCGCTGGTCGAGCTTTTCGAACAGATCAAGCAGATCCGGTCGTATTTGGACCTGGAGGACAAGGTCGAGTCGATCGATCTGGGAGTCGTCCAGGGCATCGTGCCGTCCACCGTCGGTCTTCCTGCCGCGCTGGACCGCGCCGACGACGCCTTGGTGCTCTTTCTCTCCAACAAGTGCGAAACCTGCCACCACCTGGCCTCCACGATGCAGGGCGGTGCGGTGCCGCCGGCGGTGTGGGTGGTCGTGGTGCCGGTCAGCGAGACGGCTGCCGACTTCGTCGATCTTTTCGAGCTGCGCGGAGAGCGGGTGCTGATCGACGACGAGGAACGGATCGTGAAGCGGATCGGGCTGGACCTGACCCCAGTCGCGATCATCGTGGAGAACGGCCGGGTGGCTCGCGCCCAGACCGTGCCGACCGTACGACAGTTCCGTGCCGCGCTACCAAAAGTCGACCGCTACAAGCTTCGCCCCAAGGCAGCCGCATTGCCGTCCTGACCAACCAGGTCCGCCGGGCCGCTGAGAAGAAGTGGGTGAGTTCATGACCGAACCCAAGGCCGAGGGCAACGAGAAATTCAGGTCCCTGCGCAGCAGCCGCCGGGGTTTTATGGGCTGGATGGGCAAGGTTGGCCTGACCGCGGTGGGTGGTGTGGCGGCCGTGCTGGCCACCGACAAGGCCGCTGAGGCCGACGTACGTCCGCAGGCGAACTGGAACTGCTGCAACCTCTACTACAGCCCACCGAACTGCCCGTTGGACGCGTACGGTCAACCGATCTGTCACAAAGGGTCGCTGCAGGTCTGGTACTGCTGCAGTGGAAGCGCGCCTTGGCAGCGAAAGTACGCCTGCGGCGAATGCACCGGTGGCAGCAGTTGTGGCCAGGGCCCGTTCTACTGCTCGTCCGGCTGGACCGTACGCGCCAACGGCTGCTGACAGATCTTTTCGATGCATGCGGTTGATGTCCTCACCGTCGCGTTGATGATGTTGCTCGCGATGGCTGGATTCGCGCAGCTTTTCAGTCTTTGAGGACTGTCGTTCGTCGGTTACCTGCGCCCGGTGGTTCAGGGCGTAGGTGCCGGCGGGACGGCCGTGCGCCGTCCGGTGGTGGCCCTCGCGGTCGGCTTCGGAGTCTCGGCTGTCGTTTTCTACGCGGCCGTACACTTTCTCGGCCGACTGGCTCTTGGGTGGGTTCCATCAGGCGCCGTGAGCCTGCTGGCGGCCGCTGGTTTCGCGGCGCTGTTCTTGGTGGTGGACAGCGGACTGTTTGGCCTGCGGACACCGATGTGGCAGCGCCAGACGCCACAGCAGCACTTCTTCCGGCGCGGACCGGTGGCTGGTGCTTTGTTGTGGGGCCTGGACACCGGGCTGGTGGTGACCACCTTCCGAGTGACGTCCATGACCTGGGTGGCGATCGCGGTGAGCCTGCTGGGACTGGTGCCGTGGTGGGCCGGCGTCTTTTACGCGGCCGGATTCGTCATTCCCAGCATCGTGATGATTGCCGTCGTGCCGTACCGGCCAGACCGCGCGGACCGGCTGGAGCCGATCTGGGTGATTGACCGGGTGTCGGCCTTCGAGCCGTTCGTACGCGGTGCGGCGAAAGTGGTGTTCGCCGCGATGGCGGTTGCCAGCATCGCCATTGCGGTCATCTGACCTGTCGCGGCACGGGTAGTGGCTGGCATCGGCCATCGCGCGATCTTGACGCCCGGGCCTTTCGCGGACGAAGCTCTTCGCAATTCCTCTGGTCGTACCGACCGGGTCGACATCCAGATATTTAGCGCTAAACGGATGATGCCGCCGAGCCGGTACGACCGCACGGGGATCGATGCGGAGGACAGATGCAGATGCCCCGGACCAGCCGGTTCCGACGTTGGGCGGCCGCGGTGGTGGCCGTACTCGTGGCGCAAACCGTGGTGCAGACCGTGGTGCCGACACCGACTACGGCCGCTCCTGCGCCGAAAGCGCCGCTGGCGGTGGCCAAACCCGCGGCGAGCGTCACGTCGGTCACCCTGATCACCGGTGACGTCGTCGGCTATCGCGGCCAACCCGGCGGCAAGGACAGCGTGATGGTCCTCAAAGGTCGCCCCGGCGTGCGGTATCAGTATCTGAACAGCCCGAACGGTTGGTACGTGTTGCCCAGCGACGCGCTGCCGCTGGTCAGCGCCCGTACCGTTGACCGGGAGCTGTTCAACGTCAGCTACCTGGCCAAGAACGGGTATGCGGACCGCGGTCAGTCCACCGTGCCGGTGTTGATCGCCTACCCGGATGCGGCGGCTCGTACGCGGGCCGCCGCGGTGCCTGGTGCGACCACCGATCGCGCTCTTCCCAGCATCGGTGCGAATGCCGTACGAGTGGCCAAAACCCAGGCCGGCACCTTCTGGCGGACGATCGCGCCCGCCGCTGGGTCGAACCGTGTGCTGGCCGCTGGCGCGGCCAGGCTCCTGCTGGACCGGCGGGTCAGGGCGACTCTCGCGGACAGCGTCGCGCAAATTGGCGCGCCGCAGGCCTGGGCCGCCGGCTACGACGGTCATGGCGTCCGCGTCGCGGTACTGGACACCGGCGTCGACGCCACCCATCCGGACCTCGTCGGCAAGGTGGTCGACGGGAGGAGTTTCGTCGCGGACGAGCCGGATCTGGTCGATCGCAACGGTCACGGTACGCACGTCGCCTCCACGGTCGCCGGCACCGGCGCGGCTTCCGGCGGCAAGGAGAAGGGCGTCGCGCCGGGCGCCGAACTGGTGATTGGCAAGGTGCTTGACGGCGGTGGACTCGGCTACGACTCGGACATCATCGCCGGGATGGAATGGGCGGCGACCACCGAGCATGCCCGCGTTGTCAGCATGAGTCTTGGCGGGGCGGCCACCGACGGCGACGACCCGATGGCCGACGCGGTACAGAGCCTGACCGCCAGCACCGGAGCGCTTTTCGTTATCGCGGCCGGAAACAGTGGTCCGACCCGGGCCACCATCGGGTCGCCGGGCGACGCTGAGGACGCGCTGACCGTCGGCGCGGTCGACAGCCACGACCAGATTGCCGAGTTTTCCAGCCGTGGCCCCGGTCGCGGCGCCACGGTAAAGCCCGAGGTGGTCGCGCCAGGCGTCGACATCGTGGCGGCCCGAGCCGCCGGCACCTCGTTGGGCACCCCGGTCAACCAGTACTACACGACCCTCAGCGGCACCTCGATGGCCACTCCGCACGTCGCCGGCTCGGCCGCCATCCTCGCGCAGCGCCACCCGGACTGGTCGGCCGGGCGGCTCAAGGCCGCTCTTGTCGCTGCCAGCAAGGACATCGGCCGGCCCGTCAACGAGCAGGGCGCCGGCCGGGTGGACGTGCCAGCGGCCCTGCGCCAGTCGGTCACCACCCAGCCGTCGACGCTCGGCTTCGGTGTCCTGCCGGCAAAATCCGGCACTCGTACGAGTGCGCTGACTTACCACAACGACGGTTCTTCAGCGGTGACCCTGAAGATCGCCGCGAAACTGACCGATCCCAACGGCAAAACGACTCCCGCCGGGACCCTGACCGTCGGCGCGTCCGAGCTGACCGTACCGGCCGGCGGCCAGGCGGACCTACCGGTGGCGTTGGCTCCGGGCAACGTCGGCACCGGCAGTTTCCAAGGCACCGTCAGCGCCGCGAGCGCGGACGGCTCGGTCCGGGTCACCACCCCGGTCGGCTTCTCCAACGGCGCTGTTTCGGTCAACGTCAACCTGAAAGTGATGGGCTTCGACGGCAAGATCCGACCCGGCACCGAGGAGACACTCTGGATTCTGCCTGTCGACGCTGACAAAACCGACTGGCTGGCCGCGGGCGTCGGCAGTGGGAACGTGAATTTCCAGCTGGCACAGGGGAAATACCTGATGGCTGTGAACGTCTTCGGTGGGGACGGACCCGGCGGCACGGAGGAGACCGGGCTGATCGTCAAGCCGGACGTGAACCTCTCCGCTGACACCTCGGTGACTTTTGATCTGAGGACCACGAAACAGGTCCAGGTCAGCTCGCCGGAGTCGACCTGGTCCCAGGCCGCGACGGCGTCTTTCCACCGGCGGACCCAGTCCGGGGCGACCTGGGACTTCGCTCAGCAGGTCGGCGTTTACGACCGGACCGGTTTCTATGTGAACCCGGTGCCGGCACTGCCTGACGGCGGCTTCACTTTTGACTACCAGACCGCGCTCACCCGCAGTCAGCTCGACCTGACCGTGGGATCGCTGACCGTCCATCCGCACTACATCACCGAAGATGGCGGGAACGACGTCAATATTCCAGTTCCGGTCAAGATGTTCGACGGTCGACGCCGTACGGACGTCGTCTACGTGGCCGGTGGTTCGGACGCCGACTTCGCCGGCAAAGACGTGCGCGGCCGGCTCGTCCTGGCTCAGGTGCAGACCGCGGCCGGGCTGACCAGTCCGATAGTCGACCGGGCCAACAAGGCCGGCGCGGCCGGCGTGGTTGTTTTCGACAGTGCCTCGATGACGCAGACGAGTACGGACGACCATCCGGAGCTGTTGCCGGTCACGTACCTGAGTCGACCGGACGGTCTCAAGTTGCTCGGCCAGCTGTCCGGCGGACGGGGATCGGCCCAGCTGCGGGGAACTCCGGTGAGTCCGTACGCGTACCATTTCGCCGCGACCGGAATGCAGGGCATTCCCGACGGGCTGAAACTGCGGGTCGATCCGGCGCGGATGGTGAAGGTCACCACGTCGTACCACTCGACCCGGGACCTGGTCATCAGCTCCGGCACTGTGGTCGACGACCTTCCGCCACTGCCCAGCGGTGACTTGCTGCGGGCACCGTCGCAGCGAGCGGATTACTACGGTCCGGTGAAAGCCGGCCCGGTGTGGGGGCGGTTCATGGAGGCTTTCGAAGACGGGAACCTGACTCTGCTCTCGTCCGCGCCTGAGCAGCTGACTCGGCCACTGACCAGGTCGGACGACTTCAACGCGGCGCCCAAACGTGCGGGCCAGGGCGCCGCTTACCGGCTGCTGCCGCTGGACGCGCAGCCACTTTCGTTGTCAAGGAACGCAAACACCCTCTACTACACACCCGAAGTGCTGGACGGGAACAACCATCTGGATCTGGCTGGTCCACTCGCCGGCGAGATGACGGTCAAGCTCAGCAAGGACGGAACAGTCCTGCCCGGTACGGTCGGCACCAGCAGTGTGGGCTGGCCCGTACCGGCCGGATCCGGTCGCTATCGGTTCGACGTTGGTTATGCGCCGGTCGCTTTCGCGCCGGCCGGATATCGATCCGACACGACCTGGGAGTTCACGTCGGCGCCTCCCGCGGCGCCCTGGACCAGGCCCGGATATGTGTGTGGTGACGCGGACAATCCGGCAACCGCCAGCCAGCCGTGCGCAGCGCAGCCGGCGATCATGCTCGACTACGACCTCGGCACCAGCCCGGGTCAGACGGTGACCGCGCCGGGGGTGAGCCCGCTCAAGTTGTGGGCATACCAGGTGCCCGGCGCCAGCGGTGCGGCGATCACCGGAGTCACCGCAGCGGTTTCGTACGACAGTGGGAAAACCTGGCGCACGGTCCCGCTTGCCGCGTTGCCGAACGGGCAGCGGCTCGGCCTGATCGTCCACCAGCGGCCGGGCCTGGCGGTGTCGCTGCGGCTGTCTGCCACCGACTCGGCCGGCAACAAGGTGACGCAAACGCTGCTGAACGCGTACAACGTCATATCTCGGTAGTTGGGTGAAAAGCTCGGGCATCGCGCCCGAGCTTTTCGCTGTCAGAGTTCGCGACCGGAAGCGCGCTGCTGCCGACCCTGTGGCCCGTACGGGTAGTCGCCAACGATCGGTTCGCTCGCGTCGTCCAGCAGTTTCGTTTCGTCGTCGGAAAGATGCAGCTCGGCGGCCGTCAGGTTGTCGTCGAGCTGCTCGATCGTACGAGCGCCGAGGATCACCGAGGTGACGGCCGGCCGGTCCGCTGTCCACGCCAGCGCGACCTGCGCCATCGACACGCCACGCGACTCGGCGATCTTTCCCACCGCGTCGATGACCTGCCAGGTCCGCTCCTGAGCGTTGCGCGGCGCGTACGCCTCCATGCCCCGCTGGGGATCGTCGCCCAGTCGGCTGGCGCCGGTCGGGGTCTGGTTGCGCTGGTATTTACCGGTCAGCCAGCCGCCGGCCAGCGGCGACCACGGCAGGATGCCGATGTTCTCGTTCTCGCACACGTCCACCAGCTCGAACTCGATTTCGCGTACCAGCAGGTTGTATTGCGGCTGCAGCGTCACGATCGGTGTCAGGCCAAGGTAACCGGTGAGCATGGCCGCTTTTTGCAGTTGCCAGCCGAGGAAATTGCTGACTCCGGCGTAGCGGATCTTCCCGGCCCGTACGGCGTCGTCGAAGAACCGGAGTGTCTCCTCGAGCGGGGTGAGCGCGTCCCAGGCATGCGCCTGGTAGAGGTCCACGGTGTCGACCTGCAGTCGCTTGAGGCTCGCGTCGAGTGCTTTCGTGAGGTTCGTACGGCTCAGGCCCACGTCATTATGGCCGTCGCCCATCGCAAACCGACCCTTTGTCGCGAGAACCACTTGGTCGCGTACGTCTGGGCGGTTGGCCAGCCAGCGCCCGATGATCTCCTCGGAGACGCCGCGGGAGTAGACGTTCGCGGTGTCGATAAACGTGCCGCCCTGCTCCAGAAACCGGTCGAGTTGGGCGTGTGACACCTCCTCGCTGCTCTCGTTGCCGAACGTCATCGTGCCCAGGCACAGCGACGACACGATCGTCCCGGTCCCACCAAGCGTGCGGTATTCCATTTCGGGTTTCCTCCAGTCGCGACCCTCTTGCCCGTCCCACCCTGCTCTCTGCCCAGGCCTCGCGTCCAACAGAGGATCCCGATCCCATTAATCACCCACCCTGCTCAGTCCTGTGGTTTGTCCGCAACGCCCGGTCCTCCTCGCGGGTGGGGCGAGATTTTCGTCGAGTGTGGGAGTTTGTTCCGCTCTCGACGTCGAGTGTGGGTTAAAGTCCCGCACTCGACGTCGGGGCTGTCGCCGGCGGGGCTGATGTGACAGTTACGCGCCGTAGCGGGTACTTCGGTGGATTCAGGCCGGGCGCGAGCAACGGGGCGTTGCGGACAAAGCTCTGGGAGTGCGGTGGGGCGGTGCGGGGGCGAGAATCGACACGTGTTTCATACGGGTATGGAGACTGGTGGTACGGGCCGATGACGGCTGCGGGGTCGGCGGACGTGCCGCCGGAGGGGCAGGCGGTGCTGGGGCCGCTGACCAGGTCCGCGATCTTCCTGGTCGTCACCATCAACTCCGGCGCCGAAGGTGTGGTGCGCGAGCTGTTGGCGGACGTGCCGGGGCTGCAGCGGTCGGTGGGCTTTCGGTCACTGGACGGTGGCCTGTCGTGTGTGGTGGGGATCGGGGCGAGCGCCTGGGATCGGTTGTACGGCCAGCCCAAGCCCGCCGAGCTGCGCGAGCTGCCGGTGTTCGCCGGCGGCAGGCATCGATCGGTGACCACCCCGGGTGACCTGTTGTTCCACATCCGAGCCGAGCGGATGGATCTCTGTTTCGAGCTGGAAACGCAGATCATGGCCCGGTTGTACGGCTCGGTGGCGGTCGCCGACGAGGTGCACGGCTTTCGTTATTTCGATGCCCGGGACGTGCTCGGTTTCGTCGACGGTACGGAAAACCCGACCGCCAGCGGGGCCCGCGACGCGGTTGTCGTCGACGACGACCCGGGATTTGACGGCGGAAGTTACGTGATCGTACAGAAATACCTGCACGACATGCCGGCTTGGAACGCGCTCGCGGTCGAAGACCAGGAGCGGGTGATCGGTCGCCGCAAGCTGTCCGATGTGGAGTTGAGCGACGACGAGAAGCCGGACAACTCCCATGTCGCGCTCAACACGATCACCGACCCCGACGGCACCGAGCGCGAGATTCTCCGCGACAACATGCCTTTCGGGCGCCCGGCCAGTGCCGAGTTCGGAACGTATTTCATCGGGTACGCGAAAACTCCGTCGGTGACCGAGCGCATGTTGGAGAACATGTTCGTCGGCTCGCCGCCGGGCAACTACGACCGCATTCTGGATTTCTCCACCGCGGTCACCGGTGTGCTCTTTTACGTGCCTACCGCGGATTTTCTGGACAACCAGCCATCGGCGAGTGAAGACCCAGCGGGTTCGTCGCTGGGAATCGGCAGTCTCAAAAGGAGTCCTCGAGAATGAACAACCTGCATCGCGAGCTCGCTCCCGTCTCGGCCGCCGCGTGGTCCGAGATCGAGGAGGAGGCGCGCCGTACCTTCGCGAAATACGCTGCCGCTCGCCGGATCGTGGACGTGACGGTGTCCGAGGACCCGGCGCTGTCGGCGGTCGGTACGGGCCACTTGAAAGACATCGCGGCGCCGGCCACCGGCGTGCTGGCGCGAGTACGGACGGTGCAGCCGATTGTCGAGCTGCAGGTGCCGTTCACGGTCTCCCGCGATGCCGTCGACGACGTTGAGCGGGGTGCCAAGGACTCGGACTGGCAGCCGGTCAAGGACGCTGCCCAGACGATCGCCTACACCGAGGACCAACTGGTTTTCGACGGTTTCGGTGAGGGCCACATCGCCGGCATCCGGCCGGCTTCTTCGTTGCGGGCGTTGACTTTGCCGGCCGAGGCCAAGGACTATCCGATCGCGGTCGGCGACGCGTTGGCCAAGCTCCGCGCGGCTGGCGTGGACGGCCCGTACTCGGTCCTGCTGAGTGCGAAAGCCTATGCCGCCGCCACCGAGGCGGCCGACCACGGCTATCCGGTGATCGATCACCTCACCCAGATCGTGGACGGTGAGCTGATCTGGACGCCGGCCATCGAAGGGGCCTGCGTGGTTTCCACCCGTGGCGGGGATTACGAGCTGACCTTTGGCCAGGATCTGTCGATTGGCTATCGCGGCCACGACGCGTCCACAGTGGACCTCTACTTCCGCGAGGCACTGACTTTTGTCGTGCACACACCGGAAGCTGGCGTCGCGCTCACTTCGGCATGATGGCTCTGCGGGTACGAGCGGTCGCGTTGCCAGCCGAGCGCGAGCGCGACCTGTACGTGGTGGGCGACCGGCTGACGTTCGAGCCGGTCGCGAGCGCCGAAACGGTCGTACGCTCCGGCTGGGCGGTGCCGGGTTTGGTCGATGCGCATTGCCACATCGGCCTGCTGCCGCAGGGTTTCGTGGACAGCGTCTCGGTCGCGAAGGATTTGGCGATGGTCAACCGCGCGGCTGGCGCGTTGACGATCCGGGACGCCGGGTCCCCGTTTTCGTACGCGGAGCTGGACAACGACCCTGACATGCCCCGGCTTCTGCGCGCTGGCCGGCATATCGCGCCACCGAAGCGATACATTCCGCGGCTGGCGGTCGACACGACTGGGCTCCAGTTGGCGGCGACGGTGGCCGAACAGGCCCGGGCCGGCAACGGCTGGGTGAAGCTGGTCGGCGACTGGATCGACCGGGAAGCCGGCGACCTCGGCCCCACGTACGACCGGGAATCCCTTACCGCCGCGGTAAAAGCCGCTCACGACGCGGGCGCGCGCATCACCGTGCACACCTTCAGCGAAGCCGCGCTGCCGGATCTGTTGGACGCCGGCCTGGACTGCATAGAGCACGGTACGGGCCTGTCGACGGATCTCCTGAACAAGATGGCCAGCGTTGGTACGGCACTCGTACCGACCATGATCAACATCGAGACTTTCGGCGACATCGCTGACAAAGCACAGCAGAAGTTCCCGGCGTACGCCGACCATATGCGGCGGCTGCGGGACGGGTTCCCGGCGGTGGTGGCCGCCGCGTACGAGGCGGGGGTGCAGATTTTCGCCGGCACCGACGCCGGTGGTGGCATCGCCCACGGACTGATCGGTCAGGAGATCCAGCGGCTGCACGCGGCTGGCATGTCAGCGGTGGACGCCTTGGCGGCCGGCTCATGGCGGGCTCGCGACTGGCTCGGCCTGCCGGGGCTGGTCGAGGGCGGCCTCGCTGACCTCGTCGTCTATGACACCGATCCGCGGCAGGACCTCGGCGTGCTCGCCACCCCATCCCGGATCATTCTCCGAGGCCGCGTCATCGCCTGACCGCGGCCACTACCGCGAAGTGTCATACGAAGGTCGTACCGTGGGGGAGTGACCCGCCCTGACGTGCAAGTGGTCAGTGCCGGTGAGCAGGGCTCCGAGCTGGTGACTCGGGTTCCGCCGCCGGCGCTGCGGCCGTACGTGCGCCGGTATTCGGGCTGGACCTCACCGTCCAGTCAGATCCACCCGCGGGTGATGCCGAACACGGACATCGTGGTGGTGATCAACTTCGCCGCCCCGCTGGTGATCCACGATCCGCTGCAGCCCGGCGGGGACCGTCCTTACCGGGCCTTGCTCGCGGGTCTTCGCCGGACGTACGCGGGCACCAGATATGAGGGCTCCACCGGCGGTTTCCAGCTCGACCTGCGCCCGATCGGCGCTTATCTGCTGCTTGGCATCGCTATGCACGAGATCGCCGACCGGATGATCGACATCGAGGAGCTCGGCGACTGGGAGCTGGACGGACTGGTCGCCCGGCTGCCCGAGGAGCCGACCTGGCCGGCCCGGTTCGACCTGGTCGACGAGGTGATCGGGGCCCGGCTGGCCAGGGCTTTCGAGCGTGGTCCGGCCGAGGTCGGTGGGGTCCGGAGGGCCTGCCAGCTGCTGACCGCGTCGGCGGGCCGGGTGGACATCGAGCGGGTGGTGTCCGAGTCCGACTACAGCCATCGGCACCTGATCTCGCTGTTCCGCGAGCAGGTCGGGGTGCCGCCCAAGCTGTACGGGCGGATCCTGCGGTTCCAGCGAGCCACCCGGATGCTGGGCAGCGGTTATCCGCATGGCCTGGCTGCCCTTGCCGCCGACTGCGGCTACTACGACCAGGCGCACATGGTTCGCGAATTCCGTTCGCTCGGCGGCTGCACGCCGGGGACATATCTGACCAGCGTCTGGCCCCAACTCGACCAGGAGCTGAACGCTCTGCATCTCTAGGATGCCTCGAACACTGGCGGTTCTCCGAAGGCGACGACCAGGTCAGGGTCGATGAAGAGGGTGATCCTGGCGATGTGGGTGCTGCTCAGCGTCAGGACGGCGACGCCGAAGGCGCGGTAGGCGCCGTCCGTGCCCCGCTGGTACGCGGCCGCTGCCGGTTGGCCGTTCGCGCTGGTCGGGACCATTCGCCAGTCGCCTGGAGCGCCGAGCGCGGAAGCGACGAAGAACGGCATGCAGGTCCTGAGCCCGGCGAACCAGGTCCGGGACGGGGTCATCTCCAGCGTCGAGTCCGCGCGCAGCAGCTTCTCCAGAGCGGCCGCGTCGGAGTTCTCAAAAGCCGCCATGTAAGCGTCCAGCAACGCGCGCGCCTGCGGTGCGGTCGGCTCGGCGACCGTGTCGGGCGCCGGAGCTACCTCGTCGAGGCGCGCCCGCGCGCGCTGCAACGTGCTCTTCACCGCCGTGGTGGTCGTGTCCAGCGCTTCGGCGACCTCGGCCGCCGACCAGGCCAGCACATCCCGCAGCAACAGCACCGCCCGCTGCCTGGGCGGCAGATACTGCAGGCTGGCGATCAGCGCGAGCCGAATGCTGTCGCGTGAGACGACGACGTCAGCGGGATCGGGGTTCAGCAGCGCGTCCGGGATCGGCTGCAGCCAGGACACTTGCGGCCCGGCCAGCTCGGTCGGCTCGTACGGGTCGTCCGACGGTGCGCCGAGGCCGGACGGCAAGGCTCGCCGGCCGCGGTTTCGCAACGCGGTCAGGCAGGTATTGGTCGCGATCCGGTAGAGCCACGTACGGATCGAGGAGCGGTCCTGGAACCGGTCGTACGACCGCCACGCCCGCAGATACGTCTCCTGCACCACGTCCTCGGCGTCCGACACCGAGCCGATCATCCGGTAGCAGTGCGCCAGCAACTCGCGCCGGAACGTCTCGGTACGGCGGACGAACTCCTCGTTGCCTGGTTGCGACACCGCGGCTCCATTCTGTTGGTACGCGTACTCGGGTGCAGACTCGCCGGCCAGCGCAAAGGAATCGTTCGCCCGTCAGATTTATGCAAGCGCGTCCGCTGGCTGGCGGTCCACACTCAGCGATGACACCTTCGTGCGATCGAGGAGAGAAACAGCATGAGCGCGGCAACCATCTTTCCGACCATGTCTTACCGGGATGCCACCAAGGCCGTCGGCTGGCTCTGCGAGGCCTTCGGCTTCGAGGCCAAGGCGGTCTATAAGGCCGAGGACGGCACCATCGCACATGCCGAGCTGACCTACGGCAACGGCGCGGTGATGTTCGGCCAGCAGCGAGAGGGCGAGGCTTTCGCCAGCCCGCCCGGGACGGCGTCGGTCTACGTCGTGGTCGCTGATCCCGACGCGCACCACCAGCAGGCCAGGGCAGCGGGCGCCGAGATCATCCGCGAGCTCACCGACCAGGACTACGGCTCCCGGGAGTACGTGGCCACGGATTTCGAAGGCAATATCTGGAGCTTTGGCACGTACAAGACCGTGCTCGTCGAGGGCTGACGAGGATCGAAAGCGCCGGCCGGCTACCCTGCCGGAGTGCTGATTCGGATGTCCACGCTGCTGGTGAAGACGTTGCGCGACGACCCGGCCGACGCCGAGGTGCCGAGCCACCGGCTGATGGTGCGCGCCGGCTACATCCGGCGCGCCGCGCCGGGGGTTTACAGCTGGCTGCCGCTGGGTTACCTGGTCTACCGCAACGTCGAGCGGGTGATTCGCGAGGAGATGAACGCGGCCGGCTGCCAGGAAGTGCATTTTCCGGCGCTGCTGCCTCGCGAGCCGTACGAGGTGACCGGCCGTTGGACCGAATACGGTGACCAACTTTTCCGTTTGAAGGACCGCAAAGGCTCGGACTACCTGCTTGGTCCGACACACGAGGAAATGTTCACCTTGATGGTGAAAGACCTGTGTTCCTCGTACAAGGACCTGCCGCTGTCGATCTACCAGATCCAGACCAAATACCGAGACGAGGCGCGGCCGCGGGCGGGTCTGTTGCGGTGTCGTGAGTTCGTCATGAAGGACTCGTATTCCTTCGACATCGACGACGCCGGGCTGGAGCGTTCGTACGAGAATCACCGCAACGCGTACATCCGCACTTTTGACCGCCTCGGCTTGGAATACGTGATCGTGTCGGCGATGTCCGGCGCGATGGGCGGTTCCCGCAGCGAGGAGTTCCTCTGCCCGGTGCCGGTCGGCGAGGACACCTTCGTACGCTCGCCGGGTGGCTATGCCGCGAACGTCGAGGCGGTGAGAACTCCAGTGCCAGCAGCGATTCCGTACGAAGACGCGCCGGCGGCGCACGTCGAAAACACCCCCGACACGCCGACGATCGACAGCCTGGTCACGTTCGCGAACGCCAAGTTTCCGCGCCGGGACAGCGAATGGACCGCGGCCGACACCCTGAAGAACGTCGTGCTGATGGTGACGAATGCGGACGGTACGCGCGAGCCGTTGGTGATTGGTCTTCCCGGCGACCGTGAAGTCGACATGAAAAGGCTCGAGGCGCAGCTGGAACCAGCCACCGTCGAGGTCTTCGGCGAGGCCGACTTCGCCGCGAATCCCGCGCTGGTCAAGGGATACATCGGCCCGCAGGCGCTGGGTGCGGAATCGGTCACCGGCATTCGTTACCTGGTGGATCCGCGAGTGGTCGACGGCACCCGTTGGCTGACCGGCGCCAACCAGCCCGGCCGGCACGTGTTCGAGCTGACCTGCGGACGGGATTTCACGCCGGATGGCACGATGGAGGCCGCCGACATTCGCGATGGTGACCCGGCGCCGGACGGCTCCGGTCCGCTGAGCCTGCAGCGCGGGGTGGAGATCGGGCATATTTTCCAACTGGGTCGCAAATACGCCGAGGCGCTCGGGCTTTCGGTGTTGGACGAGAACGGAAAACGCGTCACCGTCACGATGGGCTCGTACGGCATCGGGGTTTCCCGCGCGGTCGCCGCAATCGCCGAGTCGAGCCACGACGGTGCTGGCTTGTGCTGGCCGCGGGAAATCGCGCCGGCCGACATCCACCTGGTCGCCACCGGCAAGGACGACGCCGTTTTCGCCGCCGCCGCGTCGCTCGCCGCGGACTTGGTGAGCGCCGGGATGCGGGTGCTTTTCGACGACCGGCGGCGGATCAGCCCGGGCGTGAAACTGAACGACGCGGAGCTGATCGGCGTACCGACCATCGTGGTCGTCGGCCGCGGCCTCGCGACCGGAACCGTCGAGGTCACGGACCGTGCCAGCGGTGCTCGTACGGACGTGGAGCTGACCGGTGCGGTCGAACACCTGAGTGCGGTGTGCGGACGGCCGGTGGCCATTCTCTAGAATTTCGGGTATGGCCAAACCCGGAGTGCTCACCCCGCAGGCCGAGGACTTTCCTCGGTGGTATCAGGACGTCGTTGCCAAGGCCGAGCTGGCCGACAACGGCCCGGTCCGCGGCACCATGGTGATCCGACCGACCGGGTATGCGCTGTGGGAGCGGATCCAGCGCGAGATGGACGACCGGATCAAGGCCGCCGGCGCACAGAACGCTTATTTCCCACTGTTCATCCCGCAGTCGTATCTGGCCCGCGAGGCCGAGCACGTCGAGGGTTTCGCGCCGGAGTTGGCGGTCGTCACGCACGCCGGCGGCAAGGAGCTGGAGGAGCCGATCGTCGTAAGGCCCACCTCCGAGACGGTCATTGGCGAGTTCATGGCCAAGTGGGTGCAGAGCTATCGCGACCTGCCGCTGCTGCTGAACCAGTGGGCGAATGTGGTGCGCTGGGAGCTGCGGCCTCGCGTTTTCCTGCGTACGACCGAATTCCTCTGGCAGGAAGGCCACACCGCGCACGCGTCGCGCGAGGATGCCAGTGCATATGCGCGGCGGATTCTGCATGAGGCATATCAGGACGTGATCGCCGGTGTGCTCGGCATTCCGGTGGTGGTCGGCTGCAAGACCGTCAAGGAGCGGTTCGCCGGCGCGATCAACACGATGACGCTCGAGTCGATGATGCGCGACGGCAAGGCGTTGCAGATGGGCACGAGCCACGAGCTCGGGCAGAATTTCGCCCGTGCTTTCGGGATCGAGTACACGTCCGACACGGGATCGCGCGAGCATGCCTGGACGACTTCCTGGGGCTCGACGACGCGGATGGTCGGCGCGCTGGTGATGGCGCACGGCGACGACAACGGCATGCGGGTGCCGCCGAACCTTGCGCCGGTCCAGGTGCTGGTGATGGTGGTCAAGGCCGGCGACGGGGTGGCCGAGGCGGCCGAGCAGCTCGTCGATGATCTGCGTGCTGCCGGCGTAAGGGTCGCGCTCGACGACCGGGTGGACACCGCGTTCGGCCGACGCGCGGTCGACGCCGAGCTGAAGGGCGTACCGGTTCGGATCGAGGTCGGACCGCGCGACCTCGCCGACCAGAAGGTCACCCTGGTCCGGCGGATCGCCGGCAGCAAGACGCCGACCGAGCTGACCGCGGTGGTGACCGCCGCGAAGGCAGCGCTCGCCGAAGACCAGGATGTGCTCTACTCGGAGGCGCTGGAGCGTCGCGAGAAGTCCACTGTGGACGTTGCCACCGTCGCGGATGCGGCTGAGGCGGCCAAAACTGGCTGGGCCCGGATCCCGTGGTCGACGTTGGGCGTGGAGGGCGAGGCGGAACTCGCGAAGGACGCGGTCAGCGTGAGGGTGCTGACCCGGCCCGATGGCGGTGTGCCGGACGGGCCGGACGAGGCCGACCTCACCGCGTGGGTCGCTCGGTCGTACTAGGGCGTGTCTCCTCATCCCAGGCGGCGAGGGCCGAGCCCAAACGCCCCCTGCCAGCACCGGGCGATCACCCCCATACAACAACGGTATGAAGGCGACCGCCCGGCACCGGCAGACGACGCTTGGATCTCGACCCTCATCCACCTGGAATTAGGAGACACGCCCTAATGGACTGGGAGAGCGGCTCACGCGTTGTCGTGCGCCATTTTCGGGGCCGTGAACCACATGCCGCGTTGCCGACCACGGTCGTCACCGAGGACTCCACCGGCTTGCTGCTCTGGCTGGCCGGCGGCACCCCGGTCGTGCGCGGGCTGCTCGCCGACGGCCGGACCGTACGCGATGTCGGTGTGGTCGCCTCGGCGCTGCTGCCGCGGTCGCTGCGGCCACGGCAGTGGCGAGGCACCGGCATCCTGATGCTCATCCCGCCGGCCGAGGACTGGTCGCTGTGGTGGTTTTTCCGCGACGACGGCAGTTTTATGGGCTGGTACGGCAATCTGGAGGACCGTCAGGTCCGCCGGGTGGTCGACGGCGTGCAGTATGTGGACACTGCCGACAACGCGCTGGACGTGTGGTTCGAGCCGGACCGCAGCTGGTCATGGAAGGACGAGGACGAGTTCGCCGACCTCACCGGCCTGCCCGGCTACTGGACCGCGGCGCAGGCGCCACACATCCGCGCCGCCGGTGAGCGCCTGATCACCCTCGCCGAGTCCGGCGCGCCCCCTTTCGACGGCCGCTGGACCGACTTTCGCCCAGACCCGTCCTGGCCGCTGCCCACCCTCCCACCGCACTGGCACGCCGCCTAGGACACCGGATGGGAAGGGCGCGGAAATGTCGGAGCGCGGGAGAAGACTCGAATTCGGGGGCGGCATTTCTCGGGAAGCCGGACTTGGATGCGGGCTGTCTCACCAGGTGACGGGGAGCGCGTCGACGCCGTAGACGGGCATGGTCGTACGAAAAGTCAGCTCGTCGACCGACGCGGCCAGCCGCAGGGTGGGGAAGCGGCGGAGCAGTGCCGGGTAAGCGATTTGGAGCTCCAGCCGGGCGAGCGGCTGGCCGAGGCACTGGTGGACGCCGAACCCGAAGGTGACGTGGTGGTTGGGCCGCCGGTGGATGTCGAGCGAGTCGGCGTTCTCGAAGACCGACGGGTCGCGGTTGGCCGCGTCCGCGGCGGCGATCACGCCTTCGCCGGCCCGGATCAGGACCTCCCCGACCCTGATGTCCTCGGTCGCGACTCGGCGGCGGCCCAGGTGCACGATGGTGAGCAGCCGGAGCAGTTCCTCGACCGCGGTGGCCGGGTCGGCGCCGTCCCGGAGCTCGGCCGCCTGCGAAGGATTCTGCAGCAGTGTCAGGGTGCCGAGCGCGATCATGTTCGCGGTGGTCTCGTGCCCGGCGATGAGCAGCAGCACCGACATCGAGACCACGTCCCGACGGGACAATGCGTCGTTGCCGACCAGTTTGCTGATCAGGTCGTCGGCCGGTTCCGCCTGCTTTTTCGTGACCAGGGCAGCGAGGTAGCCGACCAGCTCACGACGGGAGTCGCCGGAACCCGACAGCATTTCCCGGCTCGTACGCTGGAAGAACTCGTGGTCGGAGTAGGGCACGCCGAGCAGGTGGCAGATGACCAGCGACGGCAGCGGCAGCGCGTACGCCGTCACCAGATCGACCGGCCGCCGGTCCATGGCGTCCAGCAGACGGTTCACTGTCTCGACGATCAGTGGCCTCAGCGCCTCCACTCTGCGTACGGTGAAATCGCTGATCAGCGCCTTGCGTTGGCGGGCGTGATCGGCGCCGTCCATCCGGATGAACGACCGGGCCTTGCCTGCGTGTGGCCGGGAGGCGGGAAACCCGGGGCGGCTCGGGTCCGAGCTGAACCGGCGATCGGCGAGCACCGCTCGTACGTCCGCATAGGTGGTCACCAGCCATGGCGTGCTGCCGTCCCACAGTCGTACGCGAGTGATGCCGGTTTCGCGGATCTGGCCGAGCTCCGCCGGCGGATCGAGCGGACAGCGGCGGGGCATCGGGAAGGCGGGCTCGGTCACGGCGCGTCCGCCAGCTGGTTCATCAGCGCCGCGCCGATCCGCAACATCTGCGTCTCGGTCTCCGTCAGGCCGCCAATGGCGGCCGCCAGCCAGCCGTCCCGGTCCGCCATGTCCCTGGTCAGCGCGTCCAGTCCGACCGCCGTCAGATCCAGCACCGACTCACGCCGGTCCCGCTCGCCCCGGCTGCGGGTCACCAGGCCGTCCGCCTCCAGGTCGGCGAAAACCCTGGTCAGCGACTGCGGCTGCTGGTGCTCGGCGGCGGTGATCTCGCCGGGCGTGCTCTTGCCATGCCGGTAGAGATGTCCCAGCACCGCCACTTTGTTCGTGCTCAGCGCCCCGGCCGGCCGCTCCGCCCGCAACCGCCGCGCCAGCCTGGTCGCCGCCCGGCGGGCCTGCGCCGCGACCTCCAGCCGCTCGTCAACATCTCCCATAACTATTACGCTATCACGTACTATCTCGCGCCGCTTGGTTGTCCACATCGACGCGTTGCGTGCGCTGGACGCACGTTTCGCGTCGATACGGCCAACCAAGCGGTAAGGGGTAAGAACTATTGGGAGGTGCAGGGGGAGAGGGGAGTGGCGGACGGGGAGGTCGCCCAGGTCGCCTGGGTGGCGTCGGAGGTGACCTGGTAGCTGACCGACAGTGACGGCATGCCGGCCAGGGACAGGTACGTCTTCGGGTACGAGTGGCCGTTGACCTTGGCCGCGCTGATGTACTGCAGCTGGGTCGGGTCGGTGCCTGGTGCGCTGATCGTGACAGTGTGGCCGTTGCGCAGATGCACTGCCGCATAAGGGAAACGCGGCGCGTTGACCAGGAACTGACCGGTGCCGGGAGTGGCTGGATACATGCCCAGCGCCGAAAGCACGTACCAGGCGGACATCTCGCCGAGGTCGTCGTTGCCGGTCACCCCGTTGGGAGCGTTGACGAACAAGGTCTGCGCGGCCCGTACGGCGGCCGAGGTTTTCCAGGGCTGGCCCACCAGATCGTACATCCACGGCGTGTGTAGGTCGGGCTCGTTGTTCGGGTTGTAGCGGAACTGGTTGTAGTAGCTGTACGGGCCGACCACCCATTTGGTGTGCGCGGTGCCGGACGGGTCGGTGACCAGGTCTGGATAGTCGAAGAAAGTGTCCAATCGGGCCGCCGCGTTTTCCTTGCCACCCATCAAAGCCAGCAGTCCGGGCACGTCCTGCTGGTCCATCCACTGGTATTGCCACGCGGTGCCCTCGTGGAAACCGGACTGGCTGGTCGGGTCGTACGGGCCGGTGGCCGGCGTGTAGAACGTGCCATCGGCCGTACGGGGCCGGGGAAACCCGGTGAAGCCGCGGTCGGTCGTACCGGAGTCCCACAGCTTCTGGTAGTTCTGGCCGCGCTGGGCAAGCGTCGCGGCGTCGGCGGTCTTTCCCAGCCCAGCGGCCATAATCGAGAGTGAACAGTCGGCGAGCGAGTATTCGAAAGTCGCCGAGGCGCCGTGCTGCGGGTCCACGTCCTGGCCTTTGTGCGGAAACTTCTCGTCGTACTGGACGAATCCGCGGGACAGGTAACTGGCGTTTCCGGACCGGCCGGAGAAAGCCAGCGAGGCCGGTGGAGTCTCGGTGGCGTTTTGCTTCAACGCGGCGAAAGCCTTGCTCTCCATGCCATGAAGCGCGCCGAAGCGCCACAGGTCCACCAAATACGGCGTGACCGGGTCGCCGGTCATGGTGTTCGTCTCGTAGTCGGCGTACACCCAGCGTGGCAGCCAGCCGCCCTGGTCGTGGATAGCGAGGATCGTACGCGCGATGTCCCGGGCGCGGTCTGGCCGAAGCAACGCCAGTAGCTGGTTTTGGCCGCGATAGGTGTCCCACAGCGAGAAATACTGGTAATACGTCCAGCCGATCGCGCG
Source organism: Fodinicola feengrottensis (assembly GCF_039530045.1). NCBI lineage: Bacteria > Bacillati > Actinomycetota > Actinomycetes > Mycobacteriales > Fodinicola > Fodinicola feengrottensis. The sequence continues at coordinate 153,655 of NZ_BAAANY010000010.1, read as the reverse complement.
ATGGATTTGCTTGTCCAGTCCCCGATAACGGCCGTCGATGTCGGTGCCCGTCAGTGGCTGCAACAACACGTGGTAGAGCGCAGTGTAGAAAACCGTGGCGTCGGCCGGATTCGGCGCGGAGATGTCGATGCTGCGCAGCTCGTTCCGCCACGCTTTCGCGGTGGCCGTACGAATCTGGTCGAAACTCTGGTAGCCGCTGGTACGCAGGTTGGCCCGAGCGCCGGCCGGGTCCACGTACGAGATGGACGTACGAGCGGTCACCGATCGGTTTTCGTTGGTGTCAAAGGACAACCACGCGCCACGCAATCCGCTGCCGCCGGACGACTCGGTCGAGCCAGCGGTGCCACCGGTCGGCGACCACGTGCCGTACGACGTGAAGGGTCGGTCGAAAGTGGTGGTGAAATACGTCGTGTAGTCGCCGCCACCACAGAAAGCCTGGGCGGTGACGGTGCCTTCCACGGTGTGGTTGTTGACGATCCGAATGGTGCTGCTCCGGACCGGTTCCTTCACGTTTGCCTGACCGGTGTTGATCAGCACGTGCGCGGGAGCGGCCGAGTCGAAGGTGTATCGCTCCAGCCCTACCTGGGTGGATGCGGTGGTCGCCACGTCAATGCCGCCGTAGCCGGTGAGTTTTACCTGGTAGTCACCGGGCTTTCCGACCTCGCCATCGTGAGTGTAAGGCGATTGGTAGTTGTCGTGATCGAAGCTGGACGGCTGGGTGGTGTCGAATTTCGCCGCACCAGGGCCGATATCGCCGGTCACCGGTAACGTGCCGACCAGACCGCCCTGTTCCCAGCAGCCGGCGCCGGACAGGAAGAAATGGCCGAAGCCCTTCAGCGCGGTGTCGGTGTATTCGTACCCGGCGTAATTCGTGCCGATCGGGCTGACCTGAGTCATCCCGAAAGGCGCCGAAGCGCCGGGAAACGTGTTGCCGGCGTCCTGGGTGCCGATGAAAGTGTTCACCGCCGCCAGCGGATCGGTGGAGGCCGGCACGGCCGCCGCTGGCGAGAGCAGTGATCCGACCAGGGCAGCGGCCAGGAGCGCGGAGCGCAACATCGACAACCTCCATTATCCGGTTATGTCGTACCGTAATCAGCTTCGCCGCCATGCGCGCTGACCAGCAGCGGACACCGTCGGGGAACACACCGGCCTCGGTCGGTGTTTGACGGTTGTGGAGGCGCGCCTGAAAGCGGTGTTGGCGAGAGTCCGGATGGCACTGCGCGAGGACTCTTCGATCATGACGCTGGAGGATGCGCTCGACGCGCTCGGCCGCCAGGGGGTTGCGGACGCTGGCCGGTGTGAGATCCCGGTCGAGCAGGTGGTTGGTACGGTCAGCCGGAGCGCGGACTTCGACCGCGGTTTCCAGCTGGTGAATCCGGCGCTGGCCGATCGCTGGCAGCAAATCGCCCGGGCCGTCCGTGACGGTGCCGACTTCCCGCCGGTCGACGTGGTCCGGCTCGGCGACATGTATTTCGTACGGGACGGCCACCACCGGGTGTCCGTTGCCCGATCGCTTGGCCGCCCGACGATCGCCGCCCGCGTTCAGTCGATCTGCACGACCGCGTACGCGATGGCCTGCCTGACGATCGCCCACCTGCCGTCCAAGGCCGCCGAGCGGATGTTCCTGGAACGGGTGCCGCTGCCCGACGACGTACGCACCGACCTGTGGTTGGACGAGCCGGCGCAGTGGTTGCGGCTCGCCGACGCGGCCGAGGCCTGGGCGTACCGCTCGACGATGGCCGGCCGGCGGCTGACCGATCGCGACCGGATGGCGAGCCAATGGTGGGACCGTGAGGTGCTGCCGGTGATCGAGCGGCTCCGCGCCGACGGCGCCGTGCTGCCGCTGCGGGATGTGCAGGCGTACGTCACCGCCCTGGCCACCCGCGACCGCCTCGGCAGCCTCGACTGGTCACCTGCCGTCACCGCCCACCTCCGCCCCTGACGTCCGGGTGAGGACGGGCCAAAAATGCCGCCCCCGAATTCGAGGATCCTGGGCAGGTACGACGGTCTTGAAGAGGGCGCGAGGGTTGGTGGGCATACTGCTGGATATGCCGATCTTGAGTGCGCCGTGGCCACGCGGCCAGGTTGTCCTGACGCGATATCACCGTCAGGGCGAGCTGCGTGGCGTCCGGCCGTCGACGGTGGTGGAGGACGGCGACGACTACACGCTGCTGTGGCTGGCGGCTGGTACGCCGGTGCGGTTTCCGCGGCATCTGGACGGCCGGCCGGTACGGGACGTGCCGCTGGCGGAGCGGTTTGGCGTGCCCTGGCACACGGCCGACGACACTTGGACGGGCACGAGCGTGTTGGTGTTGGTACGGCCGCGGCGGTGGCACACGGTGCAGTGGTTCTTCGCGCCCGATGGCACCTTTCGCAACTGGTACGTGAACGTCGAAACGCCGGCGGTGCGCTGGGCCGGCGGCTTGGACGCCGACGATCTGGAGGTCGACGTGGTCGCTGGCCCCGACCGCCGGTGCCAGCTGAAGGACGTCGACGAGGCGGAGGCCGCGAATGCCGCCGGCGAGGTCCGCGACGAGTGGGCGGCCAGGGCGCGAAGCGAGGCCGAGCAGGCGATCGCGGACATCACCAAGGGCGTCTGGCCGTACGACGGCACTTGGACGGACTTTCGCCCGGACCCGTCCTGGCCGGTCCCGGAGCTGCCGGCGAACTGGAACCAGCCGGTGCCCGGATACACCGGGGCCGGGCTGCTGTAGCCGCTGCTGGCGGGTCTGGCAGAATGGACTGCTGAACCTGGCTGTGCGGACCCTCTCAACCGTCACGGTCGGGTCCATCGGGTGCGCGCGCCATTCCCCACATGTGCTGGGCTCACCCACCAGAAAACGACTGTCGTAGGAGACACCACACTCGTGGCTACCAAGATCAAGTTGATGCGCCTGGGCAAGATGCGCGCGCCGCACTACCGCATTGTGGTCGCCGACGCGCGCACCAAGCGAGATGGCCGGGCGATTGAGTCGATCGGCCTGTATCACCCCAAGGAGGACCCCTCCTTCATCGAGGTCAACTCGGACCGGGCGCTGTACTGGCTGGGTGTCGGCGCGCAGCCGACGGCCGCCGTCGAGGTGCTGCTCAAGCTCACCGGTGACTGGCAGAAGTTCAAGGGCGAGGATGCCCCGCCGCCGCTCAAGGTCAAGGAGCCCAAGGCGGCCCGGCCGGAGATCGGCACCGTTTTCGCCGAGTCCGACAAGGCCAACGAGGACGGTAAGGGCAGCGCGACCACCCCGAAGAAGCGGGCGCCCAAGAAGGACGACAAGGCTGCTGAGAAGGCCGCCGAGCCGGCCGCCCCGGCCGCGGAGGCCTAAGTGCTCGAGGAAGCGCTCGAGCACCTGGTACGCGGCATCGTCGACCACCCGGACGAGGTGAGCGTCGGCGAGGTCAGCGGACGCCGCGGCTCGACTCTTGAGCTGCGGGTGCACCCGGACGACCTGGGCAAGGTGATCGGCCGCGGCGGCCGCACCGCCCGGGCGCTGCGCCAGGTGATGACCGGTGTCGGCGGTCGGGGCGTACGCGTCGACGTCGTCGACACCGACCGGCACTGACGCTTCGATGCAGCTCGTCGTAGCCAGGCTGGGGCGTCCTCACGGCATTCGTGGGGACGTGACGGTCGAGGTGCGTACGGACGAGCCGGACGAACGGATGATGGCCGGGTCGGTGCTGGAAACCGACCCGGCCGACGCCGGTCCGCTGGCCATCGACAACGCCTTCTGGCACAGCGGCCGGCTGATTCTGCATTTCAAAGACGTGCCGGACAGATCAGCGGCTGAAGAGCTGCGTGGCATCTTCCTGGTCGTCAACTCCGAAGACCTACCCGACCTGGACGATCCGGACGAGTTCCGCGATCACGACCTGGTCGGCCTCGCCGCCGTTGACCCGGCCGGCGCCTCCATCGGCACGCTCACCGCGGTTGACCACGGCCCCGGCGGCGACATGCTCATCGTGACCGCCGGCGACGGGCGCAAACACCTGATCCCGTTCGTGAAGGCCATCGTCACCGCCATCGACGCCACCGCTCGTACGATCACCATCGACGCCCCCGAAGGCCTCTTCGATCTTTAGCGCCTGCTAACGCCGGGCCGGAACCTGGGGCGGCGTGAAATGCGGGCCATCCGTCGACGGCCGTCATTTGGTCCACTGAATCTCGGTTCCCGATGTCAAGATCCGTGAAGTTGCTTCGACTACCCGGTGAAGCGGCTGCCAGAGCCGCCCGGCAACAGGAGTGACGACCATGACGAACAGCCTGGTGACCAGCGACATGATGATGTCGGTCGATGGGTACGCCGCCGGCCTCAACCAGCGGGCCGACGACCCGTTCGGTGACGGGGTGCACAAGATCCTGCCCCGGTGGATGTTCGAGGCGGCGGACGAGAACGCCGAGGAGATCAAAAACATCTGCGTTGCCGGCGCCTACGTCATGGGCCGCAACATGTTCGGTCCCGACCGCGGCGACTGGGACCTGGACTGGACCGGTTGGTGGGGCCCGGAACCGCCCTACCACGCGCCGGTCTTCGTGCTCGGCCACCGCGAGCGGGAGTCCGTGGAGATGGAGGGCGGCACGACTTTCCACTTCGTGACCGGCGGCATCATTGACGCGCTCGACCAGGCGCGGGCGGCGGCCAGCGACCGAACCGTCTCGATCGCCGGCGGCGCGGCCACCGTGAACCAGTATCTGGCCGCCGGCCTGATCGACGAGCTGCGCCTGCACGTGGCGCCGGTGTTCCTCGGGCGCGGAGAGCGGCTGCTTGCGGGAGCCGGGCGGGTGGATCTGCGGCAGGTGTCGGCCCGCCAGACGAGCGTGGTGACCCACCTGACCTACGCTCTCAAGTAGGTCAGTCAGGTTCGATGTCGGCGTGGCGGTGGCGAGCAACGCCAAGCCCAGCGGTGGCAACAGAGCCCACTCGTTCCGCACAGCTCAAGACGCTAGTCCGGCGTGCCGACCGTTTCAGCCCGGCCGGTACGGTCTTTCCTGCCATGCGCATCGACGTGATCACGATCTTCCCCCACTACCTGGCGCCGCTCCGGGAGTCGCTGCTCGGCCGTGCCCGCGACAAGGGCCTGCTGGAGGTGGCGGTCCATGACCTGAGGGACTGGACACACGACCGCCATCGCACCGTGGACGACACGCCGTACGGCGGGGGCGCCGGCATGGTGATGCGGCCGGAGCCGTGGGGCGAGGCGTTGGACACCGTCGTACCGGCGGGGGAGAAGGCCAGGCTGATCGTCCCCACACCGGCTGGTGAGGTCTTCACCCAGGCGATGGCGCACGAGTTGGCGGCCGAGCAACGGCTGGTGTTCGCCTGCGGCCGGTACGAGGGAATCGACGCGCGGGTCGTCGAGGAGGCCGCGACGCGGATGCCAGTGACGGAGATCTCTCTTGGCGACTACGTGCTCAACGGCGGCGAGGTCGCCGTGCTGGTCATCGTCGAGGCGGTCGGCCGACTGCTGCCCGGTGTGGTGGGCAACCCGGAGTCGCTGGTTGAGGAGTCGCACGCGGACGGTCTGCTCGAATATCCGGTCTACACCAAGCCGGCCTCGTGGCGAGATCGGGACGTTCCGCCCATTCTGCTGTCCGGTGACCACGGCCGGATCGCACGGTGGCGGCGAGACCAGGCGTTGGCGCGTACGGCCGCTCGACGGCCCGACCTGCTGGCCGCGCTGGCGCCCGAAGCGCTGTCCACAGCAGACCGTACGGTTTTGGCCGAGGCCGGCATCGAGCCTGGCCAGGAAGACTGAGCGGCACCGGTTTTACCGCCGCGTACGCGCTGTGGCACCATAGACAGGTTGCCGCCCGCCCTTGCGGATGCGCAGAGTTACAGACCGTTAGCCCTTAAACGTCCGGTGCAGCCCCACGCGTGTGCCGCGCCAGTTGAACGACGAGGAAGCGATTTCACGATGAACACCCTGGATGCGGTCGACACCGCCTCGCTCCGGTCCGACATCCCGGCCTTCCGTCCCGGTGACACCCTCAAGGTGCACGTACGGGTCGTCGAGGGCAACCGCTCCAGGATCCAGATCTTCCAGGGCGCGGTTATCCGCCGCCAGGGTTCGGGCGTGCGGGAGACCTTCACCGTCCGCAAGATCAGCTTCGGCGTCGGCGTCGAGCGGACCTTTCCGGTGCACACCCCGGTGATCGACAAGATCGAGGTGGTGACCCGCGGCGACGTGCGTCGCGCGAAGCTCTACTACCTGCGCGACCTGCGCGGCAAGGCCGCCAAGATCAAGGAGAAGCGCGAGGCGATCGCGCGCTGAGCGCGGTCCTTCGTCGCGTAGAACCTCGGTGCCCAGCCACGGTCACGCGCACCGTGGCGGGCGTCACCGGGCCATCCGGGAGCGCCGGCCGCTGGCCCTGTGGCAGGAAACCCTGCTGCTGACCGGTGTCGCGGTCGCGATCGCCATCCTGGTCAAGGCCTTCCTGGTGCAGCCCTTCACGGTCCCGTCCGGATCGATGGAGGAGACCCTCCGGATCGGCGACAAGATCCTGGTCAACAAGATCATCTACACCGTGCGCGATCCCAAGCGCGGCGAGGTGGTCGTCTTTCGTGGGGCCGACGACTGGAACGACGAGGGCGTGACCCCGCCGAGCGGTTTCGGCCCCGTCACGCTGGCCTGGATCGGCAGCCTCTTCGGCGCCACTCCACCGGGTGAGAAGGACCTGGTCAAGCGGGTGATCGGGGTCCAAGGGGACACTGTGCGCTGCTGTGACCGGCAGGGCCGGGTGACGGTCAACGGGCTCGGTCTGAACGAGCCGTACGTCTACGACAACACCCCGCTCTCGCAGCGCCCCTTCGGGCCGGTCAAGGTGGCACCCAACCGGCTGTTCGTGCTGGGCGACCATCGGGCCATCTCGGCCGACTCGCGCTACCACATCACCGACACGTGGCACGGCACGATCAGCATCGACGACGTCATCGGCCGTGCTTTCGTGATCGTGTGGCCGTTCTCGCATACCAGCTCGCTGGACGTCCCCGCCACCTTCGGCGGCCTGAACGCCTCAGCGCTGCTGGCCCTACCGGTCCGTACGAGACGCGTCCGTGGCCGCCGCGATCCCTAATGCCCAAGTAAAAAAGTCGTGGTCAAGCGGCAGATGCGGCACGAACTGGTCGTGTACCGGGCAACACCGACGGCGACCGGCATCGTAGGCTGCCTTGGTGCGAGCTGAGCAACCGAAACGTAAGCGTCTCTCCTTCTGGATCGAACTGCCGATCCTCATCGTCTTCGCTCTCGTGTTGGCGCTGCTGGTCCGTACGTTCCTCGTGCAGACGTTCTACATCCCCTCCGGGTCGATGGAGCACACGCTCGAGATCAACGACAAGGTGCTGGTCAACAAGCTGATCTATGACTTCCGGGCGCCTGAGCGCGGCGAGATCATCGTCTTCCAGCCGCCGCCCAGCTGGGACGCCCCGCCGAACGAGCAGGAGTTCATCAAGCGGGTCATCGGGACGCCGGGCGACAAGGTCGTGTGCTGCAACGCGGCCGGAAAAGTGACCGTGAACGGGTACGTGCTGACCGAGCCCTACCTGTACGCCGGCAACGTCCCGTCGAGCATGCCGTTCAGCATCGAGGTTCCGGCCGGCCGGCTGTTCGTGCTCGGCGACCACCGCGAGGTGTCCGGTGACTCCCGCTACCACTTGACCGACCAGTCCGGCACGATTCCCATCAAGAGCGTCGAGGGTCGGGCGTTCGCGATTTACTGGCCGATATCCCGCTGGGCGCCACTGAGCGTGCCGGCCATCTTTGACGGCGTGCCCGCGGCACCGCGGTCCTGAGCCGAGAAAGACACAGGTTTCGCGGATGCAAGCAACCCAGGCCCGCCGTCGGCGGCTGCCCTTCTGGCTCGAGCTGCCGATTTTGGTCGTCATCGCCCTGGTGGTCGCGCTGGTGGTCCGCCAGTTCGCGCTGGCGCCGTTCTACATCCCGTCCGGCTCGATGCAGAACACCCTCGCGCTGGACGACAAGGTGCTGGTCAACAAGCTGATTTACGACTTCCGGGCGCCCGAACGGGGCGAGATCATCGTCTTTGCGCCGCCGGCCAACTGGAAAGCGCCGCCAGACGAGAAGGAGTTCATCAAGCGGGCGATCGGGGAGCCGGGGGACAAAGTCGTGTGCTGCGACGCGGCCGGCAAGGTCACCGTGAATGGGTACGCCCTCCAAGAGCCGTACCTGTTCCCCGGCAACCAGCCCTCCACGATCCGGTTCCAGATCACCGTCCCGGCCGGCCGGCTGTTCGTACTGGGCGATCACCGGGACATCTCCGGTGACTCCCGCTATCACCTGGGCGACTCGTCCGGCACCATCCCGATCAGCGCGGTCGAGGGCCGAGCCTTCGCGATTTACTGGCCGATCTCCCGATGGGCCCCGCTGAGCGTGCCAGCCACTTTCGACAACGTGCCCGCGGCCGCGCGGTCCTGAGCAGGGGGAGTCGATGTCAGAGTCACGTACCCGGCGCCGCCGGCTGCCGTTCTGGGTGGAACTGCCGATCCTGGTGGTCATCGCGCTGGTGGTGGCCCTGGTGGTCCGTCAGTTCGCGGTGCAGACGTTCTATATTCCGTCCGAGTCCATGGAGGACACGCTCCTGGTGAATGACCAGGTGCTGGTCAACAAGATCGTCTACGACTTCAGGGCGCCCGAGCGTGGCGAGATCATCGTCTTCCAGCCACCGGTCGGCTGGAACGCGCCACCGGACGAGAAGATCTTCATCAAGCGGGTCATCGGTACGCCCGGTGACCACGTGGTGTGCTGCAACGCGGCTGGTCAGGTCACCGTCAACGGATATGGGCTGACCGAGCCGTACGTGCGCCCTGGCGACCGGCCGTCGGACATCCGGTTCGACATCACCGTGCCGGCCGGCCGGATTTTCGTTATGGGTGACCATCGCGGCAATTCCGGGGATTCCCGGATCTACCTGGCGATGGACTCGGGCACTGTCCCGATCAGCAATGTCCAAGGCGAGGCTTTCGCCACGTACTGGCCCCTCAACCGGTGGACCGGACTGGGCGTCCCGGCGACCTTCGCGTCGGTCCCGGCGCCGAAGAAGTAAGGCGATGGCAGCCACCCGGCGCTGGGCGCTGGGCGTTCTGATCGTGGCTTGTGTGGTCATGCTCGTCGTCGTGGCCGCGGTCGTTGGCGGACTGGCCTCGTACCGTGCCTTCACCGTCTTGTCCGCCTCGATGGGGCCGACTCTTCAGCTCAACGACCGGATTCTGGTCCGCAAGCAAGCCGGAGCCGCACAGCGTGGTGAGATCGTGATCTTCACCGCGCCGCCGAGTTGGGGAGTCAGTGCGCAGGAGTCGACCTTTCCCAAGCGGGTCATCGGAATCGGTGGCGATCACGTGAAGTGCTGCGATGCGGCCGGCAAGGTGAGCGTCAACGGGTACGCGCTGACCGAGCTGTATCTGTATCCCGTCGATGTGCCGTCGATGGTCCCGTTCGACGTGCGAGTTCCCAAAGACCGGATCTTCCTGCTCGGCGACCATCGGCCGATCTCGGGCGACTCGCGCTTTCATCTGGACGACAGCTCCGGCACCGTGCCGGTCGCCAGCGTCATCGGTCCGGTGTGGCGGATCTACTGGCCGCTGTCGCGCGCGTCCAGTCTGCCGGTGCCGGACGTTTTTTCGCACGTACCCTCGCAGTAGGGTGTGGGGCAGGATGACCGCTGACGACGTGATCGAACGGGCCGGTGCCCGAGTGCTGCTCATCAATCCGGACGCGCGGCTGTTGATGATGCATGCTTTCGATCCGGGCGAACCGAACAAACCGCCGTATTGGATCACTGTTGGTGGCGGCATCGGCCGGGGAGAGGACACGCTGCGGGCCGCCGTCCGTGAGCTGGCCGAGGAGACCGGACTGCGGGCGTCGCCCGAGGAACTGACCGGCCCGGTTTTCCACGACGAGGCGCGCTTCACGTTCGAGGGCAGGTTCTATCGCCAGACCAATACGTTTTTCGTTCTGCGCTGCGGTTTCCTGGAGGTCGACAGCAGTGGCTGGGAGGATGTCGAGCGCCGGTCGTGCCACGGCTACCGCTGGTGGAGCGCGGACGAGCTGGCGGCGACCGACGAGCTGTTCTTTCCCACCGAGTTGCCCGACCTGATCCGAGAGGCGGTCTGATGTTGGCTCCACCCAGGACCGTCATCCGCCGCGAGGCCGGCATGTACGCCATGGAGCAGGCACTTCGCCGGCGTGGGTTCGACCGGATCGCCGGCGCCGACGAGGCTGGTCGCGGGGCCTGTGCGGGGCCGTTGGTGGTCGCCGCCTGTTCCCTGCCGCCGGGCCGGCGCGGAGAGGTGCCCGGGTTGGCCGACTCGAAGTTGCTCACCCCAGCCAGCCGCGACCGGGTCTATGACGAGGTCATCGCACGCGCTTCGGCGTACGCGGTGGTGGTCGTCGACACGCCCGATGTCGACCACCGTGGCGTGCACGCTGCCAATATTGACGGCATGCGCCGCGCTGTGGGGCTGCTGGATCCAGAGCCGCAGTACGTGCTGACCGACGGCTTCCGGGTGGACGGTTTCTGCGCTCCGGCGCTGGCAGTGCCCAAGGGGGACCGGGTGGTCGCGTGCATCGCGGCCGCCTCGGTGTTGGCCAAGGTGACCAGGGACCGGCTCATGGTGGAGCTGCACGAGGCCTGGCCGCAGTACGATTTCGCTCGGCACAAGGGCTACATCACCGCCGAACACACGGCCGCGCTCGCCGAGCACGGCGCGTGTGAGATCCATCGGTCGTCGTTCATCAACGTTTCGACGTTGAAGGGGTCACAGCGTCACGTATCGATCGCGGTAAGCGATGATGTGCAGTTGGAGGGGGTGTTGGCTGAGTGAGTGCGGAAGATCTTGAGAAGTACGAGACCGAGATGGAGCTTCAGCTCTACCGGGAGTACAGGGACATCGTCCGGCAGTTCTCGTACGTGGTGGAGACCGAGCGGCGGTTCTATCTGGCCAACGCGGTTGACCTGCAGGTTCGCAACGCGGACGGCGAGGTCTACTTCGAGCTGGAGATGTCCGACGCGTGGGTCTGGGACATGTACAGGCCGGCCCGGTTCGTGAAGAACGTCCGGGTGGTGACGTTCAAGGACGTCAACGTCGAGGAACTCGACAAGCCGGACATCTCGCTGCCGTCCGACGGGTCGGCGCCGTTCGGCGAGTAACCGATTCGTCCTCCTCATCCGGGGTATCCCACCTGGGATGAGGAGGAGGATCGATGACTGACCAGCGATATGACAGCGCGGCGCAGCAGAACGGCGCCGCCGTGCCACCCGACGCCGGACAGGGGCGTACGAGCCCGCAGGAGGCCTTCCCGGACCTGCACGCCGACCAGGGCCGCGGTGAGCAGCGGCCGGCGGATATGGACCCGGGCGGGGTGCATCGGGCCGAGGCGACCTCCGAGAGCGCGGAGCCGGTGCTGGGCACGTACACGCCCGATGTCGGTCCTGGCGGGTCGGACGTGGACACCTCTCGTACGGCGACGCCCGGTCGTTATCGGACCGAGAGTCCTGGGCGTGACGCGGTCGATCGGGTGAGTGACGATGCCGAGTAGCTGATCGGTGCGTTGGCGGTACACCTAGGCTGGTCGGCGAAGAACTTCGTCTGAGAGGACCCTTCGCAAGGTGTGGCAGCCGCCGACCGATCTGGAGCAGCAGCTCCACGCCGCGAAGAGCCGCGGCGACCTCGCCTCGTACCAGCGCATCGTCGGGCTCGGCGAGGTCTACCTGAAGGTCCCCAAGAGCGACGGCGACGCCCTCGTCGACGGTACGGGCGAGGCGTACTCGCTGCCGCTGCGTAAGGAGCTGGGCCGGCAGTTCCTGGACGTGTGCACGATTGGTGAGCTCGACGAGCTGGACGACGACTGGGTGATGTTCTGCGCCCAGTGGGAGAACCTGGCCAGCAACGACAGCCACCGCGCGCGCTGGTTCGTGGTCAACCGCGGCACCCCGATCGAGGCCGCGTTCAGCCACGACATGATCCAGGACTGGCTGAGCGAACCGGGCCGACCGCCGGGCCGGTTCGTGCACGACAAGCTGATCACCACTGGGCGCGGGCCGACCCGTGGGCCGCTCGCGCATGGGCTGGCCTGCGGCGCGCACCTGGCCGTGTCCAACGGTGTGGTGTGGAACAGTACGATCAACACGTACTGCGGCGACTACACCGCGGACATGCAGCGGCTGCGCGACGACTGGGGGATCGAGAGCGCCGACGCCTGGTCCCAGCAGCTCGGCTATCTGTTCGAGGCGGACAACAGCGACCCGGCGATCCAGGTGCTGCTGTCGATGCGGCGGCATCTCGGTGGGCCGGCGGCGGCTTCGCTGCCGGTCAAGGTCTGGCGGAACGAGTTCCTCACCTGGGCTCGCGGCAAGGAGATCCCGCAGGACGCGCTGGAGGAGACCATCGACCTGATGGGGATGATCCTGGAGTACGAGGCGGCCTTCCGGGACGCCGAGATGATGACCGGTGACGAGGTGGTCGACACCGTCGCCGGCTATGACTACGGGCGGGCCGTCAACGTGATCCGCTGGGGGTTGGCCGCCCGATACTGCGACCGCGCCGCCGCTGAGCGGCTGATCACCCAGGCCGGTGAGCTGAGCCAGGCGACCTACGGCTCCTGGCATGAGTATTCGCTCGGCTACGCGCTCGGACGGGTGCTGCGCTTCGACGAGGGCGCCTTCGGTTCCTGCTACCGGGACACGCTGAACACCCACGACATCCTCGCCACCGAGTCGGCGAGCCCGTGGAAGACGACCAAATGGCAGAGCCACGCGGACGTACGCCGTGCGCCGGTCGCGTCCCAGCCGGCCGGCCGGGTCGCGATGACCGACGAACAGGCCGAGGGCTTCTTCGCGCGACGCGCGGCGGGCCTGCCGGGCCAGTGACCGCTCGGTAGCACATCTTGGGGCCCTTACCGGGTTATCCCCAGCCCCGCCCGCCATCCACAGATCTCCCTCGTCCCCGTCCCACCACCCGTCCCCGCCGGCAGGATTTCCGGCGTACGCACCGGCGGCTGGTCGCTCGGCGCGGGGAGGGTGCGACGTGGTCGGCATGGGGATCAGTAACGCGGTGGGCAGGTTCGGGGAGGAGGTCGCGGTAAGGCACCTGCGCGAGTCTGGGATGGCGGTCGAGGACCGCAACTGGCGCTGCCGGGCGGGCGAGATCGACGTGGTCGCCAGGGACGGCGATGCGTTGGTCTTCTGCGAGGTGAAGACCAGGCGCGGCACCAGGTTCGGCCGGCCGGCGGAGGCGGTGTCGCCGGAGAAGGCGAATCGGCTGCGCAAGCTCGCCGGGATGTGGCTCGCCGACTCCGGCAAGCACGCTCCGACCCTGCGTTTCGACGTGGTCGAAGTGCTGCTCTCGACCACCTTGGGCACCCAGGTCGAGCACCTGCGAGGGGTGCTGTGAGCGTCGCGAGGGCCCGTTCGGTGGCGTTGTTGGGCATCGAGGGCTATCTGGTGGAGGTCGAGGCGGACCTCAGCCAGGGCCTGCCCAAGCTGGTGATCACCGGCCTGCCGGACACCGCGCTCGGCCAGGCCCGGGACCGGCTGCGGGCGGCCGTGACGAATTCCGGCGAGGGCTGGCCGACCAGCAGGATCACCGTCAACCTGTCGCCGGCCTCGGTGCGCAAACAGGGCAGTGGCTTCGACGTGGCGATGGCGGTCGCCATCCTGCAGGCCGCCGGGGTGTTGCCCGCCGGGGCGTTGCGGGACACCGTGCTGGTCGGCGAGCTGGCGTTGGACGGCCGGATTCGTACGGTCCGGGGCGTGCTGCCGGCGGTGCTGGCGGCCAGCCGGGCCGGGATCGGCCGGGTGGTCGTGCCGGCCGGCAACGCCGCCGAGGCGCGGCTGGTCAGCGCCGACCTGCGGGTCGTCGGGGTGGACAACCTCGCGGACCTGCTGGCCATGTTGCGCGGCACGCTGGAGATCCCGGACGAGCCGGCGCCGGAGGTCGACCCGGACCAGGACAGTGGGCTGGACCTGGCCGACGTGGTCGGCCAGCCGGACGGCCGGGCCGCGGTGGAGATCGCCGCCGCCGGTGGCCATCACCTCGCGATGGTGGGGCCGCCCGGGTCTGGCAAGACGATGCTCGCCGAACGGATGCCGGGCCTGCTGCCGCCGCTGTCCGAGCACGAGTCTCTGGAGGTGACCGCGGTGCACTCGATCGCCGGGGTGCTGCCGCCCGACTGCGCGCTGATCCGCCGCCCGCCATACCAGGCCCCGCATCACACCACCACGATGCCGGCGCTGGTCGGCGGTGGCGCTGGGCTGGCTCGCCCCGGTGCGCTCTCGCTGGCCCATCGAGGCGTGCTCTTCCTCGACGAAGCTCCCGAGTTCCCGAGAGGCGTGCTCGAGTCGCTGCGGCAACCGCTGGAGCGTGGCCAGGTGCAGATCTCCCGGGCCGCCGGCATCGTGACGTATCCCAGCCGCGTGCAGCTGGTCGTCGCGGCGAATCCGTGCCCGTGCGCCAGTCCCAGAGGCGATGCTCTCTGCACCTGTCCGGCGGCTACCCGCCGGCGTTACCTGCGCAAGATCTCCGGGCCGCTGCTGGACCGGATCGACCTGCAGGTGAAGCTGTTGCCGGTCCGTCCGGGGGCATTGCTGGGGCCAACGGATCAACTGGAGAGCTCGGCGGCGGTCCGGGAACGGGTGCGGCTCGCCCGCGAGGCGGCGGCGGACCGTTGGCGGCCGTACGGCTGGGCCACCAACGCCGACGTGCCCGGTCCGTCGCTGCGGCAGAACTTCAGACTCCCGCGGTCGGTCCGGCGGACGCTCGACATGGCATTCGAGAACGGTGCCCTGTCGGCCCGCGGCTATGACCGGGTGCTGCGCATCTCCTGGACGGTCTGCGATCTCGCCGGCCGCACCATGCCGGCCGGCGACGACGTCGACCAGGCCGTCGAACTCCGGACCGGAAAGGCCGCGTGAGCCAGCCATGACCAGCACCGAAACACTCGTCCTGGACGAGGAGCGGCGAGGCCGGGCCGCGCTCACCGCGCTGGTCGAACCGGGCGACGACCGGGTGCGGCTTGCCGCCGAGCGGGTCGGCGCGGCCGACCTGGTGCGGCGGATCGCTAGCCAGCGCGAGGACAGCCAGCGGATGGATCCGTTCGATCTCGCCGACCGGCTGCTGGAGAAGGCCGCCAAGGTGGGCGCACGGTTGGCCATCCCCGGTGACGCGGAGTGGCCGGAAGCGAGTCTGTTCGGGCTGGCCCGCCTCGCCGCCCGCCGGCAGGCCCTGGTCGCCAGCGGCAGCTCGGTCTCCACGATCGAGCGCTCGGTGGCGCCACCGGTGGCGCTGTGGCTGCGCGGCCCGCTGCGGTTGGCAGACACCGTCCGCCAGTCGGTGGCGGTGGTCGGGTCCAGGGCAGCCAGCGGGTACGGCTCACATGTCACCGCCGAGCTGTCGTACGGGTTGGCGATCCGCGACTGGACGGTGGTGTCCGGCGGCGCGTACGGGATCGACGGCTCGGCCCATCGCGGCGCGCTGGCCGCCGACGGCCAGACGGTCGCGGTGCTGGCCTGCGGCGTGGACGTGCCGTATCCACCGGGTCACGCCGGCCTGTTCGATCAGATCGCCCACAGCGGTCTGCTGGTGTCCGAGTGGCCGCCTGGCACCACCCCGCGGCGACCTCGGTTCCTGGTCCGCAACCGGGTGATCGCGGCGTTGACCGCGGGGACCGTGGTGGTCGAGGCCGGCGCTCGCAGCGGTGCTCGGGCGACCGCTCGGCGAGCCACCGAGCTTGGCCGGGTGGTGATGGCGGTGCCCGGCCCGGTCAATTCCGGCACCTCGGTCGGCTGTCACCAGCTGCTTCGATCCGGCCTCGCGATCCTGGTCACTCGCGCCGAGGAGGTGCTGGAGGAAGTCGGCAGGATCGGCGCAGACCTCGCCGACCTGCCCCGGGCGCCCGATGGCTGGCGAGATCGCCTCGACGAGGTCAGCGCCGCCGTGGTGGAGGCAATGCCGGCCATGGACTGGGTCTCGGCCAGCACTCTCTGCGAGGCCATCTCGTTCCCCGCTGACCAGGTGACCACCGCCCTCGCCGGCCTGGTCGAGGCGGCCCGCCTGCACCGTGACGCCGACCGCTATCGCCTCGCCGCCGGCGCCCGCACCACCCCCACCTCTGCTCGCCCTTCGATCCGGTGACCCTCGCGAACTCGACGTTTTTGCTCGCGACACGCCGGCGGAGACAACGAAAACGTCGAGTTCGCGGAGGGCTCTAGGCTGGGGATCGGAGGTGCGCATGGTCGTACGGATCGGGGTCGAGCAGCGGCGGGCGAGGCTGGCCTCGCGGCATCGGCTGGCGGCATCGGCTCGGGTCGACAGCACCCTGGAGGCCGCCTCCAGCGTGGTCTGCCTCCACGCCAGCGACCCGGCTTCGGTCTACTTGGCCGCGATCGCCCGGCTCCGCCAGCCCGACCCAGCCGAGATCGAGCGGACGCTTTATGAGGAGCGCACCGTCGTACGAATGCTCGGCATGCGCCGGACCCTGTTCGTGGTGCCGCTGGACCTGATGCCGGCCGTCCAGGAGGCGGCCGCCAGCGCGGTCGGCGCGCAGCAGCGCAAGCTGCTCGTCAAGATGCTCGAAACCGCTGGTCACGAGGGAGATGTGAAGAGTTGGCTTGCGGAGCTGGAGGAAGCCGCGTTCGAGGCCTTGCGGACTCGCGGTCCATCGACCGCGGCCGAAATTTCCGCCGAGGTGCCGCTGCTGCGGACGCCGATCGTGATGGCCGCCGGCAAGCCGTACGAGTCGACCCAGAACATCACCGGCCGGGTCCTGATCGTGCTCGCCGCGCACGGAAGGATCGTTCGCGGCCGGCCGCGCGGCTCGTGGATGTCGCGGCTCTACCAGTGGTCAGTGGCGCAGGACTGGCTGCCCGCCGAACCTGCTCAGTCATCGGCGGAAGAGGGCGCGGCAGAGCTGGCGCGGCGCTGGTTGAGCGCCTTCGGGCCGGCGCCGCTGTCCGACCTGAAATGGTGGACGGGCTGGAGTCTTGGTCAGACGAAGAAGGCATTGTCGCAGCTCAACGTGTCCGAGGTGGATCTTGATGGCACCCCGGGAATCGCCCTCGCCGATGACCTGAAGCCGGCTCCGGCCGTCAGGCCGTGGGCGGCTTTGCTGCCCGGTTTGGACCCGACCCCGATGGGCTGGCAGGACCGCGGCTGGTTCCTCGGTGAGCACGCGGCCGCGCTGTTCGACCGCAACGGCAACATCGGCCCGACGGTCTGGTTGGACGGCCGGATCGTCGGTGGATGGGCGCAGCGAGCCTCCGGGGAGATCGTCTACCGGTTGCTGGAGGACGTGGATGCCGACGCGACCACTCGCGTCCAAGTCGAGGTGGAGCGGTTGACGACGGTCCTGGGCGATCGCCGGGTCACCCCCAGTTTCCGTACGCCGCTGGAAAAAGAGCTGTCGGCGTGAGCACCAAGGCGATGCGTGCCGAGCTGCCGGTCGCGCATCGCGAGGCGGTGGACCGCTTCGAGCGACACCTGGCCGCTGAACGCGGGCGGTCGGAGCACACCGTACGAGCGTATGTCACCGACATCGTGTCGCTGCTCGACCATGCCGTCCGGCTGGGCCTGACCAGCCCCGCCGAGCTGGAGCTGGCCGCGTTGCGCAGCTGGCTGGCCAGGCTACGCAGCGGGGGAGCGGCTTCCACCTCGCTCGGCCGACGCGCGGCGGCAGCGCGGGTTTTCACCGCCTGGGCACACCGCACCGGCCTACTGCCCACCGACGTGGGCGCGCTGCTGGCCAGCCCGCGGCCGCATCGCGACCTGCCAGCGGTGTTGCGCCGCGAGCAAGCCGCTGGCGTCGTCGAGTCGCCGGCCGCGCCTGACGAACCGGTCGGGGCCCGCGACCGCGCGATCCTGGAGCTGCTCTACGGCACCGGGATCCGCGTCGGCGAACTCTGCGGCCTCGACCTGTCCGCGGTCGACGACGGACGACGGCTCGTGCGTGTCTTCGGTAAAGGCGGGCGCGAGCGTACGGTTCCCTACGGCATTCCCGCCGAGCGCACGCTCCAGGCGTATCTGTCCATCGGTCGCCCGGCCCTGCGCGTTTCAGACAGCGGGGCGGCTCTCTTCCTCGGGGTTCGCGGCCAGCGAATCAGCCCCGGCACGGTCCGCCGGATCGTGCACGCCGCCGCTCGCAGCGTCGACGGCTCGCCCGACATCGGTCCGCACGGCCTGCGCCACTCGGCCGCCACCCACCTGCTCGAAGGCGGCGCTGACCTGCGCACAGTGCAGGAGTTGCTCGGCCACGCTTCGCTGGCCACCACGCAGATCTACACGCATGTGTCCGCCGAACGCCTCCGCGCCGCGTACCAGCAGGCCCATCCGCGCGCCTGAAGCTGCTTGCGTACGGTGTACGCAGAAGATGCCGCCCCCGAAAAATCCAGAATCTGGGGTGGGGCTGACATTTTTGGCGACGGGGGTGTCTTTGGGTGTTTGAGGTGTCGCCTGAATCGGCGGCAGCTGGGCTGTGCGGGCTGAAGAAGAGGGCTATGGCGGTGTGCTGGCGCGTGTTAGCGTCAGGGGTAGAGGGTGACTCTACCCCTTACTTAACCTGGAGAGTCGATGGTCGCGCTTGAGGTTGACACCGGTCCGCGGCGGGTCCTCGCGATGGCGGTGCCCGCGCTCGGGGTGCTCGCGGCCGAGCCGCTTTATGTGCTGGTGGACACCGCGGTCGTGGGGCATCTCGGCGCGACGCCGCTGGCCGGGCTGGCCCTGGGCGGGGTGCTGTTCACGCTGGTGTCGAGCCAGTTGACCTTCCTCTCGTACGGCACGACCGCCCGCACGGCCCGGCTGCACGGAGCCGGACGGCGTGCGGACGCGGTGGCCGAAGGCGTGCAGGCGACCTGGTTGGGGCTCGCGCTCGGCGCTGTGTTGCTGGTGATAGGTGAGCTGCTCGCGGGGCCGGTGGCCAGGCTGCTCGCCGGCGACGGACCGATCGCGGCGGCCGCCGTCTCATGGCTCCGGATCGCCCTGCTGGGGGCGCCGTTTGTGCTGGTCACCATGGCCGGCAACGGATGGATGCGAGGCGTCCAGGATGCCGTGAAGCCGCTGCGCTATGTGTTGGCCGCGAACGTGGCCTCGGCGATCCTTTGCCCGGTCCTGGTCTACGTGGTCGGCTGGGGGCTGCCTGGCTCGGCGGTCGCCAACGTCGCCTGCCAACTCGTTGGTGCGGCCCTGTTCCTGCGCGCCCTGCGGGCCGAGCACGTGCCGTTGCGGCCACAGCCGCGAACGATCCTCGCGCAGCTCAAACTGGGCCGCGACCTGGTCGTACGCTCCCTCGCCTTCCAGGTCACCGGGGTCGCCGCCACCTCGGTGGCGGCCCGTACGTCGGCCGAGGCCGCCGGCGCGCATCAGGTGGTGTTGCAGCTGTGGAGCTTCCTCGCCATGGTGCTTGACTCGCTCGCGATCGCCGCGCAGGCGCTGGTCGGTGCGGCCCTGGGCGCCGGGTCCGCCGACCAGGCGCGATCGGTCGCCCGGCGGATCACTGGCTACGGCCTGGTGCTCGGCACCGGACTCGGGGTCGTGTTCGCCGCGCTCGCCGGCATTCTCCCGCGTGCGTTCACCGCCGACCCGGGGGTGCTCGCGCAAATCCCGCTCGCGTGGTGGATTTTCGTTCTCCTGCAGCCCATCGCCGGCGTGGTCTTCGCCCTTGACGGAGTCTTCCTCGGTGCCGGCGACGCGGCCTTCCTACGGACCGCGACGATCCTTGCGGCTTTCCTCGGCTATCTCCCGATGATCGTGTTGTCGCTGATCTTGCGATGGGGACTGGTCGGCATTTGGACGGGACTCAGCCTGATGATGGTGATCCGGCTGGTCACGCTGCTCATCCGGCAACGCTCCGGCCGCTGGGCCGTGGTCGGCGCCGACCTGGCCAAGAGCTAAGCGAGATACGCGGCGGCGAATCGACTGGCCGTCTCGGTCATCAGCGCGCGTAACTCCGGTGGCTCCAACACTTCCACGTCGGCGCCGAGTTTCAGCAGGTCGCGGTGTGCGACTTCGGTCTTCTCCACAGGGATCGTGGCGGTCACCCAGCCCACCTCATCCGGGCCGATGCTCGTACGCTGCACCGCGTCGGCGACGGCGCGGCCGAGGACGCCCGGCAACCGCTCGACCGCTGCCGGCGCCAGCCTGACGACAGCGGTCGCGACATGCACGCTCTTCTCGTACCGCCGCGCCCACGCTGCCCAGAACGTGGGAAGATCGAAGTCCGGCGGCCGGTCGAAGGGCTCGTCGAGCGGCTCCAACGCGACGATCTGGGCCACCTTGTACGTGCGGAGCTGGCCAGCCGAGCGCGCCACCACATACCAAAGCCCGGCCTTCAGCACCACGCCGAGCGGCTCCAGCGTGCGGGTGGTCGGGCCGGCCCACCGCTGGTAGTCCACCCGGATCCGCCGCTGGTTCCACACCGCGTCGGCGACGGCGGCCAGGTGCGGGGTGGGGTCGGCCTCCCGGAACCAGCCCGGCACGTCCAGATGGAATCGCTGCCGGACGTGGCCAGCCCGGTCGCGCAACGCCGCCGGCAGCGCGGCCAGCAGCTTCAGCTCGGCGGCCGCGAGCATGGTGCCCAGGCCCAGCTCGGCGGCGGCCGCCGGCACCGCGGACAGGAAAAGCGACTCGGCCTCGCCACCGGTCAGTCCGGTGAGCCGGGTCCGGTAGCCGGCCACCAGCTGATAGCCGCCGCTCGGCCCGCCCTCGCCGTAGACCGGCACCCCGGACGCGGACAGCGCCTCGACATCCCGGTAGATCGTCCGGATGGACACCTCCAACTCGTCGGCGAGTTGCCGCGCGGTCAGCTGCCCGCGGTTCTGCAGGAGCAGAAGCAGGGACAGCAACCGGCTGGCGCGCATGGTCCGAAGCTATCGCGAACCACTGACAGTAGATGGCAAGGACTGCTTCCAAGATCGGTGCTCGTACGGGACAACAACGAAAGGGTGTTCTCGATGACCGCCAAGGGCGCGAAAGAAGACTTCGACTTCATCGCCGGCGAGTGGGATCTGGTCAACCGGCGGCGGACCAAGATCCTCGCCGGTGCCAGTGAGTGGGACGAGTTCGCCGGCCGGCTGAAGGGGCAGACGCTACTAAGTACTACAGGGCTACTCAAGCGGCGATAGCCGAGCCCAAGCGCCGTCTGACGGCACGGCGGAACCGCCCACGTGGCGCTGCCACGCAGGGCGGCCCCGCCGCACCGCCAGACGACGCTTGGATCTCGACTCTCATTCGCATGAGTAGCCCTGTAGTACTAGGCGGGATCGTCAACGTCGACGAGATGGACTGCTCCGCGCGCGGTTTCGCCGGCCTCACGTTCCGAGTGTTCGACCTGGCCACCTCGCAGTGGTCGATCTACTGGGTGAACAATCACCGCGGCCAGTTGGAGCCGCCGGTAGTGGGCGGATTTTCCGATGGCGTCGGCCTTTTCCACGGCGACGACACCTACCAGGACCGGTCGATCCAGGTCCGCTTCACCTGGTCCGAGATCACCGCCACCTCGGCCCACTGGGAGCAGGCGTTCTCCGCCGACCACGGCGAGACCTGGGAAACCAACTGGACGGTCGAACTCACCCGTACCAGCTGACGGCGAGGCCACGGCGATAACGGGCGGCGTGCGGCGCGGCCGGCACGTACCCTCCGGGGCATGGGAGTTTCTTTGAATGACACCGTTCGCGCGCTCGTCGACGGCAAGAACTATCCGGTCCTGTCGACGGTGAACCCGGACGGTGGCCCGCAGTCGTCCGTGATGTGGATCGGCCGGGACGGTGACGACCTGCTCTTCTGTACGGTCGCCGGGCGCCGGAAAGAGCGCAACCTGCGGCGGGACCCGCGAGTCAGCATCACCGTCTTCGACCTCGCGGATCCTTTGAACTACGCCGAAATTCGGGGCACCGCGACGATGACCACCGAAGACGCGTTGAAGCTCGACGACGAGCTGTCCTGGAAGTACGACGGCAAGCCAAAAGACCCGGATCCGGCGGGTTTCGTCCGGGTGGTGGTGCGGGTAACGCCGACGAAGGTGACGGGCTACGCCGCGTGAGGGACGACTGGCCCGTCGGCGCGATCGTCCCGATCCGCCGGCTGACGCTGGACGACCTGCCCGCCTGCCTGGCCCTGTCCGAAGACCGTGGCTGGCCGGGAATGGAACCGAAATGGCGAATCGCGTTCCGGGTAGGCACGGTTTTCGGCATTCGGGACCCGTCCGGCGAACTGGTGGCGACAACCGCGATCACGCCGTACGGCACCGAAATCGTGCTGATTGGCGAGGTGCTGACGGCCGCCCGCCATGAACGACGTGGGCTCGGGCGCCGGTTGCTGGAACACGCATTGGTCCAAGCCGGCGACGGGGTGGTCGCTCTTTACGCGACCTCGCATGGCCGGCCGCTCTATGAGAGGCTCGGATTCGTCGCCGCGTCGACGGTTTCCACTTTCATGGGGAATTTCCAGCAAACTGGCCCGACCGGATTGTCCAGGCCGGTGAACGAAAACGACGTTCCCGCAATTCTTGAGTCGGACCGGAAGAGTTTCGGCGCGGACCGGTCCGTTCTGTTGCGCTGGCTGGCGGAATCGGCGGCGCATTTTCGGATCGTCGAAGAGCGCGGCGAGCTTATTGCGTACGGCACCGCCTGGTCCAATGTGGACCATCGCATCATCGGGCCGGTGGTGGCGCGGGATGTCGTTGCCGCGCAAGGCCTGATCGCCGACCTGATCGGGGAGTGGACGGGCCGCGTACGGATCGACGTGCACGACTACCACCCGGAGGTGCCGACCTGGCTGACCGACGGCGGGCTCAAGGTCATCAACCAGTGCGCCTTCATGGTCCACAATGGACGTACGATGCCCGGTGACCAGCGTCGGATCTTCGCCCCGATGAACCAAGCGCAGGGCTAACCGAGCAGTTTTTTCGCCACCGCGAGGGAAATGTCGGTGCGCTCCTGGTCGCCGAGGGACGGCACGATGAAGGGCATGGTGCCGATCAGCAGCGAGATGACCGCGAGCCAGGCCTGGAACTGCTCGGTTGGCGGTCCGTCCGGGTCGGCCAGCAAGGACATCATCCCCAGCATCCGCGCCTGCATCTGCGTGCCGGCCGGCACGCCATCCATCGCGCCCTGGTTGACCTGCGCGAACCGCAGCAGCGGTCGCCATTGGTGGGTGAGCAGCGCGGCGAGTCGCAGCAGCACGGCCTCGCGGCCCTCGGTCGTACGCGGCTGATCCTTGGCCCAGGCAGTCAGCTCGTCCATCGAGGCGGTGAGATCCTCGATGACACTGCCGAGGATGTCCTCCTTGGCTTTGAAATGGTAGTAAAGCGCCGGCCGGGTGATTTCCAGCCGGTCCGCGACCTCGCGCAACGAGGTCTTGTCATAGCCGCGCTCGGAGAACAGCTCCAGTGCCACCTGCTGGATCCGCTGCCGGGTGTCGGTTCGCCGCCCGCTCATCGCTGTGTTGTCGACTCCTGCCCTTGACGTACGCCTCAGCATTCCTTACTTTCGTGTAAGTAAGCAATGCTGATCCTCTCCTCGGAGGCAACACTATGACGACGACACACGATGGCGTGGAAGCCATGCAGACGTTTCCGATGCGCCGGCAGTGCCCGTACGCTCCGCCACCGGAGTACGCGGGACTGCGGGCCGCCGGTCCAGTGGCCCGCGTACGGTTCCCCAGTGGCGTGACCGGCTGGGTGGTGACGCGGCACGAGGAGGCGCGACAGGTGCTGACCGATCGGCGGATCAGCACCGACAGCAGCCGGCCGGACTGGCCGCAGATTCAGCCGGGCGAGCAGGATCGGGCCGCGCCGCGCGACGGCTTCTTCATCGACATGGACCCGCCTGAGCACGACATTTATCGGCGGATGCTGATCTCCGAGTTCTCCGTACCGCGGCTGAACGCGATGCGGCCGGGCATCCAGCGGACCGTCGACGAGCTGATCGACCAGCTGCTGGCCAGCGGCCGGTCGGCTGACCTGGTGGAGGCCTTCACGCTGGCGGTACCGTCGCTGGTGATCTGCCAGCTGCTCGGTGTGCCCTATGAAGACCACGAGTATTTCCAGTCCCGTACGCGCAAACTCGTCAGCCTCGACGCCGATCCGGCCGAGGCGACCGCGGCCGTCGGCGAAATCTGGCAATACCTGGACCAGCTGGTCACCAGGGCCGAACGGCAGCCCGGCGACAACCTGATCGGCCGGCTGGTCGCCGAACGGCTCTCCAGCGGCGAACTGAGCCACGATGGGCTGGTGGGGATGTCGTTGCTGCTGCTGGTCGCCGGTCACGAGACAACGGCGAACATTCTGTCCCTCGGCGTCCTGACACTCCTCGACAAACCCGAGAGTTTGGCTTCGCTGCGGGCCAATCCAGCCGACTGGCCGGGCACCGTGGAGGAACTGCTGCGGTTCCATTCCATCGTCGACTGGGCCGCCTTCGACCGGATGGCGATCGAGGACCTCGAGCTCGGTGGCCAGCTGATCCGAGCCGGCGACCCCATTTTCGTCCTCGGTGGATCCGTGAACCGTGACGACCGCCTGTTCCCGAACCCAGACGACTTCGACATCACCCGCCCCGGCCGCCGACACCTCGCCTTCGGCTACGGCGTACACCAGTGCCTCGGCCAAAATCTCGCCCGAGCCGAGATGGACATCGCTCTGCGTACGCTGTTTGACAGGGTTCCGGGACT
This sequence comes from Fodinicola feengrottensis, assembly GCF_039530045.1. Classification (NCBI taxonomy): domain Bacteria; kingdom Bacillati; phylum Actinomycetota; class Actinomycetes; order Mycobacteriales; genus Fodinicola; species Fodinicola feengrottensis. The sequence continues at coordinate 128,996 of NZ_BAAANY010000010.1, read as the reverse complement.
GGCGCTCGGGGTTCCGGTGGAGGAACTGTCGTTCAAATACGATGCGGCTATTTTCGGTCTTCATCGGTTGCCTGTCGTGTGGTGATTGGTCGAGCTTTTGGTTTGAGCGAGGGATCGTACGGGACGAGTGCTTGCCCTGGGAGGAGTCAGGGGGAGTTATCGTTGGTGGGTGACGGGGTCGCTTGGGGGTAGGTTCGCGGCGCTGGCGGGGGCGCACACAGTTTCGGTGCTGGGTAATGGGTTTGGGCGGGTCGCGCTGGCGTTTGGGGTGCTTGGTTTGCCCGGCGCGACGCCGGCCCGGCTCTCGGTGGTGCTCTGCGCGCAGGCGCTCCCACAGCTGGTGTTCATTCTGCTGGGCGGGGTGATCGCCGACCGGATGCCCAGAGCCCGGTTGATGGTGGGTGCGGAAATACTCGCAGGCCTCGCCTGGGCGGGGCTCGCGACGCTGGTTTTCGCCCGTACGACAGCGATAATGCCGGTGGTCGTGCTCGCTTTCTTCGCTGGGCTGGCTTCCGCGCTGTTCTTTCCGGCGATGAGCGGGATGGTGCCGGAAATCGTCGCGGACGAGGATTTGCAGCGCGCCAACGCCTATCTGCGCATCGGACAGAACCTGTCATTGATGCTCGGGTTGGTACTTTCCGGAGTGGTGGTCGCGCTCGTTGGCGCGGGATGGGCGATCGCCTTGAACGCTGCTTCTTTCCTTGTCAGCGCCGCGCTTATCGGTGCGATTCGAGTGCCGGCCCGGGTCCGGAAGGCGTCGACGCTGCTCGCTGACCTGCGTCAGGGTGGCCGGGAGTTCTTCTCGCGGCAATGGCTGTGGGTGGTGGTCGCGCAGTATTCGTTGGTAGTGGCCGCGGTCAACGCCAACGTTGGTGTTCTCGGGCCGCTGATCGCCGTGCGCGGCCTTGGTGGCGCGCAGGCCTGGGCGGTCATCGTCGGGGGGGGGGCAGGCGGCCGGCACCATTGGCGGTGCGGTGCTGGCCAGCCGGATCCGGGTCGGTCGGCCGTTGCTGGTGGCGGTGCTGGCGACCTTCCCGGCGGCGTTGCCGATGCTGTTGATCGCCGGCCACGCGCCGGTTTGGCTCTGCGCGGTGGCGATGCTGGTGGTCGGCGTGTCTAACGACGTGTTCAGCGTTTTGTGGGCGACCACACTGCAGCGTGAGATCCCCGGCGAAGTGCTGTCCCGGGTCAGCGCGTACGACGGATTCGGCTCACTCGCGCTCGCCCCGCTCGGTCTGCTGGTCGCCGGTCCGATCGCGGCCGCGGCGGGCGCCGAACCGACCCTCGTCGGATGCGCCGCGCTGGTGTTGGTGGGTACGGCCGGCGCGTTGCTTTCGCCGCAGGTGCGTCAGTTGCGGTCGGTCAGTCGGTCGCGAGCAGCTCAAGACTCCGGTCAGCTGTCACCTCGACGGTGAGCCCGGCCCGCGAGACCGCTCGAGCCAGTCCGTCCACAGTGGACGGTTCGCGGCCCAGGCGGACCAGCACCGCGGCCAGCCGGCCCTTGTACATTTTGTTGTGGTGACTGACCGTCAGCCGTCGGCCGGTGGCATCCTCGGTAACCACCCGCACGGACACCGCGCCCGCGATCGGCGCCAGAGCCGCATACGTCCCAGAACGCAGATCGACGACCAGATCGTCGATCTCGGCCAGCACCGGCTCCAGCGTCGGGCGCCAGAAGGAACGCAGGCCACCGACGGCCGGCAACGTGCTGGCGCCGGACAGCCGGTAGGCCGGGATCGGGTCAGCGCCGCCGACCAGCCCGAACAGCGCGGAGGCCACCACCAGTCGGCGATGCGCTTTTTCCCGCTCCCGCCGGGAAAAGCTGGCAAAACCCAGCGCGTCGTAAAGGACACCGGTGTAGCGCCGCAACGCCGGCACGGTGGGAGCGGTCCAGAGTTCCGCGTTTCGGGAGACCTCGTCCTGCTGGCGTACGGACAGACCGAGCGCCACCAGGCTCGCCGGCACGTCCGCGGCCAACTCCACCACCGCATCCGCGAGCTTGCGGCGCGGCGGGGACAGGTCCGGCCAGCTCAGCGCGTCCAAGTCCAGCGGCGGACCCTCGCCGCCGAGCGCCTTGGTTTCCGACGGAGGCAGCAGGACCAGCACGAACACGAGCGTAATCGGCCGCGGATCAGCCCGCTGAGCGGCCCTTGTCCAGCATCGTTCGGGTCAGCGCCGGCCGTACTTCGATGCCGGCCGGCGTCAGCAGGCTGTCCACCGGCTCCTCCCGATCGAGGGCACAGACGACCGTGGTCACGGTCGCACCAGCCGCACGCAGCAGGCGCGCCGCGTTCACCACCGCTCCGCCGGTGGTGATCACATCCTCCACCAGCGTGACTGTCCGCCCGGCGCAGTCGCCGCCCTCGGCGGCCCGCCGAGTCCCGTATGGCTTGGGCTCCTTCCGTACGAACAGCGCGGGGATGCCGGTCGCCTGGCTGAGCAGCGTCACCAGCGGGATTCCGCCCAATTCCAGGCCGCCGAGCAGGTCGGTGCCGGCTGGTACCAGCGGCACCATTGCGGCCGCGACCCGGCTGACCAGCACCGGATCGGCCTCGAAGAGATACTTGTCGAAATACTCGGTGGCCGTGCGACCCGAGCGCAGGGTGAACTGGCCGCTCAGCCGGCAGCGCTCGTCCACCGCACGGGCCAGATCGGTCAGGTCCTCGATGTGCATCTGTCTCCCATCACTCGCCGGTGCTGCCGTCCAGCAGCTCGCGGACGACATCCAGCTGGCCCATGTGCCGCGCATACTCCTGCAGGAGATGGAACAGGATCCGGCCCAGTGTCGGTGCGTCGGCCTCGGTCTTGAAGCGTCCACCGACCTGAGAAACATCAGTCAACCGAGCGTCGGCGACGATAACTTTTCCTTGCCGCACCTCGGAAAGATAACCGGCCCACACGTCATCGTGCCCGACGACCGACCATTCCTGCGGGTCGCCGCCGGGCGGATACGCCACCACGTCCTGCGCGGCGAAACCCCACCGCAGCCATCGCCGCTCGACCCAGCCCAGATGTCTGACGAGCCCGAGCGGCGCCCAGCCGAACGGCTCCACCGGCGTGCGGAGCTGGGTGTCCGAGAGGCCGGCCAGCTTTCGGGTGAGCGTCTCGCGATACCAGTCCAGATAGCCCACCAGCAGCTCGTACGGATCGGCCTCCCGGACATCGGGACCGTCCAACACCAAAGGCACCCTGCCAGCCGCGTCCGCCATGCCCATCACCGTACGGCCTCGGCTGTTTCTGTGTGTGGACGGCAAACATCACGCCTGGGCAGGGGTGAACATGTACGGAATGGTCCCGGCGACCGGTCGTCGGTGAGCTACCGGACCAAAATTTCCGCGACCCGGGGTACGTTGCGGGCATGTCCGACTTCATGATCAAGGCGCTTACGCCGGAGACGTTCGGCGACTTCGCCGCTCTCGTCGAGCGGAACGGGGGGATGTTCGCTGGCTGCTGGTGCACGAAGTTCCATCCCGACTGCGCGGAGAAAGGCGATAGCGCCGGGGAGAACCGGGCGCTGAAGCAACGTCTGGTGGCTGACGGGGTCGCGCACGCGGCGCTGGTCTACGACGGCGACCGGGCCGTCGCCTGGGCGGAGTACGGATCACCTGAGGAGCTGCCGAGCATCCATCACCGCAAGGAGTACCTCGCCACTGCCGAGCGACTGCCCGACTACCGGGTTACCTGCATCCTGGTCGAGCGAGGCCGTCGCGGTCACGGCCTGGCGGCGATCGCCCTACGCGGCGCTGTCGAGCTGATCGCGTCGGCCGGCGGTGGTCTGGTCGAGGGCTACCCGCACGACACCGGCGGGGTCCGGAAGAAGAACTCGTCGTTCCTCTATAACGGCACCCGCGCGATGTACGAGCGTGCGGGCTTCAGCTACGACCGACCCAAGGGCCAGGGCAACTGCGTGATGATGCGCGACGTAGCCCCGAGCACGCCCGACTAAAACCCAAGGCATCCTTCGTCGACAAAATTCACTGCCGGCGTGGCTGCGCTGGTCATCTCTTTGAGAACCTCCAGTTTCGCTGCCGACTCATCAATATCTCCGGGCGCCGGCGTATTCGGCGGGCCAGATCTGCTCGATCCGGACCACCGCTCCGGAGTGTGGCGCGTCGATCATCAAGCCACCGCCGAGGGCTATGCCGACGTGGTGGTAGTAGTCGGGTTGGTCGCCACTGGTGTGGAAGAACACCAGGTCACCGGGCTGTTCCCGGCCAGGTGGCACCGGCTGGCCGAGCCGGTGCTGACCGCTGGCGGTATGCGGCAGGCTGACACCGACCTGTGCCCAGGCGTAAAGCGTCAGTCCGCTGCAGTCAAAGCCGATGCCCGGTTCGGTACCAGTGGTTGGCCCGCGCGCGTCGCCGCCGGCGAACACATACGGGGTGCCGAGCCAGCGCCGGGCGGCGAGCACTACCGCCAACCCGCGGGCCGATCCACCGGAGCGTCGGCCGTGGCCGTCCAGCGGCAGCAGCCGGACCGGCCCACCGAGGCCGGCCAGCAGGGTGAGCGGGTCGACATACTGCCCGTTCAGCAGTGCGCCCCAGTGCAGGCAGGCGGCCATCGGGCAGCCCGGATGGCCGCCGATCAGGGTGCCGATCAGCGTCCCGTACGTCACCGCGTCGCCACGGTGCACGATCGGCCGGACCGGCTCATATGTGGTGCGCAGGCCGCCGGAGTGTTCGATCGACACCACCGGTCGGCCGGCGAGGTCACCGGCATAGACGACCCGGCCCGAGCCGGCCGCCCGGACCGGCGCGCCGGCCGGCGCGGCCAGGTCGACACCGCGGTGACCAGGTGAGTACGGACCGGCCGGCGGATCGAAGCCGCGGACCACCGGCGGCACGCCGTCCAGCGGCCAGACCAGCGTTGGTGGCGTCGGTGGCGGGACGGTGTCGGCACTCGCGCCGGCGGGCCATAGCAGCCCGGCGACCAGGTGGGTGGCGAGCAGCACAGCCAGCAGCTCACCGGCCAGCAGGGCGATGGGTCTGAGCGATCGCGGGTCGAGGCAGCGCATGTGACCAGGCTGCCGCCGCCGGGGCCGGGGTGGCGGCCGCGATCGCGAATCTGTGGACGACAGGTCGCACTGTGGATAACGCCGAGCGGGCCGCCCGATGTGGTATGTCGTTAACCGGTCTTGAGCTTGGCCAGCCGCTTGGCCGCCTCGGTGAGCACCTCCGGCCGCTTGCAGAACGCGAACCGGACGAGGTGCCGGGCTTCGTCCTGGTGGTCATAGAAGACCTGGCTCGGGATGGCGACCACCCCGCATCGCTCGGGCATCGCCCGGCAGAATTCGAGGCCGTCGGTGACACCGAGGCTGGACACGTCACAGGTGACGAAATACGTGCCCTCGGTACGCAGAACCGTGAGTCCGGCGTCGGCGAGGCCAGTGCGCAGCAGATCCCTGCGGGACTGCATGCCGGCGGCGAAATCCGGGTAATAGCTGGCATCCAGGTTGAGTGCGACCGCGACGGCCGGCTGCAAAGGCGCCGCGTTCACGTACGTCATGAATTGTTTTACCTTGGTGACCGCGGAAACCAGCTCCGGTCGGGCGCACACCCAGCCGACTTTCCAGCCGGTGAAGGAGAACGTCTTACCGACCGAGGAGATCTGGATCGTACGCTCGCGCATGCCGGGAAAAGTCGCCAGCGGGATGTGTCCACTTCGGACACTCTCGACTGCCGGATCGTTTTTATATGCGGCCGCGTCAGTGAAAACCAGGTGCTCGTAGACCTCGTCGGTGATCGCCACCAGGTCGTGGTCGACGCAGATCTGGGCAATGGCGGCGAGTTCTTCGCGGGTGGCCACGAAACCGGTTGGGTTGTGCGGGGAATTCAGCAGCAGCACCTTGGTTTTCGGGGTGATGGCGGCCCGCAGCTGCGCCGGGTCGAAGGTGAATCGGCCGCCGGGTTCTGTGGGCGCGTGCAACAAAACTGGCTTGCGGACAGCCTGGGCGAGCGCGATGCAGGCCGCGTACGAGTCGTAATAAGGCTCCAGGCAGAGCACCTCGTCGCCAGGTTCGCAGAGCGCCAGGATCGCCGCGGTGATCGCCTCGGTGGCGCCGGCGGTGACCATGACTTCGCTGTCCGGGTCGTAATCCAGCCCGTACCAGTGCCGCTGGTGGCGCGCGATCGCCTGCCGCAGGGCCGCGATGCCAGGCCCCGGCGGATACTGGTTCTGGCCGGTACGCAAGGCCTCGACGGCCGCCTCGATCACCTCGGCCGGGCCGTCGGTGTCCGGGAAACCCTGGCCAAGGTTGATCGCCCCGGTCCGCACCGCCAGCGCGGACATCTCCGCGAAGATCGTGGTGCCGAATTCCTGCATACGCGTCACAAGCCCTGCCATCGCCATGCGAAGAGCTTAAGACGCGGCCATGGTGGGCAGTCGAGAGTGGATCGTACGGACGAATCGGGCCGCGTCGGCGACGCTGATCCGCAGGCTCTTGTACGGGCTGGGCAGCGGCTGGCCGTTGCGGGAGATCAGCGCGTCCGGGTGGAAGTCGATGCGGACGGTCGCGTCCCCGTACGCCAGCAGAGCCACTCCGTCCTTGCCGACTTTCAGGCCCGTACGACCACCGAAACCTTCCGACCGCTTCCGTTCGACCACCGCCGCCCGGACCGTGTCGTAGCCGAACCGGAGCTCGGTAGACACCCCGTCGCGAACGACGATCGCATCGCCGGTCAGCAGATGCGGTTTGACGGCGAAGCTGGCCATCATCCCGAGGATCCAGAAGACCGCGTAGACGTGCAGCACGATGCTGGCGACCTCCCAGCCGATTGGTACGCGCAGCAGGGCCAGCACGAACTCCACGGCACCGCCCTCCACCACGCAGAGCACGACGATCGTCCAGAAGAGCATGGTGTCGGTCCGCGGATAGTCGAAGGCGGTGCCGCCGCGGTGGTCCGGCCGGCGGGCGATCCAGCGACCGAGAGCGGCGAAGAGCCGTGGCTCCGCCGGAAAGAGCAGCGGCAGGAGTTTTCGCATGCCTACCCCCATTTCTGGATCTCGTCGGTCAGCAGGCCGAAGCACTGTCGCTGGGCGGAATTCAGGTCCGAGCCGACCGCCCGCAGGAACAGGTCGGAGTCCACGGTTGGCGCGTTCGCGGCTGTCAGCACCTTGGTGCGTACGTCCTGGGCGTACGCGATCAGCTCGGCGGCCACCTCGTCGATGACCGGCCGGCCCGCGTCCCGTTCGGTGAGCTTTTCAAAACGCCGTGCCACCGCCAGTCCGCGCTCGGTGATCTCGTCGTCGTCCAGCACCGCCTGATACGCAGAGGCGACCACCTCGCCGCCCGGCGCGGCGCCGATCATCTCGGCGATCCGGCGCTCCCGTTCGTACGCTGGATGGTCCCCGGCCCGCTTCTCCCAGTGGGCCAAGACCTCGGCAAGCTCGGCGGACAAGGTCAGATCGCCCTCCCGGGTCGCCAGTTCCAGTAGCCGCTCCCGCTGGGCGCGGATCCGGGCTTCCTGTTCGGCCAGGTCGGCGGCGATCTCCACGACGATCTCGCGCAGCTCCCGGCCCTGGTCGTCGGCCAGCGCATCGGCCACCTCGTCCAGGCTCAGCCCCAGGTCAGCGAGCCTGCGTACGCGCAGCACCCGGACGACGTCGGCCATCTCATACCCGCGATAGCCGTTCGACCGCCGCGCCGGTTCCGGCAACAGCCCTATCCAGTGGTAATGGCGTACCGCCCGCGTCGAGATGCCGGCGATCCGGGCCACCTCACCAATCCGCAGGAGTGTCATGCCCACAGTAAAAACCTTGTCGTAGCGACAAGGTCAACCCCAACGTCAAAAGATAGGGTCGAGACCATGCCGATCATTAATGTGCAGATGTTTCCCGGGCGTACGGCCGAGCAGAAGGCGGCGATGGCGCAAAAGGTCACCGACGCGTTTCTGGAGACCTGCGGGCGACCGGGCCAGTCGCCCGCGAGCGTGACGGTGATCATCACCGAGGTGGCCCACGAACACTGGGCCGTCGGCGGAAAACTGGATTCCTGATGCGGATCTCCGTCTCCGCGGACGAGAACACCGGTGTCGCCAGCGATGTCGTACGACTCCTCCAAGAGCACGGCCATCAAGTAACCACGCACGGCGCCCTGGCTCAGAGAGAACGAACCGACTGGGCATGGGCGAGCGAGGCAGCCGCGCGGGACGTGGCCGACGGGCGCAGCGACCAGGCGGTGGTGTGCTGCTGGACCGGTACGGGCGCGTCCATCGCGGCCAACAAGGTCGCCGGCGTACGAGCGGCCCTGTGCACCGACGCGGAGACGGCTCGCGGCGCCCGGGTCTGGAACGACGCGAACGTGCTAGCCCTCAGCCTGCGCCTCACCTCCGCCGCCCAGCTCGACGAGATCCTGCGCGCCTGGTTCGCCGCCGTCCCCAGCCCCGAGCCCACCGACCAGGCCAACATCGCCCATCTCACCCAGATCTGACCTCCGCGAACGCGACGTTTCCGCGGTCAACCCCGGCGTGTTGCCAGCGAGAACGTCGAGTTCGGGGAGGTGATGGAGATCGCGTGCGGCTGGATCCGGCGGCGGCGGGTGGCTCGGTGCGCTTGGATGGGGGCATGAGTTACTCGCCGGACTGGACTCCTCGGGACGATCTGAACGACCAGACCCGCCAGCTGCCGAACACCGATCCGGCGGCCGAGGCGGCCCGTCGGGCGGCGTCGGCCGGCGGCACCGTCTACAGCAGCGGGTCGGTCAGCCAGCCGGCCGACTCGGCCGGGTACGGCGCCCATCCGGCGTACCAACAGCAAAACGACCAGACCCAGCCGGCCGCGACACAGCCCCCACCTGGGCCGCTGCCGCCGCAGATCATTGCGCCAGCGGCCAACCAGCCGCCTCCCCAACAGCCTCCCCAGCAGAATCCTCAGCAAAACCAGCCACCGGGCCAGCTACAGATGCCGAGGCCGGCGCGGCCGGCGAGCGCGATCGGTGCCGGCACCATCGCCGGTGTCGCCGGGCTCGCGGTGGCGTTGCTGCTGATCGGTATCCCGGCCGGCCTGCTGGCCTGGCGGGCGGCCGGTCACCTGCCGGCCGCGGACGGGTCGGGGGTGATCGCCGGGTCGCTGCTGTTGGCTGGTACGGCCGCACTCGCCGGCGGTCTTGCCTCGGTGCTGCTTCGTCGTACGAGCGAGCAGTCGGCTGTGCAGCGGCTGCTCAGCCCGCCGCTGGTCTTCGTCATCGTGGGCGTGCTGCTCATGCTTTTCGCCGCAATCGCAGCCTGAGGCCCTGCCGCCGGAAGGCGATCGGGGGAGCGCGTAGACTGTTAATGCAGCCCGTATGCGCGGGCTGACTACGCGCGTCCTTCGCCGGCACCGCCCCAGGTGGACTCCGGCAGCGCCGAGGCCTCGGTCCATTCCGCAGCTACGGATGGTTCGTCTCGTCGCTGGGACGCCAGGGCGGGCACCACCCGGTGGCCCGCGGCAACCGAGCAGCGCGGACCACCCGCAAGTGGGCCGCGCGAGGCGAAAGGGAGGCGTGCCACAGTGGCCGTCGTCACCATGCGAAACCTGCTGGAAAGCGGGGTTCACTTCGGGCACCAGACCAGGCGCTGGAACCCGAAGATGAAGCGCTTCATCCTGACCGAGCGCAACGGCATCTACATCATCGACCTGCAGCAGACCCTGACGTACATCGACAGCGCGTTCGAGTTCGTCAAGGAGACCGTGGCGCACGGCGGCACGATCCTGTTCGTAGGCACCAAAAAGCAGGCCCAGGAAGCGGTCTCCGAGCAGGCCCAGCGGGTCAACATGCCGTATGTGAACCAGCGCTGGCTGGGTGGCATGCTCACCAACTTCCAGACCGTGCACAAGAGGTTGCTCCGTCTCAAGGAGCTCGAGATGATCGAGCAGACCGGTGGCGAGAACGTGCTGACGAAAAAGGAAGCCCTGGTCCTGTCCCGGGAGCGGATCAAGCTGGCCCGCACCCTCGGTGGCCTGCGTGACATGAGCCGCGTTCCGTCAGCGGTCTGGATCGTGGACACCAAGAAGGAGCACATCGCCGTCGACGAGGCCCGCAAGCTGGGCATCCCGGTGGTGGCCATCCTGGACACCAACTGTGACCCGGATGAGGTCGACTACAAGATCCCGGGCAACGACGACGCGATCCGTTCGGCCGCGCTGCTCACCCGGGTGATCGCCGACGCCGTCGCCGAGGGCCTGATCGCCCGTGCCGGCCGGTCCGGTGCCCCGGAGGGCCAGGACAAGCCCGAGCCCGGTGTGGTCGGCGTGGACGAGCCGATGCCGGAGTGGGAGCGGGCCGTGCTGGAAGGCAGCGAGGCCAAGGCCGCTGAGGCAGCCGCCGCCGACGCTCCTGCCGCCGCGGTGGAAGCCCCGGCTGAGGCCGTTGTCCCGGAGCCGGCCAGCGCGTCGGTCGGTGCCGACAACTCCTGATCCACCCGCAGTTTGCCGGCTGTCCTGCGGCTTCGTACGGCATCCCGCCGGCCAGCGATGGCCGGCGGGGGTCGTACGGGCGGGGCCGTGGAGGCCGGCTTTCCGGCGAACACCTTTAGACAAATCCTCGAAATGAGAGAGAAACGAGATGGCGAACTTTACCGCCGCTGACGTGAAGAAGCTCCGGGACGCCACCGGTGCCGGCATGATGGACGCCAAGCGCGCCCTGGAAGAGGTCGACGGCGACTTCGACAAGGGCATCGAGCTACTGCGCGTCAAGGGTGCGGCGAAGGTGGCCAAGCGGGCCGAGCGGACCGCCGGCAACGGCCTGGTCGCGGCGGTCGACGGCGCGATGATCCAGCTCGCCTGCGAGACCGACTTCGTGGCCAAGAACGAGCAGTTCCAGCAGATGGCCGCTGACATCGCGGGTGTCGCGTGGGCGGGCAAGCCCGCCGACCTGCCGGCGCTGCTGGCCCTGGAGCTGTCCGACGGCAAGACCGTGGCCGCCGAGATCGACTCCGCCGCCGCCACCATCGGTGAGAAGCTGGAGCTGGCCAAGCTTGCCGTCTTCGACGGCAAGGTCGCCGCGTATTTGCACCGCCGCAACAGCGACCTGCCGCCGCAGGTGGGTGTGCTGATCGAGTTCACCGGCGACGACGCCGAGACCGCCCGCAGCATCGCGATGCACATCGCCGCGATGCGCCCGCGTTTTGTCACCCGCGACGAGATCCCCGCCGACCTGGTCGAGAGCGAGCGGCGGATCGCCGAGGCGACCGCCCGCGAGGAGGGCAAGCCCGAAGGCGCGCTGCCCAAGATCGTCGAAGGTCGCGTCACCGGCTTCTACAAAGAGGTCGTCCTGCTGGAGCAGTCTTTCGCGCGGGACCAGAAGAAGACCGTCAAGCAGGTGGCCGAGGAGGCCGGTTTGACCGTCACCCGGTTCGCCCGCTTCGAGGCCGGCCAGGCCTGATCGTACGCAACGGCCGCCGCACTGATTTTCCTCGGTGCGGCGGCCGTTTTGTGTTTTCTCAGCGATAGACGCGATTTAGCGTGTCCTGCCAGGCCTTTGTCGCTTTTTCGGCGTCGGCACCGAAACAGTGGTGGCCGATCGCGCCGGAGCTGTGAAAGCGGTAAAGCGCGTCCTTGCCGCGAATCCCCAGCACCTCCCGCACCTGGGGGATCGTGTAGTCGACCACGCCGTCGATCGGATCGAGGCCGTCCACCGCCATCCGGACCGGGTCGCCGACCCGCAGCGGCTCGGTCAGCCCGAGACCGTCGACCAGCAGCGACCACGGATCGGTGCCGTCGGGTGCTTTTGGCAGCTGTGCGTAGACGTACGTGCCTGGGCGGCCGGCGAAGTACCGTACGTACTGACCCAGGGTGTGCAGGTAGAAGTCCCAACCGGACGTGGTCATGTCCACGTACTCGTCGCCCCATTCCGGCCCGATCCGTCCACTGTGGACGAAGCGGAGCACGGTGCTGCCGCCGTCTTTGGCCTCCAACAGATATTCCATCGCGTGGAAGCTGCCGTCATCGCCGGTCGTGGTCTCGTATGCGAGGTGTTTGGGGGGATCCCACGCGGTGATCGTGGACTGCTCGGAAAAGTCGCCGATGGTCAGCTTGATCTTGCCGCCGACAGCCGGATCGATCTCGTGCGGACCCATGAACCACGACGACATCCCCGGTCCGGTGGCGATCGCGTCCCACACCAGCTCCGGCTCGGCCGGCAGTTCGACTTCCTTGTTGATCTCAAAATCCCGGGACACCGGTCACCGCTCCTTCGGTTTGGCTTTGACGCTGGGATGAATCGCCACCACAAGATGGTGGTCGCGGCCGCGCTCGGCTTTCTCGTCGTGGTACCTGCTCACCAGCGCGGCCACCGCGGCCGCGAGCTCCTCAGCGAAAGCGGCCCGATCGGCCGCCGACGCGAACCGCACCTCGCCGTCCATGGCGAAGGTCGCCAGCGGCTTGCCGGCCTTGGTGGAGCCGGTGATCAGGTCGCCGACATCGCGGACCAGCCGGGCCGCGACGGCCAGCAGCCAGCGCGCCGACAGCCGGTCCGGCGCCCGGGCCGGGTCCGGCTCGACCGCCGCGAGGGCGTTCGGGGAGATCACGTACGAAGCCGCGGTGGCCTGCATCAGCCGCTCGTACATATTCCCCTTGCGGCGCTCTTCCACCAGCTCGACAAGACCGTGTTTTTCCAGCTCCCGCAGGTGATAGTTGACCTTCTGTCGGGCCAGCCCGACGCGGGCCGCGAGGGTCGCCGCCGAGCTCGGCTCGGTCAGCGCCGCGAGCAGCTGGACCCGCATCGGGTCCAGTGAGACCTCGGCCACCGCCGGGTCGTCGATTACCGCTACTTCCAACATGCGCCCAGCCTCGCACCGACAACATATCTTGTCAAGAAGGTGCGGACTGTCCAGTCAGGGTTGTTTGGGAACGGGTGCACCACAGCAGGCGCTGTCCGGCCCGAGCGCCCGGCCCGATAGATTTGCGTCCGATGTTCGACCACCGATGAGAGGGATTTGACGTTCATGACCCCGACTGCCGCCGATTCCTCACCTCCTGCCGTCGACCTCCGGCAGAGCTGGAAGCGGGTGTTGCTCAAGCTCTCCGGTGAGGTCTTCGGTGGCGGTGAGGTCGGTGTCGACCCGGACGTGGTGCAGACGATCGCTCGGCAGATCGCCGAGGTGGCGCGCAGCGGTGTCCAACTCGCGCTGGTGGTCGGCGGCGGCAACTTCTTCCGCGGCGAGGAGCTGTCGCACCACGGCATGGACCGGGCCAGGGCCGACTACATGGGCATCCTCGGTACGGTCATGAACTGTCTCGCCCTGCAGGACTTCCTGGAGAAGCAGGGCGTGGAGACGCGAGTGCAGACCGCCATCACGATGGGCCAGGTCGCCGAGCCGTACATTCCGCGCAAGGCGATGCGGCACCTGGAGAAGGGTCGCATCGTGATCTTCGGCGCCGGCGCCGGCATGCCGTATTTCACCACCGACACGGTCGCCGCCCAGCGTGCGCTGGAGATCGGCGCCGACGTCGTACTCAAGGCCACCAAGGTCGACGGCGTGTACGACTCGGATCCGGCCAAGAACCCGGACGCGAAGCGGTACGAGGAGCTCAGCTTCGGCGAGGCGCTGAGCAAGGGCCTCGGGGTCGCCGACGCGGCCGCGATCAGCCTCTGCATGGACAACGACCTGCCGATGGTCGTCTTCGACCTGCTCACCGAGGGCAATATCGGGCGGGTCATCGCGGGGGAGAAGATCGGCACCCTGCTGACCAATCGATAAGCTTTAAGACGGCTGTACGCACCCGGGCAGACCGATACCTTGACGGGGTGGGCAGCGTGCCAGACCCGCATTCAGGAGGCGACCGAACGTGATCGACGAGACACTCTTCGAGGCTGAAGAGAAAATGGAGAAAGCCGTCGAGGTCGCCAAGGACGACCTCGGCTCGGTGCGTACGGGCCGGGCGGCCCCGTCGATGTTCAACAAGGTCATGGTCGACTACTACGGCTCGATGACGCCCTTGTCGCAGCTCGCCTCGATCAGCGTTCCGGAGCCGCGGATGGCCGTGGTCAAGCCGTACGACCAGTCCCAGATCGCGGCCCTGGAGAAGGCGATCCGGGATTCGGACCTCGGGGTCAACCCGAGCAATGACGGCAACGTGCTGCGCTGCGTCTTCCCGCAGCTGACCGAGGAGCGTCGCCGCGAAATGGTCAAGGTGGCGCGGCACAAGGGCGAGGACGCCAAGGTCTCGATCCGCAACGTCCGGCGCAAGGCCAAGGAAGAGCTGGACCGGATCAACAAGGACGGCGAGGCCGGCGAGGACGAGGTCAACCGGGCCGAGAAGGAGCTCGAGGCGACCACCCACAAGTATGTAGCGGCCATCGACGACCTGATGAAGCACAAGGAAACCGAGTTGCTTGAGGTCTAATGACCTTATGACGGCGGATCCCGAAGCGGCTGGCAGAGGTCGGCACCGGGCCTCTCGCGAGCGCCAGCCCAGCGCTCCCAAGGCCGGCCGCAACCTGCCGGTCGCGATCGCCGTCGGCTGTGGCCTCGGCGCGCTGGTGCTGGCCTCGCTGCTCATCTATCGCCCGGTCTTCGCCATCGTGGTCGCCGTCGCGGTGGTGCTGGCGACCGTCGAGATGGTCCGGGCCGTACGCCCGCTGGAGGCCCGGCCGCCACTGGTTCCGTTGATCGCCGGCGGCGTCGGCATGACGGCGCTTGGGTGGTTCGCGGGGGCGTCGATGCTCGCGGTCGGGTTCGTTCTCACGATCATCGCGGTGATGCTGTGGCGGCTCGGCGACGGTCCGGTCGGCTACCAGCGCGATGTCACGTCGGCCGCGCTGATCGCCGCATACGTGCCGTTGATGGCCGGCTTCACCGTCCTTTTACTCGTACCGGACGACGGCCAGCTTCGGGTGATCGCCTTCATGGCCACCGTCGTCTGCAGTGACACAGCCGCATATGCGTTCGGCGTATTGTTCGGCCGACACAAGATGGCCCCGTTGGCCAGTCCCGGCAAGACCTGGGAAGGCCTGAGCGGTTCGCTCCTGGTTTGTGCCATTGCGGGGGCACTTTTCCTTCGGTTTTTCTTCGACCGGCCGTGGTGGTTCGGGGTCATTTACGGGGTCGCGATCGCGATCGCCGCCACGCTGGGTGATCTTGCCGAGTCCATGCTCAAGCGTGACCTGGGCATCAAGGACATGGGCAGCCTGCTTCCCGGTCACGGCGGGTTCATGGACCGGCTCGACTCGGTGCTGGTCGCGGCACCGGTGGCGTATGTCCTCTTGTCGACGTTTGCGCCACCCTCGTAACAAGTGCCCCGATAAGTCGCCTTATCGCTTTCCTTGCGTACTGCCGGTGATCTTGTCGTGCGAACCGAGTAAACTCCAATGCCGTAAGCGACCGGGTCAGCACCGAGGGTTGTCAGGGGATGATCCGGCTCACCCACATACCGGCGACTTCTCGTGGGCGGCCATGGGAGAATAGGCCACACGATGACAACGCTGCCCCTGATTGACCTCGCTTCGATCGACGCCGTGGCGGAATCCGGACCAGATTCACTGGTGGCCGCCCAGCCGGCCGCCGGATCGGCGCCGGGCCGCCGGCGTGCGGTCCGGCCCCCCCGCCATCTCGCCGACCTGGACGTCGCCGCCCGCCGTGATGCGGTCGTTGAGCTCGGCCACCCGGCGTACCGGGCCGACCAGCTCTCCCGGCACTACTTCGGCCGGCTGACCGAGGACGCGCAGGCGATGACCGACCTTCCGGCGGACGCCCGGACCGAGCTCGGTGCCGCGCTGCTGCCGCCGTTGCTGTCCACGGTCCGCAACATCACCTGCGACGACGGCACGACCCGCAAGACGCTGTGGAAGGCGCATGACGGTGTGCTCTTCGAAAGCGTCCTGATGCGCTATCCAGAACGGGTCACCATCTGCGTGTCCAGCCAGGCCGGCTGCGGGATGGCCTGTCCGTTCTGCGCGACCGGGCAGGGTGGGCTGAAGCGGAACCTCTCGACCGGCGAGATCGTCGAACAGGTGGTGGCCGGTGCTCGTGCGCTGGCCGCCGGTGAGGTGCCGGGTGGACCGGGGCGGATCTCCAACGTGGTCTTTATGGGCATGGGGGAGCCGCTGGCTAACTACCAGCGCGTCATCTCGGCCGTACGGCGGCTGACCGAACCGGTGCCGCAGGGGCTGGGCATCAGCGCCCGCGGGGTGACGGTGTCGACGGTCGGCGTGGTGCCGGCCATCCACAAACTGGCCGCCGAGGGATTGCCGGTGACGCTGGCGGTGAGCCTGCACGCGCCGGACGACGAGCTCCGCGACACGCTTGTCCCGATCAACCAGCGGTGGCCGGTGGACGAGGTGCTGTCCGCCGCGTGGGACTATGCGCGGACCACAGGGAGGCGCATTTCCATCGAGTACGCGATGATCGCGGGGGTGAACGACCAGCCCTGGCGGGCCGATTTACTGGGCCGGCGGTTGGCCGGGAAGCTCGCGCATGTCAACCTGATACCGCTGAACCCGACACCGGGCAGCGCGTGGTCGGCCAGCAGCGCGGGAGATGAGCGGGAGTTTGTCCGAAGGTTGCGTGCCAGCGGCGTTTCCACGACGGTACGAGACACTCGTGGTCGGGAGATCGACGGAGCTTGCGGGCAGTTGGCCGCGGCGGAGGTGTGAGCGTGGTGCAGGGATCTGATCCGGGTGAGCGGTTCCGGCGACGTGCGCTGCGCCGGGGCTACAAGGTCGACGAGGTGGACGAGTTCCTGGACCGGGTGGACAGCACCCTGATGGGGAACCCGGATGGCCCGCCGATCACCTCTGAGGAAGTCCACAACGTGGTCTTCAGGGTGCGTTTCGGCGGGTATGACGAGTGGGAGGTCGACAAACACCTCGACCGCCTGGAGCGCCAGCTGAACGAGCTCGACAACCAGCCGGTGGCCGCGCCCGCCCGGTCGGAGCGGCGCGAGCCGGCACCGGCCCGGGCGATGGCCGGCAGCGGGATCGGCGGCGCCGCCTCGGTGGCGGCACCGATGGCCGCGCCAGTGGCTGCGAACCGGGTGCCGAGCCCGGCCCGCGCCGGCCGGTCCGGTCGTACGAGCATCGGCGTGTCCGGCGACGACGCGCCGACGCAGTACGTGCCGGCGGTCCGCCCCAGTCCATATGGCGACCAAGGCCCGCACCCCGACCAAGGCCCGGACACCGATCAGTTCGACACCCCGTCGGAGTTCCGCGACGGCACCTACGACGACTACGCCAACCGCGACTACCCCGACCAGGGCCGAGAGCAAGGTCGAGAGCAGAGCCGCGGCAACGTCCGGGACCCCCGGGACGACGGCTACCGCGACGAGTTCGACGACCGGCAACAGGGCGGCTACGCCGGCGGCGGCGGTGGGTACGACCAGGGCCAGACCTACCAGGACCAGGGCTACCGCGAGGAGCCCACTCCGGCGCCGTATCGCGGCGGCGCGGCGGCGGTTCCGCCGCCGATGCCGGCCGCGGCCACCTATGGGACTCCGCAGTCCGCCCAGGAGGAGGACAGCTGGGCCGCGCAGCTGGACCGGGACACCCGCAACTGGGACCCGACCGGCGGTGGTGGCGGTGGTGCTGGTCATGACCCGGGCAGCTGGGACACCGGCGCCACGGTGATGTGGAACCAGGCGCCGGTCGAGCCGCACCGGGTCACCGAGGTGCCCCTGCAGGTGCCATTGGCGGGCCGCCCGGACCCGGGTCGGCACGGCAAGTCCGAGATGACCGCGGAGATGCCGCAATATGGCATGAACTCGTACACCCCGCAGGACGCCGCGAAGGTCGACCAGCTCCGGTCCACCTTCAAGCAGCGCCGGTTCGGGTCGGGCTACGACGTCGACCAGGTTGACCGGCTGTTCGACGGCATCAGCGCGCTGGTGACCGGGCGCTCCGGCGGCCGGATCGACGCGGAGGACCTGGTGCCGCACTTCGAGCTGGTGCAGGGCGGCTATTACGAGGACGAGGTGGATGCCGCGCTCGGCGAGGTCCGCGACCTCTTCGGCCGCCGCGGCTGATCACCCGCAGGGTTCCAGGGCGAAGGTCTAGGGCTTCAAGGTCAAGGGCTTGAGGTCCGAAGGTCAAGGGCTTCAAGGTCAAGGGCTTCAAGGTCAAGAGCGAAGGTCAAGACCTGCCCTGCGGGGGGCGCCTCTAGGAAGAACGGGTTTGGGTGCGGTCGCCGCGTTGGGTGGGTGGTTGGGCTGCTTGTTCTCCCCGTCGGCGCCCAAGGGCAGCACATTTCCTGGCCCGGCGGCGGAGCTTGGGTGCGGTGCCCGGTTTTTGTTTGCCGCCGCCGGGTCAGGAAATGTGCAGGGCTACGCCCGCCGACGGGGAGAACAAGCAGCCCACACTCGCGAAAAAGCACGTCCCCGCACCCCACTTCATCGACCCTCGTGCGACCCCACCCCCTCCACGGACCTCGCTACTCTGCGCCACCACCTCCCGCGAGTTCGGATACTCTCCGCGATATTCGTTGTTGATCTTGGTTAGTTGGTCTACCTAAACCAGGCATTTCAGACCGATGTCCGTTTTGGGTAGGCAAACTAACCAAGATCAACAACTGTCGTCCCGAC
>NZ_BAAANY010000010.1:82489-110479 GCF_039530045.1 Fodinicola feengrottensis | reverse complement strand
GGCTTGCGGGAGCGGGGCGTTTCGGTACGGAACTAGTTGTCGCGCTTGAGGCCGTTCTTGCGCAGCGCCCAGTCCACCAGGAACACCACGACCAGGGCGGCCGCGCAGCCGACCAGCCAGAGTGTCTCGACGTGGCCGCGGTGGTTGCCGAAGTTCATCATCAGCAGCGCCACCGCGACGATGATCAGGCCGGCCCGCGCGGCTCGCTTGGGACCGGGCTTGTGCTGGTCAGGGGAGGTGACCATCTCCTCATCCGCCACGTGCAACGCCCTCCTTGGAACCGTGCGGTCAGTCGGCTCGTACGCCGGCATCTGGGTGCAGTTTGGCACGACCGGCCGCCGTGCCGCCTCGCAGGGGAGCCGGATCGGGCTACAGTGCGGCGGTGGCGAAGATCGTGGTGATCGGACTGATTCTGGCCTTCGGGGCGCTGCTGCTCGTGATGTTCGTACGAGGCAGGCTCAACAATCGGTCTTAGCTCGTGCCGGCTGAGGTGTATGCGCCCTGGATGGCGCTGCCCCAGTACGGTCCGAACATCCGGTCGGCGACCGAGTCGTAGCCGAAGCTGTTGATCGACTGCTGCGCGCCGCCCGAGCCGGCGCCGAGCAGCCACGGGCCGCCGGACGAGCCGCCGGTCATGTCGCAGGACACGCCCTGGTCGCTGGTGCTGCCATAGCTGTCGCTGGACGCCTTGCCGTTGCATGTCTGCAGCGTCTCGCCGTCGAACGGGCTGCCCGCGGGATAGCCGTAGAGCGTGTACGTCTGCGCCTTGGGCTGACTGAAGCCGACCCCGGAGGCGCCGACCGCGTCGCTGATGTGCCGGCCGTAGCGGCTGGTCAGCACCGCGAAGCCGGTGTCGTAGTTGATGTCACCGTTCTTCGCCCACTGGCTGGTGGTGACCAGCTTGCGGGCCGTCCACTTGCCGTAAGGCGCGGAACCGTTGTCGTACGCGGGCACGAAGGTCCAGTTCGTCGCGTACGCACCTGGACCGGCGTTCACGCAGTGCCCGGCGGTCGCGACCACGTCCCGGTTGTGGCTGGTGACCACGTTGCCGGAGCAGACGTAGTCGACCCCGCTGAGGGTGAAGAACACCTTGCCGATGTGCGCGACCGGTGTGAGGCCGGCCACCGCGGCCTTGGTGGAGGGCCGCAGCAGCGGCACGCCGGTAATGTCCCCGAGGCCGCCGAGCAGGCCTTCCTTGCGGTCCTGCCGGTAGGCGCGGGTGGCCAGCTGGTCGGCCGGGCGGGCGTGCCGCATCCGGTCCGCGGTCCAGTAGCCGGCGTCGGCGGTCAGCGTCGCGAGCTCCACGGTCCCGGGCACCCCGGACTGGGTCGCGGCCTCCAGGGGTGGCCGCCCCATCGCTCCGGCCGGACCCGCCAGCAGGACGGTCGCCGCGACGACGGCCCCGGCCGCGGCCACCGCGAGCAGGGATCGGGACAGTGTTCTCATGCTGGCCTTTCCGGGTAGGAGGCCGCGCCGGCGAGGTCGCGGTCGGTGGCTGGGCGTACGACGGTTCGCCCGGCCAGGTGGTGCGCGGATAAGTTATGGCTATTTCATGCTAAATGTCTATATTGACGCGCGTTTATGGCAAAACTTATGGTTTTCCTAAGGTTTGGCGCATCCGAGTGGCGGCTATCGTACGCGGCCATGAGGTCCGCCTTCCGGCGCCCCAGAACGCTTGACGAGAGGCGAATCCGGTGACGTACGCGACCCTGCCGCCGGGCGTGTCAGCATCGGGTCCCGCCGTGCGGGAGAATGGTCCGGTGACCGCTCGCGAGGTAGTGCTGCTCGGCTCGACCGGTTCGATCGGCACCCAGGCGATCGAGCTGGCGCGACGCCACCCGGACCGGTTCCGGGTGGTCGGCATCGCGGCCGGCGGCTCGAACGTGGAACTGCTCGCCGCGCAGGCGCTGGAGCTTGGCGTCGACGTTGTCGCGGTTGCCCGCGCGACGATGACCCAGGACCTGCAGCTCGCCTTCTACAAGACCGCCTCAGAGCGCGGCTACTCGGCCGGCCAGTTCAAGCTGCCCAAGATCCTCGCCGGCCCGGACGCGGCCACCGAGCTGGCCGCCTGGCCGTGTGACGTGGTCCTGAACGCCATCACCGGCTCGATCGGGCTGCGGCCCACCCTCGCCGCGCTGGCCGCCGGCCGCCAGCTCGCGCTGGCCAACAAGGAGTCGCTGGTCGCCGGCGGGCCGCTGGTCCGCAAGATCGCCCAGGAAGGGCAGATCGTGCCGGTCGACTCCGAGCACTCGGCGCTGGCCCAGTGCCTGCGCGGCGGCCGCCGGGACGAGGTCGCCCGGCTGCTGGTCACCGCCAGCGGCGGGCCGTTTCGCGGCCGTACGCGCGAGGAGCTGGCCGGCGTCACCGTCGAGCAGGCGCTCGCGCACCCCACCTGGGACATGGGCCCGGTCATCACGATCAACTGCGCCACGCTGGTCAACAAGGGCCTCGAGGTGATCGAGGCGCATGAGCTGTTCGGCTTCCCGTACGGGCAGATCCAGGTGGTCGTCCATCCCCAGTCGATCGTGCACTCGATGGTCGAGTTCACCGACGGGTCCACGATCGCCCAGGCGAACCCGCCGGACATGACCCTCGCGATCAGCCTGGCGCTGGGCTGGCCGGACCGGGTGCCGGCGGCGATCGCCCCGCTGGACTGGAGCCGCCCACAAAGCTGGGAGTTCGAGCCGCTGGACGCCGTACGCTTTCCAGCGGTGTCGCTGGCGGTGGCGGCCGGGCAGGCTGGGGGCGTGATGCCGGCGGTCTTCAACGCGGCGAACGAGGAGTGCGTCGCCGCCTTCGTCGCCGGCAGCCTGCCGTTCACCGGCATCGTGGACACTGTTGAGGCCATACTTGAGCGGGCTCCGCGCGGCACCCTGGGCAGCGCCGAGCCAACTGATGTCGATGACGTACTAGCGGCCGAGCAGTGGGCGCGGGACACCGCCCGCGAGCTGACCGGCGCGCCGGCGGCCAGCGGCTGACCGGGACGACGAAGCGAGCGGAGACCGACGACGCATGTGGGCATACGCACTGGGAGTGGTGCTGGTAGCGATCGGCATCCTGGTCTCGGTATACATCCACGAGGCCGGCCACCTGGTCACCGCGAAGATGTTCGGCATGAAGGCCACCCGCTTCTTCTTCGGGTTCGGCCCGACGCTGTGGTCTTTCCAGAAGGGGGAGACCGAGTACGGCATCAAGGCTCTCCCGTTCGGCGGCTTCTGCAAGATCCTCGGCATGACGCCCGAGGAAGAGGACGAGATGTCCGAGAAGGACAAGCCGCGCTCGTTCATCCGCTTCCCAGCCTGGAAACGGACCGTCGTGCTGGTGGCCGGGTCGCTGACGCACTTCGTCCTCGCGTTCGTCTTCCTGTGGGTCGCCATCCTCATCTGGGGCATCACCATCCAAGTTCCGCCCGCCCAGACCGCGGCCGTGGTGGACCACCCGGCCAAGTGCGTAGTGCTCGGCAACGAGACCGACAGCACCGGCAACCCGCGGCCCTGCAAGGCCGGTGACCCGGCCTCGCCGGCCGCTGCCGCGGGTCTGAAGTCGGGTGACCGGGTTACGTCGATCAACAGCATCCAGACGCCCACCTACGCGGCCTTCCAACAGGCGCTGCGCAAGTCGCCGGCGGACGGCAAGACGGCGGTCCCACTCACGTACGTACGTGATGGCAAGACGATCATTACCACGGTCAAGCTGCTGACCGGGCAGCGCAGGCCGCTCACCGCCAGCCCCAACTCCAAGGCCCTGGTCGGCACCCCGGTGATCGGCCTTTACGCCGACCTGAGCCGTACGACCCACTACGGCCCGATCGACGGCGCCGGCAAGGCCGCGCAGCTGACCGGCACCATCTTCGCCGGCACCTTCGGCGCCATCGCCCAGGTCCCGGAAAAGATCCCGAACCTGCTCGGCTCGCTGGTCGGCGGTCACCGGGACGTGAACGGCCCGGTCAGCGTGGTGGGCGTCAGCCGACTGGGCGGCGAGTCCCTGGAGAACCAGGGACCGGCCGGCGGGTTCCTGATCCTGACCATCCTGGCCAGCCTCAACGTCTTCATCGGCGTGTTCAACCTGGTGCCGCTGCTGCCGATGGACGGCGGCCACGTGATCGTCGCGTGGTTCCAGCGCACCCGGTCCTGGTTCGCGCTGCGCCGCGGCCGGCCCGATCCGGGGCCGGTCGACTACGCCAAGCTGCTGCCGCTCACGTACGCGGTCGCTCTCGTGCTCGTCGTGTTCGGTGTGCTGACCGTGGCCGCCGACATCGTCAATCCCATCCAGATCTTCCAGTGAGGGGTATTTTCCGTGTCCATTGACCTGGGGATGCCGGCGCCGCCGGCGCCGACCCTGGCTCCGCGTCGAGTGAGCCGTCAGCTCAACGTCGGCGGGGTGTTGGTGGGCGGCGGCGCGCCGGTCAGCGTCCAGTCGATGACCACCACGCTCACCTCCGACATCAACGCGACCCTGCAGCAGATCGCCGAACTCACCGCTTCCGGCTGCCAGATCGTCCGAGTGGCCGTGCCCAGCGCTGACGACGCGGCGGCCCTGCCGGCGATCGCGCGCAAGTCGCAGATCCCGGTGATCGCGGACATCCACTTCCAGCCGAAGTACGTGTTCGCCGCGATTGACGCGGGCTGCGCCGCCGTACGGGTGAACCCGGGCAACATCAAGCAGTTCGACGACAAGGTCGCCGAGATCGCGAAGGCCGCTTCCGCCGCCGGCACCCCCATCCGGATCGGCGTCAACGCCGGCTCGCTGGACAAGCGACTCCTCGCCAAATACGGCCGGGCCACCGCCGAGGCGCTGGTCGAGTCAGCGTTGTGGGAGTGCTCGCTGTTCGAGGAGCACGGCTTCCGGGACATCAAGATCTCGGTGAAGCACCACGACCCGGTGGTGATGATCAACGCGTACCGGCAGCTGGCCGCGCAGTGCGACTATCCGCTGCACCTCGGGGTGACCGAGGCCGGCCCGACCTTCCAGGGCACCATCAAGTCGTCGGTCGCGTTCGGCGCGCTGCTGGCCGAGGGCATCGGCGACACCATCCGGGTCTCGCTGTCCGCGCCACCGGTCGAGGAAGTCAAGGTCGGCAACCAGATCCTGGAGTCGCTCGGACTGCGTGAGCGCGGCCTGGAGATCGTCTCCTGCCCGTCGTGCGGCCGCGCACAGGTCGATGTCTACACGCTCGCCGAGCAGGTGACCGCCGGCCTGGAGGGGCTGCCCGTACCACTGCGGGTGGCCGTTATGGGCTGCGTGGTGAACGGACCGGGGGAGGCCCGCGAGGCCGACCTGGGTGTCGCGAGCGGCAACGGCAAGGGCCAGATTTTCGTGAAAGGCAAGGTCATCAAGACCGTGCCGGAGTCGCAGATCGTGGAGACGCTGATCGAAGAGGCGTTGCGGCTGGCCGAGGAGATGGGTGAGGACCTGCCCGAGGAGCTGCGTGGCCTTGCGCCTGTCGTAGAGGTGAAATAGGCGAGTCGGGATAGATTGCTGCCATGCTGACCAGGCAGCGCGCGAGCGTGCTGACCGGCACCGACTTGCCGGCGGCGCGGTCCCTGCTCGACCGTGACCCAGTGGCGAGCGCCGTGGTGGCCGCCAAGCTCACCGGCTCCGGGCTCGCGGAGCAACACCTCGGCGCCCAACTGTGGGGATCGTGGCGCGGCCGGCAGTTGCGCGCGGTGTGCCTGTCCAGCGGCAACCTCGTACCGGTCGGCACCGACGCTGCCGACATCAAGGCCTTCGCCGACCGGGCCCTGATGCAGGGCCGGATCTGCTCGTCCATGCTCGGCGAGGCCGAGGGCGTGCTGGAACTCTGGAACGCGCTCCGGCCGTACTGGGGGCCGGCCCGGGAGGTCCGGTCCTGCCAGCCGCTGTTGGCCACCAGCGAGCTCGCCTCCGTACGAGCCGACCCGGCGGTTCGGCTGGCCGAGCCGGCCGACCTGCCGTTGGTGCTGCCGGCCTGCGTCGCCATGTACCACGAGGAGGTCGGCGTCTCGCCGCTTGGCCGGGACGGCGGCGCGCACTACCGCGGCCGGGTCGCCGGCGCCGTCGCCGGGCACCGGATGTACGTACGAGTGGAGAACGGTGCGGTCATCTTCAAGGCCGAACTCGGCGCGGTCACCCCCGACTGTTGCCAGGTCCAGGGTGTCTGGGTGCACCCGGACCACCGCGGCGAAGGCCTCGCCAGCGCCGGCATGGCCGCCGTCATCGCGCATGCTCTGCGCCGGGTCGCCCCGGTGGTGAGCCTCTACGTCAACGACTACAACCAAGCCGCCCGCCGCGTCTACGCCCGCTGCGGCTTCCACCAAGTCGGCACCTTCGCCTCCGTCCTTTTCTGAGTCTCCCGAATTCCCCACCCTCGCTGGCCACCCACAGCGGACCGCACCTTCAACCCACAGTCGGCCAACCTCGACAGTTCCCGGCCCTCCGTCACCCCACCTCGTGCGGGACGGCACTTTCAGCCCATAGTCGGCCAACTTCGACGTTTCCCAGCCCCCCGTCACCCCACTCCGTGCGGGACGGCACCTTCAACCCGTAGTCGGCCAACTTCGACGGTTCCCAGCCCCGTTCGGCGCCATCGGCCGCCAGGCCGATGTTGTCGCCCCTCCGGCAGGGGCGTCGGTCCTCAGACCCTGCGGTTTTTGCAGGGTCTGAGGACCGGCTCTCGTAGCCGTAGTCGACGGCGCCCGCGCCGAAGGCGCCAGAAAAATCGGGGGCCATCGGCAGTAACCATCGGAAAATCCCGCCCCGCCACCGGTCTTTGGTGGCGGGGCGGGATTTTCCGATGGCTGGTAGACGAGGCACCGCACCCTCGCAGACACGGCTATTCACCAAGGCCCCAGTCCCGTACCGGCGGCCGTTTTCAACCGGGACCCCAGCCCCGTACCCCCCATCTCGTCAACGAGGGCTGCCTCGCACCGCCCTCAGATCAATGCTCGCGATTTCTGTCGGACCAGCTCACTAGCTTCCTCGATAACGGAGGTGGCAGGTGCGCGACAAGAAACGTCCAGGCCCGGTGTACGACAACGCCATCAAGCTCTTGACCGTGCCGCAGCGCGCGGAGTTGTGCCGCTGGCTGGGGATCGACGTGGTGAGTGAGATGGCCGAGCCGGAGGATTTGAGCGGCCGTCCACTGCGGGTTGACATGCTGGCCCGCGTCGGCAGCGGACGGTTGGCGCACATCGAGTTCTTCCGCAACGCGGACAGCACGATCGGGCCGCGGATGGTGGAATATCTTGCTCGGCTCTGGCAGCGGCACCCGCGCAGCCGGATCGAACAGCACGTGGTCCTTCTCGGCGGAGGACGGCCGCCGGAAGAGTTCGTACGAGACGACCTGAGCCATCGCTATCGGGTTCATCTGCTTCGCGAATGCGATCCGGAGGGCCTACTTGAACGGGTCGCCACCGCTCCGTTGGCCGTGTTGGCGAAGGCCGAGCGGGGTGGGCGGCAGAAACTGTTCCGGGACGTGCTGGAACGGATCCAGTCGTCCGGAGACCCCGAGACGCCGGTGTTGACCGAGATGGCGGAGATCCTCGCGGGCGTACACTTGTCGCCTGACGTGATCAAGGCCATTGCTGAGGAGGTTCGGATGCCTTTTGACCTGCGGGAGTTCCCGCCTTCCCCACGCATGCGCGAAGCCTTCAGCGAAGGCAGGATCGAGGGCGCAGCTGATGCTGAGGTCCGGATTTTTGCGATTTTGTTGCGTATGAGGTTTGGTCCTGATTCGCGGATTGAGGGGATTGCTCGTCGGCTTGCCGCTGGTGATGCTGAGGCGGCGACGGCGGCGATTAATAGTGCTGAGAGTTTGGATGTCTTCGCCGGCTGACAGTCCTGCCTGACGCGCTCGCCGACAGACGGGGAGCGGGTCGCCGCATCCCGGCCGTACGGGTCACGACCGGTGGCCGGCAGGATGCTGGGCATGGATGTGACAGAGGTGGCCAGCGGTACGGCTGAGCAGCCGGGGCCGGCGGTGATGGTGCGGTGGTGGGCGATCACGTTGGTGATGGTGTCTGCCGCCGCTGTGCTGATTTTGGAGCTGACGTCCGTACGCCTGGCGGCTCCTTATGTGGGCAACACATTCCAGACGTATACGGCCTCGATCGCGGTGACCTTGGCGGCGATCGCGCTGGGTGCGAACCGGGGTGGGTGGGCGGCGGATTTCCTGCCGCCGAAGGTGCTGATCGGTCCGCTGTTGGCCGTCGGTGGCCTGTTGGTGTTGGCCAGCAAGCCGATTGTGCTGGCCGTTGGTCCGCTGGTGCGGGACAGCGGTCCGGCCGGCAGCATCATCCTGGTCGGTGTCGCGGCGGCGGCTCCGGTGGCGGTGCTGTCGGCGATCAGTCCGGTGGTGGTGAAAACGCAGCTGCGTCGGCTGGCCGACAGCGGAACCGTGGTGGGTCGGTTCAGCGCTTTCGGCACGGTCGGCGGGCTGGCCGGCACGTTCCTGACCGGGTACGTGTTGCTGGCGACCTTGCCGGTGTCGGCGATCCTGGTCGGTACGGGCGCGGTGCTGGTCGCGTTGGGTGGCTGGCAGTTGGTGGGCTCGCGATGGCTCACCGGTCGGCGGACCGTGATCGGGATGGTCGCGGTGCTGGTGCTCGCCACGGGTGGAGCGGTCGCGCTGCCGGTGCCGTGTGACTACGAAACCGCGTATTACTGCGCCCGTGTCACCGACGATTCGGACCGGCCCGGCGGTCGGACGCTGTGGCTCGACGATGCCGAACATTCGTACGTGGACACCGAAGACTATGGCTATCTCAAATTTGCCTACACCCAGCGGTACGGCGATGTCATCAACGCGATGTGGCCGGCGAGAAAGCCGGTGCGGGCTCTGCATATCGGTGGTGGCGGTTTCACCATGCCGCGTTGGTTGACCGCTACCCGGCCCGGGTCGACCAGCCGAGTGCTGGAAGTCGACCCGGTGGTCGTGCGGCTCGGCCGGGAGCGGCTGGGGCTGCGTACGTCCGACGCCCTGCAGGTCAGGGTGGGCGACGCCCGTGTCAGCATCCGTTCCGAGCCGGCCGCTGGCTATGACCTGGTGATCGGCGACGCGTTCAGTTCCAGCGCGGTGCCGTGGCACCTGGCCACCCAGGAGTTCGCCGCCGAACTTCGCCGAGTGCTGCGCCCTGGTGGTTTGTATGTCCTCAACGTCATCGACTTCCCGCCACTTGCCTTGTTGGCAGCGGAAATCGCTACCGTACGGTCTGTTTTCGGTGCTGTCACGGTGATGGGGACCAAGGCGGCGCTGGAGGGCAAGGAGGGCGGCAATTTCGTCATCGTCGCTGGCGACCGTATCCCGGACCGTGACACGCTGCTCGCCGCGGCCGCCCACCGCGGCGAGCCTGGTGGCGTGGCCAGTCCGGCCCAACTCGCCGCCTTGGTGGGCAACGCGCGACCACTGACCGACGACCGCGCCCCAGTCGATCAGTTAATCACCACGTACCGTTATTTCTAGGTGTGGTATTGGCCCTGAAGGGATCCCCAGAGCAGGGCCCAGTCGCCGCTGTCGCCGCCTGGACGAAGGCCGCCGTGCAGGTGTCCCCATTCCAGCAACGCGTAGAAATGCGTGCTCCCGTACGACCCGTTGCGAACTATTCCGAAATGCGCGGCCCAGGTCGCGCCAGGGCGGGAATCCCACGGAATAGCGGCGAAAAGGTCGTGGACGTAGTCGGCCCAGTCGTGCGTGATGCCGGTCCGGTCGTTCGCGCACCGGTCCGCCGGCACCTTGCGCATGTCCACTGTGGTCGGTTGGGTGGCCGACGGGTACGGCCGTTTTTCCAGCGCCAGTACGGGTGCGCGACCCTGGATCCAGACGGTGTTGTCGACGTTGTAGATCGGATGCCAAATCGACGACGAGCCGCGGTTGCTGCCGACGGTCATGGACCGCAGGTCGGTGTAAGCGGTGTCGAGGTCCGGATCGCCCTGCCACTGCCAGATGTCACAGGTGTAGGTCGGAGCCTGGACGCCGTAATGCGCGAGCCACAGCCAGCGCGCCGCGCCCCGCACCCGTCCGAGGTCGCTGGACCACATCGACTCGCCGGTGTATAGACCCGGCGCGACGCCGACGCGGTGTTGGTACTGGCGGCAGAAGGCGTCCCGGAAGCCGGCGCCGAGGCCGGACACCTCGTAGTCCAGGAAGACCGGCAGGTCGCCGTCCGCCGGCAGGCCGGCCTGGGACAGGTAGAAGTCGGCTTGCTGCGCGCCGTCGCCGGGCCGGGCGAAGTGGTAGCCGCCGTAGACCTTGCCGGCGGCGCGGGTCGCGGACCTGCGGTTCTGCCAGCCGGGGGAGACGTAGCCGGATCCCTCGGTGACCTTGTTGAGGACGAAGTCGTACGCGTGGTAGTCCACACTGCTGTCATAACTGGACACGTCTCGTCCCTGCCGACCGCCGAGCCGTACGGTCGGTGCCGCGTCGGTTCGCTGGACGACGCGCCGATCCTGGTCCGGCGTGAGCGGCCGCACCTGCGGTGGTGCCGGGATCACCTCTCCGTGGATGTCGATGACTGGCGTCGCGCTGGTCACGGTTGCCTCCAGTGCCCCCCGTACGAGTCAGTGCGCCCTGCCGTTATTTTCCCCGAAACGTCGCTAAATATTCGGGTTTTGGCAGATCTGCTCTCGGTTGGCGAAGATGATCAGTGGAAAAGGGCCGTTTCGTCTTGGACACGCATGCCGACCAAGTGGGGGCTTTGTCTACCCTTCGTGGGCAAGAGTGACAAACTCCGCACGTGTGTGTCTTGTGTCACAGTGAGTGGCAGGGTTACCGCAAAGTAACCGCCACGCCGGCGAGAGGGCTGACGTTATGTTCGGTCGACTGCGGATCCTGATGACTGCGGCGCTCGCCGTCGCCTGCGTGGTGGCCGGGTTACCGGCCAGCGCCGCGCCGCCGAAACCGGCGGCGGCGACGGACTACTGCCAGGGGCAGTGCAACGACATCCTGCCGCCGGGGGAGAACGGCAACGCGACGCTGCTGGACATTCTCGGCAACCGGACCATTGGGACGCGGCCGGCGCACACCGATGACCAGCTCGGTCCGTACGCGAAACTGGCCAGTCAGTACACCGGGCTCACCAACGGCCAGCTGAACACTTTCTTCGACAACTCCTCCTTCGGCGTGCCGGCCGACCAGGTGGCCAGCACGATCTCACCGCGCAGCGACGTGACGATCGTCCGGGACAAGGCCACCGGCGTACCGCACATCACCGGCACCACCCGGTCCGGGACGGAGTTCGGCGCCGGGTACGCCGGTGCCGCTGACCGGCTGTGGACGATGGACCTGCTCCGCCATGTCGGCCGTGCGACGCTGACCGGCTTCGCCGGCGGGGCGCCGTCGAACCGGTCGTTCGAGCAGAGCCTGTGGGCCGGTGCGCCCTACACCGAGCAGGACCTGCAGGCCCAGATCGACCGGCTGGCCAGCTCGTCGTCGCGCGGTCAGCAGGCGCTCGCGGACGTGAACGACTATGTCGCCGGCGTCAACGCGTACATCACGCAGGCCGTCTCGAACCGCAACTTCCCCGGTGAGTACGTGCTGACCGGCCACATGAACGCGATCACCAATGCGGGCAGCATTGATCCGTTCAAGCCGACCGACCTGATCGCGATCGCGGCGGTCATCGGGGCGTTGTTCGGCAGTGGCGGCGGAAACGAGATCGCCTCGGCGCAGGTGAAGGAGGCCGCTGAGGCCCGCTACGGAGTGGCGCAGGGCGATGCGATCTGGCAGTCGCTGCGGATGGCCGAGGACCCGAGCGCGGTCCAGACTGTCCACAATGGACAGTCGTTCCCGTACGGCCAGTCGCCGGCGCACCCGGTGGGTACGGCGATGCCGGACCCGGGATCGGTGACCGCGCAGGGACTGGTGGAAAACCCGACCGGCTCGGCGACCAACGCCAAGACGGCCAAGGCGCCGGCCAAAGCCGCGCAGCAAACCAGTGGAAAGAAGCCGAACGTACGCGATCTTTCGTCGGTCAAAGGCATTTTCAACGACGGCGTCTTCGGTCCTGGGTTCGCCCAGGGCGTCAAGCACAGTATGTCCAACGCGATGGTGGTTTCCGGGCCGTACACCGACACCGGTAACCCGGTCGCCGTTTTCGGTCCACAGACTGGCTATTTCGCGCCACAGCTGCTGATGCTCGAGGAGCTGCAGGGGCCTGGTATCAGCGCTCGTGGCATCGCCTTCGCCGGCATCAGCCTCTATGTGCTGATCGGCCGCGGGCAGGACTACTCGTGGAGCGCGACCTCGGCGGGCCAGGATGTGACCGATTCGTACGCGGTCACGCTGTGCGAGCCCACTGGCGCGCCAGTCACCCAGAACTCGCTTTCCTATCTCTACAACGGACAATGCGTGCCAATGGAGCGGCTCGCCGTACACGACGCGTGGGCCCCGAACACAGCGGACTCGACCGCGGCCGGGTCGTACGACCTGGTGCGCTATCGGACGAAGTACGGCCTGGTTTCCTATCGGGGCAAGGTCGGCGGGCAGTTCGTGGCGTTCACCAGCCTGCGGTCGAGTTATATGCACGAGGCGGACTCCATCCTGGGCTTCGGTGAATTCAACGACCCGTCGGTGATCACCTCGCCGCAGGCTTTCCAGCGCGCGGCCGCGGACATCAACTTCACCTTCAACTGGTTCTACGTCGACTCCAAGCACACCGCTTATTTCAACTCCGGAGCCAATCCGCTCCGAGCCGCGAACGTCGATCCCAATTTCCCCGTCCAAGCGCAGGCCGCCTATCAGTGGCAGGGCTGGAATCCAGCCACGAACACCGCGCAGTACACGCCGGCCTCCCAGCACCCGCAGTCGATCGACCAGGATTACTACGTCAGCTGGAACAACAAGCAGGCGGCCGGATTCGCGGCCAGTGACTACGGCCAGGGTTCGGTGCACCGGGTCGATTTGCTGGACAGTCGAATCAAGGCGATGGTGACCAGCGGGCAGAAGGTTTCCCGCGCGTCGCTGGCGAAAGCGATGGAGGATGCGGCGCTGACCGACCTACGCGCCGAGGACGTGTTGCCGGTGCTGTTGCAGGTGCTGGACAGCGCGCCGATCACCGATCCGGACGTGAGCGCCGCGGTCGCCAAGCTGCGGGCCTGGCAGCAGGCTGGTGGCAAGCGGCAGGAGACCAGCTACGGCAGCCAGCAGTACGCCTCCGCCGACGCGATCCGGATCCTGGACGCCTGGTGGCCGCTGCTGGTCAAGGCGGAATTCTCGGCCGGCATGGGCGACTCTCTCTACCAGGCCCTCGCGTCCGCTCTGCCGATCAACGAATCGCCCTCCGGGCAACAAAACGGCGATGTCGGTGGCGGTTCCAGCCTGAACGACACGCAGCCGCACAAGGGTTCGTCGTTCCAGAACGGCTGGTGGAGTTACGTGAACGCGGACCTGCACCAGGTGCTCGGCCACCCGCTAGCCAGCCAGCTCGGCACCACGTACTGCGGCGGCGGCAACCTCGCGAGCTGCCAGCAAGCGCTGGTCAGCAGCCTCAAACAGGCTGCCGCGATGCCAGCGACGCAGGTCTACGCGGCCGACGCGGACTGCTCGGCGGGCGACCAGTGGTGTGCCGACACGATCATCCAGCACCCGCTGGGCGGCATCACCGACGGCAAGATCAGCTGGCAGAACCGGCCCACTTACCAGCAGGTGGTGCAGTTCCCGTCTGGTCGCGGTTAGTAACGAACGCTCGAATGCCCGCGGCTCCGGCCGCGGGTCATTCGTCTGTGGAATTCGAACATTAGTTCGAGAAATAGTGTCGATGGCCAGTTTTGGCCGTACGCACGGACAAGGATCGGTGTTCGCGCCCTGGTTAATCGCACAGCGATATTGTCCATCGAACCCGTGACCGGTATCGTCGCGGCGAGCGATCTTGGTCAGTTGTCCTCATCCGACCCGGCAGATGGGTTTGCGGGCCAGGTCGCCGATCTGTCGGGATGAGTCGTCGCGCCGTGGGCGTGTCGGCACTCGGAGAGGGCGGAACGCGCGGGATGTCGGGGAGCTCATGACGCTGAGACGCGATCAGCGGCTGTGGGCCGAGCATCTACGGGTGGGCGACGACCTGTGGTTTATCGCCCACGAGGACCGCACTGGCCGGCCACGGGTGAGTCAGGTCGCGTTGGACTGCGGAATGGCGGGTGCCCTGCTCGGGGAGTTGGTGCTGTCCCGCAACATTCAGGTCCGAGAGGGCCGGATCCATGTTCTGACAGGAAAACTCCCGGACGACCAGACCACTCTGGAGATTCTGGAGAACATTCTCGCCGAGCCACACCACGACCTGCGGACTTGGCTGAGTTATCTGAGCCAGACCGCGGCGGCGGTGGTCACCGAGCGGCTGGTACGTGCCGGCATGCTGGAACCACAGGAAACGCGGCGTTTTTTCAAGACAGTCATCGTGCACCGGCCGTCTGACCAGGAAGGCGCTTTCTGGCGATCTGGTCGACTGGAAGCGGCTCTGGCCGGTTCGCGTGGCCAGACCACCTGGGGGGAGATCTATCTTGGTGGGCTGCTGGAGGCGATCGGTCTGTTGCAGGTCGACCTGTGGGATGACGCGGCCGCGATAGCTGCTTTCGTCGCCGGCGTGATAGCCAAGGCCGATCCCTCCCTGCGCGAAATCACCACTACGGTGCACAGCCTCATCGGCGAGGCGGTACTCAAAATCCGGCACTAGTTTTGGCCCACTACCCCCACAATTCTGGAGCTTTGGACGATGGCCCAATCCCCCACTGTCGCGAGCCGCCCGAGCGTCGTGTCGTCGACGCTCGCGGCGAACCGGCTCGGCATCATGCACGTGGTCTTTTTCGTCATCACCGCGGCCGCGCCGCTGACGGTGATCGCCGGTATCGTTTCCACCGGCTGGCAGGTCACCGAAATCAAGGGCCTGCCGCTTGCCTTCCTGCTGGTGGCGGTCGTATTAGCGCTGTTCTGCGTGGGATACGTCGCGGTCGCGCGGCGGATCCGCAATGCCGGCGCTTTCTATACGTACATCGCGAAAGGGCTAGGCAAACCGCTCGGAGTTGGCGGCTCGTTCATCGCCTTGTTCGCGTACGGCCTGATGCAGTGGTCGACGTACGGCGCGATCGGTTTCACCCTGTCGACGTTGGTGCATGACAAGACCGGTGCCACCGTGCCGTGGTACGTCTTCGGCCTCGCGGCCTGGGCGTTGGTGGCGATCATGGGCCTGCTGAGAGTCGATCTGAACAGCCGGGTGTTGGCGGTCGCGCTGGTCGCCGAGGTCGTCGTCGTGGTGATTTTCGACATCATCGACGTGGCGCATCCATTCGGCGGCAGCGTCAGCTTCACCACCCTGTCGCCGGCCAGCCTGTCCGGTGCCGGGCTCGGCATCGCGCTGGCGATCGCGGTGACCGGCTTCATCGGGTTCGAGGCAGCCGCGGTTTTCTCGGAGGAGTCCAAAGAATCCGACCGTACGGTGCCGGCCGCGACCTTTCTCTCGCTGGCCCTGATGGCGGTGCTCTATGCCGGCTCGGCGTGGGCCATGGCCGTCACCATCGGTGCGGACAACCTGCACAAGGCCGCGACGCAGTTCAGCAGCACCCTGCCGGCCGCCGTGGTGGCGACCAAGGTGGGCGGCAACATCGTCATCGACATCGGCCAGATCCTGTTCGCGACCTCGCTGATTGCCGCGGCGCTGTCGTACCACGGCACCTGCTCCCGCTACACTTTCGCGCTGGGCCGCGAAAGGGTGCTGCCGGCCTTCCTCGGCCGGACCGGCATTCGTAGCAACGCCCCGAAATATGCCTCGATTGCGCAGAGCGCGGTAGGTTTCCTGCTCGTCATCGCGTTCGCGATCTCCCACGCCGACCCGCTGGTCAACTTCTTCTTCACTTTTGGCACCGCCGGCGCTTTCGGAGTCCTGCTGCTGATTACCGGAACGTCGTTCTCGGTGATTGGTTTCCTGGCCCGCAATCCAGAAGGCGAAACGCTGTGGCAACGGCTGATCGCGCCGGTGATCGCATGCTGTGGTCTGTTGCTGATCATTTACCTGATCCTGTCCAACTTCGGTGCGCTGCTGGGTGATCCGGCATCTCCGCTGCGATTTGTCTTCCCAGCCATCTACACGCTTCTTGGTGTTGGTGGGGTTATTTGGGCGTTGTTCCTGCGGAGCACCCGGCCGGGCGTTTACGCGGCGATCGGCCTGGGCGCGGCGGCCAGCAGCGCGACGCCGTTCACCAGCCCGGGTCCCGCACCGCTGCGTGGCCGTACCCCAGGTGGGCGGTCATGACGGGCGAAGTCTCCATTCGGCGGGCCGACGCTACCGAAGGCGCGGCGGTAGCGCAGGTCATCGCCACTTCGTTCCACGACCTCGACGTGTCCCAGTGGCTGGTGCCCGATCCGGCCGACCGGGCCCGGATTTTCCCTTCCTATTTCCGGATAGTCGTCGATCTTGCCTTGGCGCACGGGACGGTCCTGGTAGCACCGGACTATTCCGGCGTGGTGGTGAACCTGGCGGTGCCTGGTCCAGACCCGGAGGACTACGACGAGCGGCTGGCCGAGGCCTGCGGTCCGTGGGTCGATCGCATGCAAACCCTCGACGAGGCGATGCACGGCGCGCACCCGACCGGGCGCGGCGCGCATGACTACTGCGCGCTCTTCGGGGTGATGCCGCAATACCAGAACAAGGGCCTCGGATCCGCACTGTTGAACGCGTGGTGCGAGGCCATGGACTCCACTGGTACGCCGGCGTACTTGGAGGCGAGCAACTCGAACAGCCGACGGTTCTACGAGCGGGTCGGATTCGTCGACTGCGCGGAGCCACTGCCGCTGCCATACGAAGGTGAGCGAATGTACCCGATGTGGCGGGACCCCGCACCGAAGTAACCCGCGGATGCGCCGCGGCCGCACCGCGGGCCTGGCGGCCCCAGCCACGCCCGCGCGGCGGCCGGAGGCCGCCCAGGTTCGTGGTGGTGGGGTGCCCGGTTTTTGGGTGCCCCGGCGATGCGAACCGGATGTGCCGCCGGAGGAACTGCGGCCTTCAACTCAGCCATGCCCGCGGCGGCCGGAGGCCGCCCAGGTTCGTGGTGGTGGGGTGCCCGGTTTTTGGGTGCCCCGGCGATGCGAACCGGATGCGCCGCCGCAGGAACTGCGGCCTTCAATTCAGCACTGCGGCCTTCAACTCGGCGGTCCGGCCCGAAACTGTCGGTGGGGCGCCTGAAGGTGGTGGGGAGGCACCAGGCAGCATCGGACCTGGGCCGCGGGCGCCGAGGGGGAGATTCGGGTGAGCAAGCAGGGCAGGCGGCGGCGCGTTCAGGAAGATCGGACGAGCGCGCCGGGAGGGCAGCCGACGCTGTCGCAGGTGGTTATCTCCTCGCTGGTGTCGGCGGCGCAGGATCTGCGCGCCGGCAATGAGGACGCGCCGTACCTGACGGCTGGGGTGCTGGCCGATCGGCCAGCGCACGAGCGGCCGGCGGTGCAGCGGGCAGTGGCCGAGGTCACTGGGATCTATCTGCGCAATCTGGCTGTTGGCGGCTGGCTACCGGAGGATCTCGTGCAGATCAGCAACCGGCGGCTCGGCTCCGGGCCGCCGGCGTCCTTCCTTACCGACCAGCTGGCCGCGTTCTGCCAGGGATATGCGCAGAGCACCCTGGACGACCGCTGGAAGGACCAGTTGGCGCAGCTGGAGGCGACGCTCTGGTGGGAGCCGGACGAGCCGCATCTCGGCCAGTGGATACGGCGCGAGGGGCTCGGGCTGCTCAAGACCCTGCTGATGGTGATCGAGCTGCTGGCCCTGCTCGGCGGGCTGCCGGCGCTGCCGGTGATCGTGCCGCCGCCGGGCAGCGGAGTGGCTGGCGGTGGCCGGCATCACGCGGCCGACGCGAAGGTGCTCGGCAAGGTGCGGGCGCTGCTGGCCAAGGCCGAGTCGACCGAGTTCGACGAGGAGGCCGAGGCGCTGTCGGCCAAGGCGCAGGAGCTGATGAGCCGGTACGCGCTGACCGAGGCGATGCTGGAGTTCCAGCGTGGCGCCGACCCGAGGGCGACCACGCATCGGTTCTGGCTCGACGATCCCTACGCGACAGCCAAGTCCGTGCTGGTCAACGAGGTGGCGACCGCCAACCGATGTCGTACGGTGCTGCACAGCAACCTCGGGTTCGTGGCGGTGCTGGGCGACCCGGTGGACGTGGACTCGACCGTGCTGCTGGCCACCTCGCTGCTGGTTCAGGCGACCCGCGCGCTGGTGTCCGCCGGCCGGCACGTCACGCGTACGGGCCAGTCGCGGACCCGCTCGTTCCGGCAGGCCTTCCTGCTGTCGTATGCGAACCGGATCGGCGAGCGGCTGACCGCCGCCAACGAGGCGACCGCGGCGGACGTGTCCAGCGCAGGCGATCTGCTGCCGGTGCTGGCCAGCAAGGCGCTCGCCGTCGAGAACCTGATCGCGCAGGACTACCCAGCCTTGGAGAGCAAGCCGATCAAGGTCCGCAACGAGGCCGGCTGGGGTGCCGGCCGGGCCGCCGCGGACGCGGCTCAGCTGGGGCTGGACCGCAAATCCATGCGGCAATGAGCCTGTTCTAAAGGAGCGCGCGTCTCGTCGTACGCTGACGTCCATGCCGATGAAGACGCGCGCTCCACTCGTACCAGGTCAGCTGGCGCCGGCCCGCAAGGTGCCAGCGGACATCCCGCGGCCGGAGTATGTCGGGCGCAAGGCGCCCACGCCGTTCCGAGGCAGCGAGGTGAAGTCGGCGGACGTGATCGAGCGGATGCGGATCGCCAGCCGGATCGCCGCGCAGGCGCTGCAGGAGGGCGGCAAGCAGGTCCAGCCCGGGGCGACCACCGACCGGATCGACGAGGTGATCCACGAGTTCCTCTGCGACCACCACGCGTATCCGTCGACGCTGGGCTACCGCGGTTTCCCGAAGTCGTGCTGCACGAGCCTCAACGAGGTGATCTGCCACGGCATCCCGGACTCGACCGTCATCCAGGACGGCGATATCTGCAACATCGACGTGACCGCGTTCATCGGCGGCGTGCACGGCGACACCAACGCGACCTTCCTGGCCGGCGAGGTGAGCGAGGAGGCCCGGCTGCTGGTGGAGCGTACGCACGAGGCCACCTTGCGGGGCATCAAGGCGGTGGCGCCCGGCCGCAAGATCAACGTGATCGGCCGGGTCATCTCGTCGTACGCCAAACGCTTCGGCTACGGAGTGGTGAGGGACTTCACCGGCCACGGTGTCGGTGAGACGTTCCACAGCGGGCTATACGTGCCGCATTACGACAATCCTGAGCTGCAGACGGTCATCGAGACCGGGATGACCTTCACCATCGAGCCGATGATCACCATCGGCGACTACCGGCACGACACCTGGGAGGACGGCTGGACCGTGGTCACCAAGGACCGCAGCTGGACCGCTCAGTTCGAGCACACCCTGGTGGTCACCGACGACGGCTGCGAGATCCTGACGGTGCCCTAGTCTCCTTGGTCGCTAGAACGCAGGACACTAGCGAACCCGGGTGAGAACCGCGTACCAGTCGGGCGTGTCGACTCGGCGTAGGTCCGCCATCTGCCACTTCTCCCGGCCGATGACGAAGGTTTCGCCGGGCCGCAGGTCCCTGTTCGCCGGCGCCGCGTCGGTCGCCTTCACCGCCAGCACCACGCTGGGCGTGCCGTCGTCCTCGCGGGAGGCGCTGACGCCGGTGATGGTGCCGGCACTGGTCGGGTGCTCGACCCCGTGCCGGATGATGAGCTTGTTCGCTGGGTATGTCATGAGGTCTTGGGCGCGGTCCTGGTGCGTCGGGATGGGTGGGCTGGGCATGAACGTACGGGCAGAACCATGCCATGTCCATCATGCGGCGGGCTGACATCGGTGTTCGGTGACGCCGGCCACACGAAGAGGCAGGTTTTGTCGTTGGGGGCCGGCATTATGAGGGCATGACTCTCGATGCGGTGATCTTCGACTGGGGCGGCACCCTGACACCTTGGCACGTTATCGACGTGGCCGATTCCTGGGCGGTTTATGCCCGGGCGTATGGGTCTGTCGACGCGGACTCGGTGACCAGGGCGCTTGCGGCGGCCGAGGAAAACGCGTGGTTGCGCAGCCGGGACGAGCATCGCAGCACGACGTATGCCGACATCGTTCGCTCGGCGGGCCTGGAGCCCCTTGGGGAGGCGCATGACCGCGCTTTCGCGGCATACCAGGAGTGGTTCGCGCCGCACACCTTCATCGATCCGGACGTGCCGCCGCTGTTCGCCGCCCTCGCCGAGCGCGGCCTCAAGGTCGGCGTCCTGTCGAACACGATCTGGCCGCGTGCGGCACATGAGGAGGTTTTCGCTCGGGACGGCATCCTCGACCTGATCGACGGCGCCGCGTATACGTCGGAGCTGCCGTGGACCAAGCCGCATCCGAAAGCCTTCCAAGCCGCGATGGCCGCTGTCGGTGCGACGGACGCGAGCCGTTGTGTCTTCGTCGGTGACCGGCTCTTTGACGACGTCTACGGCTCCCAGGCGGTCGGGATGAAGGCGGCCTGGGTGCCGCATTCGGAGATTCCGGCATGGCAGCGCGGTCACACCGAAGGTGAGCCCGACGCCGTCCTGCACCGCCTGTCCGAGCTGCTGCCCGCCATCGACCAGTGGAGTAACAAAGGCGCCGTTAGCGGTTGACCAGCGCCTGGGCTGACTCGATGACCATCGCGGCATAGTCGCGTACGTCCCGGCGGCGGGACAGGTGGGTGGGGTAGAGCGACCGGCCACCCGCGCCGGTACGCAGCCGCAACGCCTCTTTGGCGATCCGGTGCCATCGCGCTGCGAACGTTCCCAGTGCGTAATGGCACGCGCCCTGTTTGGACGCGATGTTGCCGGTCGCGAGCGTGTAGTGCAACCGTGTCACCCCTGGCACAGTCCACGACGTCTCGAAGTCGCTGAGTGACACCACGCCGGCCCGGCTGGCCAGTCGCGTCGAGCGGTCCAGCCGGCGCCGCCAGTAGTGGTCGAGGTTGCCGGTGGTCCACCGGGTGAGCAGCTCCGGATCCGTCCAGATCTCCAGGTCGGCGGGCTGTGGGCCGCGAAGGGGCACGCCATAGCGGGCCAGCGTGTGCCAGGTGACCGGGTTGGGCGGGCTGCCGTCTGGGGTGAAGCGGCCGCCGTGGCTGCGGGGGCGGCGGCGGTCGTCGGCGCCCCCGCGCGGAAGGTCCTCCCACGTCACGTACACACCGTCCAGGAACGGGCGGCGGCGGTTACGGAGCTTCGCGTGCACCTCGGCCAACGTGCCGAGCGCGGTCGTGTCCGGCCGGTCGGCCGTGACGGCGACGAAGTCGATATCGCTGCTGTGCGGCTGGAAGTCGCCGAGCGCGGCGGATCCTTCCAGGTAGAACCCCTCGACCAGGCCAGGGGCCAGCGCGTCGACGGCTTCCAGATAGCCGACGACCGATTCGGTCACCATCGAATGAAGAGGCATCGGAGTTAGTTTGCAACGACCGCTTTTCACCCTGTGATCAGGGGCCTACCCACTGAATCGGAAGATGTCCGGATTGTAACCCGATCAAGGTTTTCGTCGGGTTGAAATGCCTTGACGTGAGTCGGTCAACTGCCTGGGAAAGCGACCGTGGCGGGGCTGTTCGGCGTGGCGCGCTGTCGCCACTGGGTGGCTCTCACGGCCGTCTCGGTGAGCGCTTGTACGGCGGCCTGCCGGTCGGCTCCCTGGGTGGCCGGGACCGCGGCCCGCCAGAGCCCGGCGAGCCGCTCCTCCAGGGTGACCGCGAGCCGGCGGCCGTCCGCGCCGGTGGTGACCGCGAAGGGCAGTTTGTACGCGGCGCTCGCGGCTTGCGGGATGACCCCGGCGGCGGTCAGCTGAGTGACGAGACTGTCCCGGCGGTGCTGGTGGGCGGTTTGCGAGTCCTGTGCCAGCGCCAGGTCGTTGCCGGTCAGATGCGCGCCGATCACGCCGTAGGCGTAGTTGGCCGCGTGTTCGCCGGCGAGCGCGGCTTGGAGCGCGGCGGCGCCGGTCAGGCTCATGTCAGCACCTCGAGATGGCTGGCCTCGGCCGCCGCGAGGCTGGCCAGCAGGGCGGCCTCGGCGTCCGCGGCGATGAGGCAGCCGGCCACCGCGGCCGTGGTCTGCTGCTTTTCCAGGCCCGCCAACGTCTGCCGCGCACTGCTGGACGATCCGCCGGCGAGCGAGCCGTCCGGGGTCACCGATCCGTGTTGTCCCGATGGCGACGGAGATGGATCGGGATCGGGATCGCGCCGGGCCAGCAGCGCGGCCAGCGCCTTGACGTGGGCGGCGTGGTCCGCTCGTACGCCGGCGAGCTGGTCGGCCAGCGAGCTGTGGCCGCCGATTGCCGAGTCGTAGCCGGCCAGCAATGCCTGCTCCGCCTTCAGCAGGCTGGTCAGCGCGGTGGTGACCGGATCCGGCGCGGCCGGCGCGGCGGGCTCACCCGTACAGCCAGCGACCAGACCCGTACCGCCAGCAACGGTGAGGGACGCGACGGCAGTCAGCATCGCTCGCCGGCTTTGCCCCACCTGTCCGCCTTTCGCTGCCGGCCACCGGAAATCGGCCCGGCGACTAGTACGTCATTGTTCCAGCCGGGTACGACGGCGGGCGGATCGGGGAGCCGCTATCGGGTCCCATACCAAACCGGTCCACGACCGCCGCGAGATCTCCATGTGAGCCGACCGTCCCCGGAGCGGATATCCTCGCGGCAAGTGGTTTGAGCGGCCATAACTGCACAGGGCGCCGGCTGGGGGAGTTGTCCGGCCGGGGCCGTCGCGTCGGTTGGGGGAGGTGCCCGTGGCGGGTAGGACATCGAAGCAGTCACCGGCGGCGCGGGAGCGCGCCGGCCGACCCAAAGCCGTGCAGACACCGGAAAAGAACCGGCGAACGGCGGCCGAGTTGCGGCCGGCGGTCCGGCAGGTGGTCGAGACGGCCGGGTATGACCTGGAGGACCTGACGGTCAGTCGGGCCGGCAGGCGGGACGTGTTGCGGGTGGTCGTGGACCGCGACGGCGGCGTTGACCTGGACGCGGTCGCCGAGGTGTCGCGGGAGATCTCCCGCGAGCTGGACCGGCACGACGACGGTTTCGACAGCCCGCCGTACACCCTTGAGGTCACTTCACCGGGAGTCGACCGGCCGCTGACGCAGCCACGGCACTGGCGGCGTAACGTCGGTCGGCTGGTCGCGGTGACCGCCGCCGGCACCGGGCTGACCGCCCGGATCGCGGCCGCTGACGAGTCCGGCGTCCGGTTGAACACCGACGACGGCGCGCGGGACTGGGAGTACGCGCAGCTTGGGCCCGGCCGGGTGAAAGTGGAGTTCGGCGCGGCTACCACCCAGAAAACCGCTGAGCAGCCCAGCGGCCAGCAGCGTGACGAAGAGGAGTCGCCGTGAATATCGACATCGCCGCACTGCGGGCGGTGGAGCGCGAACGGGAGATCTCGTTCGACACCATCATCGCGGCCATCGAGAGCGCGCTTCTCACCGCGTACCGACACACCGACGACGCCCACTCGCACGCCCGGGTGGAAGTGGACCGCAAGACCGGGCAGGCCCGGGTGTGGGCCACCGAGACCGGGCCGGAGGGCGAGGTGCTCCGGGAGTACGACGACACTCCGGCCGACTTCGGCCGGATCGCCACCATGACCGCGAAGCAGGTCATCCTGCAGCGGCTCCGGGAGGCCACCGACGACGTGACCTTCGGCGAGTTCGTCGGCAAGGAGGGCGAAGTCGTCGCCGGCATCGTGCAGCGCGACAACGCCCGGGCCGAGCGTGGTCTGGTGCAGGTGTCGCTCGGCAAGATCGAGGCCACCCTGCCGCCGGCCGAGCAGGTGCCCGGCGAGCAGTACACCCACGGCTCCCGGCTCAAGTGCCTGGTGATCGGCGTCACGAAGGGTATGCGCGGCCCGCAGGTCACGCTGTCCCGCAGTCACCCGAACCTGGTCCGGAAGTTGTTCGCGCTGGAGGTCCCGGAGATCGACGACGGCACCGTGCTCATCTCCGCGGTGGCCCGGGAGGCCGGTCACCGGTCCAAGATCGCGGTGAGTACGAAGGCCGAGGGCGTCAACGCGAAGGGCGCCTGCATCGGGCCGATGGGTTCGCGCGTACGAGCGGTGACCAGCGAGCTGCACGGCGAGAAGATCGACATCGTCGACTACTCCGAGGACCCGGCCGAGTTCGTCGGCAACGCGCTGTCGCCAGCGAAGGCGCTGAAGGTCGAGGTGGTCAGCGCCGCCGAGAAGTCCGCCCGGGTGACTGTGCCGGACTACCAGCTGTCGCTGGCGATCGGCAAGGAAGGCCAGAACGCCCGGCTCGCGGCCCGGCTGACCGGCTGGCGGATCGACATCCGCAGCGACGCCGCCGACGGCGCTGGGACGCAAGACCCACGGCCGCAGAACCGGGCGGCCGGTGGGCCGCCGCCGGGTCGCCGGCCGAAAAGTCTTCCGGACTCCACGTCCGGTCATGCTCCTCGTACGACGGCGGGGTAGACTAACTACGGCTCGGTGCCCGGGTCTGGTTTTACGGCGTATTTTTCACGTGACTTTCGTACGATCTGGAGCGTTGACATCTCTGACGGTCCGGTTCGCACGTGCGTGGGTTGCCGGGAGCGGGCAGTGGCCACAGATCTTCTGCGTGTGGTCCTGGTCGGACACGAGGTAGTGGCCGACCCGGCACACAGGCTGCCGGGACGAGGGGCATGGTTGCACCCCGTCGAGGGTTGTCTCGCATTGGCGGAACGGCGGCGCGCCTTCGGGCGCGCATTGCGTGTGTCCGGGTTCGCGCCCGACACGGCGACCGTTCGTACGCATGTGGCGCAGCGGTAACGCAAGAGTGTGGATCACCAGATCCGCGCCAGAGAACAGAAGTGAGTCGATCCGGTATGAGCACGCGATGAAGTCGCCAGCATGAACAGGCTTCAGCACTAACCGTGGGATCGAGCGGGTCAGCCGCCGGTCCCGGTAAGGAGACCAGTGGCAGGCAAGGCCCGCGTCCATGAGCTCGCCAAAGAGCTCGGGGTGGAAAGCAAGACCGTTCTCGCCAAGTTGAAAGATCTGGGCGAGTTCGTGAAGTCCGCGTCGTCGACGGT
This sequence comes from Fodinicola feengrottensis, assembly GCF_039530045.1. Lineage (NCBI taxonomy): Bacteria > Bacillati > Actinomycetota > Actinomycetes > Mycobacteriales > Fodinicola > Fodinicola feengrottensis. The sequence goes on along the minus strand of NZ_BAAANY010000010.1, from coordinate 85,486 downwards.
GGAAGCACCCGTGGCGAGGCGGCTCCGGGAGTCGTTCGTCGACCCACAGCCGGCAGCGTCCGGCGGTTCAGCGCCGGCCAAGAGTGCCGGCAAACCCAAGTCTTCCGCCGCGCCCTCAGCGCGGCCTACCGCACGTCCGGGCCCCGGTCCCAAGCCCGGTCCCCGGCCGCCGGCCGGCCCCGCGCCGAGCGCGCAGAGCGTCGAGGCCAAGGCCGCCGAGACCCGTGTCGCGGAGATTCGCGCAGCTCAGGAAGCCGCTCAGGCAGCTTCGGCGGCGGCGCGCGCGGAGAGCGCGGCACCGGCCGAGCCGGCTGCCGCGGCAAGTGGCACCGACGCTCCGGCGGCTCCGGCCGGCCCGCAGTCCGGTGGCCCGCGACCAGCTTCTCCCGGTCCGCGGCCCGGTCCGCGGCCGCCGGCGGCGTCGCCGCGTCCAGGCCCGAACTCCGGCGGCGGTGGCCGCACGGGTGGCGGTCGTGGCGGTCCGGCGCGTCCGGGCAACAATCCCTTTGGGGTGGGTGCCGGCACTCCGGCGCCGCGCGCCAACCCGCGTCCCGGCCCAGCCCAGGGCGGTGGCGGTGACCACGCCGGCAGCCCGGCTCCCGGTGGCGCACCCAACCGCGGCCCGCGCCCGGGTCCGGCCTCAGGCATGCCGCCGCGTCCCGGTGGCGGTCAGGGTGGCCCCGGCGGTCCGCGTCCGAACCCGGGCATGATGCCGCCCCGGCCGAGCCCGGGCAGCATGCCGGCCCGTGGCCCGCGCCCCGGTGGCGGCGGTCCCGGTGGCCCAGGTGGCGGCGGCCGTGGTGGCCCAGGTGGTGGCGGTGCCGGTGCTGGTCGTCCCGGTGGTGGCGGCGGCGGTGCTGGTCGTCCCGGTGGCGGTGGCGGCGGTGCTGGTCGTCCCGGTGGTGGCGGTGGCGGCGGATACCGCGGCGGTCCCGGCGGTGGTGGCGGTGCTGGTGGCGGCGGTGGCGCCCCGGCCGGCGGCGGCTTCCGTCCCGGTGGTGGCGGCGGTCGCCCAGGTGGCGGCGGTCGTGGCCGTGGCGGTACGGCGGGTGCCTTCGGGCGTCCCGGTGGCCGGCCGACCCGTGGCCGCAAGTCCAAGAAGCAGCGGCGCCAAGAGTTCGACAACCTGTCCGCGCCGACGATGCAGTCCGGCGCTCCGCGGGGTGACGGTTCAACGATCAAGCTCGTACGCGGCGCGTCCCTGGCGGACTTCGCGGACAAGATCAACGCGAACCCGGGCTCGCTCGTCCAGGAGGCTTTCAACCTGGGCGAGATGGTGACCGCGACGCAGTCGTGCTCGGACGAGACGTTGATGCTGATGGGAGAGCACCTCAACTACGAGGTGACGATCGTCAGTCCGGAGGACGAGGACCGCGAGCTGCTCGCGCGCTTCGACCTGGAGTTCGACGGCGAGTACGAGTCCAACGAGTACGTCGCGCGGCCGCCGGTGGTGACCGTCATGGGTCACGTCGACCACGGTAAGACGCGGCTGTTGGACACGATCCGTAAGGCCAACGTGCAGGCCGGCGAGGCCGGTGGCATCACCCAGCACATCGGTGCGTACCAGGTGCATGTCGAGCACGACGGCCACGACCGCGCGATCACCTTCATCGACACCCCGGGCCACGAGGCGTTCACCGCCATGCGTGCCCGTGGCGCCGAGACCACGGACATCGTGGTGCTGGTGGTAGCGGCCGACGACGGTGTCAAGCCGCAGACGATCGAGGCGTTGAACCACGCGCAGGCGGCGAAGGTGCCGATCGTGGTGGCCGTCAACAAGATCGACAAGGAAGGCGCCGACCCGGCCAAGGTGCGCGGACAGCTCACCGAATACGGCCTGGTTCCGGAGGAATATGGTGGCGACACCATGTTCGTCGACGTGTCCGCCCGGGCCGACATCAACATCGACGGGCTGCTGAACGCGGTCCTGCTGACCGCGGACGCCGCGTTGGAGCTGACCGCTCCGATCGACGTACCGGCGCAGGGCACCGTCATCGAGGCTCGGCTGGACCGCGGTCGCGGTCCGGTGGCCACGGTGCTGGTGCAGCGCGGCATCCTGCGGGTCGGTGACTCGGTGGTGACCGGTGAAGCCCACGGTCGCGTCCGGGCCATGCTCGACGAGCACCTGGTGCCGGTGAAGGAAGCCGGTCCGTCCAGTCCCGTACGAGTCCTCGGACTCACCGCGGTGCCGGGCGCCGGCGACAACTTCCTGGTCGTGCCGGAGGACCGGGTGGCTCGGCAGATCGCCGACCAGCGGGCCGCGCGCGAGCGCAACGCCCAGCAGGCCGCGACGCGGGCCAGGCCCACCCTGGAGTCGATCTTCGAGCGGCTCAAGGAGGGCGAGAAGACTCAGCTCACCCTTATCCTCAAGGGCGACGTGTCCGGTTCGGTGGAAGCGCTGGAAGACTCGCTGCTCAAGATCGACGTGCTCGACGAGGTCGAGCTGCAGATCATCGGGCGCGGTGTCGGTGCCATCACCGAGAACGACATCAACCTGGCGCGTACGGCCGACGCCGTGATCATCGGCTTCAACGTGCGGGCCGAGCGCAACGCCCGGGACCTGGCCGAGCGGGAGAACGTCGACATCCGCTACTACTCGGTCATCTACCAGGCGATCGACGATGTCGAGGCCGCACTCAAGGGCATGCTCAAGCCCGAGTACGAGGAAGTGCAGCTGGGCACCGCGGAAATCCGCGAGGTCTACCGGTCCAGCCGGTTCGGCAACATCGCCGGCACGCTGGTGCGGTCCGGTCTCATCCGGCGCAACGCCAAGGCGCGGCTCATCCGCGACGGCGCGGTGGTGGCGGACAACCTGGCGATCGAGTCGCTGCGTCGGTTCAAGGACGACGCGACCGAGGTCCGGGAGGGTTACGAGTGCGGTATCGGACTCGGCTCCTTCAACGACATCCGCGTGGATGACGTGATCGAGACCTTCGAGATGCGCGAAAAGCCCCGGAGCTGAGTTTCTGGCGGCAGTGCCTGCCGCGCGCGTCGACT